>NZ_JBIAGU010000006.1:0-309104 GCF_042869935.1 Kitasatospora sp. NPDC006697
GGCTCCCAGTAGACGACTGGGTTGATAGGCCGGATGTGGAAGCCCTGTGAGGGGTGGAGCTGACCGGTACTAATAGGCCGAGGGCTTGTCCTCAGTTGCTCGCGTCCACTGTGTTGTTCTGAAACAACGACCCCCACCCGGGAAATGTCAGGGGTGGGTGCGGCCGATAGTTTCATAGTGTTTCGGTGGTCATAGCGTGAGGGAAACGCCCGGTTACATTCCGAACCCGGAAGCTAAGCCTCATAGCGCCGATGGTACTGCAGGGGGGACCCTGTGGGAGAGTAGGACGCCGCCGAACAATCATTCAGGAGAAGCCCCCAGCATTCGTGCTGGGGGCTTCTTCGCGTTTCCGGACGCGTTCCATCCTTTGGTCTAGACCTTGCGGGAGTCCTCGGAGGTCGGCGACACTCCCGGAAGAGTCGGGCAAGGGGGAGGAGCGGCGCGTGGCGAAACGGTCCCGGGAGGGTCCGCCGGCCGAGGTCCCGACGGACAACGACGAGTTCCGGGCCTTCTACGAGGGCGCGCACGGACAGCTGGTCGCCCACCTCTACGCGCTGACCGGTGATCTCGGTGAGGCGCAGGACGCCGCCCAGGAGGCGTTCGTCCGGGCCTGGAACCACTGGCCGCGGCTGAGCGGGTACGAGAATCCGGTGGCCTGGGTCCGGCTGACCGGTCAGCGGATCGCGATCAGCCGCTGGCGGCGGGCCAGGACGGCGCTGCGCAGCTGGGTCCGGCACGGGCCGGCGAACCCGCAGCCAGGGCCGGGGCCCGAGTCCGTGGCGCTGGTGGCCGCCCTGCGCGAACTGCCTGAGGCGCAGCGCCGCGCGGTGGTGCTGCACCACATGGGCGGGCTCACTGTCGCGGAGATCGCGGCGGAGGAGGGCGTCGCCCTGGGCACCATCAAGGCCAGGCTGCACCGCGGCCGTGCCGCCCTGGCCGGGCTGCTCGGCGAGCCCGCGGCCCAGGAGGAGGACGTGCCGCGCCTCGGCCCGCCGCCTGTATCCGCACCCGCCACCGGACCGGCACCCGCCGCCGACGGCACCCCGTCCGTACCCCCGCAGCCGCAGCACCGAGAGCACCCGCACCCCACCGAGACGAAGGCGAAGAGCCGTGTCTGAGCACGATGGTGAACTCCCCCCGCCCGAGAGACCGTCGACCCCGCCCCAGGAACCGCGCCGGACACCGACCGCCGCTGTCCTGGACGAGGGGTTCGACCGCCTGAGGGTCGAGGTGCTGGCCCGTCTGACCCCGCCGCCGCTGGAATCCGTGGTGCACCAGGCGGCGCGCCGCCGGCGCCGGCACCGGGCGGCCTCCTCGCTGGCGGTCGCGGCCGCGGTGCTGGCGGGTGGGGTCGCCGCGGACCAACTGCCGCGGCTGCTGCCCGGCCATGACCTCTCCCACTCCACCCGGGTGACCGCCAGCATGGTGGACAGTTCGCCGCTGCCGGTCTCCAGCGTCCCGCCGGACCTCGGCTGGACGGCGAAGCAACTGCCGCTCTCCGCCGCCGAGATGCCGTCGATCTGGGGCGCCTACGGCCCGTGGCGCGCGGCGACCGCGGAGGCCGGCGCGCCGCTGGCCGCGGACCCCGGCGACCAGCCAGGCTGCCTGGCCGGCTCGATCCTGTCGCTGGGATCCTGGGACGTCCGCGGAGCCGACTACGTGCCCGCCAACCCGGCCGAGTTCGGCAACTCGGCTGGGCAGGTCCAGGCCTACCAGTACGTGCTGAGCTTCGCCGACAACACCACGGCCGCCACGGCGGCCGAGGTGCTGGGCGGCCGGTACGGCTGCAAGGGTGGGCACGGCGGGCTGACCCGGGTGGCCGCCGACGAGCAGTCCACCGTGCTGCACGAGGCGTACAACGACTCGGCCGGGCCGGTCAGTTACGTGGAGGAGTTCACGGTGGCGGTGCACGGGGTGCGGGTCGGCGTGATCGGGGTGCGGCGGAGCTACCGGCCCGGTGAGCTGGGGTTCGGCACCCCGCTCGGCGTCGACCAGCAGTTCGGCCAGGCGGCCCAGCTGCTGCGGACCCGCCTGCTCGCCGGCTAGCTGTTCCGGAAGCCGGTGCCCGCTGACCGCTCGGCGGTGATCGGTAAATAATCCCAACTGTTGTGCAACCTGCCCCCGTCGGCGCACGTGAGGTGTGCAAGGCGTCCTCCGGTGGGGAGGGCCGCGGTGGGAAGGGCGGCGACTGCTGCCGATGAGCACCAGCACTCCAGACTCAGGGCGGGCCCGCGGACTTCCGCACGTGCTGCGGCTGTTCGGCCGCCACGGGGTGGCGCTGGCCGCCGCCGTGGGCGCGCTGGTGGTGGCCGTCGCGGTGCTGACCGCCCTGGGCGGCCTGGCAGGCATCGCCGCCACCGACGGCGTCCGCCACCGGCTCACCGGCGACCCGGCGCTCGGCATCGAGGTGGACGGCCGCTGGACCGCCGAGGCGGAGCGCTCCGCCGACCCGGTGGTGCGGGCCGCGCTCGACCGGGTCCTCACCGGGGTGCCGCACAGCACGCAGACGGCGCTGCGCGGGGCCGGTTCGATCGGCCTGCCGCTCCCCACCGACCCGGCCGGCTCCGGAACCGGCCCCAGCGGAACCGCCGGTGTGCCCGCCACCCTCCCGCTCTTCCCGCTGGCCGTGCCCCGGCCCGACCGCTACGCCCAGCTGCTCGCGGGCAGCTGGCCCGCCGGCCCGGCCACCCCGGGCGGGCTGGCCGCCGCCCTGTCGGAGACGGCGGCGACCCTGCTGCACGCCCAGCCGGGCGAGGTGCTCCGGGTGCCCGCCCCGGGCGGCGGAGCCGGCACCGTCGACCTGACCGTCACCGGCATCTTCCGCCCCACCGCCGGGGCGGCCGCCTACTGGCGCGGCGTCAGCGCACCCGGGCACGGCGCCCCGGACGACCTGCTGCTGGACCGAGACCAACTGCTGGCCCAGCCGGGCCTGGTGGCGAGCGCCCGGGCGGTCTGGGTGGCGCTGCCCGACCCGGACCACCTGACGCTGGACCAGCTGACGGCGCTGCGCCACCGCACCGAGGGCTTCGCCGGCGGCGATCCGGCGCGTGCGGTCTACCGGGGCGCCCCGGCGCTGCTCGCCGACACCACCGTGCAGTCCGGCCTGCCCGACCTGCTGAGCTCGCTGGCCCGCCCGGCCCTCGCCGCCCGGGCCGGCGTGGCGGTGCCGACTGCGCTGCTGGCCGTCCTGGCCGCCGTGGTCCTGGTGCTGACGGCCCGTCGGCTGGCGGCCCAGCGCCGGGCCGAGAACCTGCTGCGGCTCTCCCGCGGCGTCGGCCCGGCCCGGCTGCTCGGGCAGGCCGCCGCCGAGTGGGCGGCGGCCGCGCTGCCGGCCGCGCTGCTCGGCGTGCTGGCCGCCGGTCCGCTGCTGCGGGCGGCGCTGCGGCTGGACGGCCGCCCGGCCGAGCCGCTGCCCGGCGGTTGGCCGACCGTGCTGCTGCCCGCCGCCTTCGCCCTCGCCGTGCACGGCGCGGCCGCGCTGCTGCCGCCCGCCCGGCTGGCCCTGGATCCCGGGGGCGAGCTCTCCGCCCGGCTGCGCGGCCCGCGCCGGCTGGCCGCCCAGCGCGCCGGGCTCGACCTGGCGCTGCTCGCGGTGGCCGTCCTCGGCTACCTCCAACTGCGGCACTACGGAACGCTGGTGCCCGACGGCGCCGGCACCGCCTTCGACGCGTCGGTGGGCCCGGTTCTGGTGCTGGTCCCGGTGGTGATGGCGCTGGCCGGCGCCGTGCTGCTGCTGCGCCTGCTGCCCGTCGCCGCCCGGCTGCTGGAGCGCGGCGCCCGGCGCGGCGCCGGCCTGGTGCTGCCGATGGGCGGCTGGCGGATCGGCCGGGATCCGGCCGGTCGGCTGGTGCCGGTGCTGGTCACCCTGCTGGCGCTGGCCACCGGCACGCTGGCGGCCGGCACCCTGGCCGTGCTGCCGGTCAGCGACCGGGACCGGGCCGCCTTCACCGTCGGCGCCGACCTGCGGGTGGACTCCACCGCGGTCGCCACCGACGCCGCTCCCGCCGCGCCACCGGTGCGCAGGGCCACCCTCGCCGCGCTGCCCGGCGTCACCGCCGTGACCGGCATCGCCGAGCAGTCGGCGTACGTGGGCAGCACCGTGGTGCGCACCGTCGCCTTCGACACCGCCGCCGACCCCGGCCGGCTGCCCGCGCTCCGGCCCGACCTGGCCGGGGGCTCCGCCGCGGGCCTGCTGAGCCGCCTGCGCGACGGCGTGCCCGAGCAGGGCGTGCCGCTGTCCGGCCGACCGGCCTCCCTGGAACTGCAGGTGCGGCTTCGCACCGGACATCCGCTCACCCAGTCAGTCGCACTGACCGTCTCCGTCCGGACCGCGGACGGACTGACGGACCTCCTGACGGCACCACTGCCCACCGACGGAGCTTCACACATGCTGCGCCTCAACCTCCCGGACCTGCCGTCCGACGCCTACCCGCTGCGGATCGCCCGGCTCGGCCTGCGGTTCGACCCGCCGAAGTCCACCGACCCGTACGAACCGCGCCAGACGCTCGACCTGGCCGTCACCGAGCTGACATCGGTCGGCGGCGACGGCACCCGTGCCGCGGCCGTCCTGGCCGCCGGAGCCTTCTGGAAGGACTCGGCCGTGGTCGAGCCCGACCCGGTGGTCCTGGGCTGCGAGGGCAACCAGAAGACCCTGCCGGACGACCGGTGGCTGCCGGACGGCCTGCAGGGCCCGGGCGCCTGCAGCGTGGACCGCGAGGGCGGCGCGCTGCTGCACGCCGTGCTGCGGACCCAGGCCGAGGTCGGACCGGGCCTCGGCGTCCGGTCGGTGCTCTTCCAGACCTCGGCCGCCGAGGGAGCCGCGGTGGTTCCGGTGCTGGCCGACGACGCGCTGCTGGCCCGGCTGCACGCCGAGGTCGGTGACACCCTCCGGCTGGACTGGGACCGCTACGGCGAGTCGGCTGCGGCCACCCAGGTGCGGATCATCGGCCGGATCGGCGCGCTGCCGGGCTACGACCGCGGGGCCGGCCACCTGGTGCTCGACCAGCGCCAGCTGGCCGTCAACCGGGTGCAGACCGGCGGGGCGGAGATCCTGCCGGCCGGCTGGTGGCTGGCCTCCGGCGACCCGGCCGCCACCCAGGCGGCGCTGGCCGCCCACCCCGAGCTGGGCGGCGTCCGCAGTGCCCGCGCCCAGGCCCGCTCCTACGCCACCGACCCGTTCCGGGCCGCCCAGCGCACCAGCTGGCTGCTCGCCCTGGTGATGGCGCCGGTCTTCGCGCTCACCGCCGTCACCCTGCACGCCGTGGCCGAGGCGCGCTCCCGGCAGCGCGAGTTCGCGGTGCTGCGGGCGCTCGGGGCGCGGCGGCGGCAGCTGGCCGCGCTGCTGCGGGTGGAGCAGGTGGCGCTGGCCGCACTGCCCGCGCTGCTCGGCGGGGTGCTGGGCGTGGCGCTGGCGGGCCTGCTGCAGCCGGCGATGGTGGTGGACGACAACTCCTGGCCGGTCTTCCCCGACCTGCGCACCTCGGCCGGCTGGCCCGCCGCCGCGGCGGCCACCGCTGCCACCGGCCTGCTGCTCTGCGCCGCCGTGGTGGTGCTGGCCCGGCTGCTCGCCCGGGTGGACCTGACCCGGACGCTGCGCGCGGGGGAGCAGGGATGAGGGCGGGGCGCAGACCGTCCGGCCTCCGCCAGGGAGGGCGGGGATGACGCCGTTCTGGCTGATCAGACGCGAGGCCGGCGCTTCCTGGCCGGTCGCCGCGGCGCTGGCCGTGCTGCTTGCGGCGCTCACGGCGGTCTCGCTCGGCTGGCCGGCCCGGTTCGACCGGCTGGCCGACCGGACGCTGGCGGGGCAGGTGGCCCGGGCCCAGGAGTCGGGCGCCCTGGTGACCGCGGACGGTGCCACCTCCTTCCCGTCGCTCGGCCCGGGCGATGCGGTCGGACCGCTGGCGGCGGACGCGCTCGGCCACGACCTGGACCGGGTCGGCAGCCAGGCCGAGCAGCACCTGGGCCGGCAGCTGGCCGGCGTGCTGGGCGACCGCCGGGGCCAGGCGGAGACCGAGGGGGCCGCCGTCCTCGGGGTGCCCACGGTCTTCGGCAGGCCGCCGCTGGTCGAGCTGGCCTACCGTCAGCAGGCCGATCCGCCCGCCGAGGGCGAGCGGCTGCGGTACGTCGAGGGCCGGGCGCCCGGACCGACCGGCAAGGGTGAGGACGCTCCGATCGAGGTCGCCGCCTCCGAGGCCACCCGGGACGCGCTCGGCCTGCACGTCGGCGGGCGGTTCGAGCTGAAGAGCGACGTCGACTGGGGGACCCCCGCGGTGCTGGTCGGGGTGTTCCACGTCGACAGCGCCGCGGCCCGGTTCTGGCAGCAGCTCCCGCTGCTGACCTCGCCGCTGAAGACGGTCACCCCGCGGGGCCAGGAGCTCGACGGCGAACTGCTGACCAGCCAGGCCGGCCTCGCCACCGCCCGCGACCGCGGCCGGGTGCTGCTCTCGCTCGGCTGGGACTGGACCGCCACCACCGGCCGGGGCAGCGCCACCGGCGCGGGCCTGGCGGCGCTGCGCGGCCAGCTCGCCCGGCTCGGCCAGTACGACCCGTCGGCCTTCTGCGACTACCGGCCGGGCCTCGGCTGCCGGCTGACCGGCCTGATGCTGAACGACGTGACGGTCGGGGACCGGCTCACCCCCGTGCTCACCGACTTCGCCGACCGGCGCGACCGGACCGTGCAACTGCAGGGCTTCGCGCTGGCCGGCCTGCTCACCGTCGTGGTGGCCACCGGCTTCGCGGCGGCCCGGCTCAACGCGCACCGCCGGGGCGGGGCGTTCGAGCTGCAGCGGCTGCGCGGTGCCGGACGCGGGCAGCCGGCCGGCCGGCTGCTGCTGGAGGCGCTGCCGGCGGTGCTGCTCGGGCTGGGCGCGGGCCGGCTGCTGGCCGGGCTGCTCGCCCCGCCCGGCTACCCGCCCGGTGCCGAGGCCGGCGGCTGGCCGCCCGTGCTGGCCGCCGCCGTGCTGCTGGGCTGCGCGCCGGCGGCGGTGCTGCTGCTGGCGCCGCTGGCCGCGCAGGGCCGGGTGCGAGCCCGCCGACTGGTGCTGGAGGCGCTGGTGGTGCTGTTGGCGGCGGCCGCGCTGGCGGGGCTGCGGCTGCGCGGCGACGCGGCCGGCGCCGATCCGCAGCTGGTGCTGACCCCGTCGTTGCTGGCACTCGTCCTGGTGCTCGCGCTGCTGCGGCTGGTGCCGCCGCTGGTCCGGCTGGCCGCCAGGGCGGCGGCCCGGGGCCGGGGCGCGGTGCCGCTGCTCGGGCTGGCCCGGGCGGCCGGGCTGGGCGCGGCGGCGCTGCCGGTGCTGCTGGTCCTGGTGCTGGCGATGGGCGGCGGGGTGTTCGGCGGGCTGGTCTCCAGCACCGTGGCCGGCAGCCGCCAGCGGGTCGCCGACTGGCGGACCGGCGGGGCCGCGGCCGCGCTGGTCGGCCCGCTGGACCGGCTGCCCGGCCCTAGCCAGGCGGACCGGGCGGTCGGCGGCGCCGGGGCGGTGGCGGTCCGGGCGGCCGGCGGGGACCTGACGGCTCAGGAGGACGGCACGGTCTTCCCGCGCTCCACCCTGGTCGGCGTCGACCCGGCCGGGCTGCGCGGGCTGGAGCCCGGCTCGCCGCTGGCCGCCGCGCTGCTCGGCGCGGGCCTGGACCGCGCGCCGGTGGCCGCCGGCGGTGCGAGCGGGCAGGAGCCGGTGCTGTCCGCGCTCGGCGATCCGGAGCTGGCCGCGGCCTACCCCGGCGGCACCTTCGAGGTGGCGGCGCCCGGCCAGGCCCGGTTCCTGGTCCAGCTGGCCGGCACGCTCTCCGCGGCCTCGGCCGCCGACCCGGCGCTCGGACCGGTGCTCGGCGACCAGCCCAGGCACACCGCGCTGCTGGTGTTCGCGGGCGACGCCGCGCAGCGGCTGCCGCACCAGTCGGGGCAGGTCTCGGCGCTGCTGGTCGGCTCGGCCGGGCCGGGGCCCGAGCCGGACCGGGCGGCGCTGGCGGCGCTGGCCGCCGAGCGGTACGGCGCGCCGGGCGGGCTCGGCGCACCGGTCCAGCTGCGGGTGCGGCAGGAGGAGCTGGCCGCGCTGACCTCCGACGGCCTGGTCCGCTCCACCGGCCAGGCGTTCCTCGGCGCGACCGGGCTGGGCCTGCTGCTCGGCCTGGGCACCGTGCTGCTCGACCTGCTGCTCAGCTCCGCCGAGCGCGGCCGCACGCTGGCCCGGCTGCGCACCCTCGGCCTGGGCGGCCGGGCCGCCACCGGTCTCAGCCTGCTGCAGCTGCTGCCGCTGGTGCTGGCCGCGGTGGCCGGCGGCGCCGCCCTCGGGCTGCTGCTGCCGAGCGCGCTGGGCGGGGCGCTGCGGCTGCGCGGGATCACCGGCGGGCCGGACGAGCCCGCCGTCCACCACGACTGGACCCTCACCGCCGGGCTCGGCGCGGGGCCGGCCCTGCTGGTGCTCGGCGCGGTGGCGCTGGAGGCCGTGCTGGGCCGGCGGCGCCGGGTGCGGGCGGTGCTGAGACTCGGGGAAGAGCTGTGACCGGAGAAGCTGTGAGCACTGCCGACGGGCAGCCCGACCTGGCCGCGCTGCGGGCGGCCGCGCTGGAGCGGTCCCGGCCGCCGGCCGTGGACGGGCTGGTGGTCTGCGAGAACCTGGTCCGGATCTTCCGCACCGGCGCGGCCGGGCGGCCCGGCGGGGTGGAGGTGCAGGCGTTGCAGGGCCTGGATCTGGTGGTGGCCGAGGGCGAGCTGCTGGCCCTGGTCGGCTCCTCGGGCTCCGGCAAGTCCACCCTGCTGTCGATCCTGGCCGGCCTGGACCGGCCCAGCGCGGGCACCGCCCGGGTGGCCGACACCGACCTGGCGGCGCTGGGCCGGCGGGCCAGGACCGCGTACCGGCGCCGCACCGTCGGCGTGGTGCAGCAGCAGACCGCGCGCAACCTGCTGCCGTACCTGACGGCCCGGGAGAACGTCCAACTGCCGCTCGCCTACGGCGGAACGGCCCGGGGCAGGCGCCCGGCCCGGGCGGCCGAACTGCTCGACCTGCTGGGTGTGGGCCACCTGGCCGCCCGGCGCCCGGCGGAGCTGTCCGGCGGCGAGCAGCAGCGGGTGGCGATCGCCGTCGCGGTGGCCAACGAGCCCCGGCTGCTGCTGGCCGACGAGCCGACCGGCGAGCTGGACACCGCCACCGCCGCGGAAATCTTCGCCGCACTGCGGGCGGCAAACCGCGAGCTTGGGGTTACCGTACTCATCGTCACGCACGATGCGCTGGTATCCGAACAGGTCCGGCGCACGGTGCGGATCCGGGACGGGCGGACCTCCACCGAGGTGCTGCGGCGCCGGGCGGACGAGGGGGAGCAGGCGGGCGCACACGGTCTGGTGGCCGAGGAGTACGCGGTGCTCGACCGGGTGGGCCGGCTGCAGCTGCCCCGCGAGTTCACCGAGCAGCTGGCACTGCGGGAACGGGTCCGGCTGGTCCTGGAAGCGGATCACATCGGGGTCTGGCCGGACCAAGGCCGACCGGAGGGGACTGAGGGATGACCCAGCAGCAGGAGGAGAGCGCCGGCGCGGCCGCCACGCTGGCGCCGATGGTCGAGGTCGAGGACGTCTGGCGCAGCTTCGGCAGCGGCGGCACCGCGGTGCACGCCCTGCGGGGGGTGTCGTTCGGCGTCCGGCGCGGCGAGCTGACGGCGCTGCGCGGCCGCTCGGGCTCCGGCAAGACCACGCTGCTCAACCTGGTCGGCGGGCTGGACGCCCCCACCTCCGGCAAGATCCTGCTGGACGGCACCGACCTGGCCGGGCTGGACGAGTCGGGCCGGCTGGCGCTGCGGCGGGACCGGATCGGCTTCGTCTTCCAGTCCTTCGGGCTGATCCCGATCCTCAGCGCGGCGGAGAACGTCGGGGTGCCGATGCGGCTGCGCAAGGTGCCGGCGGCCCAGCGCGAGGAGCGGGTGCGCACCCTGCTGGCCCTGGTCGGGCTGGCCGAGCACGCCGAGCAGCGGCCCACCGAGCTCTCCGGCGGCCAGCAGCAGCGGGTGGCGATCGCCCGGGCGCTGGCCAACGACCCGGCCCTGATCATCGCCGACGAGCCGACCGGCCAGCTGGACTCGGAGACCGGCCGGGCGGTGATGCAGCTGCTGCGCGCGGTGGTGCGCAGCGAGGGCGTCACGGTGCTGGTGGCCACCCACGATCCGCAGCTGATGGAACTCGCGGACCGGGTGGTGGAGCTGAAGGACGGTCGGATAGCGGAGTGACGGGTGCAGCCGGTGTGACGGTTGGTCACGGTTCGGCCTCGCTTCGGTAAAGCGGGCCGCTGGGGGCCGAACCGGCTTTCGGGCGGCCGTCCGGCCCCGATAGGGTCGCGGCTCCGGCCGCGTTCCTGGGCCGAGCCACTTGACGTCACCTCATACCGGGGGATCCGCTTGTCCACTCCGCCGCCACCCCAGGGGCAGTACCCGCCGCCGCAGGGCGGTGGCTTCGGCCCGCCGCCCGGCGCCTACGGCGCTCCGGGGCCGCAGGCGCCGCAGGGCTACGCCCCGCCGCCGCAGCAGGGTTACCTGCCGCCGCAGCAGGGCTACGCCCAGCCGGGTCAGCCGTACGGCCAGCCGATGCCCCCGCAGTACCCGAACCCGGGCTTCGTGACGCCGCCGGCCAAGCCGCGCCGCGGTCCGCGCATCATCCTGGGCATCGTCGTGGTCGTCGTGCTCGCGGTGATCGGCGTCTTCGCCGTCAACAGCGCCAAGCACGACCCGAAGTACGCCTCGGTCGGCGACTGCGTGCACAACAAGAACGGCTCGGTCGCGGCGGGCGGCACCGACGACCACCCGGACGTCGTCACCATCGCCTGCACCGACCCGAACGCCGACGCCAAGATCGTCGGCAAGGTGCACGGCTCGGGCGACCCCGACACCAACTGCAAGCAGTTCTCCGACGCGGACGGGTACTACACCCAGAAGCAGGGTTCGGAGGACTTCACGCTCTGCCTGAAGTTCCTCAAGCAGTAGCCGCGCACCACCACTGCCGGGCCGTCCGAGGGACGGCCCGGCAGTGCTGTTTCCGGACCCCTGACGGTCCCTCCGACACGTCAAGATGCTGCTAAATCTGCCCTCCCACCAGCCCAATCGAAGGCAGCAGAGCCCTCACCCCGTACTCTCGACAGCGCGAACAGATGTCCGGGGGTGGTCCCCGGAGCGGGCTCGATCAAGAATGGGACGCATGGCGCGCGGAAGGCTGCGGATCTACCTCGGGGCGGCCCCCGGGGTGGGCAAGACGTACGCGATGCTCGCCGAGGCCCACCGCCGACTGGCCCGCGGCACCGACGTGGCGGTCGGCTTCGTCGAGACCCACGGCCGCCCGAACACCGCCGAACTGCTGCACGGCCTGGAGGCCGTCCCGCGCCGGGTGCTGGAGCACCGCGGCGCCGAGTTCACCGAGCTGGACCTGGACGCCCTGCTGGCCCGCCGCCCCCAGGTGGCCCTGGTCGACGAACTGGCGCACACCAACGTCCCGGGCAGCCGGCACGCCAAGCGCTGGCAGGACGTCGAGGAGCTGCTGGCGGCCGGCGTGGACGTCATCTCCACCGTCAACATCCAGCACCTGGAGTCGCTGGGCGACGTGGTGGAGGGCATCACCGGGGTCCGCCAGCGCGAGACCGTGCCGGACGAGGTGGTGCGCCGGGCCGACCAGATCGAGCTGGTCGACATGTCCCCGCAGGCGCTGCGCCGCCGGCTGGCGCACGGCAACGTCTACGCGCCGGAGAAGATCGACGCGGCGCTCTCCAACTACTTCCGCCCCGGCAACCTCACCGCGCTGCGCGAGCTGGCGCTGCTCTGGACCGCCGACCGGGTGGACGAGTACCTGCAGCGCTACCGGGCCGAGCAGGGCATCGACTCCACCTGGCAGGCCCGCGAGCGGATCGTGGTCGGCCTGACCGGCGGGCCCGAGGGCGCCACGCTGATCCGCCGGGCCGCCCGGATCGCCGCCAAGGGCTCCGGCAGCGAACTGCTCGCCGTGCACATCTCCCGCTCCGACGGGCTGGCGGCCGGCAGCGGCTCGCCGCAGGCGCTGATCGAACAGCACGCGCTGGTGGAGAGCCTGGGCGGCACCTTCCACACCGTGCTCGGCGACGACCCGGCGCCGGCCCTGCTGGACTTCGCCCGCGGCGTCAACGCCACCCAGATCGTGCTCGGCTCCAGCCGCCGCAAGCCCTGGCAGTACGTCTACGGTCCGGGCGTCGGCTCCACGGTGGCCCGCGACTCCGGCGACATCGACGTGCACATCGTCACCCACGAGCACGTGGCGCACGGCCGCGGCCGGATACCGATCCGCAAGGTGACCGACCTGGGCCGGCCCCGGGCGGTGGCCGGCTGGCTGATCGGGGTGGGCGGGCCGCCGCTGCTGGCGCTGCTGCTCAACCAGCTGAGCCGGACGGCGCTGCCCACCGACATGCTGCTGTTCTTCTCGGTGACGGTCTGCGCCGCCCTGGTCGGCGGGCTCTTCCCGGCGATCGCCTCGGCGATCGTCGGCTCCACCGCGCTGAACTACTGGTTCACCCCGCCGGTGCACCGGCTGACCATCTCCGATCCGCAGAACATCCTGGCGGTTGCGATCTTCACGGTGGTCGGCATCGCCGTGGCCACCGTGGTGGACGTGGCGGCCCGGCGCACCCACGAGGCCTCCCGCAGCCAGGCCGAGGCGCAGACCCTGAGTACCCTGGTCGGCACCGTGCTGCGCGGCGGCTGGCCCACCGGCGACGGCATGCTCAAGGCGCTGCTGGACCAGGTGCGGGAGACCTTCCAGGTGGACTCGGTGGCGCTGCTGGAGCGGCGCCACGAGTTCGACCCCTGGCACGCGATCGCCGACAGCGGGCCCAACCCGCCCGAGCACCCCGAGGACGGCCAGGTCGACGTGCCGGCCGGCAAGACCCTGGCGCTGGTGCTGCGCGGCCGGGTGCTGCCCGCCTCCGACCGCCGGCTGCTGGGCGCCTTCGCCGCGCAGGCCGCCGTGCTGGCCGAGCGCGAGCAGCTGGTGAAGGAGGCGGCCGCCGCCCGCCGGCAGGCCGAGGGCAACCGGATCCGCACCGCCCTGCTGGCCGCCGTCTCGCACGACCTGCGCACCCCGCTGGCCGGGATCAAGGCCGCGGTCTCCTCGCTGCGGGCCGAGGACGTGCAGTGGTCGCCGGCCGACGAGGCCGAGCTGCTGGCCGGGATCGAGGCCGGCGCGGACCGGCTGGACCACCTGATCAACAACCTGCTGGACATGAGCCGGCTGCAGACCGGCACCGTCACCCCGCTGATCCAGGAGGTGGACCTGGACGAGGTGGTGCCGTTCGCGCTCGGCGGGGTGCCGCTGGAGTCGGTGCGGCTGGAGGTGCCGGAGAGCCTGCCGATGGTCTCGGCGGACGCCGGGCTGCTGGAGCGGGCGCTGGCCAACCTGATCGAGAACGCCGTCAAGTACAGCCCGCCGGGCCAGCGGGTGCTGGTCCGGGCGGACGCGCTGGACGCCTCCCCGGCGGGGGAGCGGGTGGAGCTGCGGGTGGTGGACCGCGGGCCCGGGGTGCCGGAGGAGGCGAAGGAGAAGATCTTCGCGCCGTTCCAGCGCTACGGCGACGCCCCGCGCGGCGCCGGCGTGGGCCTCGGCCTGGCGGTGGCCCGCGGCTTCGTCGAGTCGATGGGCGGCAGCATCACCGCCGAGGACACCCCCGGCGGCGGCCTGACCATGGTGGTCTCGCTGCCCGCCGTGGCGCGCGCCCCCGACCCGCCCGCCGACGCACCGGCACTGACCTCCCTGAACCTTCGGAAGACGGAGCACGCATGACCCGGGTCCTCGTCGTGGACGACGAACCGCAGATCGTCCGCGCCCTGGTGATCAACCTCAAGGCCCGCAAGTACGAGGTCGACGCCGCCCACGACGGTGCCAGCGCGCTGGAGCTGGCGGCGGCCCGGCACCCCGACGTGGTGGTGCTGGACCTCGGCCTGCCGGACATGGACGGCGTCGAGGTGATCAAGGGCCTGCGCGGCTGGACCCGGGTGCCGATCATCGTGCTCTCCGCCCGGCACGCCTCCGACGAGAAGGTGGAGGCGCTGGACGCGGGCGCCGACGACTACGTGACCAAGCCGTTCGGCATGGACGAGCTGCTGGCCCGGATGCGGGCCGCGGTGCGCCGGGCCGAGCCGGTGGCCGGCGAGGACGACTCGCTGGTGACCACCGAGGCGTTCACGGTCGACCTGGCCGCCAAGAAGGTCAACAAGGGCGGCGTCGACATCCGGCTCACCCCGACCGAGTGGCACCTGCTGGAGGTGCTGGTCCGCAACGCCGGCCGGCTGGTCAGCCAGACCCAGCTGCTGCAGGAGGTCTGGGGCCCGGCCTACCGCACCGAGACCAACTACCTGCGGGTCTACCTTGCCCAGCTGCGCCGCAAGCTGGAGACCGACCCCTCGCACCCGCGCCACTTCATCACCGAGGCCGGCATGGGCTACCGCTTCGAGCCCTAGGAGGGGTCGTTCGACCACTCCGTTCGAGGGGCTGTAGCCGGTACCCTTCCGGCATGAGTGGTAACAGCGGAGACCAGCCGCAGGGCCGGCTGCGGCGGATGCTCTCGCGGCTCACCTCCAGCCCGGAGGAGCTGCAGGCGCAGGAGCTGCGGGAGGACGCCGCGGTGTCCGGCTGCACGCCGATCGCCCAGGCCGGCGACCGCGAGGTGGTCACCGTCTCCGGCACCCTGCGCACCGTGACGCTGCGCCCCCGGGCCGGGGTGCCGGCCCTGGAGGCGGAGCTGTTCGACGGCTCCGACGCGCTCGACGTGGTCTGGCTGGGCCGGCGCTCGATCGCCGGCATAGAGCCGGGCCGCCGGCTCACCGCCAGCGGCCGGATCAGCAGTGCACGCGGGCGCCGCGTGCTCTTCAACCCCCGCTACGAGCTTCGTCCGCTGGGACATGGGAGCGAGCACCAGTGACCAATCCGCCCGGCGGCGAGCACGCCGCCCCGCACGTGCTGATCACTGAGGATCCGGCCGAGGCCGCCCGCCGGCAGGCGGAGCAGGACGCGGCCGCCTCCCGGGAGGCCGCCGACACCGTGATGGCCGCCTTCGGCGGGGTCCGCGGCCTGATCGACACGACCGTGCCCGGTCTGGTCTTCATCGCCACCTTCACGGTGACCCACAAGGTGGCCACCGCCGCCTGGGCGGCGCTGGGCCTGTGCCTGCTGCTGGTGGTGGTCCGGCTGCTGCGCCGGGAGACCCTGAAGCACGCCTTCTCCGGCGTCTTCGGCGTGGCGATCGGCGCCTTCTTCGCGATGCGGACCGGCAAGGCGCAGAACTTCTACCTGCCGGGCCTGCTCTACAGCGTCGGCTACTGCCTGGCGCTGGCGATCTCGGCGCTGGCCCGCTGGCCGCTGATCGGCGTCATGCTCGGCCCGGTCACCGGCGAGATGTTCACCTGGCGCACCCAGAACCCGGGCCGGCTGAAGGCCTACACCAAGGCCACCTGGGCCTGGGTGGCGATCATGGGCATCAAGCCGCTGGTGCTCTTCCCGCTCTACTTCACCGGCGACGTCAACCTGCTGGGCTGGCTGAAGGTGGCGCTGGCCTACCCGCCGCTGCTGCTGGCGATGTACGTGACCTGGCAGATCCTGGTGAAGGCGCCGCCGCCGATCAAGGCCGAGGTCCCGGACGAGGACGAGTAGCGAAGCGGCCCGGCTCCCCGAGGGGGGAGCCGGGCCGCTTCGTCGTTGCGGCTACTGCGCGCCGGCGCCGGCCGAGAGCAACTGCTCCAGCTCCTCCTCGCGCTCCTGCGCGGCGACGAAGAGCAGCTCGTCGCCGCCCTCCAGGGTGTCGTCGCGGGCCGGCACCAGCACCCGGCCCTCGCGGATCACGGTGACCAGCGCGGTGTCCACCGGCCAGGAGACGTCGCCCACCCGGGTGCCGACCAGCTCGGCGTCCTCGGCCAGGGTGAGCTCCACCAGGTTGGCGTTGCCCTGGCTGAACCGCATCAGCCGGACCAGGTCGCCGACGCTGACGGCCTCCTCGACCAGCGCGGACATCAGCCGCGGGGTGGAGACGGCGACGTCCACGCCCCAGGACTCGTTGAAGAGCCACTCGTTCTTCGGGTTGTTCACCCGGGCGACCACCCGCGGCACGCCGTACTCGGTCTTGGCGAGCAGCGAGACCACCAGGTTGACCTTGTCGTCACCGGTGGCGGCGATCACCACGTGGCAGCGCTGCAGCGCCGCCTCGTCCAGCGAGGTGATCTCGCAGGCGTCGGCCAGCAGCCACTCGGCCATCGGCACCCGCTCCACCGAGATGGAGTTCGGGTTCTTGTCCACGAGCAGCACCTCGTGGCCGTTCTCCAGCAGTTCGCCGGCGATCGAGCGGCCGACCGCGCCGGCTCCGGCAATCGCTACCCGCATCAGTGATCCTCCTCCGGCCCGGCGGCGAACGCGGCCTCGACCGCGGCCAGCTCCGCCTTGCGCACCATCACCTGGACCAGGTCGCCCTCCTGCACCACCGTCTGCGGGGTGGGCAGCATGCCCTCGCCGAGCCGGGTGACGAACGCCACCCGGGCGCCGGAGGCCTCCTCCAGCTCGGTGAGCCGGTGGCCGATCCAGGCCGGCGCGTAGGCGACCTCGGCCAGCTGCACGCTGCCGCTCGGGTCCTGCCAGAGCGGCTCGGAGCCGCTGGGCAGCAGCCGGCGCAGCATCTGGTCGGCGGTCCAGCGCACGGTGGCGACGGTCGGGATGCCCAGGCGCTGGTAGACCTCGGCCCGGCGGGGGTCGTAGATCCGGGCGGCCACGTGCTCGATCCCGAAGTTCTCCCGGGCCACCCGGGCCGCGATGATGTTGGAGTTGTCGCCGCTGCTGACCGCGGCGAAGGCGCCGGCCTCCTCGATGCCGGCCTCGCGCAGGGTGTCCTGGTCGAAGCCGACGCCGGTGACCCGGCGGCCGTTGAACCCGGCACCGAGCCGGCGGAAGGCCGTCGGGTCCTGGTCCACCACGGCCACCGAATGGCCCTGCTTCTCCAGGGCCCGGGCCAGCGCGGAGCCGACCCGTCCGCAACCCATGATCACGATGTGCACGGTGCCGTTACCTCACCCGACTCGTTGGGGCCTTGACCTGCGCAAACACCGTTCGATCTTCCTTCCGTACCCGAATCGCCGGGCGATAAGACGGGCCGTTCGTCCGCTCGGACGGACGGCCGGGCAACCGTAGTGCTGCCCGCGTCCTCGCCCCCCGACACTAGCCGGTCTGTAGAACAAGGACTCGACGAAGTCGACGCCGCGGTGGTGGCCGTGAAAGCAAGAGCCCTTACGATTCCTTAACGTGCCCAATCTGACCGACGTCTCCAAACGGCTGCTCATCGGCCGCGCGCTCCGAAGCGACAAGCTCGGCGAGACCCTGCTGCCCAAGCGGATCGCCCTGCCGGTGTTCGCCTCCGACGCGCTCTCCTCGGTGGCCTACGCGCCCGAGGAGATCCTGCTCACCCTCTCGCTGGCCGGGGTGTCGGCGATCCACTTCTCCTGGCAGATCGGCGTCGTGGTCGCCGTCGTGATGCTCGCGGTGGTGGCTTCGTACCGGCAGAACGTGCACGCCTACCCCAGCGGCGGCGGCGACTACGAGGTCGCCACGGTCAACCACGGGCCGAACTCCGGCCTGGTGGTGGCCAGCGCCCTGATGGTCGACTACGTGCTCACGGTGGCGGTCTCCACCACCTCCGGGGTGGCCAACGTGGTCTCCGCGGTGCCGGCGCTGCGCGGCCACGAGCTCGCGCTGAGCGTGCTGCTGGTGGTGGTGCTGATGGCCATGAACCTGCGCGGGGTGCGCGAGTCCGGATCCGCCTTCGCCGTCCCCACCTACGCCTTCATGGCCGGGGTGATCGGCATGGTCGGCTACGGCCTGGTCCGGCACCTGCTGATGGGCGACACGCTGCACGCCGAGAGCGCCGGCTTCCACCTCGAACCGACCCCGGGCAACGGCGCGCTGACCGGCTTCGCCCTGGTCTTCCTGCTGCTGAAGGCGTTCTCCTCGGGCTGCGCCGCGCTCACCGGCGTCGAGGCGATCAGCAACGGCGTGCCGGCCTTCCGCAAGCCGAAGAGCCGCAACGCCGCCACCACCCTGCTGATGATGGCCGGGATCGCGGTGACCATGTTCATGGGCATCATCTACCTGGCCCACCTGACGGGCACCCAGATGGCCGAGAACCCGGCCCAGCAGCTGACCGGCGCGCCGGCCGGCTACCACCAGAAGACGGCGCTGGCGCAGATCAGCGAGGCGGTCTTCTCCAACTTCACCCCGGGCTTCTACTTCATCGCCGCCGTCACCGGCCTGATCCTCGTGCTCGCGGCCAACACCGCCTTCAACGGCTTCCCGGTGCTCGGCTCGATCCTGGCCCAGGACCGCTACCTGCCCCGCCAGCTGCACACCCGCGGCGACCGGCTGGCCTTCTCCAACGGCATCATCCTGCTGGCCGCGGTGGCGATCGTCTTCATCGCCGCCTTCGACGCCGACCCGAACCGGCTGATCCAGCTCTACATCGTCGGCGTCTTCGTCTCCTTCAACATGAGCCAGTCCGGCATGATCCGGCACTGGACCCGGCTGCTGCGCACCGAGACCGACCCCAAGGAGCGCCGCCGGATGCAGCGCTCCCGGGTGATCAACACCTTCGGCCTGGTGATGACCGCGGCGGTGCTGATCGTGGTGCTGGTCACCAAGATCAGCCACGCCTGGATCGCGATCGCCACCATGTGCGTGCTGTTCGTGATGATGAAGGCGATCCGCCGGCACTACGACCGGATCTCCGAGGAGCTGACCCCGGCCGAGGACGCCGCCGACTCCGCGCTGCCGACCCGGATCCACGCCATCGTGCTGGTCTCCAAGCTGCACAAGCCGGCGCTGCGCGCGCTGGCCTACGCCCGGCTGGCCCGGGCGGACACCCTGGAGGCGGTCACCGTCGACGTGGACCCGGCGGACACCGCGGCGCTGCGGGCGGAGTGGGACGAGCGCGGCATCGAGGTGCCGCTGAAGGTGCTGGCCTCGCCCTACCGGGAGATCACCGTCCCGGTGCTGGAGTACGTGCGCCGGCTGCGCGGCTCGGCGCCGCGCGACGTGGTGAGCGTCTACATCCCCGAGTACGTGGTCGGCCACTGGTACGAGCACCTGCTGCACAACCAGAGCGCGCTGCGGCTCAAGGGCCGGCTGCTCTTCAAGCCCGGGGTGATGGTGACCTCGGTGCCCTGGCAGCTGGAGTCCTCCGAGCGGCGCCGCACGGTGCGCAGCTACTCGGCGCCCGGCGACGTGCGGCGCGGCGAACCGCGGCGGCGCACGGTACCGTCGGGGGCTGCGGTCGAAATCCCCGCAGCACCCGTCAGCACCGACAAGGATGCCGTCACGTGAGTCGCAACACCCCCCGCTCCGCCTCGGGCCAGCCCCGCAAGGGCGGCAAGGTCGGCCAGGTCGCCAAGCCCCGCTGGGCCAACCGGCCGGCCCGTCCGGAGGCCACCGACCGGGAGGGTCTGACCGCGCGGACCGCTCCGCCGGTGCCGGCCGAGCGGCCCGCCGAGCCGGCCGAGCCGGCCCAGCGCCAGCCCAAGGCGCCGAAGGCGCCGCGGGCCGAGCGCCCGGCCCGCCCGGCCCGGGCCCCCAGGGCGGCGGCCGCGCCGCGGCCGCCGAAGGCGCCGAGCGGCGAGCCGCTGGTCGGCACCCGGTACGAGCTGGAGGTCGGCCCGGTCGCGCACGGCGGCGGCCACTGCGTGGCCCGGCACGAGGGCCGGGTGCTCTTCGTGCGGCACGCGCTGCCCGGTGAGCGGGTGGTGGCCGAGGTGACCGAGGGCACCACCACCTCGCGGTTCCTGCGGGCCGACGCGGTCGAGGTGCTGACCCCGGCCAAGGACCGGATCGAGGCGCCCTGCCCGTTCGCCGGCCCCGGCAAGTGCGGCGGCTGCGACTGGCAGCACGTCAGCCCCGGCGGCCAGCGCAAGCTGAAGGCCGCCGTGCTCACCGAGCAGCTGGCCAAGCTGGCCGGCCTCACCCCGGCGCAGGCCGGCTGGGACGGCAGCGTGGAGCCGGTCGGCGGCAAGCTGGCGCCCGGTCAGGTGCCGGCCTGGCGCAGCCGGGTGCAGTACCGGGTGGACCCGGAGACCGGGCGGGTCGGGCTGCGCAAGCACCGCTCGCACGAGCTGCAGCCGATCGACCGCTGCCTGATCGCCGCCGAGGGCGTCACCGAGCTGGGCGTGGAGGCGCGGGACTGGACCGGCCTGGAGTCGGTGGAGGCGATCGCCGCCACCGGGTCCTCGGACCGCCAGCTGGTGCTGCGCCCGCTGCCCGGCGAGCAGCTGCCGCTGGTCGAGCTGGACAAGCCGGTCTCCATCGTCCGGGTGGACGAGCAGGAGCTGTTCCACCGGGTGCACGGGCGCGGCTTCGTCCGCGAGCGGGCCTCCGACCGGACCTGGCGGGTCAGCAACGGCGGTTTCTGGCAGATCCACCCCGAGGCGCCGGACACCCTGGTCAACGCGGTGCTGGACGGCCTGGACCCGCAGTGGGGCGAGAACGCGCTCGACCTGTACTGCGGGGTCGGCCTGTTCGCCGGTGCGCTGGCCGAGCGGGTCGGCGAGGAGGGCGCGGTGCTCGGCATCGAGTCCGGCAAGCAGGCGGTGGCCGACGCCCGGCACAACCTGGCCGAGCTGGAGCAGGTGCGGATCGAGTGCGACAAGGTGGAGCGCCTGCTGCCGCGCACCGGGATCACCGCCACCGACCTGATCGTGCTGGACCCGCCGCGGGCCGGCGCCGGGCGGGAAACGGTGCGCCACCTGGCCTCGCTGGGCGCCCGCCGGATCGCCTACGTGGCCTGCGACCCGGCCGCGCTCGCCCGGGACCTGGCGTTCTTCGCCGAGGGCGGCTACCGGCCGGTCTCGCTGCGCGCCTTCGACCTGTTCCCGATGACGCACCACTTCGAGTGCGTGGCCGTGCTGGAGCCGGTCGAGCGGGACTGACGAGGGTTCAGCAGCGGGAGCCGGGGTCCATCGGGCCCCGGCTTCCGCCGTTCTCAGGGCCTGGCGTCCGGCATGGTCAGGGTGAGCCTGCGCAGCAGGCCGGAGAGGGTCTCCTGCTCCTCGGCGGTCAGGCCGGAGACCAGCCGCCGCTCGTTCTCCACGTGCGCCGTGACGGCGCGGTCGATCAGCTCCCGGCCCTCCTCGGTCAGCCTGATCAGCCGGCCCCGGGCGTCCCCCTCGGCGGTGCGGCGGCCGACCAGCCCGGCCCGCTCCAGCCGGTCGACCCGCTTGGTGACGGCGCCGGAGGTGACCATCATCGACCCGCTCAGCTCGCCGGCGGTCAGCTCGAAGGGCGGGCCGCTGCGGCGCAGCGTGCCGAGCACGTCGAACTCGCCGCGGCCCAGGCCGAAGCGGCCGAAGACCAGGTTCAGCCGCTCGTCCACCATCCAGTACAGCCGGGTGATCCGGCCCAGCAGGGCCATCGGGACGGGGTCGAGGTCGGGCCGCTCCCGCTCCCACTGGCCGACGATCGCATCGAGCGCGTCGGTGCCGGGGGGCCGCGAACCGGGGGCAGTGGGCATGGGTTGACGATCCTCTTCCATGGAAACTAATGTCCCTTCCATGGAAACTATCGCATGCCGCCCGGCTCCCGCGAGCCCGGGGCGGGGATCGGACGACCCCGCGGGCGGCGCGGCATGAGGAACGCGCCGTACCTGCGCACCTCCGCGGTGACCGCGCTGGCGCCCACCATCTGGGGGAGCACCTACCTGGTGACCACCAACCTGCTGCCGCCGGACCGCCCGGTGCTGGACACCGCCGTCCGGGCGCTGCCCGGCGGACTGCTGCTGCTGGCCGCCGCCCGGCAGCTGCCCAGGGGCAGGTGGATCTGGCGCTCGCTGGTGCTCGGCACGCTCAACATCGCCGTCTTCAACTACCTGCTCTTCGTCGCCGCCTACCACCTGCCCGGCGGGATCGCCGGCGTGATCATGGCGGTGCAGCCGATGATCGTGCTGGTCCTCGGGGCGCTCTTCCTCGGCGAGCGGATCCGGGCCGTGCACCTGCTGGCCTGCCTGCTCGGCGCGGGCGGGGTGGCGCTGCTGGTGCTCAAGGGCGCCGTCGGCCTGAACGCGGTGGGGGTGCTGGCCGGGCTGGCCGCCGCGGCCAGCATGGCCGGCGGGATCACGCTGACCAAGCGCTGGGGGCGGCCCGAGGGGGTGGGCGTGCTCGCTGCCACCGGCTGGCAGCTGGTGGCCGGCGGGCTGGTGATCCTGCCCTTCGCGGTCGGGGTGGAGGGCCTGCCGTCCGGTCTGAGCTGGCGCAACCTCGCCGGCTTCGGCTACCTGATCACCATGGGCGCCACCATCAGCTACGCCATCTGGTTCCGCGGACTGTCCCGGCTGACCGCGCTGACGATGTCCTTCCTCACCCTGGGCAGCCCGATCGTGGCCAATGTGCTCGGGCTGGTCTTCCAGCACGAGCGGCTCTCCGCGCTCCAGGTGGCCGGCATCGCGGCCATCCTCGGCTCGGTCTTCCTGGCCGCGCCGCGGGCGCCCGCCAAGCGTCCGCCCGAGCCCGGACCGGCGGCCGTCCCGGCGGGGCGGCGGGAGTCGGCCGGGACCTGACGCCCAGTCGGTCAGTCGGGCGGCGCCTGGTCGTAGCGGGCCAGCACCAGCCGGGCCAGCTCGCGGTGCGCGCCCAGCGGTGCCGCGGTGAGGCAGCCGCCGCTGCGGCCGGCCCGGCGGGCGAAGAAGCCCGGCGCCAGCAGGTAGGGCGCCACCGCGACCCGGCGGTGCCCGGCCGCCCGCAGCGCGGCGACGGCCTCGGCGGGGGAGGGGCCGGCGGCGCACAGGTAGGCCGCGGTGACCGGGCGGCCCAGCCGCTCGCCCAGCAGCTCGGCCATCCGCGCCGCGTCCGCGTTGCCCGCCGGATCGGTGGAGCCGGCCGCGGCCAGCACCACGGCGTCGGCCGGACCGCCGGCCTCGGCCAGCCGCCCGTGCAGCGCCTCGGCCAGCAGCGGATCGGGCCCCAGCGGCCCGGCCACCCGCACCCGCAGGTGCGGCGCGGCGGCGGCCGCGGCCGGCAGGTCGACCCGCAGGTGGAAGCCGGTGCCCAGCAGCAGCGGGACCAGCACCGCCGAGCCGCGCAGCCCGGCCAGCACCTCGGCCGGGCTCGGCACGGCATGGTCCAGGAAGGCCAACTCGCACGTCAGGCCCGGCCGTTCGGCGCGCACCGCGGCCAGCAGCGCGTGCTGGGCGGCCACCCCCTGCGGGTCCCGGGTGCCGTGCGCCACGGCAACCAGGGTCGGCGGCGCGCTCACTGCGCCGCCACCAGGCTGTAGCCGCGCTTGGGCACGGTGCGGATCAGGCCCGCGTGCTCGCCGAGCGCCACCCGGAGCCGGGCGATCGCCGCCTCCACCGCGTGCTCGTCGGCCTGGTTGCCGACCCAGGCGCGGCGCAGCAGTTCGGCACGGCTCAGCACCCGCCCCGGCTGCTCGGCCAGCACCCGCAGCACCGCGGCCAGCAGCGGCGGCAGCTGCGCCGCCGTACCGCCGTCCACCAGCACCGCATTGCCCTGCAGGGTCAGCCGATGGCTGCCGGCGCGCACCTCGCGCCGGTTGTGCGCGGGCAGCGCGGTCTCCAGGGCGCGCACCATCGAGCCCAGCCGTCCGCGGTCCGGGCAGTGCGCGGTGATCCCGACCTCCTCCAGCGGGCGGGCGCAGAGCGGCCCCACGCAGACCGGCAGCACCTCCGCGCGCAGCCCGGCCAGCACCGGCTCGGTCAGCGTCAACTCCTCGGCCGCCGCCAGGAAGGCGGTGATCGCGGGCGCGCTGGTGAAGGTGAGGGCGTGCAGCTCGCGGCGGGCCGTCTGCTCGACCAGCCGGCGCAGCGGCAGCGGGTCCTCCGGCGGCCCCCAGCGGTAGACCGGCACCTCGATCACCTCCGCGCCGCGCTCGCGCAGTGCCTCGGCGAAGCCGTCCAGCGGCCCGCCGTGCTCCTGCACCGCCACCCGGGCGCCGCGCAGCTCGCGGGCGAGCAGCCAGGACAGCAGCTCGCCGGTGCCCTCGGTGGCGGGGGAGAAGGTCTCGCTCAGGCCGCCGGCCCGGACCGCGCCGGTCGCCTTGGGGCCGCGGGTGAGCACGGCCGCGCTCCGGCAGACCTCGGCCAGCCGGGCACCGTGGCCCCAGCCGTCGGCCGCGCTCAGCCAGCCGCGCCAGCCGACGCCGGTGGTGGCGACCACGAAGTCCAGCGGCGCGCTCAGGCAGCGCTCGGTGGCCCGGCGCAGCGCGATGTCGTCCTCCAGGGGCACGATCCGCAGCGCGGGCGCCTCGACCACCTTGGCGCCGCGACGGCGCAGCAGGGCGGTCAGCTCCTCGCGGCGGCGAGCGGCGGTCACCCCGATGGTGTAGCCGATCAGAGGGCTGACGAGCTGCGGACTGTTCATGGCGTGAAGCCTGCGGCCCGGCTGTTTCCGGCCGGTTGCGCACCGATCACGCGGTGGTAAGCGGGCCGCCGCCTGGTGTTACGTCAGATTTCCGTCAGGTCACCCTGGGCCGGTCGCCCGGTGAGGGCACCGTACCTTCGACGCAACATACGTGACCCGGGTGCGTAACCGCGCTGCCGCAGTCTTCAGGCCATGACCGCCGCCCCCGAAGGAGTCAGCCCGTGACTGTGAAGGATCTGGTGCTGGTCGGCCACGGGATGGTCGGGCAGCGTTTCCTGGAAGCCCTGTTCGAGCAGCCGTCGGCCGAGCAGCCGTGTCGGTGGCGGGTCACCGTGCTCGCCGAGGAGGTCCGCCCGGCCTACGACCGGGTGCACCTGACCTCCTGGTTCTCCGGCACCTCCGCCGAGGAACTCTCGCTCTGCCCGCCGGAGTTCGTGGCCGAGCACGGCATCGACCTGCGGCTCGGCGACCCGGCCACCGCGATCGACCGGGCGGCCCGTCTGGTCACCACCCGCTCCGGCGCCGAACTGCACTACGACGCCCTGGTGCTGGCCACTGGCTCGTACCCGTTCGTGCCGCCGGTACCGGGCCACGACGCGGCCGGCTGCCACGTCTACCGCACCATCGAGGACCTGGAGGCGATCCGCGAGCAGGCCGGCAGCTGCACGGTCGGTGCCGTGGTCGGCGGCGGGCTGCTCGGCCTGGAGGCGGCCGGCGCGCTGCGCGCCATGGGCCTCGAGACCCATGTGGTGGAGTTCGCCCCCCGGTTGATGGCCCTTCAGGTGGACGAGGGCGGCGGCGCGGTGCTGCGGCGCAAGATCGAGGACCTGGGCGTGCGGGTGCACACCGGCGCCGGCACCCAGCGGATCGAGACCGGGGAGGACGGCCGGGTGCGCTCGATGGCGCTCTCCGACGGCAGCGAACTCGCCGTCGACCTGGTGGTGTTCTCGGCCGGCGTGCGGCCGCGCGACCAGCTGGCCCGGGACTGCGGGCTGACCGTCGGCGAGCGGGGCGGGATCGCGGTGGACGAGCGGTGCCGCACCTCGGACGAGCACATCTGGGCGATCGGCGAGTGCGCCCTCGCGGTGGACGGCCGGGTCTACGGGCTGGTCGCGCCGGGCTACGCGATGGCCGACACGGTGGCCCGCGGACTGACCGGCGGCGGCGGCGAGTTCACCGGCGCCGACACCTCCACCAAGCTGAAGCTGCTGGGCGTGGACGTGGCCAGCTTCGGCGACGCGCTGGGCGCCACCGAGGGCGCGGTCGACGTGCTCTACGCCAACGCCGGCGCGGGCGTCTACAAGAAGCTGGTGATCGGCGCCGACGGCCGGCTGCTCGGCGGTGTGCTAGTCGGCGACGCCGACTCCTACGCCATGCTTCGCCCGCTGGCCATCAGCGGAGCCGTGCTGCCCGGCCCGGCCGAGCAGTTCCTGGTGCCGACCGCGCCCGGCCAGCACGGCCCGCTGCAGCTGCCGGACGAGGCGGTGGTCTGCTCCTGCCACAACGTCAGCAAGGCGACCATCAAGGCGGCCGTCACCGAGCAGGGTGCGACCAGCCTGCCCGAGGTCAAGAAGTGCACCAAGGCCGGCACCGGCTGCGGCAGCTGCATCAAGCTGGTCGGCTCCATCGTGGACGAGGAACTGGCCGCGGCCGGCGTCGAGGTGTCCCGCGGGCTGTGCGAGCACTTCGCGCTCACCCGGGCCGAGCTGTACGAGGTGGTGCGGGTCAAGGGCATCACCACCTTCTCCCGGCTGATCGACGAGCACGGCACCGGGGACGGCTGCGACACCTGCAAGCCGGCCGTCGCCTCGATCCTGGCCAGCCTCGGCAACGGCCACGTGCTGGACGGCGAGCAGGCCGCGCTGCAGGACACCAACGACCACTTCCTGGCCAACCTGCAGCGCAACGGCTCCTACTCGGTGGTGCCCCGGGTGCCCGGTGGCGAGATCACCGCCGAGGGACTGATCGTGATCGGCGAGATCGCCCGCGACTACGGCCTCTACACCAAGATCACCGGCGGCCAGCGGATCGACCTGTTCGGTGCCACCGTGGACCAGCTGCCGGACATCTGGCGCCGGCTGGTGGAGGCCGGCTTCGAGTCCGGCCACGCCTACGGAAAGGCCCTGCGCACCGTCAAGTCCTGCGTCGGGCAGACCTGGTGCCGCTACGGGGTGCAGGACTCGGTGGCCCTGGCGATCGAGCTGGAGCTGCGCTACCGCGGTCTGCGCGCCCCGCACAAGCTGAAGTCGGCGGTCTCCGGCTGCGCCCGGGAGTGCGCGGAGGCGCAGGGCAAGGACTTCGGCGTGATCGCCACCGCCGAGGGCTGGAACCTCTACGTCGGCGGCAACGGCGGCATGACCCCGCGCCACGGCGACCTGCTCGCCGCCGACCTGGACCACGAGACGCTGATCCGCACCATTGACCGGTTCCTGATGTTCTACATCCGCACCGCCGACCGGCTGGAGCGCACCGCGCCCTGGCTGGACCGGCTGGAGGGCGGCATCGAACACCTGCGGGCCGTGGTGCTGGACGACTCGCTGGGCATCTGTGAGGAGCTCGACGAGCTGATGTCCCGTCATGTGGAGACCTACGAGGACGAGTGGGCGGCCACCCTGGCCGACCCCGAGCGGCTGCGGCGGTTCGTCTCCTTCGCCAACGCCCCCGGGACCCCCGACCCGACGGTGCGCTTCGTCCCGGAGCGCGACCAGATCCGTCCGGCCCGGCCCGACGAGGACGGCCGGGTCCTGATCAGCAGCGCCAAGCTGGAGGTGCGGAGCCGATGACAACCGTGCAGACCGTGCAGATCGACGACGGCCGGGGGTGGACACCGGTCTGTGACTACGAGCAGCTGATCCCCGGCCGCGGGGTGGCGGTGCTGCTGCCCGACGGCACCCAGGCGGCCGTCTTCCGGACCCGCTCCGGCGAGCTGTTCGCCCTGGACAACCGCGACCCGTTCAGCGGCGCCTACGTGATGTCCCGCGGCCTGGTCGGCAGCCGCGGCGAGGTGCCGGTGGTCACCTCGCCGATGCTCAAGCAGGCCTTCGACCTGCGCGACGGGCGCAGCCTGGACGAGGAGACCACGCCGGACGGCTCCCCCGCCGACCTGCGTACCTGGCCGGTCCGGGTGGCGGCCCGGTGACCGGGGTGCTGGCCGGCAGAACGGCCGCCCCGGCGGGCCGGCGGATCGAGGACTGGCAGCCCGAGGACACCGCGTTCTGGGCCGAGGCCGGCGCGAGGATCGCCCGGCGCAACCTGGTCTACTCGGTGCTCTCCGAGCACATCGGCTTCTCGGTCTGGAGCCTCTGGTCGGTGCTGGTGCTCTTCCTCGGCCCGGCCTACCACATCGACCCCGCGGGCAAGTTCCTGCTCACCGCGCTGCCCACGGCGGTCGGCGCGGTGCTGCGGATCCCCTACACCTTCGCGGTGGCGAAGTTCGGCGGCCGGAACTGGACGGTGCTCAGCGCGCTGCTGCTGCTGGTGCCGACCGTGCTGACCGGCCTGGTGCTCAAGCCCGGGGTCTCCTTCTCCACCCTGCTGCTGGTCTCCGCCGTGGCCGGCGTCGGCGGAGGCAACTTCGCCTCCTCGATGGCCAACATCAACGCCTTCTACCCGGAGCGGCTGAAGGGCTGGGCGCTGGGCATCAACGCCGGCGGCGGCAACCTCGGGGTGCCGGTGGTGCAACTGCTCGGGCTGCTGGTGCTGGCCACCGCCGGTGCCGCGCACCCGCGGCTGCTGCTGGTGATCTACCTGCCGCTGATCGTGCTGGCGGCGCTCGGCGCGGCGCTGCGGATGGACAACCTGGCCACTCTCAAGGGCGACCGGGGCGCGCTGCGGGAGGTGCTGCCGGAGCCGCACACCTGGGTGATCTCGGTGCTCTACATCGGCTCCTTCGGCTCCTTCATCGGCTTCGGCTTCGCCTTCGGGCAGGTCCTCCAGGTGCAGTTCCACCACCAGTTCGACACCCCGGTGAAGGCCGCCTACCTGACCTTCCTCGGGCCGTTGCTGGGCTCGCTGATCCGCCCGGTCGGCGGGCGGCTGGCCGACCGGTTCGGCGGGGCGGTGGTGACCTGCTGGAACTTCGTGGCGATGGCGGTGGGCGCCGCGGTGGTGCTGGTGGCCTCGCGGCAGCACTCGCTGGGGCTCTTCCTGGCCGGGTTCGTGGCGCTCTTCGTGCTGAGCGGCCTGGGCAACGGCTCCACCTACAAGATGATCCCGGCCGTCTTCCGGGCCCGGGCCGCCACCGCGGTCGCGGCCGGCGCCGACCGGGAGACCGCCGAGCGCACCGCCCGCCGGCGCTCCGGCGCGGTGATCGGCCTGGCCGGCGCGATCGGGGCGTTCGGCGGGGTGCTGGTGAACATGGCCTTCCGGCAGGCGTTCCTTTCCAGCCACCGCGGCGACGGCGCCTACCTGGCCTTCCTCGGCTACTACGCGCTCTGCCTGCTGCTGACCTGGGCGGTCTACCTGCGCCGCCGACCGGGGCGGCTGGCCGGAGTGTGACTCGAATCCGACCAGGGCGTGAACGGGAGCCGGCGAGCGCCCCCGTTCGCGCCCTTGTCGTGCTAGCAGGACAGCGCTAGCGTCTAGGCATGGGTAAGAAGCAGCTCAACGTGCGGGTGGACGCCACCACCGCTGAAATGGCCCGGGAGCGGGCGGAGCAGCAGGGGATCAGCATGAACCAGTACATCGAGCGGCTCGTCCAGCAGGACATGGGCGAGGCCGGCCGGCGTTTCGTGGATGCCGCGGCGCAGTTCATGAAGGAGTACGAGAGCGACTTCCTCGCCGAGTTCGGCGAGCCGGTCCCGGCGGGCGACCGACAGGGCGCACGCCGTTGAACCTGGAGATCGACCTCTCCTGGCTGCTCATGACCGCCGAGCAGTACACCCCGGGAGACCCGCAGGTGACCGACTACGGCTCGCTGCTCGCAGCGATCACCCGGCACCAGGCGGAGATCTTCGACATCGCGGTCTACCCCGAACCGCAGGACCGCGCCGCCGCGCTGATGCAGCAGCTGATCCGGGTGCCGGCGCTGGAGCGCTCCAACGAGCTGTTCGCCACCGCCGTCGCCTACGCCTACCTGGTCGCCAGCGGCTCGCACGTGGCCACCACGGCCCGCGAGGTGCGCAGCCTGGCCCGGGCGATCCGGGAGGGCAAGATCGCGGTGGACGGCGTCGCCGAGCGGCTGAGCGGCTGGATCGTCGACGAGGCCGAGGGCGAGGGCGTGGCCGGCGAGGACGGGCCCGAGGACTCCGACAGCGACTGACGCACCCCGTACAGTGGGTCGGTGCTCCGCGACCTCGAGCAGTACCTGACCTGCCCGCACTGCGCGCTCGGCCTGGCCCTGGACCCGGCCGGGCGCACCCTGCGCTGCCCCGGGGGCCACGCCTTCGACGTGGCCCGACAGGGCTACGTCAGTCTGCTGCCGGCCGGCGCCAACCCCGGCACCGGCGACACCGTGGAGATGGTCGCCGCCCGCGCCGACTTCCTGGCCGCCGGCCACTACGCGCCGATCTCCCGGGCGCTCGCCGAGACGGCCGCCGAGGAGCCCGGCACCCGGCTGGTGGCCGACCTCGGGGCCGGCACCGGCCACTACCTCGCCGGAGTGCTGGACGCCCTGCCGGAGGCGGTCGGGGCGGCGCTCGACCTCTCCAAGTTCGCACTGCGCCGGGCCGCCAAGGCGCACCCCAGGGCCGGCGCGGTGGTCTGCGACGCCTGGCGGCCGCTGCCGCTCGCGGACGGCTGCGCCGACCTGGTGCTGAACGTCTTCGCGCCGCGCAACGGGCCGGAGATCCAGCGGGTGCTGCGGCCCGGCGGGCGGCTGCTGGTGGTCACGCCGACCACCCGGCACCTGCGCGAACTGGTCGGCGCGCTGGGGCTGCTGGCGGTGGACGAGGAGAAGGAGCGGCGGATCGAGGAGAAGCTGGGGCCCTGGCTGACGGCCGAGGGGCGCCGGGAGGTCGAGTTCGAGCTGCGGCTCGGGCACCGGGACGCCGCGGCGGTGGTCGGGATGGGGCCGAACGCCTGGCACACCGACGGCGGGGCGCTGGCGCGGGGGCTGGCGGAGCTGCCGGATCCGGTGGCGGTGACGGGGTCGGTGCGGATCGGGGTGTACCGGCGCTGAGGGGGCCTTTCGGCACCCCGTGGGGCGCCTCTTTGGGATGAATGGTGACGCGCAGTCACGTTTCTGCAGCATGTGGGGTGACGGTGCGTCAGTAGCGTCAGACCGGTGACCAGTGAAGTCGTCCTGCGCCCCGCCGTCCCCTCCCACGCCGAGTCCGGTCCGACCCTGCGGCCCACCGTGGAGGAGCTGCGGCTCACCTCGTTCAAGTCCTACCGCCGCACCACCCTGCCGCTCTCCCCGCTCACCGTGCTGCACGGGCCGTCCGGGGTCGGCAAGTCCAACGCGCTGGACGCGCTCGCGGTGCTCTCCCGGCTGGCCCACGGCGAGGAGATCGCCGCCTCGCTGGACGGCGGCGGCTGCGGACCGCTGGCGCTGCCGATCCGCGGCGGGCTGGTCGGCTGCGTGCCGCACGGGCGCAACGCGATCATCCTCGGCTGCTCGGTGCGGTCCTGCGCCGGGCCGATCCGGCTGGAACTGGTGATCCGCACCGACGGGCCGGTCCGGGTCGCCCGGGAGTGGCTGGTCTGCGCCGGGCAGACCCTGGTGGAGACCGGCGAGCAGGACGTGCCGGGGCGCCGGGTGAACGTCAGCTGGCACAACGACACCCGGCAGGGCGACATCCGGGCGCCGTTCCCCAGCAGCAGCCTGATCACCACCCAGATCCCGCTCCGGGTGGCCGGCTCCTCGGCCGGCGAGCGCAAGGTGCTGGACGCCGCCGAGCAGGTGCTCACCGCACTGCGCGAGGTCTTCCCGGTGCACCCGGTGCCGGCCCTGATGCGCGGCTGGGCCCGGGCCGACCCGGCCGCCCGGCTGCTGCCCACCGCCGCCAACATGTCGGCCGTGCTGGCCCGGCTGCAGGGCGAGTGCCAGCGGCGCTACGGGCGGCTGCTCAAGACGGTGCAGGGCGCGGCCCCGCACCCGCTGCTCGGACTGGATGTCGACCGGCGCGGCACCCGCGCCCAGGAACGCGTGCTCGCCGTCTTCGACGAGGGCGTGCTCGGCCGCACCGGCGCCGACCAGGCCTCCGACGGCATGCTGCGGCTGCTGGCGCACGCCGCCGTGCTGCTCACCGGTGCCGGGGTGCTGGCCGTCGACCCGGCGGGCGAGGTGCCCTGGGCACGGCGGCAGCTGACCGTGCTCGCCGAGGACCTGGGCGCCGGACTGGCCGCCGAGCAGACCGCGGCACTGCTCCGGCTGGCCCACGAGGTCTGCGCCAGCGGGCACCTGCGGCTGCTGGCGGCCGTGCAGGACCCGGAGCCGGCCCGGCAGGTGCCGGGCACGGTGCTGGTGGGCTGCCGGCGCGACCCCAGGACCGGCCGCAGCGTGCTGGAGCCGCCGGTGCCCCGGGTACCCGAGCAGGGCGGGACGGCGGATGGGGTAGACCAGGAGCCGTGACAACCGAGAGCATCGAGGACCTGACCCGGCGGCTGACCGCCTTCGCCGCCGCCCGCAGCTGGCAGCCCTTCCACACCCCGAAGAACCTGGCCGCTGCGCTCACCGTGGAGGCGGGCGAACTGCTGGAGATCTTCCAGTGGCTGACTCCGGAGCAGGCCGTCGCCGTGATGTCCGAGCCGGACCGCGCCCACCGCGTCCGCGACGAGGTCGCGGACGTGTTGGCCTATCTGCTGCAGTTCTGCGCGGTCCTGGGGGTCGACCCGCTGGCGGCGCTCTCCGCGAAGATCGACCGCAACGAACTGCGCTTCCCGGTGCCGGGGGACGTCGGGGAGGCGGGGGAGGGAGGACGGTAGGGAGGCGCGGGAGCCTGCGGCGGCTGGGTCTGCCTCCCAGAGCGGTCCCGCCGCCGGGCTTCACGGGCCATCCCAGGTGAGCCGGCATCCCCGGCGCTTCACCGCCCCACCCGCAACTCCCCTCCGCGCCGACTTCCGCCGTTCCGCCGACTTCTCCACCGTGCGGAACTGTCCACAGCACCGGGGTTGTCCACAGCTTTCGCGTACCCGCTCCCGCCCCTCTCCCCATGAGCGCAGGCTCGGGGTCGACGGGAGGGCCGACAGGTTCTCCCGAGGCGATCGAGCGGAGTACGGCGATGGATGCGGTGCGACTGATCAAGATCACCCGGCAGCGGCTGGCCGAGGCGCGGTCCGGGGAGCGGATGCTGGCCGAGGTGTGGCAGGTCGGGGTGCTGACCGAGGTGGTGGGCGAGCGGCTCGCCGAGCGGTGGGAGGGGGAGCCGTCGGCGCTCGCCGAGGTGGTCGCCTCGGCCGGGCGGCAGCTCGCGCAGCGGCTGGCCGAAGTGGTCGGGGCGCCGCCGGCCAGCCGGGCGGACCAGCTCAGCGGGGTGGCCGACCCCGCGGCCGCGCTGGCCGGGCTGAGCCAGCTGCTGGCCAATGCCGGCGAGGCGCTGCGGGCGGTCAGCAACGACCCGCCGGGCCGGCTCGCCTACTGGGCGGCGGTCGACGGGGTGGATGCCGCCCAGGAGTGCCGCGACCTGCTGGGCGAGTTGCTCCGGGTGCTGCGCGGGCGCGGACCGGGTGCGGCCGAGCCCGCCCCGGCCGAACCGTCGTCGCCCGGCCCGGCGCCGCCGGCCGGTCGCGGCTACCAGCCGCCCTCGGCGGGCTCCAGCGGCTCCCGCGGCTCCGCCGCGCGAGCGCCGGCCGCCTCCAGGTCCGAGCCGAGGTCGGCCAGGTCGGCGTTGACCGAGGCGAGCAGTTCCTGCATCTGCTCCAGCAGGCTCTTCGGGGACGCGGGGGCCAGGTACGAGGGTTCGGACATGCTCGGGGCCTTCCGGCTCGGGAGCGCTCGGACGCGCTCGGGCGGCGGCACCGCTCGTCCGGTCGGCACCGCAGGGGCCGTGGCCCCCTCGCTCCAACGAACCGGTCCAGCCGCCGGTCACCGCCCCGCCGACCGGCTCAGCCCCCCGAGTGATCCACTGACGGCCGCGGGCCCCGGCCGCGCGGGTGCGCGGCCGGGGCCCGGTGAGCCGGAGGTTGACGCCGGGTCAGCGCCCGGCACCGCCTCAGTTGTGCGCGTGCAGGTCGGCGTTCAGGCCGCCCCAGGAGCCGGAGCGGGCGATCACCTCGACCGCGCCGGACTGCGAGTTCCGGCGGAACAGCAGGTTGTCCTGGCCGGACAGCTCGACCGCCTTGGCCACCGCGCCGTCCGGGGTGGTGACCCGGGTGCCGGCGGTGACGTAGAGGCCGGCCTCGACCACGCAGTCGCTGCCCAGCGAGATGCCGATGCCCGCGTTGGCGCCGAGCAGGCAGCGCTGGCCGACGGAGACGACCTGCTTGCCGCCGCCGGAGAGGGTGCCCATGATCGAGGCGCCGCCGCCGATGTCGCTGTGGTCGCCGACCACCACACCGGCGCTGATCCGGCCCTCGACCATCGAGGTGCCCAGCGTGCCGGCGTTGAAGTTGACGAAGCCCTCGTGCATCACGGTGGTGCCGGCCGCCAGGTGGGCGCCGAGCCGGACCCGGTCCGCGTGCGCGATCCGGACCCCGGTCGGGGCGACGTAGTCGGTCATCCGCGGGAACTTGTCGATCCCGTAGACGGCCAGCTGGCCGCCCTCGGCGCGGACGGCCAGCCGGGCCTGCTCCACCGCGTCCACCGGCACCGGACCGATGCTGGTCCAGGCGACGTTGGCCAGCAGGCCGAAGATGCCGTCCAGGCTCTGCCCGTGCGGCTGCACCAGGCGGTGGCTCAGCAGGTGCAGGCGCAGGTAGATGTCGTGGGTGTCCAGCGGCTTCTCGTCCAGCGAGGAGATCGTGGTGCGCACCGCGACCACCTCGACGCCGCGCCGGGCGTCGGTCCGCAGTGCCTGGGCGGCGCCGGCCCCGAGCTCGGCCTCGGCCTGCTCGGCCGTGAGCCGCACGGTGCCGGACGGGCCGGCCTCGGCGGTCAGCGCGGGGGAGGGGTACCAGGTGTCGAGGACGGTGCCGTCGGCGGCGATGGTCGCGAGGCCCGCGGCCACCGCGCCACGGGGGGCGGAGGAGGTCGTTTCAGCAGTCACATCCCGAACCGTAACCAATCCGGGCCCGAGCTGCCGAAGCCGCTCGGGGATCGGACGACCCGGGTCGCCGCGCGGTCCGCCGCCCGGCCGCCGGAGCGCCCGCCCGGCCGAGTGCCGGACCGGCGCCCGAACGCCCGGCCCAGGACAAAATCGGATGCCCGCCCGCCGCGCGTCCAGCGATACTCGGCCGGGTGTTCATGACGATCTCCACCACCGGTGATGCCGCCCAGCCCGCCACTGACCTGGGCTTCCTCCTGCACAAGCACCCCGACAAGGCGCAGCGCTTCAGCACCGCGCACGGCGAGGCGCACGTCTTCTACCCCGAAGCCGACGAAGAGCGCTGCACCGCCGCCCTGCTCCTCGAAGTGGACCCGGTCGCCCTGGTCCGCCGAGCCCGCGGGCGGGCCCCGACCGCCCCGGGCGGGTCGACCGGCGCGGCCGCGCTGGCCCAGTACGTCAACGACCGCCCCTACGCCGCCTCCTCGCTGCTCGCGGTGGCCCTGCGCACGGTGTTCCGCACCGCGATGAAGGGCGTCTGCGAGAAGCGTCCCGAGCTCGCCGGGCAGCCGCGCCCGCTGACCGTGCGGCTGCCGGCCGTCGCGGTCGGCGGCGCGCCGGCGGGGGAGGGCGAGCAGCCGCTGGTCCGGCGGCTCTTCGAGCCGCTGGGCTGGCAGGTCGCGGCCGAGCCGATTCCGCTTGACCGCGCCTTCCCGGACTGGGGCGACTCCCGCTACCTGCGGCTGGAGCTGACCGGCACCCTGCGGCTGGCCGACGCCCTGCAGCACCTCTACGTGCTGCTGCCGGTGCTGGACGGCGCCAAGCACTACTGGGTCGCCCCTGACGAGGTGGACAAGCTGCTCGCCGCCGGCGACGGCTGGCTCGCCGGCCACCCGGAGCGCGCCCTGATCACCCGTCGCTACCTGCAGCGGCGCTGGTCGCTGGCGAACGAGGCGCTGCGCCGGCTGGAGCTGGTCCGGCTGGCCGAGGCCGAGGGTCAGGAGCCCGAGGAGGTCGACAACGCGGTGGCCGGCTCGCAGGCCGCCCCTGCGGCCGATGCGGACGCCGATGCGGACGCCGGGGTCGCGGCCGGTGCCGATGCCGCGGCTGACCCGGCCGCCGATGCCGCGGCCGGCGAACCCGCCGAGGAGCGCGCGGTCCCGCTGGCCGTGCAGCGCCGCGAGGCGATCCTGGCGGTGCTGGGCGAGGCCGGGGCGGCCCGGGTGCTCGACCTCGGCTGCGGCGAGGGCGAGCTGGTCGGCGCGCTGCTGAAGGACCGTCGGTTCGCCGAGGTGCTGGGGGTGGACGTGTCCGCCCGGGCGCTGGCCGTCGCGGCCCGCAAGCTGCGGCTGGACCGGTTGTCGGAGCGTCAGGCCGCCCGGGTCCGGCTGGTCCAGGGCGCGCTGACCTACACCGATGCCCGGCTCGCCGGCTACGACGCCGCCGTGCTCTGCGAGGTGGTCGAGCACCTGGATCCGGACCGGCTGCCGGCTCTGGAGCACGCGGTGCTCGGCGCGGCCAGGCCGGGCACGGTGGTGGTCACCACGCCCAACGCGGAGTACAACGTCCGCTGGCCGAGCCTGTCGGCGGGCCGCTTCCGGCACGCCGACCACCGCTTCGAGTGGAGCCGGGCCGAGTTCCGCGACTGGGCCGAGCGGGCCGCCGCCCGGCACGGCTACACCGTCACCTACCGCCCGGTCGGCCCGGACGACCCGGAGGTGGGCCCGCCCACCCAGCTGGCCGTCTTCCGCCGCACCCCGAACTGAAAGGAGCCCACGATGACCGAGCAGACCCCTGACGCCACCGCCGACGCCACCGTCACCGACGACGCGGCGGCGACCGATGCCGCTACCGACACCGGCACCGACGCTGCTACCGACACCCCCGACGCGGCCGTCCGCCGGCTCCAGATCACCGACCTCGCGCTGGTCGTGCTGGTCGGCACCAGCGGCGCGGGCAAGTCCACCTTCGCCCGCACCCACTTCGCGCCCACCCAGGTGATCTCCTCCGACTTCTGCCGCGGACTGGTCTCGGACGACGAGAACGACCAGTCCGCCTCGGCCGAGGCCTTCGAGCTGCTGCACCACATCGTCGGCAAGCGGCTGGCGGCCGGCCGGCTGACCGTGGTGGACGCCACCAACGTCCAGCAGGCCGCCCGCAAGCAGCTGATCGAGCTGGCCCGGCAGCACGACGTGCTGCCGGTGGCGATCGTGCTGGACGTGCCGCCCGGCCTGTGCGCCGAGCGGAACCGGCAGCGCCCGGACCGCGACTTCGGCGCGCACGTGATCCCGCGTCAGCACCGCGAGCTGCGCCGCTCGCTGCGCGGCCTGGAGCGCGAGGGCTTCCGCCGGGTGCACCACCTGCGCGGCCCGGCCGAGGTCGAGTCGGCGCGGATCGTGCTGGAGCGGCGCTGGAACGACCTGCGCGAGCGCACCGGCCCGTTCGACATCGTCGGTGACGTGCACGGCTGCCGCGCCGAGCTGGAGACCCTGCTCGGCGAGCTGGGCTACGCCCTGGTCCGGGACGAGCTGGGCCGCCCGGTGGACGCGCTGCCGCCCTCCGGCCGCACCGCCGTCTTCGTCGGCGACCTGGTGGACCGCGGCCCGGACACCCCCGGCGTGCTGCGCCTGGTGATGGGCATGGTCGCGGCCGGCCACGCGCTCTGCGTGCCGGGCAACCACGAGAACAAGCTGGGCCGGGCGCTGAGCGGCCGCCAGGTCACCGTCTCGCACGGCCTCCAGGAGTCGCTGGACCAGCTGGCCGCCGAGCCGCCGGAGTTCGTCGCCGAGGTCCGGGCCTTCATCCGCGACCTGGTCAGCCACTACCTGCTGGACGGCGGCCGGCTGGTGGTCTGCCACGCCGGTCTGCCGGAGCGCTACCACGGCCGCACCTCCGGCCGGGTCCGCTCGCACGCGCTCTACGGCGACACCACCGGTGAGACCGACGAGTACGGCCTGCCGGTCCGCTACCCGTGGGCCGAGGAGTACCGGGGCAAGGCGCTGGTGGTCTACGGCCACACCCCGGTGCCGGTGCCGAGCTTCCTCAACAACACCGTCTGCCTGGACACCGGCGCGGTCTTCGGCGGCAGCCTGACGGCGCTGCGCTACCCCGAGCGCGAGCTGGTCTCGGTGCCGGCCGAGCGGGAGTGGTACGCCCCGGTGCGCCGGGTGGCGGCCGATGCCCCCGGCGCCCGGGACGGCCGCCCGCTGGACTTGGCGGACGTGGCGGGCCGCCGGGTGGTGGAGACCGCCCAGCACGGCCGGATCGCGGTCCGCGAGGAGAACGCGGCGGCCGCGCTGGAGGTGATGAGCCGGTTCGCGCTCGATCCGCGGCTGCTCTCCTGGCTGCCGCCGACCATGGCGCCGGTCCCGACCTCGAAGCGGGAGGGCTACCTGGAGCACCCCGAGGAGGCGTTCGCCGCCTACCGGGCCGACGGGGTGGCGCAGGTGGTCTGCCAGGAGAAGCACATGGGATCCCGGGCGGTGCTGCTGGTCGGCCGGGACGAGGGCGCGGTGGCGCGCCGGTTCGGCCCGGCCGGGCCGGGCGCGATCTGGACCAGGACCGGCCGGGCCTTCCTGGCCGACCGGGAGCTGACCGCCGCGCTGCTCGACCGGGTCCGGGCGGCCGCCGAGGCCGCCGGCCTCTTCGCCGAGCTGGAGACCGACTGGCTGCTGCTCGACGCCGAACTGCTGCCCTGGTCGCTCAAGGCGGTGGAGCTGCTGCGCCGCCAGTACGCCGCGGTCGGCGCGGCCGCCGGCGCGGTGCTGCCCGAGGTGGTGGCCGCGCTGCGGCTGGCCGGCGGCCGGGGCGTGCCGGAGCTGGCGGAGCTGACCGGCCGCCAGCAGCGCCGTGAGGTGGACGCCGAGGCCTTCGGCGCGGCCTACCGCCGGTACTGCTGGCCGACCGAGGGGCTGTCCGGGGTGCGGCTGGCGCCGTTCCAGGTGCTCGCCGCCGAGCGGGCCAACCTGGCGGTGCGCCCGCACGGCGAGCACCTGGCCTGGATCGACCGGCTGGTCGCCGCCGACCTGGCCGCGCACCCGGCCGAGCCGCTGCTGCGGGAGACCGGCCGGATGCTGGTGGACACCGGGGACGAGGAGTCGGTCCGGGCCGCCACCGCCTGGTGGGAGGAGCTGACCGGTGCCGGCGGCGAGGGCATGGTGGTCAAGCCGCTGGCCTCGCTGGTGCGCGGCCGGGCGGGGGAGGGCCGGCCCGGCGGGCTGGTCCAGCCGGGCCTGAAGGTGCGCGGGCGGGAGTACCTGCGGATCATCTACGGCCCGGAGTACACGGAGCACCTGCCGGCGCTGCGCTCCCGCTCGCTGGGCCACAAGCGCTCGCTGGCGCTGCGCGAGTACGCGCTGGGCCTGGAGGCGCTGGACCGCCTGGCGGCCGGTGAACCGCTCTGGCGGGTGCACGAGCCGGTGTTCGCGGTGCTCGCGCTGGAGTCGGAGCCGGTGGACCCCCGGCTCTGACATCCCGCCTCCGCCCCCGCATCCCGCATCCCGCCGCGCGGCGGGGACCCGTCCCGGCCGCGCGGCCGTGCTCCCCGCACGGGACCCGCACCCGGAGGTCACTGAGGTCACTGCATATTAATTCGTCTCCTCGTATACTATTGCCGGACTGCTTTCCGTCACCCCAGGAGCCCGGCATGGCGTTCAACCTCAGGAACCGGCACTTCCTCAAGGAGCTCGACTACACGGCCCAGGAGTTCCGCTACCTGCTCGAGCTGTCCGCCCAGCTCAAGGCGGCCAAGGCGGCGGGGACGGAGCAGCCGCGGCTGCGGGGCAGGAACATCGCGCTGATCTTCGAGAAGACCTCCACCCGGACCAGGTGCGCCTTCGAGGTCGCCGCCCACGACCAGGGCGCCCACACCACCTACCTGGACCCGGCCGCCTCCCAGATCGGCCACAAGGAGTCGGTCAAGGACACCGCCCGGGTGCTCGGCCGGATGTTCGACGGCATCCAGTACCGCGGCCACGGCCAGGCCGTCATCGAGGAGCTGGCCGAGTACGCGGGCGTGCCGGTGTGGAACGGGCTCACCGACGAGTGGCACCCCACCCAGATGCTCGCCGACCTGCTCACCGTCCAGGAGCACTGCGCCAAGCCGCTGGACCAGGTGGCCCTGGCCTACCTCGGCGACGCCCGCTACAACATGGGCAACTCGCTGCTGATCACCGGCGCCCTGCTCGGCCTGGACCTGCGGATCGTCGCCCCGGCCAAGTACTGGCCCACCGAGGAGGTCCGCAAGGCCGCCGACCAGCTGGCCGCCACCAGCGGCGCCCGGATCACCCTGACCGAGGACGTGGCGGCCGGCGTGGCCGGTGTCGACTTCCTCTACACGGACGTCTGGGTCTCGATGGGCGAGCCCAAGGAGGTCTGGGCCGAGCGGATCGCCGAGCTGCTGCCCTACCAGGTCTCGATGGAGACCGTCCGGGCCACCGGCAACCCCGCCGTCAAGTTCCTGCACTGCCTGCCGGCCTTCCACGACCTGGGCACCGCGGTCGCCCGCCACCTGCACCAGAGCACCGGCCTGGCCGAGCTGGAGTGCACCGACGAGCTCTTCGAGTCGGCGCACTCCATCGTCTTCGACCAGGCCGAGAACCGCCTGCACACCATCAAGGCCGTGCTGGTCGCCACCCTCGGTGACTGACCCGCGCTCAGCAGCCCCGGTGCCGGCGAGCGGACGGCCGCCGGCTCAGAAGTCCGCGTTGACGCAGCCGACCCGCTCCACCGCCGGGTGCCCGCCCGCGTCCGGTCCGGCGTGCAGCACCAGCGAGTGCGCGCCGCCCGGGCGGAAGGTCCAGCCGACCTCGGCGCTCGCCGCGCCGTCCCCGTGCGCGTCGGTCCGCAGCAGCAGGTGCACCTCGTTGCGGTCGTTGGCGTAGGCCGGGTCGGTGGACGGCTGCACCGGGTCCACCCGGTCCTGGTAGTGCGGCCCCGAGTCGCCGGGCGCCGTGCCGCAGGCCCGGGTGTGCACGTGCGCCGGGTACTCGTGGTGCGGCAGCAGCCCCCGTACCTCCAGGGTCACCCGGGTGCCGCCGTCCCGCGCCACCGCCAGCACCCGCGCCCCGGCGCCGGCCGGCACCAGGTCGGGCGCGAAGGTCACCGCGGTCGGCGCCGGCAAGTCCGTGGCGGGCGCGAAGGACCCGCCGGCCAGGGTGAGGGGCCCGGCCGCCCCGGCCCCGGGCGCGCCCAGCGCGACCAGGGCCAGGGCGGCGGCGAGGGCGGAACCGGTGAACAGTGCAGCACGCATGGCGGGCGGACCTTTCGTCAACTGGTGGCACGTCAGCCCCACCGTCCCGCCCGCACCCCCGGAGCCCCGGGCGACCGGGCCGCGAACCCCGGCCGAGTCACCCGGACGGAAGGGCCCGGACAGCACCGACGGGACGGTTCCGCACCCCCGTGAATGCGGTACCGCCCCGTCGGAGTCCCAGGGGCCGTCAGCCGGCCGGCCAGACCGGCTCGGTCTCGATCGTCAGCCCGGTGTTGGGCGGCGGGCAGCTCTTGGCCGAGGGCGTCGGCCCCGCGCCGGCCGACCCGCTCGCCACCCAGCCGGCCGTCGGCGTGTCCGCCGGGATCGGGGGCAGCACGGTGGCCGGCGCCGAGGTGGGCCGCGCCGACGGCATGATCGTCAGCCCCCCGCCGGGGCCCATCACGCACTGCGGCCCGTCGAGGTCCAGGTACGGCGACACCACCGACTGGGCCGCGGCCCGGAACCCGGGGGTCACCCAGGCCTGCATCTCCGCGCTGGTGACGATCGAGGTGAGCAGGTCCGCGTCGAGCGAGGGCGGTGCCATCGCGCCCGACCCCGGCATCTGGTTCTCCCGGTCCTCGAACGCCGAGACCACCACGCCGTCCGCCCGCTTGTAGATCACATTGGTGCTGATCTCCATCTGCCCGGTGCGCCGGACGATCTGGTACGAGCCTCCGTCCGGACCGTCGGAGGTGCTGCAGTCCACGGTGCCGCCGCTGTTCTTGGCCTTGATGTCGGAGCAGGCCTGGGTCGCCTCCGCGACCAGCGGATCGCTCCCGGACAGCTGCGCCAGGTAGTGGGTGATGTCGGTGTCGAGGTTGATCTCCAGGAACTGGGTGCCCTTGCCGTCCACCGGACCGGTGGACGACGCCCTGACGTGCAGCTGCGGGGTGGGCTTGCCGGCCACCGTGAAGACCGTGGTCTGCCCGCTGCCCTCGCCCATCTCCACGCCCTGCGGCATCCGGCGCACCGCCGCCAGCAGCAGGTCCTGCCCGGTGGCCGCCAGCCGGCCGTTCAGCACCGGCAGCGGCGAGGCCGGCGGCCCCAGCGGCGAGCTGCCGCTGCCGGCCGCCCCGACCCGGTCCGGGCCCCCGCCGCCCACCAGCGCGGCCGCGCCCGCCACCAGCGCCACCGCCCCCGCCACGGCGCCCAGCGCCAGGCCGCGCCGGCGCCGGCGCAGCGAGCGCCCCTGCGCGGCGGCGCCCGCGATCAGCGCGGTCAGCTCGGGCTCCACCCCGCCCACCGACCGCTGGAACGCTCCGGCGAGTCTGGCACCGTCCCGCTCCTCCTCATGTGTCCAGTCCGATCCCTGCATGACCGCCCTTCCTCGCCGTCACACGAATCCAACGAAGTGTCAGCCGGAGCCCGGCGCCTCAGCTGAGCAGCAGGTCGGCCTGCGGTCCCAGCACCTTGCGCAGCCGGACCAGCGCCCGCAGGCACTGGCTGCGCACCACACCGGGACTGGTGTTCAGCTCGGCGGCGGTCTCCTCGACGCTGCGGTCCTCCCAGTACCGCAGCACCAGTACGGCCCGGTCCCGGGGCGTCAGTTCGCCCAGGGCCGCGAGCAGCGTCACCCGCAGTGCGGGATCCGCGTCCGGCGCCACCTCTTCGGGCAGCTCGCCGGCGGCCGGCCGTTCGGCGGTGCGCCGCAGCCGGTGGTGCGAGAGATAACTGCGCACCAGCACGGTGCGCGCGTAGGCGTCGGGATGGTCGGCCCGCTGCACCCTGCCCCAGGCCGCGAAGAGCTTCGCCAGCGTGGTCTGGGTCAGGTCCTCGGCGAGGTGCCAGTCCCCGCAGAGCAGCAGCGCCGTCCGGAACAGGTGCCGACCCCGGGCGTGCGCGAACTCCTCGAAGCCGCTGCGATCACCGCCGCCCCATGGCATTCCGACCACTCGTCCCCCTCCGATCCGTCGCTCTCGCCAGGTAAGGACGCCCGAGCCCGACCCCCGCGTTACGGCCCGGTCCGGGGAAGTCCCCAGGGGCGCGCCGGAGGGGTGCCCGAGGTCACTCCGGGACCGCCCATGCACTATGGTTTATCTCGACATCGAGATAACTCGACGCTATGATTTATCTCGACATCAAGATACTTGCCGAGAGGCGATCCCCGGGCTTCCTCGTGTGGGCAGCCGAAACCCCACGTGCCGCACGAAGCACCTAGAAGGAGTCAGTCGTGTCCGCGAACAGCTTCGACGCCCGCAGCTCGCTGCAGGTGGGCGACGAGTCGTACGAGATCTTCAAGCTCTCCGCCGTCGAGGGTTCCGAGCGGCTGCCCTACAGCCTCAAGGTCCTGCTGGAGAACCTGCTCCGCACCGAGGACGGCGCCAACATCACCGCCGACCACATCCGGGCGCTCGGCAACTGGGACCCGTCGGCCGCGCCGAGCCAGGAGATCCAGTTCACGCCCGGCCGCGTGATCATGCAGGACTTCACCGGCGTGCCGTGCGTGGTCGACCTCGCCACCATGCGCGAGGCCGTCAAGGAGCTGGGCGGCGACCCGGCCAAGATCAACCCGCTGGCCCCGGCCGAGCTGGTCATCGACCACTCGGTGATCGCCGACAAGTTCGGCACCCCGGACGCCTTCGTCCAGAACGTCGAGATCGAGTACGGCCGCAACAAGGAGCGCTACCAGTTCCTGCGCTGGGGCCAGACCGCCTTCGACGAGTTCAAGGTCGTCCCGCCGGGCACCGGCATCGTGCACCAGGTCAACATCGAGCACCTGGCCCGCACCGTCATGGTCCGCAACGGCCAGGCCTACCCGGACACCTGCGTCGGCACCGACTCGCACACCACCATGGTCAACGGCCTGGGCGTGCTGGGCTGGGGCGTCGGCGGCATCGAGGCCGAGGCCGCGATGCTCGGCCAGCCGGTCTCGATGCTCATCCCGCGGGTGGTCGGCTTCAAGCTGAACGGCGAGCTGCCGGCCGGCGCCACCGCCACCGACCTGGTGCTCACCATCACCGAGATGCTGCGCAAGCACGGCGTTGTCGGCAAGTTCGTCGAGTTCTACGGCGCCGGCGTCACCGCGATCCCGCTGGCCAACCGCGCCACCATCGGCAACATGTCGCCGGAGTTCGGCTCGACCTGCGCGATCTTCCCGATCGACGCCGAGACCATCAACTACCTCAAGCTCACCGGCCGCGACGAGCAGCAGCTCGCCCTGGTCGAGGCCTACGCCAAGGCCCAGGGCCTGTGGCACGACCCGTCGGTCGAGCCGGTCTTCTCCGAGTACCTGGAGCTGGACCTGGCCACCGTGGTCCCGTCGATCGCCGGCCCGAAGCGCCCGCAGGACCGCGTGGTGCTGGCCGAGTCCGCCGCCCGGTTCGCCGAGGCGCTGCCGGCCTACTCCGCCGAGGCCTCCAAGCCGACCGCGGTGACCGCCCCCGACGGCTCGTCCTACGAGATCGACAACGGCGCCGTGGTGATCGCCTCGATCACCTCCTGCACCAACACCTCCAACCCCTCCGTCATGCTGGGCGCCGCCCTGCTGGCGAAGAAGGCCGTGGAGAAGGGCCTGCACGTCAAGCCCTGGGTCAAGACCACCCTGGCCCCCGGGTCCAAGGTCGTCATGGACTACTACGAGAAGGCCGGCCTGCTCCCGTACATGGAGAAGCTGGGCTTCAACCTGGTCGGCTACGGCTGCGTGACCTGCATCGGCAACTCGGGCCCGCTGCCCGAGGAGGTCTCCGCCGCGGTCAACGAGGCCGACCTCGCGGTCGTCTCGGTGCTCTCCGGCAACCGCAACTTCGAGGGCCGGATCAACCCGGACGTCAAGATGAACTACCTGGCCTCCCCGCCGCTGGTGGTCGCCTACGCCCTGGCCGGCAACATGAACGTCGACATCACCCGCGACGCCCTGGGCCAGGACGCCGATGGCAACGACGTCTTCCTCGCCGACATCTGGCCGTCGGAGCAGGAGGTGGCCGACACCGTCGCCAACTCCATCGACCAGGACATGTTCGCCAAGGACTACGCGGACGTCTTCGCCGGCGACCACCGCTGGCAGTCGCTCCCGGTCCCGACCGGCAACACCTTCGAGTGGGACGCCGAGTCCACCTACGTCCGCAAGCCCCCGTACTTCGAGGGCATGGCCAAGACCCCGAGCCCGGTGACCGACATCGCCGGCGCCCGGGTGCTGGCCAAGCTGGGCGACTCGGTCACCACCGACCACATCTCCCCGGCGGGCAACATCAAGGCCGGCACCCCGGCCGCGCAGTACCTGACCGAGCACGGCGTGGAGAAGCGCGACTTCAACTCGTACGGCTCGCGGCGCGGCAACCACGAGGTGATGATCCGCGGCACCTTCGCCAACATCCGCCTGCGCAACCAGATCGCGCCGGGCACCGAGGGCGGCTACACCCGCGACTTCACCCAGGCCGACGGCCCGGTGTCGTTCATCTACGACGCCTCGCAGAACTACCAGGCCGCCGGCACCCCGCTGGTCGTCCTGGCGGGCAAGGAGTACGGCTCCGGCTCGTCCCGCGACTGGGCGGCCAAGGGCACCGCGCTGCTCGGCGTCAAGGCCGTCATCGCCGAGTCCTACGAGCGCATCCACCGCTCGAACCTGATCGGCATGGGCGTGCTGCCGCTGCAGTTCCCCGAGGGCCAGAACGCCGACAGCCTGGGCCTGACCGGTGAGGAGACCTTCGAGATCACCGGCGTGACCGAGCTGAACGAGGGCCGCACCCCGCAGACCGTCAAGGTCAAGGCCGGTGAGGTCGAGTTCGACGCCGTGGTGCGCATCGACACCCCCGGTGAGGCGGACTACTACCGCAACGGCGGCATCCTGCAGTACGTGCTGCGCTCGCTGATCGGCTGACAGCCCGTCTGAGCCGACGACCGCGCTCCCCCCGACCCGGGGGGAGCGCGGTCGTCGTTCTGCCCGCCCAGCACGGCTCCAGGGGCCGTGGCGAGCCCCCGCAGGCGCGGCCGGGCGCACCGGTCCCGCCAGGCGCTGCCGTTCACCTCCGCGCCACCGGACCGCGCAGACCCCGTCGCCCTCGGCATATCTGCACGAAGTTGATCGTTTCTCTGGTCAAGTGAGCATGAGCGCGCTATCGTCCTCGCTCGCAGGCAACGTTCAGGTAGCCGGGAGAAATACGCAGGCTCCCTGAACATTGCACATGCTGCACCGCCGACAACGCTTTGAGTGCCAAGGGCCGTTACCAGCGGGAAGACTATTGCCGCCGGGTGAACAGTGGACTATACCTTTGCCCATCGACCTGACCCCCTCTGACCGGCGTCTACGCCCGGTTCAAGCCCTGGCTGAGGGACGGGAATTGACGGGTCGTCAGAAATGACTCCGAGGCGGACGCCGGTTCACCTCCGCACCATTGGACACTGAGGGGTTAGGGCACACATGGGCTCTGCAACCGAGTACAACCGCCGCGACATCTTCAAGCGCGCGGCCGCCGTCACCGTGCTGGCCGCCGGTGGCAGCACCCTGCTGGCCGCCTGCGCCGCCGGCGGCGGCAGCAGCAGCGACAACAAGGGCAGCGCGCCGACCAACAGCGGCAGCGCCACCAACCCGTTCGGTGTGAAGTCGGGCGACCCGCTGGACGTCGTGATCTTCAAGGGCGGCTATGGCGACGACTACGCCAAGGCCTTCGAAGACATGTACAAGAAGACCTACACCGGCGCCAACATCAGCCACCTGGGCACCACCGACATCAGCCCCAAGCTCCAGCCGCGCTTCAACGCCGGCAACCCGCCGGACGTCATCGACGACTCCGGCGCCCAGCAGATGAAGATCGACGTGCTGGAGAAGGCCGGCCAGCTGACCGACCTCACCGTGCTGCTCGACGCGCCCTACCTGGACGACCCGTCCAAGAAGATCCGCGACGTGCTGCTGCCCGGCACCATCGAGCAGGGCACCATCGACGGCAAGATGTACTCGCTGAACTACGTCTACACCGTCTACGGCCTCTGGTACTCCAACAAGCTCTTCAAGGACAAGGGCTGGGCCCCGCCGAAGACCTGGGACGAGTTCATCACCCTGTGCGGCACCATCAAGGCCGCCGGCATCGCCCCCTTCGCGCACCAGGGCAAGTACCCGTACTACGCCAACTACGTGATCCTGGACCTGATCGCCAAGCAGGGCGGCGCGGACCTGGTGAAGAAGATCGACGCGCTCGACCCGACCGCGTTCGACGACCCGGCCGTGCTGGCCGGCGTGACCGCCTTCTTCAAGATCATGCAGGGCGACTTCCTGCTCCCGGGCACCAACGGCATGACCCACACCGAGTCGCAGACCGCCTGGTGCCAGGGCAAGGCCGCCTTCATCCCCTCCGGCTCCTGGCTGGAGAACGAGATGATCAAGGTGACCCCGGCCGACTTCGACATGGCCTTCCTGCCCATCCCGTCGCTGTCCGGCGACAAGATGGACCCGGCCTCGGTCCGGGCCGGTGCCGGTGAGCCCTTCATCGTCCCGAGCAAGGCGAAGAACCAGGCCGGCGGCCTGGAGTTCCTGCGGATGATGCTGACCAAGGAGGGCTCCGGCAAGTTCGCCGCGGCCGCCAACTCGCTCTCCGTGCTGAAGGACGGCATCGGCGCGGACGTGGTGCTCAAGCCGGGCACCAAGTCCTCCTCGGTCGCGGTCACCGCGGCCGGCAGCAACACCTTCAACTTCTCCTACCCGGACCTGCAGACGGCCTTCGACACCGAGCTGCAGAACGCCACCAACGAGCTGGTCAACAGCCGCATCACCCCGGCCGACTGGGTGGCGCGCGCCAAGGCCGCCACCTCCAAGAAGGTCTGACCCGGCCTCACCCCGGGGGTGAGCCGCTGACCGATGCGAACACCGGGGTCCGCCACGGACCCCGGTGCTTCGCCACGACACCGGTCGTACACGCTTTACCAAGCCTGTCCTGGCGCAGGCTGTGGCGGACAGGAGCAGTTGATGCGTCACAAGCAGTACCCCTTCATCGTGGGGTTCCTCATCGTCCCGGTCGTGCTCTACGTGGTACTGGTCATCTGGCCGTACCTGCAGACCTTCGGCTACTCCCTGACCGACTGGTCGGGAGCCTCCCAGCAGATGAACTTCATCGGGCTGGACAACTACACCAAGCTGTTCGAGAACGGCGACTTCACCACGGCGCTCGGCCACAACCTGCTGCTGCTGATCGTGCTGCCGCTCGCCACCATCCTGCTGGCGCTGTTCTTCGCCTTCATGCTCAACGTGGGCGGGCGCGGCGGGACCGGCGGCGTGCAGGGCGTGCGCGGGGCCGGCTTCTACAAGGTGGTCTTCTTCTTCCCGCAGGTGCTCTCGGTCGCGATCCTGTCGATGCTCTTCCAGGGCGTCTACCAGACCAGCCAGGGCGGCCTGCTCAACGGCGTGCTGATCAAGCTCGGCATCGAGCAGGCCGACAAGCCGTGGCAGTGGCTCTCCGACCCCAACCTGGGCCTGTGGTGCGTGATCGGCGTGCTGATCTGGTCCGGCGTCGGCTTCTACCTGGTGCTCTTCTCGGCCGCCATGCAGAACGTGCCGAAGGACATCTACGAGGCGGCGCTGCTGGACGGCGCCGGGCGCGGCCAGACCTTCTTCAAGATCACCCTGCCGCTGCTCTGGGAGACCATCCAGACCGCCTGGGTCTACCTGGCGATCGCTGCCATGGACTGCTTCGCGCTGGTCTCCACGATGACCCCCGGCGCCTACTACGGCGGCGGCCCGGACCACCACAGCGAGATCCTGGCGACGCTGCTGATGCGCAACTTCGTCACCTACGGCAAGGCCGGATACGCCTGTGCCATGGGCGTGGTGATCTTCTTCATCACCCTGATCCTGTCCGTGATCTCGCTCCGGGTGACCCGGCGCGAGAAGATCGAGTTCTGAGCGGGGCCCCGGCATGAGCACCCACACCGACGCGACCACCGCGGTCCCCGCCCCGCGCGACGGCGGCGCGAGCAGCACCCCGCGCAAGCCCACGGCCGCCCAGCGGTTCGCCGACAGCGGCGGCATCCTGAACGTCTTCTCGCACGGCTTCCTGGCCCTCTGGGCCGTGATGATCATCGGCCCGCTGATCTGGATCGTGCTCGGCGCCTTCAAGACCGACGCGCAGATCGGCAGCAGCGCCTGGGCGATCCCCACCCACTGGCACTTCGACGCCTTCGGCCGGGCCTGGGACAAGGGCATCGGCGGCTTCTTCCTCAACACCCTGATCGTGCTGGCGGGCTCCCTCACCCTGACCATGCTGCTCGGCTCGATGGCCGCCTACGTGCTGGCCCGCTACGAGTTCGTCGGCAACCGCACGATCTACTACTTCTTCGTCGCCGGCGCGATGTTCCCGGTCTACCTGGCCCTGGTGCCGCTCTTCTTCATGGTGAAGAACCTCGGCAGCATCAGCCCGCTGCTCGGCCTGAACAGCTATCTCGGCCTGATCCTGGTCTACACGGCCTACTCGCTGCCGTTCACCGTCTTCTTCCTCTACGCCTTCTTCCGCTCGCTGCCCACCGCGGTGCACGAGGCGGCGATGATCGACGGCTGCTCGCACACCCGGGCCTTCTTCCAGGTCATGGTCCCGATGGCGAAGTCCGGCCTGATCAGCGTCTTCATCTTCAACGTGCTCGGCCAGTGGAACCAGTACCTGCTGCCGGTCACCCTGATGCAGCAGCAGACCGGCTCCGACCCGGACCGCTCGATGCTGGCCCAGGGCCTGATCGCGCTCTCCCAGCAGAGCACCTACGCCAGCGACTTCCCGGCCCTGTTCGCCGGGATGACCATCGCGATGCTGCCGGTGCTGGTGGTCTACCTGTCCTTCCAGCGGCAGGTGCAGGCGGGCCTGACCTCGGCCACCCTCAAGTAGCCCGAACGCACCGAACGCACCGAACGCACCGAACGCCGAACGCCGGACGCCGGACGGCCCGCCCCCCGAGCAGTGGGGGCGGGCCGTCCGGCGTCCTGACGGCGCCTCAGCCGCGGTCGGCCGCCTGCGCGCGCAGCGCCCGGGCCAGGTCGTCCCGGCACTCCAGCACCAGCCGGCGCAGCGCGGGCGCGGCCTGCGGGTGGCCGGTCAGCCAGGCGTCGGTGGCGTCCAGGGTGGCCCGGTCGGTCTGCAGCCGCGGGAAGAAGCCGCCGACGAACCGGATCGCGATCTCGATGCTGCGCTCCGCCCAGATGGTCTCCAGCAGCTCGAAGTAGCGCGCGGTGTACGGCGCGGTCAGCTCGCGCTGGCCGGGCTGCTGGAAGCCGGCGGTCTGCGCGCCGACCATCGCGTTCGGCAGCGCGTCGGAGTCGGCCACCGCCGACCAGGCGGCCGCCTTGGCCTCGGCGGTCGGCCGGGCGGCCAGCGCCTGGGCGTGCTTCTGGCCGCCGCCCGCGGTGTTGTCCCGGGCCAGCTCGCCGTCCAGCTCGGCCCGGTCGGCCACGCCGGCCGCGGCCAGCGCGATCCAGAACGACCAGCGCAGGTCCTGGTCCACCTCCAGGCCGTCGATCCGGGCGGTGCCGGCCAGCAGGCCCGCCAGCAGCCGCAGGTGCTCCTCGGCGACCGCGCTCTGGGCGGCGAACCGGGCCCAGGCCAGCTGCTGGTCGCTGCCGGGGGCGGCGGCCCGCAGCTCGCGCAGCGCGCCCTCGGCGAGCAGCCGGCCGGCCTCGGCCCGGTGCGCCGGGTCGACCAGCACCTCCAGCGCGCCCGCGGCCTGCACGTGCAGGCTCTGCAGCACGCCGATCTCGGACTCCTGGCCGGCGAACCGCAGCACCAGGTCCAGGTAGTCGCGGGCCGGCATCAGCCCGTCCCGGGTCAGGTTCCAGCAGGCCGACCAGGCGAGCGCGCGGGCCAGCGGCTCGCGGATGTCGGCCAGCGACTCGCGCAGGGTGGCCAGCGAGTCGGCGTCGAACCGGACCTTGCAGTACGTCAGGTCGTCGTCGTTGACCAGGATCAGCGCCGGGCGGGGCCGGCCGGCCAGCTCCCCGACCACGGTGCGGGCGCCGGTGACGTCCAGCTCCACCCGGGCCGAGCGGACCAGCGAGCCGTCCGGCTCCCGGTCGTAGAGGCCGATCGCGACCCGGTGCGGGCGCAGCACGTCACCGTCCTGGAGCACCGCGAGCTCGGTGATCCGGCCCTGCGCGTCCACCGTCACCTGCGGGGTGAGCGAGTTGACGCCGGCGGTCTGCAGCCAGGCGGCGGACCACTCGGCCATCGCCTCGGCGCCGCGCCCGGAGGTCTCGGCCAGCACCGCCAGCAGGTCGCCGAGCACGGTGTTGCCGAAGGCGTGCCGCTGGAAGTACTGCCGGGCGCCCTGGAAGAAGGCCTCCCGGCCGGCGTAGGCGACCAGCTGCTTGAGCACCGAGGCGCCCTTGGCGTAGGTGATCCCGTCGAAGTTGAGCTTGGCGTCCTCGACGTCGCGGATGTCCGCGGTGATCGGGTGGGTGGTCGGGTACTGGTCCTGCCGGTAGGCCCAGGCCTTGCGCTGGTTGGCGAAGGTCACCCAGGCGGACTGGTACTTGGTGGCCTCCTGCAGCGCGAACGAGCCCATGAAGTCGGCGAACGACTCCTTCAGCCAGAGGTCGTCCCACCACTCCATGGTGACCAGGTCGCCGAACCACATGTGCGCCATCTCGTGCAGCACCGTGTTGGCCCGGGCCTCGTAGGAGGCGGCGGTCACCTTCGAGCGGAAGACGTACTCCTCCTTGAAGGTGACGCAGCCCGGGTTCTCCATCGCGCCGATGTTGTACTCCGGCACGAAGCACTGGTCGTATTTGCCGAACGGGTACGGGTAGCCGAACTCCCGGTGGAAGAAGTCCAGGCCCTGCTTGGTGATCTCGAAGATCTCCTCGGCGTCGAAGTACGGCGCCAGCGACTTGCGGCAGGTGGCCGCGAGCGGGATCTCCAGGGTGCTGCCGTCGGCGACCTCGCCGCTCCAGTGGTCACGGGCCACGTGGTACGGGCCGGCCACCACGGCGGTCAGGTAGGTGGAGATCGGCTTGGTCTCCAGGAAGCGCCAGGTCCTGGCGCCGTCCTGGTCCGTCACCGACTCCTCGGCGCCGTTGCTGTACACGTCCCAGGCGGCCGGCGCGGTCACGGTGAACCGGTAGGGCGCCTTCAGGTCGGGCTGCTCGAAGTTGGCGAACACCCGGCGGGCCTCGGCGGGCTCGTAGTGGGTGTAGAGGTAGGTCTCGCCGTCCACCGGGTCGGTGAACCGGTGCAGCCCTTCCCCGGTCCGGCTGTAGGCGCAGTCGGCCTCCACCACCAGGACGTTCTCGGCGGCCAGGTCCTCCAGCGCCACCCGGGCGCCGTCGAAGACGACGGCCGGGTCCAGCGGCCGGCCGTTCAGCGTGACGGCCCGGACCGCCGGCGCCAGCAGGTCGGCGAAGCTCGCGGCGCCCGGCCGGGTGCAGCGGAACCGGAGGGTGGTGGTCGAGCGGAAGGTGGCAGCGGAGGCGTCCGGGGCGCTGGTGACGTCCAGGTGCACCTCGTAGCCGATCACGCTGAGGAGGCCGGCGCGCTGCTGTGCTTCGTCGCGGCTGAGGTTCTTGCCCGGCACTGCGGTACTCCTTTGTCCGACTCGCACGGTTGTTGTGCAGGTGATGGGCAGGTCCTGCCCAACCCGCATCTTTTCACGCGCTCCTGAGACGGCGTTGGCGCACGTAGCCCACCGCGCTCAGCCCGGCCACCAGCACCGCGGCGGCGTAGAGCTGGTCCCGGTTGCCGGCCGTGGTGGTCATCAGCCCGAGCACCGCGACCACCGCGCCGATCGCCAGCCAGCTGAGGTAGGGGAAGGCCCACATCCGCACGGTCAGCAGCTCCGGCGCCTCGCGCTCCAGCCGGCGGCGCATCCGCAGCTGGGCGACGCCGATGAAGAGCCAGACCACCAGGATCGCCACGCCGGTGGTGTTCATCAGCCAGCTGAAGACGGTGTCCGGCCACCAGTAGCCGGCCAGCACCGCGGCGAAGCCGAAGCCGCAGGAGGCCAGCACGGCCGCCCGCGGCACCCCGCCGCCCACCCGGGCCAGCGCCTTCGGACCCTGGCCGCGGGCCACCAGCGAGAAGGCCATCCGGGAGGCGCCGTAGATGTTGGCGTTCATCGCGCTCAGCAGCGCCACCAGCACCACCGCCTGCATCACCTGGGCGGCGCCGGGCACCTGGAGGAAGCTCAGCACCGTGACGTAGGGGCCGAGCTTGACCACGTCCGGGTCGTTCCACGGCACCAGGGTCACCACCAGCGCCATCGAGCCGATGTAGAAGACCGCGATCCGCCAGACGGCGGTGCGCACCGCGTTGGCCACGTTGCGCCGCGGGTCGGCGGACTCGGCGGCGGCGATGGTCACCGTCTCCAGGCCGCCGTAGGCGAAGACCGAGGCCAGCAGGCCGGCCACCAGGCCGGTCGAGCCGTGCGGCAGGAAGCCGCCGTGGCCGGTCAGGTTGGCGGTGCCGGGCGCCCCGTGGCCGCCCAGCACGCCGAGCACGCCGAGCACGCCGAGCACCAGGAAGGCCAGGATCGCGCTGATCTTGACCGCGGCGAACCAGAACTCGAACTCGCCGAAGTTCTTCACGGCGGTCAGGTTGGCGGCGCAGAAGAAGGCCATGAAGACCCCGACCCAGGCCCAGCCGGGCACCCCGGGCAGCCAGGAGTTCATGATCGAGCCGGCCGCGGTGGCCTCGGCGGCCACCCCGCAGCAGAGCATCACCCAGTACATCCAGCCCGCGGTCAGTCCGGCCCAGGGGCCGATCTCCCGTTCGGCGTGCACCGAGAAGGAGCCGGAGGCCGGGTGCGCGGCCGACATCTCGCCGAGCATCCGCATGACCAGCATCACCAGCAGGCCGGAGGCGGTGAAGGCCAGGATGATGCCGGGCCCGGCGGCCGCGATGCCCGCGCCGGAGCCGACGAAGAGGCCGGCCCCGATCACCCCGCCGAGCGCGATCATCGAGAGGTGGCGCTGCTTCAGGCCCTGGCCGAGCTGGGGGCCGCCGGCGGCCTCGGGGGCCTGCGGGGGAGCGGTGGTGACGGTCATCGCAGGGACTATCCAGACAGTTCGTAATTCGGACGACCTGTCCCAATATGCGGGGAGCGGCGGCGGGTGGCACGGCCCCGCCCAGGATCCGGACCGGCCGACTGCGGAGGGTAGTCGTGCCGTTGCCCGTGGGTGAAAGCGCCGGTGCGAACCCCACAAGCGAAGGCGGTCACGGTTTGTCGCTCGTGATATCGAAAGTGTGGATCAAGGAGCGTAGGTTCACGAACGTTCACTCGATCCGTTCCGTCCCGTCGCCCTGGAGGCTCCGATGGCCCTGGCCGCCCCGCTCCCGTCCCGACCCGTGCTGGCCGACCTGCTGCCCGCCGCCGGCAGCCGGGCCGGCACCGCGCTGCGCGAGCTGGCCCTGGTCGGCGGCGGCGCCGCGCTGACCGGGCTGGCCGCACAGTTCTCGGTGCCGGTGCCCGGCTCGCCGGTGCCGGTCACCGGCCAGACCTTCGCCGCCCTGCTGGTCGGCACCGCGCTCGGCGCCCGCCGCGGCGCCGCCGCGCTCGGCCTCTACCTGCTGGCCGGCGCCGCCGGGCTGCCCTGGTTCGCCGAGGGCGCCACCGGCTGGTCGATGCCCACCTTCGGGTACCTGCTCGGCTTCGTGCTGGCCGCCGCCCTCACCGGCGCGCTGGCCCGGCGCGGCGCCGACCGCTCCCCGCTGCGCACCGCCGGCGCGATGGTGCTCGGCAACCTGGCGATCTACGCGGTCGGGGTGCCCTACCTGGCCGCCTCGCTGCACCTGTCGCTGGCGAAGGCCGCGCACCTCGGCCTCTACCCCTACCTGGTCGGCGACGCGCTGAAGACCGCGGTCGCGATGGGCGCCCTGCCGCTGGCCTGGAAGCTGATCGGCCGTCGGGACTGAGCCCGAGCCTGACGGCGGGTCGGCCCGGGCCCGTGAAACACTCGGCCCCATGCGCGTTTACCTGGGTTCCGACCATGCCGGATACGAACTGAAGAACCACCTCGTCAGCCGGCTCACCGAGCAGGGCCACGAGCCGATCGACTGCGGGCCGCACATCTACGACGCCGAGGACGACTACCCGCCGTTCTGCCTGCGCGCCGCCGAGCGCACCGCCGCCGACCCCGAGGCGCTGGGCATCGTGATCGGCGGCTCGGGCAACGGCGAGCAGATCGCCGCCAACAAGGTGAAGGGCGTGCGCGCCGCGCTGGCCTGGAGCGAGCAGACCGCCGCGCTCGGCCGCGAGCACAACAACGCCAACGTGCTCAGCATCGGAGGCCGGATGCACACCCAGGAGGAGGCGACGAAGTTCGTCGAGATCTTCCTCGCCACCCCCTACAGCAACGAGCCCCGGCACACCCGCCGGATCGAGATGCTGAGCGCCTACGAGGCGACCGGCGAACTGCCCCCCATCCCGGCCCACCACCCGCAGCAGCCCTGACGACCCCTCGCCCCGGCCGCCGCCCGGCCCGTCAGAAGCCGTGCGGCAGCCAGGGGGCGACCGGCCAGCCGAAGGCCGCGGCGGCCCGGGCCAGCGCCCCCGGGCGCAGTTCACGGACCAGCCCGGCGCCGGCCAGCGCCGCCGGCGAGCAGCCGCCCAGGTAGACCGCGCCCAGCTCGCGCGCGGACAGCGCCAGATCGGCCGGCGCATCGGTCGGCTCACAGGCCGCAGGGTGCTCGGGCCCCGCGCTGTGCAGGTGCCAGCGCCCGGTGTTCCACGGGCAGAAGGCGTCCTCCACCTCCAGCACCAGGTCCACCGGCGCCGCGTAGTGCCGCGAGCGCAGCGCGTCGCCCACCTCCACCAGCCGCACGAAGAGCCCGTCGGAGAGCGAGGGGCGCAGCCGCCGCGGGTCCGAGACCAGGTGCAGCAGCGGGTCGTCCACCGGCAGGTTGGCGGCCACCACGGTGTCCGTCAGATCCAGCTCCAGCAGGTAGTTCCAGAGTGCCGCCCGCCCCTCGGGCCCGGCGGCCGTCACCTCGCGCACCCGCACCTCGCCGGCCGGTCCGCCGTGCTCCCAGTCCACCCCCGCCGAGTAGCGGGCGTAGCCGAGCAGGGTGCCGTCCGCCCGGTCCTCGGCCAGCACGCACTGCAGCGCCGTCTGGCCGCCGCGCTCGGCGGGCGGGTCGAGCACCGGCACCCGCTCCCAGCCGGGCCGCCGGGCCAGCATGCCGGGGCGCAGCGGCACCTGGGCGGCGTACAGCCGCTCGCAGGCCGCCAGCGACTCCGTGGGGTCGGCCAGCCGCAGCCGGATCCGGTCGCCCGCCGGGCGGGCCACCCGGGCCCGGGCCCGGTCGATCCGCACGCCCAGCTTCCAGGTCGCCAGCCCGTAGCCGTACCGGCCGTAGATGGCCGGCTCGGAGGCGGTCAGCACGGCCAGCGACTCGCCGCGCTCGTGCACCTCGTCCAGCTGGTGGCGCATCAGCGCGGTGAGCACCCCGCGCCGCCGGTGGGTGGGCAGCACCCCGACCATGGTCACCCCGGCCGCCGGCAGCACCGCGCCGCCCGGCACCGCCAGCCCGAAGGAGAAGGCCCCGGCCGCGCCGACCGGCACCTCGCCGTCCCAGACCGCCAGCGAGCGGTCCACCTCGGTGAGAGCCTGCCACTGGGCCCGCCGCTCCGGGGACTCCACCGAGCCGAAGGCGGTCTCCAGGGTGTCGTACCAGCGGTCCCACTCGGCGGCCCGGAGGGGCCGCGGCGCGAGCGCGTTCTGCTCCTGCGGGAGGTGTGTCATATGACACAGCTATCATCCGGGCCGTCCTGCCGCGAGCCCTTTGCGCGGGCAGGCGCGCCGGGACACCGGCGCGCACCTGCGGCAAGCGCCCTGAGCCACCTTCAGTGCGCCCCCGGTGGCCCGTGGACCGGGCCACCGGCCCGGCCGAAACCGAGCGGCGAGGCGGACCGGGGATGAACGCCCGTCGACGCGGGCGGGCCGCGGTCGATAGGGTCGGGCCCCATGGCTGGCAGCACGCCGGGCAGCAGTCCCCGGACGACCGCGACGGGGACGGCGCCCGCCGACCCCTGGGCGGCCCGGTTGCGCAAGCGCCTCTACCGGGCCCGCCGCACCCTGCGCCGCACCGGCGTGGACTACTTCCGCGGCGACGGCGCCGACTGGCTGGCCTTCACCGTGCTGCTGCTCCTGGTGCCGGTCCTGGTGGTGCTGAACGTCTGGCTGCCCGCCTGGGTGCCGCCCACCGCGCTGGTGCTGCCGATCCTGGCCGGGGCGCTGCTGCTCCGCCCGGTCTCGCTGGTGCTGCTCTACGCCACCGCCGCGCTCGGCCTGTCCACCGAGTCGGTGATCCACACCGGCGAGCGGGTGGCCAGCGAGCATCCCGAGTCCTACGTCTTCGGCGTCACCCCCGGCGCGGCCCTGGTGGTCGGCGCGGTCGGGGTGGCCGGCCTGCTGCTGGCCCAGTTCCGCAGCCGGGTCGGGGTGCCCTGGCGCAGCGGCGGCTCGATGCTCTTCGACCTGCGCGAGCGGCTGAAGGTGCAGAGCCAGGTGCCCAAGCTGCCGCAGGGCTGGCACGCCGACATGTCGCTGCGCCCGGCCGGCGGGCAGTCCTTCTCCGGCGACTTCGTGGTGGCCGCCCGCACCGGACCGGGCCGGCGGATGCTGGAAGTCGTGCTGGCCGACGTCTCGGGCAAGGGCATGGACGCGGGCTCCCGGGCGCTGCTGCTCTCCGGCGCCTTCGGCGGGCTGCTCGGCTCGCTGCCGCCGCACGACTTCCTGCCCGCGGCCAACGGCTACCTGCTCCGGCAGGACTGGGAGGAGGGCTTCGCCAGCGCCGTGCACCTGGCCCTCGACCTGGACAGCGGGGAGTACGAGCTGCTCTCCGCCGGGCACCTGCCCGGGATGCAGCGGCTGGCCGGGGCCGGGCGCTGGGAGAGCAAGGAGGCCGACGAGGGCCCGCTGCTCGGCCTCTACGACGGCGCCAAGTTCGAGGGCGTGCGCGGCCGGCTGGGCCGCGGCGACGTGCTGATGCTCTGCACCGACGGCATGGTCGAGCAGCCCGGCCGGGACCTCTCCGAGGGCATGGACCGGCTGATGGGCGAGGCCGACCGGCTGGTGGCCGGCGGGCAGTTGGGCGGGGCCGGGCACGGCGCCGCGGGCCGGCTGATCGAGACCGTCGCCAAGGACATCAACGACGACCGCGCGGTCCTGCTGCTCTGGCGGCAGTGACCGCCCCGGCCGGCGTGCAATCAGACCGCCGGCCGGATGTCAACGGCCAGTGGTGATCTTCGGCCAATCTCCGCCCGGGTGGCTGACGGCCCCTCGGCCCACGAACGGCCCGGCCGGCCACCCCGCCCGACGGTGCGTCAGCTCCCGTCGGCTATCGTCTCGGTCGGCGGAAACTCGTCCCACATGGCAGGACTTTTGGCACCTGTCAGCGGCAAGTCCTTTACGCAGTCAGCACGGTCGACCACACTGAGTCCGGGCGGGACTGGCCGGAACACGGGGGAAATCGGGTGTGCCGTGCCGACGGGTGCCGCCTCGGGACCTTCGGGCAGGCCGTGGTCCGCTCCGCCACGAAATGAGGAAGTGAGTCCGAGTGGCACTCTCCGTCTCCGCGCTGGTCCTGTTCGGCGTGATGCTGATCATCTTCATCCGCGGCAAGCAGATCAAGACGTCGCACGCCATCATCGCCGCGCTGTTCGGCTTCATGCTGAACCAGTCGACGCAGCTCTCCAAGCCGGTCCAGGAGGTGCTCAACTCGGTGAGCACCACCCTGGCCAACGTCACCAAGTAGACGTCGCGGCGGGGCCCGGGCCCGTCCGGTCCTAGTGCCCCGCCCGTCTGGCCTGCCACCACCGGCCCAGCCGGCTGCCCCGGACCACCGGCGGCCCGGCCGGGGCCGGCTCCGGCGTGCCCGGGTCCGCGGCCTCGGCCGAGCGGACCGCCTCCAGCCCGCCGCCCTCGGCGGCCAGCAGGACGAACAGCCGCGCCCAGCAGAAGCGTTCGGCCCGCGGCCAGTCCAGTGCGCCCAGCGCCCGCGAGGCGGCCGGCGCCACCTCGCCGTTCACCCGGACCTCGGCCACCTCGTCGCCGGTCCGCCCGCCGAAGAAGAGCTTCACGCCGTTCAGCCGCGGATCGGCGAGCGCCGGGCCGAGCGCGCCGGCCAGCTCCGGCAGCAGTTCGGTGCGGCCCAGCCAGTCGGTCAGCCTCGCGCTCTGGTAGCCGAAGACCGTGGCCGGCCCCTGCACCGCGTGCCAGCCCGGGAGTTCGGACAGCCGCCGATGGTCGCCGTACCGCCCCCGCCCGTCCAGCAGCTCGACCACGGCCGCCGCGGTGGTGCCGGCCCACATCCGGACCGCGCTCTCCAGCTTCTCGGTCTCGGTGGTGCCCAGGCCCGCCGTGCAGTCCCAGACCACCGGTGCGTCGGCGCTGCCCAGCCGCAGCACGAACCCCAGGTCGGCATGGGCGGCCCCGTCCGGCCCGGCGTGCTCGCGGATCGCCACCGCGGTGCTGCCAGGACCCCGGACCACCTCGCCGTCGACGGCGAACTCCCGTCCGTAACGAGCCAGTTCCCGCACCACCGCGCGCTGGATGACCGCCCGTCGCTGCTCGGGGTCCACACCGCCTCCTTCGCCCCGGATTCGAACAAAACTCGAGGCTAGCGGTGCGGAGCGGCCGCGGACCAGTCCGCGGCCGGCGGCGGGACGGCGGCGGAACGGCGACGGCCCCGCCGCGCTGGTGCGCGGCGGGGCCGTCGATCGGAGCGGGCGACGAGAATCGAACTCGCGTGACTAGTTTGGAAGACTAGGGCTCTACCATTGAGCTACGCCCGCCGGTCCGGGTGGACGGGCAACAGCGTACCCGATCCGATGGGCTGTCGAATATCTGCGAACCGGCGATCCTCGCCGTGTACGCTCTCTCTCGCGTGAATGCGGGGTGTGGCGCAGTTTGGTAGCGCGTCCGCTTTGGGAGCGGAAGGCCGTCGGTTCGAATCCGGTCACCCCGACCAGTCAGTTTCGTGGTACCCGGTAGGATGGGCCGCTGGTGGTCCTGGCTCCCGAGCCGACCGCCCCAGGGTGACAGAGCCCCCGCCCAGCCCCGCACCGGGACCGGGCCGCTCGCCGTCCACCCCATACGGGAGATGCCGCACTCAGGTGGCTCATCACCCGTCTGCCCGGCCCGCGGCCCGCGAGGGACTCGGTCCGGACCAGACAAGCCGACCGCAAGCCCCATAGGAGACCAAACCGTGAAGAGCGCCGTCGAGACTCTGAACCCGACCCGGGTTCGACTCACCGTCGAGGTGCCCTTCGAGGAGCTCAAGCCCAGCCTCGACGCGGCGTACAAGAAGATCAACCAGCAGGTCACGGTTCCGGGCTTCCGGAAGGGCAAGATCCCGAACCGCGTCATCGACCAGCGGTTCGGCCGCGCCGCGGTGCTCGAGGAGACCGTCAACGACGCTCTCCCGCGCTTCTACACGCAGGCCGTCGACGAGAACAAGGTCGAGGTCCTCGGTCAGCCCGACATCACCGACATCAAGGGTGTCGAGGACCTGGACGCCAACGGCCTGACCTTCACCGCCGAGGTGGACGTCCGCCCGGAGATCGCCCTGCCGGACTTCAGCGAGATCTCGGTCGAGGTCGACGCCATCGAGGTCACCGACGAGGACATCGCGAAGTCGCTGGAGCAGCTGCGCGAGCGCTTCTCCTCGGTCAAGGACGTCGAGCGGGCCGCCGCCGAGGGCGACATCGTCGTGGTGGACCTGGAGGCCAAGGTCGACGGCGAGGTGCCGGAGGACGGCACCGCCGCGGGCGTGAGCTACGAGATCGGCTCCGGCCGCCTGCTGGACGGCATCGACGAGGCCGTCGTCGGCCTGTCGGCCGGCGAGTCGAAGACCTTCACCACCGAGCTCAAGGGCGGCACCCAGGCCGGCAAGAGCTCCGAGGTGACCGTCACCGTCACCGCCGTCCAGGAGAAGGAGCTCCCCGAGCTGGACGACGAGTTCGCCCAGCTGGCCAGCGAGTTCGACACCCTCGAGGACCTGCGCGCCGACTCCCGCACCCGGCTCGGCCGGATGAAGGAGTTCGACCAGGCGACCCAGGCCCAGGAGAAGGTGCTGGACGCGCTGCTCGAGAAGATCGAGATCGAGTTCCCGGAGAAGCTGCTCAAGGACGAGGTCGAGACCCGCAAGCACAACCTCGAGCACCACCAGCTGGAGCCGATGGGCCAGACCCTGGAGAGCTACCTCGCCGCCCAGGGCAAGACCGTCGAGGAGTACGAGGCGGACACCGAGGCCCAGGCGAAGAAGGGCATCAAGACCCAGTTCGTGCTGGACGAGATCGTGGCCAAGGAGGAGGTGGGCGTGAACCAGGAGGAGCTCACCGAGCACCTGATCCGCCGCGCCGCCGGCTCCGGCCTCACCCCGGACCAGTTCGCCCAGCAGATCGTCTCCAACCAGCAGGTCCCGCTGCTGGTCGGCGAGGTGGCCCGCGGCAAGGCGCTGGCCCTGGTGGTCGAGGCCGCCACGGTGACCGACAGCAACGGCGAGGTCGTCAACTTCGACGAGGACGAGGACGAGACCGCGGAGGGCACCGCCGCGGCCGAGACCACCGAGGCCGCCGCCGAGGCGACCGAGGAGTCCGCCGAGGCCTGAGCCTCAGCCTGACCCCTGGAACGGGCCCGGACGCCGTGTGCGTCCGGGCCCGTTTCGCTCAGGGCGGGCACCCTGCGCTGACAGCGAACAGTTCTGTGTGAGGGATTCCCGCGCCCGGCCTGCGCGTTAGGGTCAACGAAAGCAAGCTAAACCGACTGAGCAGGTGGCTAAGTGACGTTCCCGCAGATGCAGATGGCTGGCCTGATGACGCCGCGCGCGGCCGGTGGCGACGTGCTCGGTGGCCTGGGCGACCAGGTCTACAACCGGCTGCTCGGCGAGCGGATCATCTTCCTCGGCCAGCAGGTCGACGACGACATCGCCAACAAGATCACCGCCCAGCTCCTCCTCCTGGCCGCCGAGCCGGAGAAGGACATCTACCTGTACATCAACTCCCCGGGCGGCTCCATCACGGCCGGCATGGCGATCTACGACACCATGCAGTACATCAAGAACGACGTGGTCACCATCGCCATGGGCATGGCCGCCTCGATGGGCCAGTTCCTGCTGACCGCGGGCACCCCGGGCAAGCGCTTCGCGCTGCCGAACGCCGAGATCCTGATGCACCAGCCGTCGGCGGGCCTCGGCGGCTCGGCCACCGACATCCGGATCCAGGCCGAGCAGCTGCTCCGGATGAAGAAGCGGATGTCCGAGCTGATCTCCCAGCACAGCGGCCAGAGCTTCGAGCAGATCACCAAGGACTCCGACCGCGACCGCTGGTTCACCGCGGAAGAGGCCAAGGCGTACGGGCTGATCGACGACATCATGCACAGCGCCGCGGATGTCCCCGGCGGCGGCGGCACCGGCGCCTGAGCGCCCCCGCCCCGCCCCCCACCACGTCGGACCAGCCCCCGGAGGACAGAACCGCAATGAACCTTCCCAACACCCCCGCCGGCGACCACCTGCGCGCCCGCGCCGAGTTCACCGCCCCCCGGGCGGAGGGCCGCTACATCGTGCCGCGCTTCGTCGAGCGCACCTCGCAGGGCATCCGCGAGTACGACCCGTACGCCAAGCTGTTCGAGGAGCGGATCATCTTCCTCGGCTCGCAGGTGGACGACGTGTCGGCCAACGACATCATGGCCCAGCTGCTCTGCCTGGAGTCGATGGACCCGGACCGCGAGATCCAGATGTACATCAACTCGCCCGGCGGCTCCTTCACCGCGCTGACCGCGATCTACGACACCATGCAGTACGTCAAGCCGGACATCCAGACCGTCTGCATGGGCCAGGCCGCCTCGGCCGCCGCCGTGCTGCTGGCCGCGGGCACCCCCGGCAAGCGGATGGCGCTGCCGAACGCCCGGATCCTGATCCACCAGCCCTACACCGAGACCGGCCGGGGCCAGGTCTCCGACCTGGAGATCCAGGCCAAGGAGATCTTCCGGATGCGCGAGCAGCTGGAGGAGATGCTCTCCAAGCACTCCAACCGGCCGATCGAGCAGGTCCGCGAGGACATCGAGCGCGACAAGATCCTCACCGCCGAGGAGGCCCTGGAGTACGGCCTCATCGACCAGATCATCTCGACCCGCAAGGCCTCGCTCAACAACTGAGCGACCAGCGCGACCAGGGCGGGGCGTACCAGCCGGTACGCCCCGCCCGATGGGCTCCGGCCTTCGACCCGACGGCATCTGTTCGGTATCAATTCGCCCAGGGCGTAGGGCAGAGCTGTCGAAGTCGGCGGATTCCGCGGGTTGGCAGAGTACCGTCGGATAACGAGACCTGAGCGCCCCCGGCGGGCGACCGTCGGGTCCACAGCACCAGGCCCCGGACCCCCGCGGGGCCCCTGGCGAAGGGGAAGCACCTCGTGGCACGCATCGGAGACGGTGGTGACCTGCTCAAGTGCTCGTTCTGCGGCAAGTCGCAGAAGCAGGTGAAGAAGCTGATCGCCGGCCCAGGCGTGTACATCTGCGACGAGTGCATCGACCTCTGCAACGAGATCATCGAGGAGGAGCTGGCCGAGTCCTCCGAGGTGCGCTTCGAGGAGCTGCCGAAGCCGCGCGAGATCTACGAGTTCCTGGACCAGTACGTGGTCGGCCAGGACCTGGCCAAGAAGGCCCTCTCGGTGGCCGTCTACAACCACTACAAGCGGGTCCAGGCGGGTGAGGCCGGGCGCGGCGGGAACGGCCGCGAGGACGCCATCGAGCTGGCCAAGTCCAACATCCTGCTGCTCGGCCCGACCGGCTCCGGCAAGACCCTGCTGGCGCAGACCCTGGCCCGGATGCTGAACGTGCCCTTCGCCATCGCCGACGCCACCGCGCTGACCGAGGCGGGCTACGTCGGCGAGGACGTCGAGAACATCCTGCTGAAGCTGATCCAGGCGGCCGACTACGACGTCAAGAAGGCCGAGACCGGGATCATCTACATCGACGAGATCGACAAGGTCGCCCGCAAGAGCGAGAACCCGTCGATCACCCGGGACGTCTCCGGCGAGGGCGTGCAGCAGGCGCTGCTGAAGATCCTGGAGGGCACCACCGCCTCGGTGCCGCCGCAGGGCGGGCGCAAGCACCCGCACCAGGAGTTCATCCAGATCGACACCACCAACGTGCTCTTCATCGTGGGCGGCGCCTTCGCCGGCCTGGAGCGGATCATCGAGGGCCGCTCGGGCGGCAAGGGGATCGGCTTCGGCGCCACCATCCGCTCCAAGCGGGAGAGCGACGCCAGCGACCACTTCCGCCAGGTGATGCCGGAGGACCTGGTCAAGTTCGGCATGATCCCGGAGTTCATCGGCCGTCTGCCGGTGATCACCAGCGTGCACAACCTGGACCGCGAGGCGCTGCTGCAGATCCTCACCGAGCCGAAGAACGCGCTGGTCAAGCAGTACCGCAAGCTCTTCGAACTCGACGGCGTGGAGCTGGAGTTCAGCCGGGACGCGCTGGAGGCGATCGCCGACCAGGCGATCCTGCGGGGCACCGGCGCGCGCGGTCTGCGGGCGATCATGGAGGAGGTGCTGATGTCGGTGATGTACGAGGTGCCGTCCCGTCAGGACGTCGCCCGGGTGGTCGTCACCGGTGACGTGGTCTCCAAGCACGCCATCCCGACCCTGGTGCCGCGCGACATGATCAAGCGCGAGCGCCGGGACAAGAGCGCCTGATCCCACGGACAGCGCATGACGAGGGCCCCGCGGCAACTGCCGCGGGGCCCTCGTCATGCGCTGTCCGGCTACTTCGGGATCTCGGCGACCTGGCGCAGCGCCAGGGTGTCCGCGGCGGCCTTGTCCAGGGAGGGCGCGGTGCCCTTGACGGTGGTCTGCATCAGAACCACCAGCGAGCTGTTGTCCACCCAGACGCAGACCGCGTCGGTCTCCTTGCTGCTGATCGCGTCCTCGCAGCTCAGCACCCCGCCCATCGGACCCGGGTCGGGGTGGGTGCGGGGCGAGAAGGTGGCGCCGTTGGTCTTGGCGCCGGCCTCGAAGCCGTTCCAGAAGGAGGTCTCCTCGCTGCGCGGCGAGGCGATCTTGCCGTAGGTGCCGTAGGCCACCAGCCCCCGGTCGGAGGTGGGCGCGTGGTAGACGGTGCTCACCGTGCCGTCCATCTTGGTGTTGATCTCCGCGTTGCCGGTCAGGCTCTGGGAGAGCTGCTGGGCCAGCTTGTTGCTCGGGTCGCTGGTCAGGCCCTGGAAGGTCTCGGGCAGCACCACCTTGTGGGTGCCCTCCTTGGCCACGTTGTCGGCGAGCGTGCCGGCCAGCACCGCGGCGGCCACGCCGATCGCCACCACCACGCCGCCCAGGGTGAAGTAGAGGCCCTTGCGGGACTTCTTCGGCGGGGGCGGCGGGAAGCCGCCGGGCCAGGCGGCCGGGCCGGGCTGCGGCGGCACCTGCCCGTAGTACGGCGGGGGCTGCTGCGGGGCGCCGGGCTGTCCGTACCCGGGCTGCCCGTAGGCCGGCGGCTGGCCGTAGCCGGGCTGCCCGTAGCCGGGCTGGGGCTGCCCGTAGCCGCCCGCCCCGGGCGGGGGCGGCGGGGTCGGCTGGGGCGGACCGAACGGGTACTGGTCGGACAAGGTGATCCCTCCCGGGGCTCGGTCGCAGCGCCCGCCGGAGGGCTCCACCGTCCGTCCGGGCACCGGCACGCTACCGCAGAGCACCGACGTGCTCAGCGGCCTCCGCGGTTCCGTAAACTGTGCGTCGTGACCGACATGACGAACCAGCGCCCCACTGACCACGCGTCCGGGGACAACGCAGCCACCCTCCCGACCGCCTACGCCCCCGGCGAGGTAGAGGGCGAGCTGTACGAGCGCTGGGTGGCCCGCGGTTACTTCGAGGCGGATGCCAAGAGCGAGAAGCCCCCGTACACCATCGTCATCCCGCCGCCGAACGTCACCGGGGCCCTGCACCTGGGCCACGCCTTCCAGCACACCCTGATGGACGCCCTGACCCGCCGCAAGCGGATGCAGGGCTACGAGGCCCTCTGGCTGCCCGGCATGGACCACGCCGGCATCGCCACCCAGAACAAGGTGGAGCAGCAGCTCGCCGAGTCCGGCCTCTCCCGGCACGACCTGGGCCGCGAGGCCTTCGTCGAGAAGGTCTGGGAGTGGAAGCAGAACTACGGCGGCAAGATCCTCGGCCAGATGCGCCGGCTCGGCGACGGCGTGGACTGGTCGCGCGAGCGCTTCACCATGGACGAGGGCCTGTCCAAGGCCGTCCAGACCATCTTCAAGAAGCTCTTCGACGACGGCCTGATCTACCGCGCCGAGCGGATCATCAACTGGTGCCCGCGCTGCCTCACCGCGCTCTCCGACATCGAGGTGGAGCACGAGCCGAGCCCGGGCGAGCTGGTCTCGATCCGCTACGGCGACGGCGAGGACTCGATCGTGGTGGCCACCACCCGGGCCGAGACCCTGCTGGGCGACACCGCCGTCGCCGTCCACCCGGACGACGAGCGCTACCGGCACCTGGTCGGGCGCACCATCAAGCTGCCGCTGACGGACCGTGAGATCCCGGTGGTCGCCGACGAGCACGTCGACCCGGAGTTCGGCACCGGCGCCGTCAAGGTGACCCCGGCGCACGACCCGAACGACTTCGCCATCGGCCAGCGCCACGGCCTTCCGAACCTGACCGTGATGGACGAGACCGGCGCGATCACCGTGCACGGCCCGTTCCTCGGCCTGGACCGGCTGGAGGCCCGCTCGGCCGTGGTCGGCGCGCTGCGCGAGCAGGGCCGGATCGTCGCCGAGAAGCGCCCGTACGAGCACAACGTGGGCCACTGCTCGCGCTGCCACACGATCGTCGAGCCGCGGCTGTCGCTGCAGTGGTGGGTCAAGGTCGAGCCGCTGGCCAAGGCGGCCGGCGACGCCGTCCGGGACGGCCGGGTGCAGATCCACCCGAAGGAGCTGGAGCGCCGCTACTTCGACTGGGTCGACAACATGTACGACTGGTGCATCTCGCGCCAGCTCTGGTGGGGCCACCGGATCCCGGTCTGGTACGGCCCGAACGGCGAGGTCGTCTGCGTCGGACCGGACGAGCAGGCGCCGGCCGGCGAGGGCTGGACCCAGGACCCGGACGTGCTGGACACCTGGTTCTCCAGCGGCCTGTGGCCGTTCTCCACGCTGGGCTGGCCGGAGCAGACCCCGGACCTGGCCAAGTTCTACCCGACCGACGTGCTGCTCACCGGCCACGACATCATCTTCTTCTGGGTCGCCCGGATGATGATGTTCGGCCTCTACGCGATGGACGGCCAGGCGCCGTTCCACACCGTGGCGCTGACCGGCCTGGTCCGCGACGAGTTCGGCAAGAAGATGTCCAAGTCCAACCCGAACGCGGTCGACCCGCTGGTGTGGATGGATGCCTACGGCGCCGACGCGGTCCGGTTCACCCTGGCCAGCGGTGCCAACCCGGGCGCCGACGTGCCGATCGGCGAGGAGTGGGTCAAGGGCTCGCGGAACTTCTGCAACAAGATCTGGAACGCCACCCGGTTCGCGCTGATGAACGGCGCCACCGTGGAGGGCCCGCTGCCCGCGGCGGAGGAGATGACCGCGGCCGACCGGTGGATCCTCTCCCGGCTGGGCGAGACCGTGGCCCAGGTGGACGCGCTCTACGAGGACTACCAGTTCGCCAAGCTCTCCGACGCGCTCTTCCACTTCGCCTGGGACGAGGTCTTCGACTGGTACGTCGAGCTGTCCAAGACCACCCTGGCGGCCGGCGGCCCGCAGGCCGACGCGGCCCGCCGGGTGATCGGCGAGGTGCTGGACGTGACGCTGCGGCTGCTGCACCCGGTGGTCCCGTTCGTCACCGAGGCGCTCTGGACGGCGCTGACCGGCGGCGAGTCGGTGGTGGTCGCCGAGTGGCCGGCCGACGGCGGGTTCCGCGACCCGGCGGCGCAGGCCGAGATCGCCCTGCTGCAGCAGGTGGTCACCGAGGTCCGCCGGTTCCGCAACGACCAGGGCCTGAAGGACGGTCAGAAGGTGCCGGCCACCCTGGAGCTGTCCGGCGCCGGGCTGGCCGACCACGAGGCGGCGATCCGCTCGCTGACCAAGCTGACCGCGGCCGGGGAGGGCTTCACGGCCACCGCCTCGCTGTCGGCGGCCGGCGCCACCGTGGCGCTGGACCTGTCCGGTGCGATCGACGTGGCGGCCGAGCGCAAGCGGCTGGCCAAGGACCTCGCGGTGGCCGAGAAGGAGCTGGCGCAGACCACCGGGAAGCTCGGCAACGAGGGCTTCCTGGCCAAGGCGCCCGACGAGGTGGTGGCGAAGATCCGCACCCGCCAGGCGGCCGCCGAGGCCGACATCGCGCGGATCGGCGCGCAGCTGGCGGCGCTGCCGCAAGCCTGACGCCCCGTCCTCCGGGAGGCCGCGTCCGCTTCGGCGGGCGCGGCCTCCCGCGTTTCCCGGCGGGGGTGGTGCGGCGCGTTCGGGGGGGCGGGCGGTACCACCTCGCGCGCCCTCCTCGACGGCGCGGCGCTTGCTTTCCGGTGACCGGACGGATTACCGGGAGATTTCCACGGAAAGCCAGAAAACGATCGGATTCGCATTCCGCAGGAACAACACTCGGGCATGTTTCGATGACCCCGGAAGGTAAGCCGTATACGGTGTTCCGCAGGTCGGATCAACGGCGGCATCGGGAAGGCGTGGCATGACGCGAGTGCACAGAACGGCCGGCGAACTCCCTGCTCAGCGGGTGGAGGAGGCCAAGGGCCGGGCCGCGACCCTGCTGCTGGCATTCCGGCACGGCAATCAGCTCGCATTCGACGAGGAGTTGGACCGGCTGTTCGCCGAGGAGGAGGAACGGGCGGTCGTCACCCTGCTCGCCTGGGTGGCCGCCGAGGCGGTGCGCAAGGCCTACTCGCCCGAGGTCGGCGACCGGGTGCTGCGGTCGCTGGCCCGGCGGGCGCCGCAGGGCCCGATCGAGGTGGCGGTGGACGAGGAGTCGGCGGACGCGGCCCGGCTGATCGAGGCGGTCCGGGAGGGCGACGTGGCGGGCGTGCGGGAGCTGGTGGCCGCCACCGCCGACACCACCTTCCTGCTCGGCGGGCTGCTGCAGGGGGTGGCGATGATGCTGCCGCTGGTGCCGGAGGAGGAGATCGACGCGGTGGTGGAGGAGCTGAGGCTGCGCCAGGCGGCCGTCCCGGTGCCGGCCGGGGTCTGAGGCCGCTGACGCCGGATCAGGCGGCGGCCGGCGAGCCCGGCGATCCGCGCGGTGGCCCGCCCGTCGCCGTACGGGCTGGGGGTGGCCGCCAGCCGGGTCGGCAGCTCGGTGCGCCCGGCTGCGCCGCCGCACCGGCAGCGTCGGGCGGCGTCGACCATCGGGTCCCGCCCGGCGGCGGCCAGCACCAGGTCGCGGGTGGCGTCCTCGCTGTCGTCGTCCACCACCCAGAGGTGCGCGTGCGGGCAGGCGGTCCGCAGGCCGTCGACGGTCCGGGCGATCACCGCGGCCTCGTCCCGGCAGGGCACCAGCAGGTGCCAGTGGAAGGCGGCCGGATCGCCCGGTTCGGCGGGCCGGTGGCGGCGCAGCGACCGGGCGGAGAGCCGGTCCGACGGACCCGCCCCGCCGCGCGGACTCCGGTGGCGCACTCCGTAGACTTGGCGGTGTGAGCAGCAGCGCCGGGCCGAACCCGTACACCATCCGCCCTGACAGCGCGGACTCCGCCGAGCCGACCGGCCTGCGGGAGATCGAGACCGAGCTGGCCAAGCGCTGGCCCGAGAACAGGATCGAGCCCAGCCTGGACCGGATCCGGGCCCTGATGGACCTGCTGGGCGAGCCCCAGCGGGCGTACCCGTCGATCCACATCACCGGCACCAACGGCAAGACCTCCACCGCCCGGATGATCGAGCAACTGCTCGGCGCCTTCGAGCTGCGGACCGGCCGCTACACCAGCCCGCACGTGGAGTCGGTGACCGAGCGGATCAGCCTGGACGGCCGGCCGATCAGCACCGAGCGGTTCGTCGCCACCTACCAGGACATCGAGCCGTACATCCGGATGGTCGACGACCAGCAGCCGGTCGCGCTCTCCTTCTTCGAGGTGCTGACCGGCATGGCCTACGCGGCCTTCGCCGACGCCCCGGTCGACGTGGCCGTGATCGAGGTGGGCATGGGCGGCAGCTGGGACGCCACCAACGTGATCGACGCGGCGGTCTCGGTGATCACCCCGATCTCGCTGGACCACACCGACCGGCTCGGCAACACCACCGGCGAGATCGCGGTGGAGAAGTCCGGGATCATCAAGACCGACGGCCTCGCGGTGGTCTCCCAGCAGCCGCTGGACGCCGCCCAGGCGATCCTCGCCCGGGCCGTCGAGGTGGACGCCACGGTGGCCCGCGAGGGCCTGGAGTTCGGCGTGCTGCACCGCGAGATCGCGGTCGGCGGCCAGCTGGTGACGCTGCGCGGGCTCGGCGGCGCCGAGTACCCCGACATCTTCCTGCCGCTGCACGGCGAGCACCAGGCGCACAACGCGGCGATGGCGCTGGCCGCGGTGGAGGGCTTCTTCGGTGTCGGCGCGGCCCGCGAGGGCCGGCTGGACCTCGACAAGGTCCGCCAGGCCTTCTCCGGGGTCTCCTCCCCGGGCCGCCTGGAGGTGGTGCGGCGCAGCCCCACCATCCTGCTGGACGCCGCGCACAACCCGGCCGGCGCCGAGGTCACCGCGGCGGCGATCGCCGAATCCTTCGGCTTCACCCGGCTGATCGGCGTGATCGGCACCAGCGGGGACAAGGATGTGACCGGCGTGCTGGAGGCCTTCGAGCCGGTGCTCGCCGAGGTCGTGGTCACCCAGAACTCCACCCACCGGGCGATGGCGGTGGACAACCTGGCGGCCCAGGCGGTCGAGGTCTTCGGCGAGGACCGGGTGGTGGTGGAGCCCCGGCTGGACGACGCCATCGAGGCCGCCGTCACGCTCGCCGAGGAGGAGGGCGACCTGACCGGGGCCGGGGTGCTCATCACCGGGTCCGTGATCACCGTGGGCGAGGCCCGCCTGCTGCTCGGGAGGAAGTGACCATGCGCCAGCTCTGCTCGGCCACGCTGATCGGCGAGGTCTTCGTGGTGCTCTTCGCGGCCTGCGTGGCGATGCGGATCACCGATGTCTCCACCCCGGTGATCTGGCTGGTCAGCGGCATCGCGATGGTGCTCTGCGTGCTGCTCTGCGGGGTGATCACCCGGCCCGGCGCGGTGGCGGTCGGCTGGGTGCTGCAGGCCGGTCTGATCGTCAGCGGGCTGCTGCTGCCGACCATGTACGGGCTGGGCGTGATCTTCGCCGGGCTCTGGTGGTGCTCGGTGCACTACGGGCGCAGGATCGACGAGATCAAGGCGGCCCGGGCGGCGGCCGAGGGCGTCTGAGCGCTACCGGGCAGGGCCCCGGGGAGGCGTTCGCTCACCCAAGGTAACCTCTGTCCGGTGGCACCCACCGCCGCCTGACCTGCCCCGATCTCACTGGAGCCGCACCGTGACCCAGCGCACTCTCGTCCTGCTCAAGCCCGACGCCGTCCGCCGCGGCCTGGCCGGCGAGATCATCAGCCGGATCGAGCGCAAGGCCGGCTGGCAGCTGGCCGCGGTCGAGCTGCGGACCTTCGACCGCGCCACCCTGGAGACCCACTACGCCGAGCACGTGGGCCGGCCGTTCTACGAGCCGCTGCTCGAGTTCATGACCTCCGGCCCGTCGATCGCGCTGATCGTCGAGGGCGAGAACGTGGTCCCCGGCATCCGCGGCCTGGCCGGCGCCACCGACCCGCTGCAGGCCGGCCCCGGCACCATCCGCGGCGACTTCGCGACCATCACGCGGGAGAACCTGATCCACGCCTCCGACTCGGCCGAGTCGGCCGAGCGGGAGATCAAGATCTTCTTCCCCGACCACGCCTGACCGCGTCCGACCGCTCCTGACCACCCGTTCGGCCGCTCCGGCTGACGTGCGGTCAAGAAGGCTGAGCCGGGTCGGGTCAGAGTCGCCTGGCTCAGCCAACCGTGGGAATCTGATCCTCAAATATGGAACTGGTTCCGCCGACACGGCGTCCCAATGCCGGGAGAAGCGGTTCGGCAACGGAGAATGGACGCCATGCCCACCCCGCCGACCAGCTCGCCGGGCGTGGCTACGATGGAGGCGACTCGCGGGCCGCTCGGCCCGCCCGCAGCCCTCACCCCCGGCCCAACGCTGCCTGGGTGAGGCACAACTCCCTGCCCAAGACGTCCAGTTCGGGAAGGCGTTCCTAAGCCCATGGCCAACAACCTGTCGTTCATCGGCCGTGACCTGGCGATCGACCTCGGCACTGCCAACACGCTGGTGTACGTCAGGGGCAAGGGGATCGTCCTCAACGAGCCGTCAGTGGTCGCGGTGAACACCAACACCGGCGGCATCCTGGCGGTGGGCTCCGAGGCCAAGAAGATGATCGGGCGCACGCCCGGCAACATCATCGCCATCCGCCCGCTGAAGGACGGCGTGATCGCCGACTTCGAGATCACCCAGCGGATGCTGCGCTACTTCATCCAGAAGATCCACCGCCGCCGCTACCTGGCCCGCCCCCGCGTGGTGGTCTGCGTGCCCAGCGGCATCACCGGCGTCGAGCGCCGCGCCGTGGTCGAGGCCAGCCACCTGGCCGGCGCCCGCCAGGTGCACATCATCGAGGAGCCGATGGCCGCCGCGATCGGCGCCGGGCTCCCGGTCCACGAGGCCACCGGCAACATGGTGGTGGACATCGGCGGCGGTACCACCGAGGTCGCGGTCATCTCGCTCGGCGGCATCGTCACCGCCCAGTCCATCCGGGTGGCGGGCGACGAGCTGGACAACGCGATCGTCCAGCACATCAAGAAGGAGTACTCGCTGCTGCTCGGCGAGCGCAGCGCGGAGCAGATCAAGATGAGCATCGGCTCCGCCTACGGCTCCGAGAACGAGAAGGACGAGCACGCCGAGATCCGCGGCCGCGACCTGGTCAGCGGCCTGCCGAAGACCGTGGTGATCTCCGCCGCCGAGGTCCGCGAGGCCATCGACGAGCCGGTCAACTCCATCATCGACGCGGTCAAGACCACCCTGGACCAATGCCCGCCGGAGCTGGCGGGCGACGTGATGGACCGCGGTGTGGTGCTCACCGGCGGCGGCGCCCTGCTGCGCGGCCTGGACGAGCGGCTGCGCCGCGAGACCGGCATGCCGATCCACATCGCGGAGAACCCGCTGGACTCGGTGGTGCTCGGCTCCGGCCGCTGCGTCGAGGAGTTCGAGGCGCTGCAGCAGGTACTGGACGCGCAGCCGCGTCGTTAGACCGAAGAAGTCCGCACGTACTCAAGAAGAGGGGCGGCCCCAGCGCCGTGAGGGACACACGAGAGAGCCGACTGCTGCTCATCCTGCTGGTGGCTGTCGCCTTCGCCCTGATCACCGTGGACATCAAGGGCGGCGAGAGCTCCCCGCTGAACGGTGCCCGCAAGACCGCCGCCGACCTGCTCGGCCCGGTCGAGCGGGGCACCGCGGGGGCCGTCGACCCGATAGCCCGCACCATCCGGGCGATCCGCGACTCGGGCACCCAGCAGCAGCGGCTGGACCAGATCGGCAACGAGAACACCGAGCTGCGCCAGCGGCTCGCCTCCTCCGACCTGGCCGGCGCGCGCACCAAGCAGCTCGACGACCTGCTGCGCACCGCGGGCACCGGCGGCTACACCATCAAGGCCGCCCAGGTGATCGCGATCGGTGCGGCCCAGGGCTTCTCCTGGACCATCACCATCGACGCCGGCAGCGACGACGGCCTGCAGCGCGACATGACCGTGATCAACGGCGAGGGCCTGGTCGGCCGGATCACCACGGTGGCCCGCACCACCGCCACCGTGCTGCTCGCCAACGACCCCGGCTTCACCGCCGGCACCCGGATGGAGGGCAGCGGCGAGATCGGCTTCGCGGCCGGCCAGGGCGCCAGCCCGATGAAGGTGGAGCTGCTCAACGGCAAGGCCCAGGTCAAGGCGGGCGACCGGCTGGTCACCTTCGGCTCGCAGAGCGGGCGCCCGTTCGTGCCCGGGGTGCCGGTCGGCAAGGTGGTGCAGGTGGAGGCCACCCCCGGCGAGCTGACCAAGACCGTGCTGGTCGAGCCCTTCGTCTCGTTCACCCGGCTGGACCTGGTCGGCGTGGTCGTGGTGCCGCCGCGCACCGACCCGCGCGACTCGGTGCTGCCGCCGGTGCCCACCGGCACCCCGACCCCGCAGGCCGCCGCCCAGCCGCCGGCCGCACCGCAGCCGCAGCCCAGCTCCGCACCTTCCGGGGGTAACTGACCGATGGCCATCAAGCGCGTCCTGCTGGCCGCCGTCCTGCTGCTGCTCGCCCTGGTGGTCCAGGTCAGCGTGCTCGGCCGGCTGCAGCTGCCCGGGGCCACCCCGGACCTGCTGCTGCTGGTGGTGGTCGGCCTGGCCCTGGTCTTCGGACCGACGGGCGGCTCGCTCACCGGCTTCGCCGGCGGCCTGCTGGCCGACCTGGCGCCGCCGTCCGACCACGCGATCGGCCGGTACGCCCTGGTGCTCTGCCTGATGGGCTACGCCGCCGGGATGTTCCGGGCCGAGCCCGGGCGGCAGCGCTCGGTGCTGGTGCCGCTGCTGGTGGTGGCCGGCTCCGCGGTGCTCTCCACCCTGCTCTACGCGCTGGTCGGCGCGCTGGTCGGGGACACCGCGGCGCGCCACGTCGGCCTGCCCGGGCTGCTGGTCAGCGCCGTCCTCTACGACCTGCTGCTGGCCCCGTTCGTGGTGCCCGCGGTGATGCTGCTGGCCCGCCGGTTCGACGGCGGCCCGCTCGGTGGCGGCGAGGCGACCGGCTCCGGGCTGGGCACCGTGGCCCGCTACCGCACCACCCGCCAGAGCTCCGCGGTCGGCCCTGGCCGCCGGTTCCGCAGCGCCAAGTAACCACCCGAACCGCACGTCTGACACCCAGGGGAGACCTCAGCCGTGAGCAACATCCCGCAGACCGGCCGCACCCGCCGCCTGACGATCCGTCTGGTGGTGCTGCAGGTCCTGGTGCTGTCGCTGCTGGGCACGCTCGGCGGCCGCCTCTGGTACCTGCAGATCCGCAGCGGCAGCGAGTACACCGCCAAGGCGTCCAGCAACCACATCCGCGAGGTGGTCGACCCGCCGGTGCGCGGCGAGATCCTGGACGCCAACGGCAAGGTGCTGGCCGGCAACCAGACCAAGCTGGTGGTCTCGGTCTCCCGCACCTCGCTGCTGCAGCAGAAGGACCACGGCAAGGCCGCGCTGGCCCGGCTGGCCGAGGTGCTCGGGATGAACGCCAAGGACGTCTCCGACAAGGTCCGGCTCTGCGACGCCAAGACCCCGCAGCCCTGCTGGAACGGCTCGCCCTACCAGCCGATCCCGGTGACCGACCAGGCCACCACCCAGCAGGCGATGCAGATAATGGAACGGCGCGAGGACTTCCCCGGCATCACCGCGCAGCCCACCGCCGTGCGCCAGTACCCGAGTCCGGACGGCGCCAACGCCGCCCAGCTTCTCGGCTACCTCTCCCCGGTGACCGACGACGAGGTCAGCAAGACCGCCGGCAAGACCGGCAAGGACAAGTACCTGCCCTCCGACGAGATCGGCCGGGCCGGCCTGGAGTCGGTCTACGACCAGGACCTGCGCGGCACCACCGGCGTGGACCGGCTGGAGGTGGACAACCTGGGCCGGGTGATCGGCAGCGCCGGCACCACCCCCGCCCAGCCCGGCGACAACGTGGTCACCAGCATCGACTCCCGGGTGCAGAAGGTGGTCGAGGACAACCTGGTCCAGGCCATGAACGACGCCCGCACCCAGTTCGACAAGGAGACCAACAAGAACTACGTGGCGGACTCCGGCGCGGCCATAGTGATGGACGTGCACACCGGCCGGGTGATCGCGATGGCCAGCGCGCCGACCTACGACCCCAACCTCTGGGTCGGCGGGATCTCCGCCAAGGACTACGCCAACCTGACCAACCAGGACTCCAACTACCCGCTGCTGAACCGGGCGATCCAGGGCCAGTCGGCCCCCGGCTCGACCTTCAAGGTGGTCTCCACCTCCGCCGCGGTGCAGGCCGGCTACTCGCTGGACGGCCACTACCCGTGCCCGTCGAGCATGACCATCGGCGGCCGCGAGTTCAAGAACTTCGAGGGCGAATCCGCCGGTGACATCTCGCTGGAGAAGGCGCTGGAGATCTCCTGCGACACCGTCTTCTACGGGCTCTCCTACGACCAGTGGATGAAGGACGGCGGGATCAAGCCCAAGTCCGACCCGGCCGACTGGTTCTACAAGACCGCCCACCAGTTCGGCCTCGGCGCCAAGACCGGCATCGACCTGCCCTCCGAGGTGACCGGCCGGGTGCCGGACCGCCAGTGGAAGACCGACTTCTTCAACGCCAACAAGGACGCCTGGTGCAAGCAGGCGGCCGGCGGCGGCACCGACTACGCCACCCAGATCGCCCGCGAGAACTGCGTGGACGGCAACGTGCTGCGCGCCGGTGACTCGGTCAACTACGCGATCGGCCAGGGCGACACCCTGGTCACCCCGGTGCAGATGGCCCGGATCTACTCGGCGCTGGCCAACGGCGGCACGCTCTACCAGCCCTCGGTGGCCAAGGCGATCGTCACCCCGAGCGGCCAGCTGGTCCGGGACATCGCCCCGGTGGTGGCCGGCAAGCTGCCGGACGACCAGAAGACCCTGCAGTACATCAACCAGGCCACCGCCGGCGTCATCACCGAGGGCACCGCGGCCTGGAAGTTCACCGGCGCCGGCTGGCCGCAGGACAAGATCCAGCTGCACGCCAAGACCGGCACCGCCGAGGTCTACGGCAAGCAGACCACCTCCTGGCTGGCCACCTACAGCAACGACTACGCGGTGATCATGACGATCAGCCAGGCCGGCACCGGCTCCGGCGGCTCGGGTGACGCGGTCCGCAAGATCTACCAGGCGCTCTACGGCGTGGACGACAAGGGCGGGATCGACAACAGCAAGGCGCTGCTGCCGACCCCGCAGACCCAGCTGCCCAAGTTCAACCCGGACGGCACCGCGGTGCTGCGGCAGGCCGCCTCGTTCACCGTCGACTACCCGGCCCCGGTCCCGGCGCTGCCCGCCACCGCAACCGACCAGGTCGCCGTCGAGCCCAACCGGTCCTACGGAAGGAGCCGGGTGTGACCTCCTCCTACGGTTCGTACCGCCCGCTGCGGTTCAGCCCCGAGCGGGGCCCGCTGGCCCGGGCGCTGGCCAAGGACGCCCCGCTGCGCCGGATCGACTGGATAATGGTGCTGGCCGCGCTGGCGCTCTCGCTGGGCAGCTCGCTGCTGGTCTGGTCGGCCACCAAGGGCCGCGACTCGCTCACCCACGGGGACCCGCAGTACTTCCTCTACCGCCACCTGACCAACCTGATGATGGGTCTGGTGCTCTTCGGCATCGCGGTGGCGATAGGGCACCACCGGATCCGGGCCGCGGTGCCGCTGCTCTACCTGGGGGCGGTCCTGCTGCTGCTGGCCACCCTCAGCCCGCTCGGCTCCACCATCAACGGCGCGCACTCCTGGATCCAGTTCGGCGGCGGCTTCTCGATCCAGCCCGCCGAGTTCGCCAAGCTGGCGATCGTGCTCGGGATGGCGATGATCCTCTCCTCCCGGGTGGACTCGGGGGAACGCGAACTGCCCTCGGACAAGAACGTGCTGCAGGCGCTGATGCTCGGCGCGATCCCGATGGGCATCGTGCTGATGATGCCCGACCTGGGGTCGGTGATGGTGATGACGGTCACCATCCTGGGCATCCTGCTGGCGGCCGGCGCCCCCAACCGCTGGCTCTTCGGCCTGCTGGCGGCCGGCGGGCTCGGCGCCACGGCGATCTGGAAGCTGGGCGTCCTCAGCAAGTACCAGATCGACCGGTTCGCGGCCTTCGCCAACCCCAAGCTCGACCCCTCCGGGGTGGGCTACAACACCGCCCAGGCCCGGATCGCGATCGGCTCCGGCGGCCTGACCGGCAAGGGCCTGTTCCACGGCACCCAGACCATAGGGCAGTTCGTCCCCGAGCAGCAGACCGACTTCGTCTTCACGGTGGCCGGCGAGGAGCTGGGCTTCATCGGCGGCCTGGCGATCATCCTGCTGGTCGGCGTGATCCTCTGGCGCGGCTGCCGGATCGCCCGGCAGGCCACCGACCTGTTCGGCACCGTGGTGGCCGGCGGCGTCACCACCTGGTTCGCCTTCCAGTCCTTCGAGAACATCGGGATGACCCTCGGCATCATGCCGGTGGCCGGCATCCCACTGCCGTTCGTCAGTTACGGCGGCTCCTCGATGTTCGCCGGGTGGATCGCGATCGGTCTGCTGCAGGCGGTGCGCACCCAGCGGCCGATCGCGGGCTGAAGGGCGTCCGGACCGGTTCGTCCGACCCGGTACCCTTGAGGGTCACCCGCCTGCATCTCTCACAAAGGGTTTCCCCGTATGCCAGTCGAGTCGGTCTTCCCACGCCTGGAGGCCCTCCTCCCGCACGTTCAGAAGCCGATCCAGTACGTCGGTGGCGAGCTCAACTCCACCGTCAAGGAGTGGGAGTCCTGCGACGTCCACTGGGCGCTGATGTACCCGGACGCCTACGAGGTCGGGCTGCCCAACCAGGGCGTCATGATCCTCTACGAGGTGCTGAACGAGCAGCCGGGGGTGCTGGCCGAGCGCACCTACAGCGTCTGGCCCGACCTGGAGGCCCTGATGCGCGAGCACGGCGTGCCCCAGTTCACGGTGGACGCGCACCGGCCGGTGAAGGCCTTCGACTTCTTCGGCCTGTCCTTCTCCACCGAGCTCGGCTACACCAACATGCTGGCCGCGCTCGACCTGGCCGGCATCCCGCTGCTGGCCGCGGACCGGACCGAGGACGACCCGGTGGTGCTGGCCGGCGGCCACGCCGCCTTCAACCCCGAGCCGATCGCCGACTTCCTGGACGCGGCGGTGGTGGGCGACGGCGAGCAGGCCGTGCTCGACATCACCCGGATCACCAAGGAGTGGAAGGCCGAGGGCCGCCCCGGCGGCCGCGAGGAGCTGCTGCTCAGGCTGGCCCGCACCGGCGGCGTCTACGTGCCCCGGTTCTACGACGTCGAGTACCTGCCGGACGGCCGGATCGCCCGCGTGGTCCCGAACGCCCCCGGCGTGCCCTGGCGGGTCTCCAAGCACACCGTGATGGACCTCGACGAGTGGCCCTACCCCAAGCAGCCGCTGGTCCCGCTGGCCGAGACGGTACACGAGCGGATGTCCGTGGAGATCTTCCGCGGCTGCACCCGCGGCTGCCGGTTCTGCCAGGCCGGCATGATCACCCGCCCGGTCCGCGAGCGCAGCATCACCGGCATCGGCGAGATGGTCGACCGCGGCCTCAAGGCCACCGGCTTCGAGGAGGTCGGCCTGCTCTCCCTCTCCAGCGCCGACCACACCGAGATCGGCGACATCGCCAAGGGCCTGGCCGACCGCTACACCGAGGACAAGATCGGCCTCTCGCTGCCCTCCACCCGGGTCGACGCCTTCAACATCGACCTGGCCAACGAGCTGAGCCGCAACGGCCGCCGCTCCGGCCTGACCTTCGCCCCCGAGGGCGGCTCCGAGCGGATCCGCAAGGTGATCAACAAGATGGTCTCCGAGGAGGACCTGATCACCACCGTCGCCACCGCCTACGGCAACGGCTGGCGCCAGGTGAAGCTCTACTTCATGTGCGGCCTCCCCACCGAGACCGACGAGGACGTGCTGCAGATCGCCGAGATGGCGAAGAACGTCATCGCCAAGGGCCGCGAGGTCACCGGCACCAACGACATCCGCTGCACCGTCTCGATCGGCGGCTTCGTCCCCAAGCCGCACACCCCCTTCCAGTGGGCCCCCCAGCTCTCCGCCGAGGAGACCGACGCCCGCCTCGCCAAGCTGCGCGACGCCATCCGCGGCGACCGCAAGTACGGCAAGAACATCGGCTTCCGCTACCACGACGGCAAGCCCGGCATCGTCGAGGGCCTGCTCTCCCGCGGCGACCGCCGCCTGGGCGCCGTCATCCGCGCGGTCTACGAGGACGGCGGCCGCTTCGACGGCTGGCGCGAGCACTTCTCCTTCGACCGCTGGATGACCGCCGCCGACAAGGGCCTCACCGGCACCGGCGTCGACGTCGCCTGGTACACCACCCGCGAGCGCTCCTACGAGGAGGTCCTGCCCTGGGACCACCTGGACAGCGGCCTCGACAAGGACTGGCTCTGGGAGGACTGGCAGGACGCCCTGGAGGAGGTCGAGGTCGACGACTGCCGCTGGACGCCGTGCTTCGACTGTGGGGTGTGTCCGCAGATGGACACCACGATCCAGATCGGCCCCACCGGCAAGAAGCTGCTCCCGCTGACCGTGGTCGGCAAGTGACCCGGGGCCGCCCCCGAGCTGGGTGTTCGGGGGCGGCCCGCGGGCGCGTACCCTGTGAGACTGATGGGATGTCCCGGCCGATGGGCCGGGGCCGGCTACTGATGAAGGACTGAGCGACTCTGGCACGCCGCACTCCGGATGGTCCGCCTCCCGCGCCGACGGTTCAGCGCATTCGGTTGCGCTACACCAAGCGGGGCCGTCTGCGATTCACCAGTCACCGTGACTTCCAGCGCGCCTTCGAGCGGGCGCTGCGCCGTTCCGAGGTGCCGATGGCGTACTCGGCCGGGTTCACCCCGCACCCCAAGGTGTCGTACGCCAACGCCGCGCCGACCGGGGTGGCCAGTGAGGCCGAGTACCTGGAGATCGGGCTGGCCGATGTCCGCGATCCGGAGCAGCTGCGGGTCCGTTTGGACGAGTCGCTGCCGACCGGTCTGGACATCATCGACGCCGTCGAGGTGCGGACGCCGAACTTCGTGGAGCGGCTGGAGGCCTCGCTCTGGGAGCTCCGGCTCCCGGAGGTGAGCGAGGAGGCGGCGGCCGCCGCGGTGGCGCGGTTCCTGGCGGCGGAGCGGGTCGAGGTGGAGCGGCAGACCAAGAACGGGCTGCGGGTCTTCGACGCGCGCGGCGCGGTGGCCCGGTTCGAACCGGTCCTGTCCCAGGTGGCGGTTGGTCCGGTCGGGGAATCGGTTGGCACCTCCGATGTCCGGATCGAGCGACCCTGTGCGATACTGCGCCTGGTAGTACGACACGCCACACCAGCCGTACGACCAGACGACGTCTTGTCCGGTCTCCGTCTGACGGCCGACCTGGCGCTGCCGGTCCCCGCTGAGGTGACCAGGCTGGCGCAGGGGCCGCTCGACGAGGAGACCGGCACGGTGACCGACCCGCTGGCGCTCGACCGCGCTGCGGCCCCGGCCGTCCCATCGGAGACGGCCGTAGAGCCGCAGGCCGCAGCGTCCGCCTAGCGGGCGGAGCCGGGGACCGGACTAACCAACCGGTCCCGTGAGCTCCGGGCCCCCGCGGCTCCCCAGGGGAGCGAGCGTCGTCGCGCACTGGCCGCTCCTTCGTCGGCCGGTCGGCCCGCCAACGGGTCGGCGGCCCCAGGAGCACCACGCCGCCTTTGGGCCGGCGGGGCCCGCCCCGGGAGCCACCCTGGGTTGTGGGGCCGCGCAGCTTGGGAAAACCTGAGAACGCTGGTCCGACCAGAAGACTTTCGACACCCCGCACCGTGCGGGGCGCCGAGCGAGACTACGAGCCCCTGTGCGGCCTCGCGTCCGCACGGCGGCACCGTGGAGAGTCGGCCAGGGCGCCGAGCGCCCGCGGCCGGCCCGTGGTGCCCGGCCGTGCCCGGATACGGAGCCCGGGGGCCTGACGGGAGATCCACCCGCATGCCTGAGAACGAGAACAACGATGCGCAGACGCCCGCAGGTGAACTGGCGGGCGATGCCGCGCCGCCGCGCCGCCGCCGTCGCGCGGTGAGCCGTCCGGCCGGTGCCCCGCAGGGCGCGGCCGAGGCCGCCGAGACCGTGATCCCGGTGGAGGCCGCCGAGGCCGCCGCGCCGGAGCCGGCCGCCGCCGAGGAGCCCGCCGCGCCGGTCCGGGCGCGCCGCACCCGCAAGCGGGCCGAGGCGCCCGCCGGTGCCCCGACCGCCGTCGAGCCGGCCGCGGCCGAGCCGGCCGCCGTCGAGGAGCAGCCGGCCGAGGTGCCGGTCGCCGAGGAGAAGCCGGTGCGCGCCCGTCGGACCCGCAAGCGGGCCGAGGCGCCGGTGACCACTGTGGCCGAGGAGCCCGTGGTCGAGGAGCCGGCTGCCGTCGAGGTGCCGGTCGCCGAGGAGAAGCCGGTGCGCGCCCGTCGGACCCGCAAGCGGGCCGAGGCGCCGGTGACCACTGTGGCCGAGGAGCCCGTGGCCGAGGAGCCGGCCGCCGTCGAGGAGCCCGCCGCCGAGGAGCCGGTGGCCGAGGAGGAGCCCGCGGCCGAGCCCGAGCAGCCCGCCGCCGAGCACCACCGCACCCGCCGCCGCGCCGTCCGCCCGGCCACCGCGATCTTCCAGGCCCCGGTCTTCCAGGAGCCCGCCGCCTTCGTCGCCCAGCCGCAGACGCAGGCCCCGGCCCCGGCCCAGACCCAGGCCCCGGCGGCCGCCGCCGCGCCGGCCGAGCAGCCGGCCGTGGAGGCCGAGCCGGTCCGCACGGGCGAGGACGAGGAGTACGAGTACAGCGGCGTCGGCCGCCGCCGCCGGGTGACCCGTTCGGCCGTCCGGGTGACGCCGTCGGCCGCGAAGTCCGCCAGGTCGGCCAAGGCCGTGGCGAAGGCTCCGGCCCCGGCCCCGGTCGTGGCCCCTGCCCCGGCCCCGGTCGAGGAGCCCGCCGAGCCGGCCCAGGTCGCCCAGGAGACCGGCCCGGAGGCCGACGGCTGGGAGGAGGACCGCCCGTCCTCGCGCCGCCGCCGCCGCGGTGGCCGCCGCCGTCGCCGGGGCGAGGCCGAGGACTTCGAGGCCGCTTCGGCCGAGGAGCCGGTGGCCGAGCAGTCCCAGGTCGAGGACGAGGCCGAGGAGGCCGACGAGGACGGCGACGAGCTGGCCGGCGGCCTGGCCTCGTCCCGCCGCCGCCGTCGGCGCCGCCGGCGCAGCGGTGACGGTGCGGCCGAGCCGGCGGAGACCACCGAGGACGGCGTCCGCACGGTGGTCAAGGTGCGCGAGCCGCGCCGCCGCTCCACCGAGCCCGCGTTCGACCCGGACGAGGTGCAGTCGATCAAGGGTTCGACCCGCCTGGAGGCCAAGAAGCAGCGCCGCCGCGAGGGCCGCGAGCTGGGCCGCCGCCGGGTGCCGATCATCACCGAGGCCGAGTTCCTGGCCCGCCGCGAGTCGGTCGAGCGGGTGATGGTGGTCCGGCAGAACGGCGAGCGCACCCAGATCGGCGTGCTCGAGGACGGCGTGCTGGTCGAGCACTACGTCAACAAGGAGCAGGCCACCTCCTACGTCGGCAACGTCTACCTGGGCAAGGTCCAGAACGTGCTGCCGTCGATGGAGGCCGCGTTCGTGGACATCGGCAAGGGCCGCAACGCGGTGCTGTACGCCGGTGAGGTCAACTTCGGCCAGCTCGGCCACAGCGGTCCGCGCCGGATCGAGTCGGTGCTGAAGTCCGGCCAGTCCGTGCTGGTGCAGGTCTCCAAGGACCCGATCGGCCACAAGGGCGCCCGGCTGACCAGCCAGATCTCGCTGCCCGGCCGCTACCTGGTCTACGTGCCCGAGGGCTCGATGACCGGCATCAGCCGCAAGCTGCCCGAGAACGAGCGGGCCCGCCTGAAGCAGATCCTCAAGAAGATCGTGCCGGACGACGCGGGCGTGATCGTGCGCACCGCCGCCGAGGGCGCCAGTGAGGAGGAGCTCACCCGCGACGTGCAGCGCCTGCAGTCGCAGTGGGAGGAGATCCAGAAGAAGGCGGCCACCGGCAACGCGCCGACCCTGCTCTACGGCGAGCCGGACATGACCGTCCGGGTGGTCCGCGACATCTTCAACGAGGACTTCACCAAGGTCATCGTCTCCGGCGCCGAGGCCTGGAACACCATCCACGGCTACGTCGCCTCGGTGGCCCCGGACCTGACCGAGCGGCTGCAGCGCTGGACCAGCGACGTGGACGTGTTCGCCACCTACCGGATCGACGAGCAGCTGATGAAGGCGCTGGACCGCAAGGTCTGGCTGCCCAGCGGCGGCTCGCTGGTGATCGACCGGACCGAGGCGATGGTCGTGGTCGACGTCAACACCGGCAAGTTCGTCGGCCAGGGCGGCAACCTCGAGGAGACCGTCACCCGCAACAACATCGAGGCGGCCGAGGAGATCGTCCGCCAGCTGCGGCTGCGCGACCTCGGCGGCATCATCGTGATCGACTTCATCGACATGGTGCTGGAGTCCAACCGCGACCTGGTGCTGCGCCGGCTGCTGGAGTGCCTGGGCCGGGACCGGACCAAGCACCAGGTGGCCGAGGTCACCTCGCTGGGCCTGGTGCAGATGACCCGCAAGCGGGTCGGCCAGGGCCTGCTGGAGTCCTTCTCCGAGCCCTGCGTGCACTGCAACGGCCGCGGCGTGATCGTCCACATGGAGCAGCCGACCTCGGTCGGCGGCGGTGGCGGCACGGTCGGCACCGCCGGCGAGGCCGGCTCCGGCAAGCGCCGCCGCCGGGGCAAGGGCGGGGCCGGGCACGAGGAGCCGACCGCCGTCGAGGCGCTGGTCGACGAGCTGCCCGAGCGGGCCGAGGACGAGCACGACCACGAGCACGAGGAGTTCGAGACGGTGCTCCGCGAGGAGCCGGCCGTGGTCGAGGAGCTGGTGGTCGAGGAGGCCCCGCAGGCCACCGAGGCGCCCGCCGAGCAGCCGACCGCCCCGGCCGGCCGCCCGCGCCGCCGCGCGGTCCGCAAGGCCACCGCACCGGCCGGTGCCTCGGCCCCGGAGATCGTGGTGCTGCAGTCCCGGGCCGAGGCCGTGATGGAGGCCGCGCTGGCCGCCGCCGCGGAGGCCGCCGAGGCTGCCGGGAAGTCGGCCGAGCCGACCTCCGAGGCCGTCGAGGCTGTCGAGGCCGTGGAGCCCGCCGCCGAGACCACCGAGGAGGCCGTCGAGGCCGCCGAGGCCGCCGAGGAGGCCGAGGAGGCCCCGGCCCCGAAGAAGCGCGCCGCCCGCAAGACGGCCGCGAAGAAGACCACCGCCGCCAAGAAGACCACGGCAGCGGCGGCGAAGAAGACCACCGCCCGCAAGACCGCCACCAAGCGGACCAGCGCGGCGGCCAAGAAGGCGGCCGCTGCCGAAGGTGAGTCGGCGGCCGAGTGACGCCCGCGGTCCGGGGCGGGCCAAGTGCCCGCCCCGGACCGCGGACGGACCGGCCGTTCCCGGGCCCGGCTCGCCCGGTTTGCCCCGAGGGCGGCCGGTCCGTATTCTTGACCCTCGGCGTGTCTACGCCACGCTCCCGAGCACCTCACCTCCTGATCCTGTTCGCGCAGGTCGGGGGAGGCCTCCTGTGTCCGTACCCAGGTGGCTGGCATCGGCGAGTTCCGAACCGAGCAGTGGAAAGCAGGTACCGCATGTACGCGATCGTTCGCGCCGGCGGCCGCCAGCACAAGGTCGCCGTCGGCGACGTGCTGGAGATCGACCGTGTCGACGTCAAGCCGGGTGACTCGGTGGAGCTCGCGACCATCCTGGTCGTCGACGGCGAGGCCGTCACTTCCGACCCGTGGGTGCTGGCCGGTGTGAAGGTTCACGCCGAGGTCGTCGACCACACCAAGGGCGAGAAGATCACGATCCTCCGCTACAAGAACAAGACCGGCTACCGTCGGCGCCAGGGTCACCGCCAGCGCCACACTGCCATCCGTATCACCAGCATCGACACCGCGAAGTAAGTAAGGGGATAGCGAGATGGCACACAAGAAGGGCGCAAGCTCTACCCGCAACGGTCGTGACTCGAACGCCCAGCGCCTCGGCGTGAAGCGGTTCGGCGGCCAGGTCGTCAGCGCCGGCGAGATCCTGGTCCGCCAGCGCGGCACCCACTTCCACCCGGGCGCGGGCGTCGGTCGCGGTGGCGACGACACCCTGTTCGCGCTGACCGCCGGTGCGGTCCAGTTCGGCAACCGCCGCGGCCGCAAGGTCGTCAACATCGTGGCCGTCGAGGCCTGATCCAGCGTCACCGCTGGATCCCTGCAGGGTGGATCGGGTTCTCCGGTCCACCCTGCGTGTTTTCCCCCACCCCCGTCGCCCAATGGAGGCACCGCTCATGACCACCTTCGTGGACCGCGTCGAACTGCACGTCGCCGCGGGTAACGGGGGCCACGGCTGCGCCTCCGTGCACCGAGAGAAGTTCAAGCCGTTGGGCGGACCCGACGGCGGCAACGGCGGTGAGGGCGGCAGCGTCACCCTGGTGGTGGACAGCCAGATCACCACCCTGCTCGACTACCACCACTCGCGCAGCCGCAAGGCCGGCAACGGCAAGCCCGGCGCGGGCGGCCACCGCACCGGCGCGCTCGGCGAGGACATCGTGCTGCCGGTGCCGGACGGCACCGTCGTGCTGGACCGCCAGGGCAACCTGCTGGCCGACCTGGTCGGCCACGGCACCTCCTTCGTGGCCGCGGCCGGCGGCCGCGGCGGCCTGGGCAACTCGGCGCTGGCCTCGGCCCGCCGCAAGGCCCCCGGCTTCGCCCTGCTCGGTGAGCCGGGCGAGGTCCGCGACATCGTGCTGGAGCTCAAGTCGGTCGCCGACGTGGCCCTGGTGGGCTACCCGAGCGCCGGCAAGTCCTCGCTGATCTCGGTGCTCTCCGCGGCCAAGCCGAAGATCGCCGACTACCCGTTCACCACCCTGGTGCCGAACCTGGGCGTGGTCACCGCGGGCGAGACCGTCTACACCGTGGCCGACGTGCCGGGCCTGATCCCCGGTGCCAGCCAGGGCCGCGGCCTGGGCCTGGAGTTCCTGCGCCACGTGGAGCGCTGCAGCGTGCTGGTGCACGTGCTGGACTGCGCCACCCTGGAGCCCGGCCGGGACCCGCTCACCGACCTGGAGACGATCGAGGAGGAGCTGGCCCAGTACGGCGGCCTGGAGGACCGGCCGCGGCTGGTCGCGCTCAACAAGGTCGACGTGCCGGACGGCCAGGACATCGCCGACCTGACCCGGGCCTCGCTGGAGGAGCGCGGCTACCGGGTGTTCGAGGTCTCCGCCGCCTCCCGCAAGGGCCTGCGCGAGCTGAACTTCGCGATGGCCGGGATCGTCGCCGAGGCCCGCGCGGCCAAGCCGGTGCAGGAGAACACCCGGATCGTGCTGCGCCCGGTGGCGGTGGACGACGCCGGCTTCACGGTCACCGAGGAGGACGGCGCCTTCCGGGTGCGCGGCGTCAAGCCGGAGCGCTGGGTGCGGCAGACCGACTTCACCAACGACGAGGCCGTCGGCTACCTGGCCGACCGGCTGGCCCGCCTCGGTGTCGAGGACCAGCTCTGGAAGTCCGGCGCGCACGAGGGCGACACCGTCATCATCGGGCCCGACGAGAACGCCGTGGTCTTCGACTGGGAGCCCACCATGGCCGCCGGCGCCGAGATGCTGGGCCGCCGCGGCGAGGACCACCGGTTCGAGACCCCGCGCCCCGCGGTGGACCGCCGCCGCGAGCGCCAGAAGGGCCGGGACGCGGCCGAGGCCGAGTTCCTCGCCTTCGAGGCGCTCTCCTCCGGCCGCCCGGCCGAGATCGGCGACGACGAGGACGAGTGACGCAGGGCCCCGCGCGTCATCCCATGCGGTGAAACGCGGTACGGGCGGGCCGCCGAATTCGCGTAGATTGCGCGCAACAGCGGAGTGCGGCGGCGAGGTAGGGCGATGAGCGAGCAGACACTGCGGCAGGACGTGCTGACGGCCCGTCGGATCGTGGTCAAGGTCGGTTCCTCCTCGCTCACGACCGCGGCCGGCGGCCTGGACGCCGACCGGGTGGACGCCCTGGTGGACGCGCTGGCCCGGCGGCTGGACGGGCCGCAGCCGCCGGAGATCGTGCTGGTCTCCTCCGGCGCCATCGCGGCCGGCCTGGCCCCGCTCGGGCTGGACCGGCGGCCGCGCGACCTGGCCCGGCAGCAGGCCGCGGCCAGCGTCGGCCAGGGCCTGCTGGTGGCCCGCTACACCGCCTCCTTCGCCCGCTACGGCCGCCGGGTCGGCCAGGTGCTGCTCACCGCCGAGGACGCCAGCCGCCGGGCGCACTACCGCAACGCCTACCGCACCCTGGACCAGCTGCTGGCGATGGGCGCCGTCCCGGTGGTCAACGAGAACGACACGGTGGCCACCGCCGAGATCAAGTTCGGCGACAACGACCGGCTGGCCGCGCTGGTCGCCCACCTGGTCCGGGCCGACCTGCTGGTGCTGCTCTCCGACGTGGACGGCCTCTACGACGGCGACCCGAGCAAGCCCGGCACCCGGCGGATCGCCGAGGTGCGCGGCCCGCAGGACCTGGCGGGCATCGAGATCGGCAGCACCGGCAAGGCCGGGGTCGGCACCGGCGGCATGGTGACCAAGGTGGAGGCGGCCCGGATCGCCACCGGCGCCGGCATCCCGGTGGTGCTCACCGCCGCCCGGCACGCCGCCGACGCGCTGGCCGGGCGCACCACCGGCACGCTCTTCCACCGCACCGGCTCGCGCAGCGCGGACCGGCTGCTCTGGCTGGCGCACGCCAGCAGCCCGCGCGGTGCGCTGCACCTGGACGAGGGCGCGGTCCGGGCGGTGGTGGACGGCGGCAAGTCGCTGCTCGCCGCCGGGGTGACCAAGGTGGACGGCGAGTTCGCCGCCGGCGATCCGGTGGACCTTCTTGCCGAAAACGGCCACATCGTGGCCCGTGGCCTGGTCAACTTTGATGCGAGGGAGCTGCCGCGCCTGCTCGGAAGGTCGACGCGGGACCTGGCCCAGGAACTGGGCGCCGCGTACGAGCGGGAGGTCATCCACCGGGACGACCTGGTCGTGCTGCGCGGCTGACGGACCGTCGGGCTGCGGTCCGTCCGGGCGGTTGCGCGGCGGGGCGCCGGTCCGGCACCGATCGGCGTCGAACGGGAGGACGCGGTGGGACTCGGGCGCGACCAAGCGCGGGCAGCGGCGACGGGAGCCACCGTCCGCCAACTGCACCCCCGGCGGGAGCCGCCGCCGGAACCGGAGCCCGCGCGGCTCTGGCACGTGGTGCTCAGCCTGGCCGGCGAGGTGACCCCGCTGGGCGCGCTGAAGGCCGGGCTGGAGCAGTTGGCGCACGACCACTCGTTCTTCCTGACGGCCCGCTACGCGGCCGACCACGCCGAGATCCGCTACTGGGAGCAGGCCCGCGACCTGCACGACGCGGCGGCGATCGCGCTGCGGCTGTGGGGCGAGCACCGGACCAGCGCCAAGCTGCCGCCCTGGGAGATCGTCGGCCTGGAGGTGATCGACCGGGCCACCTACCACCAGCGGATCGCCGAGGGCACCGGTGCGCCGGCCGGCCAGCTCGGCGGGGTGCACCCGTACTGAGCCGTCTCACCGGGTGAAAGGCGGCGGGCGGGCCGGTCGGCAGTGGCTAGGCTTCGGGCATGAGCATCGACAGCCCCGTCCTCGCCACCGCGCGGCGCGCCCGTACGGCCGCCGCCGCACTCGCCCCGCTGCCGCGTTCGGCCAAGGACGCCGCGCTGCTGGCCGTCGCCGACGCGCTGACCGCGCGGTCCGCCGAGATCACCGCGGCCAACGCCGAGGACGTCGAGCGGGCCCGGGCGGCCGGCACCGCCGAGTCGGTGGTGGACCGGCTCACCCTGACCGGGGAGCGGATCGCGGCGATCGCCGCCGACGTGCGCAAGGTGGCCGGCCTGCCCGACCCGGTCGGCGAGGTGGTGCGCGGCTACACGCTGCCCAACGGCCTGGACGTCCGTCAGGTCCGGGTCCCGCTCGGCGTGGTGGGCATCATCTACGAGGCCCGGCCCAACGTCACGGTGGACGCGGCCGCGCTCTGCCTGAAGTCCGGCAACGCGGTGCTGCTGCGCGGCTCCGCCTCCGCCTACCGCTCCAACACCGCGCTGGTCGCCGTGCTGCGGGACGCGGTGGCGGGCGCCGGGCTGCCGGCCGACGCGGTGCAGCTGGTGCCCGGCGAGAGCCGGGACTCGGTGACCGAGCTGATGAGGGCCCGCGGCCTGGTGGACGTGCTGATCCCGCGCGGCGGCGCCTCGCTGATCAAGGCCGTGGTGGAGGGCTCCACCGTGCCGGTGATCGAGACCGGCACCGGCAACTGCCACGTCTACGTGGACGCGCAGGCCGACCTGCCGACGGCGGTGGCGATCCTGCTCAACTCCAAGGCCCAGCGGGTCAGCGTCTGCAACGCGGCCGAGAGCCTGCTGGTGCACCGCGACATCGCCGAGGAGTTCCTGCCGCTGGCGTTCGCCGCGCTGGCCGGCGCCGGGGTGACCGTGCACGGCGACGAGGCGGTGCTCAAGCTGGCGGAGGGCTCGCCCGCCACCGTGGTGCCGGCCACCGAGGAGGACTGGGGTGCCGAGTACCTCTCGCTGGACCTGGCCGCCGCGGTGGTGGACTCGCTGGACCAGGCCGTGGAGCACATCCGCCGCTGGTCCTCCGGCCACACCGAGGCGATCGTCACCACCTCGCAGGCCGCCGCCCGCCGCTTCACCCAGCTGGTGGACTCGACCACGGTGGCCGTCAACGCCTCCACCCGGTTCACCGACGGGGGTGAGTTCGGCTTCGGCGCCGAGATCGGCATCTCCACCCAGAAGCTGCACGCCCGCGGCCCGATGGGCCTGCCGGAGCTGACCTCGACCAAGTACATCGTCACCGGCGACGGCCACGTGCGCGGATAGCCCGCAAGGGCCCGCCGGGGCCGACCGGAGCAACCCGGTCCCCCGGCCGGGCCCAAGTGCCGGGAGCCACAGACAAATCACGTCGGCGGTAATACGCTGAGTCCGTGGCTGAGGATGTGGGGGGCTCGCCGTACTCCGACGGCGACAACCACGGTGACGCGGACGACGAGTTCGCCACCGTGGTCTTTGACGAGGCGTTCGTCCGCTCCGCCGCGGTGCACGAGCCCAGCGCCAGAGAGCGCCAGTTGGCTGCCGCCGAGGCCCGGAACGAACAACTGGAAGCGGGCAAGTCGGTCTGGAGCCGGGAACCCTCCGGGGACCGCTTCGACGGACTGCCGCTCGAACTGCGCCCGCACCCGGCGGGCCGCGACGACGACCGGATCTACACCGACCCCTGGGTCGGCGCCGGCTACGGCCGGGGCCGACGCAGAGCCGTCCGCTGGCCCGGCTACGGCGCCCGCTCGGCCGCCCGCGGCCAGATCGCCCAGCAGCGCTGGCACCGGCCGCTGGCCTGGGTGCTGGTGATCGTGATGGGCGTCAGCCTGGTGGCGATCGCGGTGGCCGCGGTCTACCGCGGCTCGGGCAACGGCACCGGCCGCCGCCCGGTGGTCGGCACCAGCGGCCCGGCCTCCCCGGCCGCCACCGCGGCCCGCGCCGACCCGGTCGCGCCGGCCGTTCCGCAGCCCGCCGGGTGACCCCGGCCGGCCGGTCCCGGGAAGTTGCGCGCAGGGCCTCCTCCCGGGCCGGTCGAGGGCTCTACCCTTGACTCATGGGTGACCCGGGTGAGCCTCCGGAGGGTGTGCCCGAGGGCGGTTCCGGAAGCGATGACGAGTACCGATCCGTCGTCTTCGACGAGTCGTTCGTCAAGGCTGCCCGGATCACCGAGCTGTCGGCCGTGGAGCGGCTGGGCGGCGGCGCGCCGCGGGCGGTCCGGCACAAGCTCGGCCTGGGTCTGCTCGCCTCGCTGCCGCGCCAGGCGCTGACCCTGCTGCTGCTCATCGTGCTGGCCTTCGGGGCCGCCGTGTACTTCGGGGTGACCGGTCCGCAGCACCAGGCCGGCGGCCCGGCGGGCAGCCAGCTGACCAGCCAGCTGACCGCGCTGACTCCGCCCGCCGGCACCGTGCCGACGGTCGACCCGAGCAGCCCGTTCGCCAACCTCTCGGCCGCGGCGGGCTACGCGGACGGCAGCGCCGGCTTCGGCCTGCCTGCCGTCCGCACCAGCACCACCCACTTCACCCCGGACCAGGTGAGCACGGCGGTGGACACCGTGCGTCGCTACCTGATCGCCTCCGAGTTGTCCCAGGCGGTGCTGGTGCAGGGCGAGACGGCACCGGTGCGGGCGCTGGTCACGCCGGGGGAGCAGGCCCAGTTCGACCTCGGCACCACCGCGCCGAGCGACGACCAGCACCACAGCGCGACCGGCTGGATGGTCCGGTTCGACCCGATGAAGGAGGCGCTGGCCAGCGACACGGTCAAGGTGGCGGGCAGCGTGGTGGTGCGCGAGCTGGACCCGGCCACCCTGGAGCTGACCGCCGACCATACCCTGATCTACGCGCTGCGCCCGGCCGGTGCCGCGGTCACCGGGCCGGTCAGCCTCTACACGGTGCGCCGGGAGGTCCGCTTCGACCTGGACCGCACCGACATCGTGAACGCCCAGGTTCGGGTGGTCGACGTGGTGCAGCAGGCCGGGCCGAGCGCCTGCGGGGCGGTCCAGGACGAGTACCTCCAGCCGCTCGCCCCCGGGGCGACCGGCCCGGCCGCGGGACAGCCGGGCACGGTCGATCCGGGCGACCGCTCGCACCCGGCCTGGCAGGGCTGCGCGGTGCTGGGCGGTCCGGCGGGTTGAGCCCGGCGGGCTCAGCTGCCGGCGGGCGCCTTCTCCGGCTCGGCATCGCCGCCGTCGCTGCCGTTCCCGCTGCCCTTGCCGGCGCCGGTGAAGGTGTCGCGCAGCTTGCCGCCCACCGAGCCCGCGCCGTCCGCGATGTCGCGCAGCAGCGAGAAGAGCGGGTCCTTGCTCTCCTTTATCGACTTCCCGTAGGAGTCGGCCGCGGCCTTCCACTGGTCGCTGACCTTGGCCTGCGGGTCGTCGCCGCGGCGCGGGTAGGCGCCGGCCAGGATCGAGCGGTACTCGTCGCTCTCCGACCAGGCCTTGAGCTTGGCCACCCGGACCACCGCGAACGGGTGCGACTGGGGCAGCACCTGAAGCAGCTTCAGCACGCCGTCGCGCAGGTCGCCGGCCTTCTCGTACTCCTCGGCCTGCTCCAGGAAGGCGTCGACGTTCATCTCGCCCAGGTTGTGGCCGCCGGCCAGCTTCATCAGGCCGCGCATCGAGGCCTGCGGGTCCTGACCGGCCAGCAGGCCGGCCCGGTCGCAGGAGAGTTCGGCCTTGCGGAACCACTCCTTGAGCGCGGTGATCAGCGCCATGACCGCCAGGTTGCCCAGCGGCAGCCAGCCGATCCGGGTGGCCAGGCTGGTCAGGATCAGCAGCATGGTCCGGTAGACCGCGTGGCCGGACATCGCGTGCCCGACCTCGTGGCCGATCACGGCCCGCAGCTCCTCCTCGTCCAGCAGTTCGACCAGGCCGGTGGTCAGCACGATCACCGGGGTGTCCATCCCGATGCACATCGCGTTGACGGCGGGGTCCTGGGTGACGAACAGGTCCGGCACCTTGTCCAGGTCCAGGACGTAGGCCGCGTCCCGGACCATGTCGTACAGCTCCGGGTACTGGCGCTCGGAGGTCTTCACCGCGGTGGCCAGGAACATCAGCCGGACGCTCCGTTCGGAGACCAGTCCGGCCAGCTTCTTGAGCACGTCGTCGAACCCGGTGAGCTTGCGCAGGGCGACCAGCGCGGAGCGGTCGGCCGGGTGCTCCCAGGCCCGGGTGGAGATCTCGGGGAAACGCTGCCGGCGACGGCTCGGCACGTTGTCGGCCGGGCCGTCGGCCCGGGGGGAATCGGTCATGACTGCTGCGTCCCTCTCGACTCGTCTGTGCTGGTTCTCAACGCTCGACCGCCTCCGGACGTCCCCCGCGGGGGTGGTGCGGGGGCGGCCGCCGGGGGCGGTGCACCGGCCGGGTGTGAAGGCGGCCTAAGCTGGCTGCCCGATCGCACCACGTCCTCCGAGGAGCCCGCCGATGTCCCCCGCCGCCCTGGTGTCCCTGGCCGGTCCGATCTCCGCCGGTTCGGGTCCCGGCCTCTTCCTGCGCCTGATCGTGGTGGGCTCGATCCTCGGCGTGCTGGCGCTGGTCTGGATCCTGGCCCGGGCCAACCGCGACAACTGAGAACCCGGACGAGACCTCACCTGGAGTCAGACGCGGGGAGCCGCCGCGCGGTTGCGCACGGGCGCCCCGTACGATGAGCGCGCGGGCCGCCCCGGTCGCCGGGACCCGCGTCCTGGCCCCCACCGAGTCGAGAAGGCCCTGCCATCATGACCTCCAGTGCCCTGCCCACCCTGACCGCCCTGGCCGAGGGAAGCAACCACGACAGCCTGAACCCGCTGCTGACCGGTGGCAGCGCGCTCTTCATCCTGCTGCTGCTGCTCTTCATCACCACCCGGTTCAACCGCGACCGCTGAGCCGCGGCCGCCGCACCCCGGGGCGCCCCGGCCCCCCGGGGCCGCTCCGCGGTCGACCGGCCGTCTCGCGGGTCGCGTAAGGTGTGGCGGCATGACGGGAGAGAGCAGGCCGGAGCGGCGCAGGCGCCTCGGGGTGATGGGTGGCACCTTCGACCCGATCCACCACGGTCACCTGGTCGCGGCCAGTGAGGTCGCGAGCGCCTTCCACCTCGACGAGGTGGTCTTCGTGCCCACCGGGCAGCCGTGGCAGAAGAGCGAGCGCAAGGTCTCGCCGGCCGAGGACCGCTACCTGATGACGGTGATCGCCACCGCCGAGAACCCGCAGTTCTCGGTCAGCCGGATCGACATCGACCGCGGCGGCCCGACCTACACCGTGGACACCCTGCGCGAGCTGCGGGCCCAGCACCCGGAAGCCGACCTGTTCTTCATCACCGGCGCGGACGCGCTGGCCCAGATCCTCACCTGGCAGGACGCCGAGGAGCTCGCCTCGCTGGCCCACTTCATCGGCTGCACCCGGCCGGGCCACACCCTCACCGACCCCGGCCTGCCCGCCGGCGGGGTCTCGCTGGTCGAGGTCCCGGCGCTGGCCATCTCCTCCACCGACTGCCGGGTGCGGGTGGCCAAGGGCCAGCCGGTCTGGTATCTGGTCCCGGACGGAGTGGTGCGCTACATCGACAAGCGGGCCCTCTACCTGGACGCCGGCTGAGCCGGCCGACCGGCTGATCAGGACACACGGAAGAGCTTGGTGACGGCGTGACCGGAACGGCAGACCGCAACGGGCCCGAGGACGGCGACTGGTCCTCCGGCGGACACCCGCAGGCCTACCAGCAGCAGCCGTACGGGGAGTACGAGGCGTACGGGCAGCAGTACGAGCAGTACCCCGGCCACCAGCCACAGGGGTACCAGCAGCAGGAGTACCAGCAGCAGCCGTACCAGCAGCCGGTCTACGAGCAGCCGTACGGCGGCGACCAGGGCTACCAGCAGCAGGCCTACCCGTACCAGCAGCCGGTCTACGAGCAGCCCTACGGCGGCGAGCCCGGCTACGAGCAGCCGTACTACCAGGAGTACCCGGCGCAGCCGCAGTACCAGGCCGCGCCCCCGGTCCCGCCCGCTCCCGCACCCCCGGCGCCCGCCCCGCCCGCGGCGGGGCCGCCGCGCCCGCGGCAGGCCCCGCCGCAGGCCGCCGAGCCGTCCGCGGAGCCGCCGCAGCCCGCCGAGCCCTCCGAGAAGGTCGGCGGCCGCCGCTCGGCCGCCAAGCCGCGCCCCGAGCAGGACCCGTACCAGACCGGTGAGTTCACCTTCGTCGACGAGGAGGCGGAGGAGTCCGAGGACGTCATCGACTGGCTGAAGTTCGCCGAGTCCCGCAGTGAGCGCCGCGACGAGCGCCGCCGCAAGCTGCGCACCCGGCTGATCGGCGCGGGCGTCGCGCTGCTGCTCGCGGCCGGCGGCACGGTCGGCTACCTCTGGGCCACCGGTTCGATCTTCGGCAGCCCGACGGCCGCGCAGGCCACCGGCGGCCGCAACGTGGTGGCGGTGCACCTGCGCTCGCTGGACGGCAAGGTGAGCACCGCGCTGCTGGTCAATGACGCCTCCAACCACAAGGGCTCGGTCCTGCTGCTGCCGGACAACCTGCTGGTGCCCTCGGCCGACGATGGCGGCACCACCGCGCTGGCCGGTGCGCTGACCGGGCTCGGCCCGGCCACCACCCGGGAGGGCCTGGGCACCGTGCTCGGCGCCCCGGTCTCGGCCACCTGGCGGCTGGACACCCCGTACCTGCGGCTGCTGGTCGCCCAGCTCGGCGGGATCAAGGTGGACACCGACGTCCAGCTCACCGGCCCGGACGGCAAGGTCGCGGTGGAGAAGGGCAGCCAGCGCACCCTGACCGGGGACACCGCGGTGCTCTACGCCACCTACCAGGGTCCGGGCGAGGCCCGGGACGCCCAGTTGCACCGGTTCGGCCAGGTGATGGCCGCGGTGATCGCCGCGATGCCGAACACCATGGCGGACGCCCAGGACGACGTGCACCGGATGGGCCAGGTGCCGGACCCCTCGCTGCCGGAGCGGTCGCTGGCCGGCCTGCTGGTGCAGCTCAACCAGCAGTCCGCGGCCGGCCACCTGAGCACCTCCGAGCTGCCGGTGCAGCCGGACGGCACGCTGGACGAGGCCAAGGCCGGCCCGCTGGTCAAGGACGTGCTCGGCGGCACCGTGCACACCGCGCAGGCCACCAGCGCCCCGGCCCGGGTCAGCCTGGTGGACGCCAGCGGCAGCACCGACAACGCCCAGGCCGCCCAGGCCCAGGTGATCAACGCCGGCCTGACCTTCGTGCCCAACGGCGGCACCGCGCCGGTGCAGCCGACCAGTGAGATCCGCTACACCGACGACTCCCGGGCGCAGGCCGCGCACTCGCTGGCGGCCAGCCTCGGCCTGCCGGACAGTGCGGTGAAGAAGGTCTCGGCCGCCCAGACCGCCGACCTGGTGGTGCTGCTCGGCAAGGACTACCAGGCGCCGAAGGCCCAGTAGCCCGGGGCCGGTCCGCCGCCGGTAAAGGCGCGGTGGCGGGTCGGCCCGGCGTGAGATCCTGGAAGCGGAAACCGCACTGCCCGAGCCGAAAGAGCATCGTGACCGCAACCGAACACTCGCAGGAACTCATCAACGTCGCCGCCCAGGCGGCGGCCGACAAGCTGGCGCACAACGTCGTCGCCTTCGACGTCAGCGACGTGCTGTCGATCACCGACGCCTTCCTGATCGCCTCGGCCGCCAACGACCGCCAGGTGAAGGCGATCGCCGAGGAGATCGAGGACCAGCTGCGCGAGAAGCTGGACGTCAAGCCGGTGCGCCGGGAGGGCGAGCGCGAGGGCCGCTGGGTCCTGCTCGACTACCTGGACATCGTGGTGCACGTGCAGCACTCCGAGGAGCGCTCCTTCTACTCGCTGGACCGGCTCTGGAAGGACTGCCCCGAGCTGCCGCTGCCCGAGGACGCCGTCGCCACCCGCAACCGCCCCGAGGACGCCGCGACCGACGACGCCGGCAACGCCATCGGCTACCTGCAGGACCTCAGCTGAGCGGCCGCGCGGGGGGACCGCGGATCGTCTTCTGGCGGCACGGCCAGACCTCCTGGAACCTGGAGAACCGGTTCCAGGGCACCACGGACATTCCGCTCACCGAGACCGGCTACGCGCAGGCCCGGCGCTCCGCGCGGCTGCTCGCCGGCCTCAAGCCCGACCTGCTGGTCTCCTCCGACCTGGGGCGGGCCGCCGACACCGCGGCCGAGCTGGCCAAGCTCACCGGCCTGGACGTGAAGCACGACCCGGGCCTGCGGGAGACCTACGCGGGCAGCTGGCAGGGCCTGACCCACGCCGAGATCCGCGCGCGGTTCCCGGAGGAGTACGAGGCCTTCCGCCGCGGCGAGCCGGTCCGCCGCGGCGGCGGCGAGCTGACCAGCGAGGTGGCGGACCGCTCGGTCCCGGTGGTGCTGGCCGCGGCCGAGGAACTGCCCGAGGACGGCACCCTGGTGGTGGTCAGCCACGGCGGCACCATCCGGACCATGCTGGGCCGGCTGCTCGGCCTGGAGCCGGAGCTGTGGGAGGCCCTGGGCGGGCTCTCCAACTGCTGCTGGTCGGTGCTGGGCCGGGGCGCCCGCGGCTGGAAGCTGCTGGAGCACAACGCCGGCACCCTGCCGGAGCCGGTGATCGGCGACGAGTCCTGAGCCCGCGGCCCCGGCCGACTCCTCGGGTTCAGGCTCCGCTCGCCGGGATTTCGTCATTCCGGGCCTGACCAGCTAGAGTCTTCCTCGTTCGCAGGGAAGGAACGCGGTCCGAAGGGGCGGCGGGCCTTCCGGGTGCGGGGCTATAGCTCAGTTGGTAGAGCGCTTGCATGGCATGCAAGAGGTCTGGGGTTCGATTCCCCATAGCTCCACTCCGCACCGGACGGTTCCTCAGGGAGCCGCGAGGGCTGCGGGGCTATAGCTCAGTTGGTAGAGCGCTTGCATGGCATGCAAGAGGTCTGGGGTTCGATTCCCCATAGCTCCACCGAAGACCGCAGGGCCGCCTCCCACCGGGAGGCGGCCCTGCGGCGTTCCCGCCGCCGGGCCCGTGCGGCTCAGCCGTGCGCGTGGTCGGCCACCGGCGCGTCCGGGTGGGCGGTCACCCACTCCAGCTTCTCCCGGTCCTGCGGGCCCTCGGGGGTGTAGACGACCAGGTAGAGGTCGGGCACGCCGGGCATGGTCAGGTAGGAGGCCTTGACCCGGATCTCGCCGATCCCGGCGTGCCGGAACACCTTGAGCACGGTGGTGGCCGGGGCCACCTGCTGGCTGGCCCAGAGCTGCCGGAACCGCTCGCTCACCGCGGACAGCTCGCGCAGGTAGTTCTCCCAGGACGGCTCGCCGATGTGGCTGGCGTAGCCGGCCCGCAGCACCCCGACCATCCGGGGCAGCTCCTCCTCCCGGTTCACGAACGGGTTGCAGCAGTCCGGCACGGTCAGCGCGCACCAGAGCGAGTTGCGGCGCCCGTGCGGCGCGGTGGCCCGGGTCGCGCCGGGGAAGAGCGCGTCGTACGCCCCGTTGTAGGCGAGCACGTCGTAGCGGCGGTTGCAGATCGCGGCCGGCAGCGGGGTCAGGCCGTCCAGCACCACCTGCATCGCCGGGTCGACGGAGGGGCAGATCAGGTCGGACAGCTCGGCGGTCGGCAGGCCGGCCAGCCGGAACAGGTGGTCCCGCTCGACCTCGTCCAGCAGGAGTGCCCGGGCCACCGCGGTCATCACCTGGTCGCTGGCGTTGATCGGCCGGCCCTGTTCGAGCCAGGTGTACCAGGTGACCCCGACCCCGGCGAGCTGCGCGACCTCCTCGCGGCGCAGCCCCGGGGTGCGGCGGCGCAGGCCCGGCGGCAGACCGACGTCGGTGGGGGAGACCCGGGCCCGGCAGGCCTTGAGGAAGGCGGCGAGCTCGGTGCGGCGGGTGGGTTCGGCGGCGGTGGTGGCGGGGGCGGCGGACTGCTCCAGCACGGTCATGTCCCCTATCCTGACGTACCGTCCGGCGGTCTGGCAGGTAGTGCCAGTACCAGGATCAGCAGGCTCTAACCACCAGTATCAGCGGCGGTGCAGGCTTGGGGCATGACGGACCTTCAGACAGCGCGGTCGCACACGGCGACCGGTCCCGCCCCGGCGGACGGCAGCGCCGGCGGGGCGGCCCGCGGCGGGCGGCCGGGCGTGGTGCTCGGCCTGATCCTCACCGGCCAGTTCATGGCCATCCTCGACGTCGCCGTGGTGAACGTGGCGGCCCCGACCATCCGCACCGACCTGCACGCCAACGGCGCCGGCCTGCAGATGGTGATCGCCGGCTACACCATCGCCTACGCGGTGCTGCTGATCACCGGGGCCCGGCTGGGCGCCCGGTACGGGCACCGCCGGCTCTTCCAGCTCGGCCTGGCCGGGTTCACCCTCGCCTCGCTGGCCTGCGGCCTGGCGCCCACGGCCGGCGCCCTGATCGGCTTCCGGTTCCTCCAGGGGATCGGCTCGGCGCTGATGGTCCCCCAGGTGATGAGCCTGATCCAGAAGACCTTCACCGGCGCCCCGCGGGCCCGGGCGCTGGGCGTCTACACGGCGGTGATCGCCGGCGGCAGCGTGGCCGGGCAGGTGCTCGGCGGGGTGCTGGTCAGCGCCGACCTGTTCGGCAGCGGCTGGCGGCCGATCTTCCTGGTCAACGTGCCGATCGGGGTGGTGCTGCTGGTGCTCGGCCACCGCACCCTGCCGCACCTGCCGCTGGACCGGGAGCGCCGGCTCGACCTGGTCGGGCTGCTGGTGCTGGCGGCGGCGATCGGCCTGCTGGTGGTGCCGCTGGTGCTCGGGCACGAGTTGCACTGGCCGGTCTGGGGCTGGGTGATGCTGGCCGGCTCGGTGCTCGCCTTCGGGCTGTTCGTGGCGGTCGAGCGGCGGATCGCGCAGCGCGGCGGCCAGCCGCTGATCCACGGCCGGGTGCTGCGCTCGCCGGGCCTGGCGGCGGCCGGGGTGGCGATGTTCCTGATCATGCTCAACTTCTCCGGCTTCCTCTTCTCCTTCGCCATGCACCTGCAGGCGGGCCTGGGCGACTCGCCGCTGAAGGCCGGCCTGACCTTCGCGCCGGTGGCGGTCGGCTTCGGCCTCTCCGGGCTGCACTGGCACCGGCTGCCGAAGCGGCTGCACCTGCCGTTGCCGATGATCGGCCTGCTGGTCGGCGGGGCCGGCTACCTGCTGCTCGGGCTGCTGATGCGCGGCGGCGGGCAGGTCGGGATCGGCCTGGAGCTGCTGCTGGTGGTGAACGGCGTGGCCGCCGGGTTCGCCTATAGCCCGCTCTTCGCCCGGGCGCTCAGCCGGGTCGCGCCGGCCGACGCCCCGGACGCCTCCGGTGTGATGGTCACCATGGTGCAGCTGGGCCAGGTGGTCGGGGTCTCGCTGCTCGGCACCGTCTTCCTCAGCGCGGTGAACTACCCGGCCAAGTCCTCGGCCTCCGGCCACGCGCTGGAGACCACCACGGCCTGCATGATCGTGGTGGCCGCCGTCTCGGCCGTCTTCGCCTTCCGCACCCGGCGCGCCGCCAACCTCGGCTGAGCCGGGGAGCACGGGGTCCGTCGCGTCCCGGCACCGCCCGCCAGCACGGCGGGCGGTGCCGGGAAACGGATTCGTGAAGCACTCCCGGGACCGTGTAAAGTAACTGTTGTCGCCGCGGGAGACCGGTCGGGCGGCAAAAAAATGCTCGGGGCTATAGCTCAGTTGGTAGAGCGCTTGCATGGCATGCAAGAGGTCTGGGGTTCGATTCCCCATAGCTCCACAGTCACCAAGGGCCGCCTCCCGAATCGGGAGGCGGCCCTTCGGCGTTGTTGACGGCGGGTCAGCTGCGGCGGCGGACCAGCCGGGGCAGCACCGCCGCCGCCACGGTCACGGCGCCGAGTGCCAGGAAGGCCGTCGAGTAGGAGGAGCGCGCGGCCACCTGGGCCACCGCCAGCGGACCGGCCAGCCCGGCCATGCCCCAGCCGATCAGCATCAGCCCGTAGACGGCGCCCGCGTGGGCCAGGCCGAAGAACTCCGAGACCACCGCCGGCATGGTGGCGAAGCCGCCGCCGAAGCAGAGGCAGACCAGCGCGGCCAGCGCCAGGAAGGCCCAGGGGGAGTGCGCCCGGGAGAGCGCCAGCAGGCCGAGGCCCTGGGCCAGCAGCATCAGCACGAAGGCGTTCAGCAGCCCGGTCCGCCCGGAGAGCCAGCCCCAGAGCGGGCGGCCCACCGTGTTGAAGACGCCGAGCACGCCGGTGAGCACGGCGGCCCAGGCCGGGCCGAGCCCGGTCAGGCTGCCCGCCGCCGGGGCCACCACCGAGAGCATGCTGATCCCGGCGGCGGTGTTGCAGAACAGGATCAGCGTCAGCAGGTACCAGCGCCCGGTGCGCAGCGCCTGGCCGGGCCGCAGCCCGACCGGACCGGCCTGCGGGCCGGACTGCGCGGGCACGGTGGCGAGCGCGGGCGGGTCGGCGAAGAACGCGGCCCCGGTCAGCGTGGTGACCAGGAAGACCGCGCCGAGCACCAGCAGCACCCGGGCCGGGTCGGCCGCGTAGTGCGCCACCAGCAGCCGGCTCAGCGGCGCGCTGAGCACCGAGCCGAGGCCGAAGCCGCCGGTGGCCACCCCGGCCGCCAGCGCCCGGTGCCGGGGGAACCAGCGCTGCAGCATGGTGGTCGGCACGATGTAGCCCAGCCCGAGGCCGACCCCGCCGATCCCGCCGTAGCCGAGCAGCACCAGCCAGAAGTCCTGCCGCCCTTGCGCGCAGCCGGCCAGCAGGTAGCCGCCCGCGTAGAGCAGTCCGGCCAGCACGGCGATCCGGCGCGGCGAGAGCCGGGAGCGCCGGCCCGGGCTGCCGTCGGCCTGCTGGGGCACCGTCAGCAGCAGTCCGCCGAGCACGGTGCCGACGAAGACCACGGCGTGCGCGGCGGCGAACGGCAGCCCGGCCTCGTCCCGGCCGAGCGCGAAGCTGCCGGCCGGGGACTGCAGCCCGGCGGAGAGGATGCTCCAGGAGTAGACCGCGCCGTAGGCGAGCTGGTTGACCACCACGGCGGCGGCCAGCAGCCCGCGCCGGCGGCCGATCCGTCGGGCCAGCGGGCGGCGGTTCGCGGGCGGCGGGGCGGCGGTGGCGCGGCCGGAGCGGGGGAGCAGGACTGTGGAACGCACGAGGGTGACCCTTCCGGGATCGGGGATGGCGTGCTGTCCTACGCTGAGTGACCGCCCTGGGTTACGCCAGAAGTCGGTTACCGCGTCAGACCTGGTGAAATCCCTGACCCGTTCGGCGGGGTCGATCACCCAAGGTGATTTCCCGGCGATGGTGCTCCAGAACCGGCCACGGTTGGCTACGGTCGGGCCATGGCCGATCTCGCGCGCATCCGCAACGAAGAGCTCGCCCGGATCCTGCACCAGCTGGCCTGGAGCCCGGAGCGGCTGGCCCGCGAGGTCAACCTGGTGCTGCCGCCGGGCCTGTCGATCAGTCAGACCGCGCCCTACAAGTGGCGCGACCGCGGCATGGTCCCGCGCGCCCCGCACGACCAGGCGGTCTGCGAGGTGCTGAGCCGGGCGGTCGGCATCGCCGTCACCTACGAGCAGCTGTGGGGGCGGATGGGCAGCCACCGCGGCGCCAAGGTGCTCTCGGCCCGGCTGCTCACCGACCCGTGGACCGCCGAGACCGCGCAGATCGCGCTCCGCGAGGCCGGCCTCCAGGTGGCGCCGGTCCGGCTGACCGACCTGTTCCGCGGCGACGAGCTGGCCCGTGCCGTCGACCAGTGGTCGGCGCCCCCGCCCCCGCTCACCGGCGGCACCGGGGCGATGCCGGTGACGGCCGATCAGCTGACCGACCTGCAGGCCGCCTGGTCCGGCAAGCGCCGGCTCGGCCGGGCCTTCGGCGGCGGCCTGGTGCTGGAGCCGGCCCGGGCCGAACTCGCCATGGTCGGCAAGCTGCTGGAGCTCGGCAGCTACGCGGAGCAGGAGCCGCTGGGCCGGGCGCTCTACGGCGCGGCCGGCCGGCTGGCCCGGCTGGTCGGCTGGGCCGGGGCCGACCTCGGCCAGGAGGCCGCCGCCCAGCGCGCCTACGTCGCCGCGCTGCGCGCCGCCCACGTGGCCGGCGATCCGCGGCTCGCCGTCAGCGTGGTCGGCAGCCTGGCCGTGCAGCTCACCTACTACGGCGCGGGCCGCGGCCTGGACCCGGCCGAGCTGCTCGGCACCGCGCTGGCCGCGGCCGGTCAGCAGCTCAGCCCGTACCAGCGGGCCCGCCAGCTCGGCCGGCTCGCCCTGGCGCACGGCCGCAACGGCGACCGGGCGGCCGCCGAGGCCGCCGCCGACCGGGCCTGGGCCGCGCTCCCCGGCGGCGCCGAGCGGGCCGAACTGGCCGGCCTGATCGGCTGCTCCCGGCTCTTCCTGGACGACCACAAGCACGCCCGCCCGCTGCTGCTGGAGGCGGTCGCCGAGCTCACCGCCGCCCGGGCCCGGGCCCTGCTGCTGATCCGGCTGGCCGACTCCTACCGCCGCACCGGCGACGCGGCCCGGGCCGCGGCCACCGCCGACCGCGCCCGCACCCTGGCCGCGGGCATGCAGTCCGGCCTGGTCGCCCGGGTGCTGCGGGAGTTCGACGGCCCGCGGCCGCTGCCCGCCCCGGCCGACTGATCGCAACCGCCCCGGCTCCGGGCGCGTCACCGCTCAGGGGGGACGCGCGTTAGGCTGCCCCCGCACACCGAGCGAAGGGTTCAGCGCGGCTCATGAAGGTTCTGATCTCCGGCGGCGCCGGGTTCATCGGCAGCACCGTCGCCACGGCCTGCCTGGCCGCCGGGCACACCCCGGTCATCCTGGACAGCCTGGTCACCGGCCGCCGCGAGTTCACCGAGGGCCGGGTCTTCTACCAGGGCGACATCGCCGACGGCCCGCTGGTGGACCGGATCTTCGCCGAGCACCCGGAGATCGAGGCCGTGGTGCACTGCGCCGCGCTGATCGTGGTGCCCGACTCGGTGGCGGACCCGATCGGCTACTACCGGGCGAACGTGGCCAAGAGCCTGGAGTTCACCGGGCACCTGCTGCGCAACGGCTGCGAGCGGATGATCTTCTCCTCCTCGGCCTCGATCTACGCGGCCGGTGCGGACTTCAGCGTGGACGAGCAGGCGCCGCACGACCCGCAGAGCCCGTACGCCCGGACCAAGGCGGTCTGCGAGGGGATGTTCGCCGACATCGCCGCGACCCAGCCGATCCGGATCCTCTCGCTGCGCTACTTCAACCCGATCGGTGCCGACCCCGAGCTGCGCACCGGCCTGCAGGTGCGCCACCCCAGCCACGCGCTCGGCAAGCTGATCGAGGCGCACACGACCGGCGGGACCTTCCGGATCACCGGCACCGACTGGCCGACCCGGGACGGCTCCGGCATCCGCGACTACGTGCACGTCTGGGACCTGGCCACCGCCCACGTCGCCGCGCTGGAGCGGTTCGACCAGGCGCTGGACGGCGGGCGCTCCGCGGCCGTCAACCTGGGCACCGGCACCGGCACCACCGTGCGCGAGCTGGTCGCGGCGTTCAACTCGGTGGTCGAGGAGCCGGTCGCGGTCACCGAGACCGGCAGCCGCCCGGGCGACGTGGCCGGTGCCTACACCCGCAGCGACCGGGCCGCCCGGCTGCTCGGCTGGAAGCCGGAGCACAGTCTGGTGGACGGCATCCGGGACTCGCTGCGCTGGGTCGCGGTGCGCGACTCGCGGCTGGCCTGACCCGTCGTCGGGCCGCCCCGCGATGCCCTCGGGCGCCGCGGGACGGCCCTAGGGTAGCCTTGGGCCATGCGAACCGTGCGCCTGCTCCTTAGCCGGCCGCGCTGACCAGGACCGGCGGAGCCGAGCGGGCCATGCCGGAGTCAGCGTGGCGACCCCTCCTGCGAGGGGCTTTTTTGTTTCCGGAGCCGCCCTGTGAAGGACCGGGGCCGGACGGCGAGCCCCGCCCCCGACCGCTCAGCTGACGATTCGCTATCTGACACGACGGAGCTTCGAAGGACCATGAGCGAGACGACCCCTGCCTCCGGCGCCGCCGAGGCCACCACCGAGCCGTTCCGGTACACGGCCGCCCTGGCCGCCGACATCGAGTCCCGTTGGCAGGACACCTGGGAGAAGGAGGGCACCTTCAACGCCCCCAACCCGGTGGGCCCGCTGGCCTCGGAGGCCGGCGAAGCGGTCGCGCGCAAGCCGCACAGCTTCATCATGGACATGTTCCCGTACCCGTCGGGCGCCGGCCTGCACGTCGGTCACCCGCTGGGGTACATCGCCACCGACGTGTACGCCCGCTACCAGCGGATGACCGGCCACAACGTGCTGCACACCCTGGGCTACGACGCCTTCGGCCTGCCCGCCGAGCAGCACGCGGTGGCCACCGGCGTGCACCCCCGGGTCTCCACCGAGGCGGCCATCGCCAACATGCGCGCCCAGCTGCGCCGGCTGGGCCTGGGCCACGACCCGCGCCGGTCGATCTCCACCATCGACCCGGAGTACTACCGCTGGACCCAGTGGATCTTCCTGCAGATCTTCGACTCCTGGTACGACCCGGCCGCCGACGCGGCCCGCCCGATCGCCGAGCTGGTCGCGCAGTTCGCCGCCGGCGAGCGCGCCACCCCGGACGGCCGGGCCTGGTCCGAGCTGTCCGCCGTGGAGCGCGACGAGGTGCTGGGCGAGTACCGGCTGGCGTACTCCAAGGAGGTGCCGGTCAACTGGTGCCCGGGCCTGGGCACCGTGCTGGCCAACGAGGAGGTCACCGCCGACGGCCGGTCCGAGCGCGGCAACTTCCCGGTCTTCAAGTCCAAGCTGCGCCAGTGGATGATGCGGATCACCGCGTACGGCGACCGGCTGATCAAGGACCTGGACCTGCTGGACTGGCCCGAGGCGATCAAGCTGCAGCAGCGCAACTGGATCGGCCGCTCCGAGGGTGCCCGGGTCGACTTCCCGGTCGGCGACCGGGAGATCACCGTCTTCACCACCCGCCCCGACACCCTGTTCGGCGCCACCTACATGGTGCTGGCCCCCGAGCACGAGCTGGTCGACTCCATCGTGCCGGCCGCCTGGCCCAGCGAGACGCTGAACGACTGGAAGGGCGGCGCGCACACCCCGGCCGAGGCGGTCGCCGCCTACCGGGCCGCCGCGGCCGCCAAGTCCGACGTCGAGCGGCAGATGGACGCCAAGGTCAAGACCGGCGTCTTCACCGGCGCCTACGCGACCAACCCGGTCACCGGCAAGCCGATCCCGGTCTTCATCGCCGACTACGTGCTGATGGGCTACGGCACCGGCGCGATCATGGCCGTGCCCGCGCACGACCAGCGCGACTTCGCCTTCGCCCGGGCCTTCTCGCTGCCGATGGCCTGCGTGGTGCAGCCCACCGACGGCCGCTCCACCGACCCGGCCGAGTGGGACGACGCCTTCGACACCTACGACTCGGTGCTGGTCAACTCGGCCGGCGAGGGCGTCTCGCTGGACGGCCTGAGCGTGGTGGACGCCAAGCGCACCGTCACCGAGTGGCTGGCCGGGCGCGGCATCGGCGAAGGCACCGTCAACTACCGCCTGCGCGACTGGCTGTTCAGCCGCCAGCGGTACTGGGGCGAGCCGTTCCCGATCGTCTACGACGAGGACGGCGCGATGCACGCGCTGCCCGAGTCGATGCTGCCGGTCGAGGTCCCCGAGGTGGAGGACTACTCCCCGCACACCTACGACCCGGACGACGCCGCCAGCACCCCCAAGACCCCGCTGTCCCGCAACGAGGCCTGGGTCAACGTCGAGCTGGACCTGGGCGACGGCGTCAAGAGGTACCGCCGCGAGACCAACACCATGCCCAACTGGGCCGGCTCCTGCTGGTACGAGCTGCGCTACGTGGACCCGAGCGACCGCGAGGCCCCGGTCGACCCGGCCAACGAGGCCTACTGGATGGGCCCGACCGAGCAGAAGCCGCACGGCGGCGTCGACCTGTACGTCGGCGGTGCCGAGCACGCGGTGCTGCACCTGCTGTACGCCCGGTTCTGGCACAAGGTCCTGCACGACCTGGGCCACGTCTCCTCGGTCGAGCCGTTCCACCGGCTGTTCAACCAGGGCATGATCACCGCCGACGTCTACCGCGACGCCCGTGGCTTCCCGGTCCCGGCCGCGGAGGTCGCGGAGACCGGCGACGGCGGCTACACCTGGCAGGGCGAGCCGGTCACCCGCGAGGCGGGCAAGATGGGCAAGTCGCTGAAGAACGCCGTCGCGCCCGACGACATCTGCGCCGAGTACGGGGCCGACACCCTGCGGCTGTACGAGATGTCGATGGGCCCGCTGGACGTCTCCCGCCCCTGGGACCCGCGCGCCGTGGTCGGCTCGTTCCGGTTCCTGCAGCGGCTGTGGCGCAACATCGTCTCCGAGGAGACCGGCGAGCTGGTGGTCAGCGAGGAGCCGGCCGACGAGGCCACGCTGCGCGCGCTGCACAAGGCGATCGACGGCATCCGCGGCGACCTGGCCGGGCTGCGCTTCAACACCGCGGTGGCCAAGGCGATCGAGCTGAACAACTTCCTGGTCAAGCGCGGCAGCACGCCGCGCGAGGTGGCCGAGCCGCTGGTGCTGATGGTCGCGCCGCTGGCCCCGCACGTGGCCGAGGAGCTGTGGCACCGCCTGGGCCACACCGACTCGCTGGCGTTCGCCGACTTCCCGGTGGCGGACCCGGCGCTGGCCGTGGACGAGTCGGTGGTCTGCGTGGTGCAGATCAAGGGCAAGGTCAAGGCCCGGCTGGAGGTCGCGCCCGGCATCTCGGACGCGGAGCTGGAGCAGCTGGCGCTGGCCGACCCGGCGGTGGTCGCGGCGATCGGGGAGGCCCCGGTGCGCAAGGTGATCACCCGGGCGCCGAAGCTGGTGAACATCGTCACCGGCTGACGGCGGCCCGGTGGTCCGCAGGCCCGGTCGCGGTGCGCGGCCGGGCCTGCGGCGTTCCCGGGGCGGCAGCCTGCTCGGCAGTCTGCGCGGGTGCCTGCGCGGGGCGGGCCGGATGCGTGCGCGCGGTCGGGGCGGCCTCAGGGTCATCCCTGAACGGGCCCTGATCCGGGCGGCCGCAACCCCGGAACCGGGCGACTGACGGGTGGCCGGGGGCTACCGTGGTACCGGGACGGGCCCGTGGCGGAGGGAAGGCGGCAAAGCTGATGTTCGACGCGGTCGGAGTGGTGGTCGTGCTCATCGCGCTCTTCGGAGTCGCCGTCGTGACGCTGCTGGTGGTCGCCGCCGTCAAGGCGGCCAAGGCGGTGGCCAAGGGGATCGACCGGACCGAGGCGCAGGCCCGGCGCGCGGTGGAGAACGTCACCCTGAAGGCCAAGACCTTCACCAAGCCCGGCCCGGCCGGCGAGCTGGCCTCGCTCCGGCTGGGCCTGCGCTCCTCGCTCGGCGGCACCCGCGAGGTGCTGGAGCGCGGGCTGCACGCGGACGCCCAGCTCGGCGAGTCGCTCGGCCTGCTGGCCCGGCTGGAGGCGCACGCCGCCGAGCTGGACGGCGAGCTGCGGATGCTGGAGCGCGAGCCCGAGCCGGCGCGGATCACCGCCAAGCTGCCCGAGCTGCGCGAGCGGGCCGGGCGGATCACGGGCTCGGCGGAGTCGCTGCGCTGGGCCGCGCAGGACCGGGCGCACCGGTTCGCGGCGGACGAGCTGAGCCGGCTGAGCGAGGAGATCGCGACCGAGGCGGGGGCGCTGCGGCACTGGGACGAGGGGAAGCCGGCGGCGGGGGGTTCTTCGGCCTCGGCTTCGGCCGGTCCGTCGGCCTCGCAGAGCGCGCCGCCGCGGGCCGGGCTGGGGTCGGGGAGCGGGCGGCCCTCGGCGGAGGAACTGCTGGGGCTGGGCGAGCCGCTGCGGAACCTCGCGCAGCGGCTGCGCAAGCCGGCGCCGGGCTCGCAGGGGAACTGACGGCCCGTCGGTCCGCAGCCCGCCGCGGTGGCGGGCCGCGGATGTGCCGGGTGACCTCGGGAGGAGTAACCTCCGGCTCATGTCCGCCCAGCTCGCGCTCGTCACCGATTCCACGGCCTACCTGCCCCACCAGGCGGTCGACCGGCACCGGATCTCGGTGGTCCCGCTGAGCGTCGCGGTCGGGGACACCGTGCTCGCCGAGGGCGTGGAGATCGAGCCCAAGGACGTCGCCGAGGCGCTGCGCGCCAAGCAGCGGCTGACCACCTCGCGGCCCAACCCCGAGACCTTCGCCGCCGCCTACCGGGCCGCCGCGGCGGCCGGTGCCGACGGGGTGGTCTCGGTGCACATCTCCGGCGAGCTCTCCGGCACCGCCGAGGCGGCGCGGCTGGCGGCGGCCGAGGCGCCCGTGCCGGTTCGGGTGGTGGACAGCGGACTGGTCGGCATGGCGCTCGGCTACGCGGTGCTGGCCGCGGCGGAGGCGCGGGACGCCGGGCTCGACCTGGCGGCCGTGGCCGGTGCCGCCGAGCTGCGGGCGGCCGGCACCCGGGGCTTCTTCTACGTGGACACCCTGGAGCACCTGCGGCGCGGCGGGCGGATCGGGACGGCGCAGGCGCTGCTCGGGTCGGCGCTGGCGGTCAAGCCGCTGCTGCACCTGGACGGCGGGCGGATCGCGCCGCTGGAGAAGGTGCGGACGGCGTCCCGGGCGATCGCGCGCCTGGCGGAGCTCGCCGTGGCGGAGGCGGGGGAGCGGCCGGTGGACATCACGGTGCACCACCTGGCCGCCGCGGACCGGGCCGAGCCGCTGGCCGGGCAGTTGCGCGAGCGGGTGCCGGGGCTGCGGGAGTTGTACGTGGGGGAGGTGGGCGCGGTGATCGGCGCCCATGTCGGGCCGGGGCTGCTCGCGGTGGTCGTCGCGCCGGTCTGATCAACTGGTTGATGCTGCGTCAGTTGTCCACAGGGGCGGGGTTGTCCACAGGTTCGCGGTTGTCGGTGGGCGGCGCCGGGCGGGGCTCCTAGCGTCTGGGGCATGACGCTCACCGCTGCTCCGCCCGAGTCGTTCCAGGCGCCCGCTCCGTCCGGCGCCGTCCGGCGTCCGACCCTTCCCCGCGCCCGTCCCGCCCGCAGGCCGCGTGCCGCTTCGGCTCGTTGGCGGGCCGGGGACGGCCTCGCCGGGCGGCTGCGAACGCCCGCCGCACGGCGGCGTGCTGCCGATGCGCTGATCCGGGCGCGCCTGGTGCACCTCTTCCCGGGCGCGCTGGCGCCGCCGGGCCGAGAGGCCGTCAGCGGCCCCGTCAGCGGGTCCGACCCGGTCGAGGCCGTTCAGCCCGCCGCCGTAGGGCAGCCGTCCCACCCGCCCGTGCCCGACGGCTGGCCCCATGGCTACGGCAGGCGCACCAAGCCCGCCGCGCTGCCGCCCCTGCCGCCGCTCGCGACCGCCCCGGATCCCGAGCCCGAACCGCCTGCCGCCGTCGCGGACCTCAGCCCGCCCACCCCGGAGCCCGCCGTGACCCTCGACCACGACCCGGATCACGACTCCGGGACCACCGTCCGCCGGAAGCGGCGCAGCCTCAGGCTCCCGGCCGTCCTCCACCCGCTGCTCTGGGCCGACCGCAAGGCCGTGCTGGGCCTCGGCGTGCTGCTCCTGCTCGCCGTGGCCTACGCCGTCCAGCACTTCTGGATCGGCCGGCCCGAGCCGGTCGCCCTGCCCGCGCTGGCCGGCAAGTCCGCCCGCAGCGCGCCCGCCGCCGTCGCCACCGAGCCGGAGGAGGCTGCGGCGGCGCCCGAGCCCGCCCCCGCCGCCGACCCCGAGCAGTCCGCCGAACCCGCGCACCCGGCCGCACCGCCGGTCGTCATCGACGTGGCGGGCAAGGTCCTGCGCCCCGGCCTGCTGACCCTCCCGGCCGGCTCCCGGGTGGCCGACGCGCTCCGCGCCGCCGGCGGCCCGCAGCCCGGGGTGGAGACCGAGGGCCTCAACCTCGCCCGGGTCCTGGTGGACGGCGAGCAGGTCCTGGTCGGCGTCCCCGGCCCGGCGGGCGGGGCCGCCGCCCAGCCCGGTTCCGGACCGCGCGGCCCGGTGAGCGTCAACCGGGCCACCCTGGAGCAGTTGGACGCCCTCCCGGGCATCGGCCCGGTGCTGGCCCGTCACATCCTCGACTTCCGCGCCCAGCACGGCGCGTTCCGCTCCCTGGAACAGCTCCGCGAGATCAGCGGCATCGGGGCTCGGAAGTACGCCGAGCTGAGGCCACTGCTCACCCTCTGACCCCGACCGACCCGACCATCCGCCCGGCAGACCGTCACCCCCTCCGAGCCCCGATGCCCCCGATGCCGACCCGCACCGCGCCCGCCGGTGGCCACCGCCGCCTCGGCCCTGACCCCCAGTCATCCGCTCCCGACCTCCGGCTGGTCCTCCCCGTCCTCGCCGCCTGGGCCGTCACCGTCCTGCTGCTCGGCGCGGAAACCCGGCCCACCACCGCCCTGTTCACCGCCTCCGCGCTCGCCGCGGGCCTCGCCGCCCTCCTGCTCGGCCTGGCCCGCACCCGATCCGCCCCCCGTCCGCACCGCGCCGCCGGGCTCGCCGCCGCCGTCCTGCTGACCGGCGCCGCCGCCACCACCTGCACCGTCCTGCACACCGCCGACCTGCACCGCGGCCCGCTCCCCGCCCTCGCGGCGGCTGCGGCCGCCCCGCACACCGGGCCGGCCGCCACCCCCGTGGTCACCGTGGACCTCACCGTCACCGGCGACCCCCACCTGCGCACCTCGCACGCGCACGGCTCCGACCGGGGCCGCCCGCTGCTGGTCGTCGAGGCGACCGCGGACCGGGTGCGCACCAGCGCCGGTGCCACCACCCGGACCCGCACCCCGGTCACGGTGCTGGTTCCGGACCGGGAGACCGCGGCGTGGCAGCCGCTGCTGCCCTCGGCCCGGGTCCGCACCCTGGCGCGGGTGCTGCCCGAGCGCGCCGAGGGCGGGTCCGACACGGCCGCCGCGCTGGCCGTCAGCGGGCCGCCGCAGTCGCTCGCGGCACCGAGCCGGGTGCAGCGGCTGGCCGGCCGGCTGCGGGCCGGCCTGCGGGAGGCCTGTGCGGGCCTGCCCGCCGACGCCCGGGCCCTGCTGCCCGGCCTGGTGGTCGGCGACACCTCGGCGATGCCGGAGGACTTGGACGAGGCCTTCCGCGCCACCGACCTGGTGCACATCACCGCGGTCAGCGGCTCCAACCTCTCGATCGTGCTGGCCCTGCTGCTCGGCGCCCCGGCCCTCGCGGGCACCGCCGAGCGCGGCGGCCTGGCCGCGCTGCTGGGCATCCCGCTCCGGCTGGCCGCGCTGCTCGGGATCGCGCTGGTCCTCGGGTTCGTCACGCTCTGCCGCCCTGACCCGAGCGTGCTGCGGGCAGCCGCCACCGGCCTGCTGAGCCTGTTCGGGCTGGCCCTGGGCCGGCCCCGCCAGGCGCTCTCCGCGCTCTGCGCCGCCGTCCTGGCGCTGCTGCTGCTCGACCCGTTCCTCTCCCGCTCCTACGGGTTCCTGCTCTCGGTGCTGGCCACCGCCGGCCTGCTCACCCTCGGCCGCCGCTGGGCCCGGGCGCTGCACGCGCGCGGCTGGCCGCACCACCTCGCCGAGGGGATGGCCTGCGCCGCCGCCGCCCAAGTGCTCTGCACCCCCGCGGCGGTGCTGCTCGCCCCGCGGATCAGCCTGCTCGGCATCCCGTGCAACGTGCTGGCCGAGCTGGCCGTCGCCCCGGCCACCCTGCTCGGCTTCGCCGCCCTGGCCGCCGCCCCGCTCTGCGCCCCCGCCGCCGCCTTCCTGGCCGGCATGGCCGGCTACCCGACCGGCTGGCTGGCCCTGGTGGCCCGGGCCGGCGCCGCCCTGCCCGGCGCCGAGATCGCCTGGACACCCGGCTGGCGCGGCGCGGCGACCCTGGTGCTGGCCCTGGCCGCGGCCGGCTACGCGGCCCGGCTGCTGCTCCCCGCCCGCCCCTTCCAGCGCCTGCCGGCGCCCGCCGGCGCCGAGCAGGCCGCGCCCCGCCCGCCCTCGCTGCTCGATCCGGCCACCGCGTCCCGCCCCGGCCGCCGCCGGCTGCGGCGCGCCCTCGCCGCAGCGCTCACCGTCGGCCTGCTGCTCCTGCTGCTGCGCCCGCCGGCCCTGGTGCGGATCGCCACGGGTTGGCCGGCCGCCGGCGCCCGGCTGGTGATGTGCTCGGTGGGCCAGGGCGACCTGCTGGTGCTGCCGCTGACGGACCGTCCGGACACCGCCGTGGTGGTGGACACCGGCCCCGATCCCGGCGCGGCCGACGGCTGCCTGCGCGACCTGGGGATCGTCCGGGTGCCGCTGGTCGTGCTCACCCACTTCCACGCCGACCACAGCGGCGGCCTGCCCGGCGTGCTGCGCCACCGGTCGGTGGGCGCGGTGGAGACCACCACGCTGGCCGAGCCCGCGGCCGAGGCGGCCAGGGTCAGGGAGTCGGCGGCGGCCGCCGGGGTGCCGGTGCTCCGGGTGGCGCCGGGCGAGCGGCGCTCGGCCGGGCCCGGCCTCTCCTGGCAGGTGCTCTGGCCCACCGGCCCGCTGGGGGCGGCGGCGACCGGGCCGAACAACGCCAGCGTCAGCCTGCTGGTCACCGCCGGCTCGCTGCGGTTCGCACTGCTGGGCGACCTCGAACCGGCCGCCCAGTCCGAGCTGCTGCGCACCGCCCGCCCCCGGCCGGTGGACGTGCTCAAGGTGGCCCACCACGGCTCCGCCAACCAGGACTGGGCGCTCGCCCGCGCCCTGCACCCCCGGCTCGCGCTGATCAGCGTCGGTGCCGGCAACTCCTACGGCCACCCCGCCCCGCGCACCGTCGACCGGCTGCGGGCACAGGGCGCGACGGTGCTGCGGACCGACCGGGCGGGCGACATCGCGGTGCTGGGCGACTCCCCGGCCACCCTGCGGGCGGTCACCCACCCGCGGCCCGAGGAGGAGGGGTGATCAGGCGGCGCCCGCCGACCCGGCCGGCTCGCCGCGCCGGTAACTGCTGCCGTCCCGGGTGCGCACCAGCAGCCGGGCCTCCACCAGGTAGCGGCGCAGCGCGGAGTAGTCCTCGTGGACGCCGCGCAGCGCCTCGTTGACCTCCGGCTCGGAGTACCGGCGCTCCGGCGCGAACAGGGTCTCGGTGAGGTGCAGCAGCACCTGCAGGCGGCGGGCCGGCTTGCGCGGCACGGCGGTCAGCCGGCCGCCGGTGAAGAAGGCGGCCAGCTCGGCCGGCGGTGCGTCGGTGCCGGCGCCCGCGGGCCGCTCGGAGGAGTCCTCGGTGGTCATGCGGGGCAGCGTCCCCCGCCCCGGCGGGCGCGGGCAACGGGTTTTCGGGCCCGTCGCCCGGGTTCACTCGGACTCGCGCCACCCCTGGTAGCCGCCCACCAGCTCGTCCAGCGCCGCGACCGTCCCTGCCTGCCAGCCGTCCCAGGGCTCCTCGAGCACCACCAGCCACTGGGCGTCCTCGGCGTCGTCCTCGCCCGCCAGCGAGTCGCGGACCAGCTGGGGCACCCCGAGCGCCGGCCAGCGCTCGGTCAGTTCCTCCGCCAGTTCCTCGGCCGCGTCGCGGTCGGCCAGGACCAGCAGCAGCCGGCCCGCCGGAAGCCGGTCGGTGGGGTGGTCGTCGTGCGTGCTCATCGGACCATTGTGTCCGCAGCCCGTGGGATGCTGGTACGCGATGGCCAGGAAGAGCGCACCCGACGACCTGCTCGCCCCGCTGACCCTCGCGGTCGGCCAGGAGGAGCTGCTGCTGGACCGCGCGGTCGCCCAGGTGGTGGCCGCGGCCCGGCAGGCCGACCCGGACACCGACGTCCGCGACCTCGCCCCCGGCGCCCTGCAGCCGGGCGGCCTGGCCGAGTTGACCACCCCCTCGCTCTTCGCCGAGCGCAAGGTGATCGTGGTCCGGGCCGCCCAGGACCTGGCTGCCGATTCGGTCAAGGACCTGAAGGCCTACCTGGCCGCCCCGGCGGACGAGGTGATCGTGGTCCTGGTGCACGCCGGCGGCGCCAAGGGCAAGGGCCTGCTGGACGCGGCCCGCAAGGCCGGCGCCCGCGAGGTGCAGTGCGCCAAGATGACCAAGGCGGGGGAGCGGCTGGCCTTCGTCCGCGGCGAGTTCAAGGTGCTCGGCCGGTCCGCCACCCAGGAGGCCTGCCAGGCCCTGCTGGACGCCCTCGGCGGTGACCTGCGCGAACTGGCCGCCGCCTGCAGCCAGCTGACCTCCGACGTGGAGGGCCCGATCGACGAGCGGGTGGTGGCCCGCTACTACAGCGGCCGGGCCGAGGCCACCGGCTTCGAGGTGGCCGATCTGGCCGTCACCGGCCGCGCGGCCGACGCGCTGGAGCGGCTGCGCTGGGCGCTCGCCGTCGGCCAGCCGCCGACCGGCATCACCTACGCACTGGCCTCCGGCGTGCGCAGCATCGGCCGGCTGGCCACCGCCGACCGCTCGATGCGCCCCGCCGACCTGGCCCGCGAGCTGGGCATGCCGCCGTGGAAGGTGGACCGGGTCCGCCAGCAGATGCGCGGCTGGACCGGCGACGGCGTGGCCGCCGCCCTGACCGCCATCGCGGCGGCCGACGCGGCCGTCAAGGGCGGCTCGGACGACCCGGCCTACGCCCTGGAGCGTGCCGTGGTCACGGTGGCCCGCGCCGCCCGCGCCGGCGCCCGCCAGTACTGACGCGCCACAGCGGCACTGCCGCGCACCCCAGCGCCGGAAACGCCGAGAGGCGCCGCGCCGGTCCCCGGGGAGGGGACCAGGCGCAGCGCCTCTCGTGAAGCTGTGCACCGCACCCGCGTGGCGAACGCAGGCCGCGTGCGGTGCGTGGTGGTGCGCGTCGCGGGAGTCCGGGTAGAGGGCCGGAGGCGTCCCGCGGCGGTGGAGCTGGGAGTGGTGCTCAGCAGTACTGCTCGAACCGCAGCTGCCGAAGCCGGAGCGCGATGCTCAGGCGGCGACGACCTGCTTGGTGATCGCCGACTTCTTGTTGGCGGCCTGGTTCTTGTGGATGACACCCTTCGAGGCGGCCTTGTCGAGCTTCTTCGAGGCGGCGCGAGCGAGCTCCACGGCCTTCTCGGTCTCGCCGGCGGCAGCGGCCTCACGGGCCTTGCGCAGCGCGGTCTTCAGCTCCGACTTGACGGCCTTGTTGCGCAGGCGCGCCTTCTCGTTGGTCTTGTTGCGCTTGATCTGGGACTTGATGTTCGCCACGAAAGTGCCTCAGTCTTGTCAGTCATCAGTGGAACAGGGTGCGCACCGTGCGCATCGGACCAGCTGAGAGGGCATGCCGAAGCGCGGTGCAGCCGCCTACGGTACCAGGGCCCGCCCAGCGCCCCCAAACCGGCACGGTCCCCCCGGGGCGTGGGAGGATATGGAACGACCCCTGTCTTCGGAACGGGGCCCTCGATCGGACGAGATCGGACCATCGGACCTCAGCGTCCGGCCCCCGGACCTCACGGAGAATCGGACCAAGGTGCCCGCGACCCCCATCAATGTGCCAGAGCCCAGCCGTACCGACCCGGCGCTGATTCGCAACTTCTGCATCATCGCCCACATCGACCACGGCAAGTCGACGCTCGCCGACCGGATGCTGCAGATCACCGGCGTCGTCGACCCCCGGCAGATGCGCGCCCAGTACCTCGACCGGATGGATATCGAGCGCGAGCGCGGCATCACCATCAAGTCGCAGGCGGTCCGCCTCCCCTGGGCCCCGCGCAGCGGCGCCAACGAGGGCAGCACGCACATCCTCAACATGATCGACACCCCGGGGCACGTCGACTTCACCTACGAGGTCTCCCGCTCCCTGGCGGCCTGCGAGGGCACCGTCCTGGTGGTGGACGCCGCGCAGGGCATCGAGGCGCAGACCCTGGCCAACCTGTACCTGGCCCTGGAGAACGACCTCACCATCATCCCGGTGCTCAACAAGATCGACCTGCCGGCCGCCCAGCCCGAGAAGTACGCGGCCGAGATCGCGCACATCATCGGCTGCGACCCGGAGTCGGTGCTCAAGGTCAGCGCCAAGACCGGCCTGGGCGTCGAGGACCTGCTGGACCACATCGTCGACACCATCCCGGCCCCGGTCGGCGTCAAGAACGCCCCGGCCCGCGCGATGATCTTCGACTCGGTCTACGACTCCTACCGCGGCGTGGTCACCTACGTCCGGGTGGTCGACGGCCAGCTCACCAAGCGCGAGCGGATCGCCATGATGTCCACCGGCGCGACCCACGAGCTGCTGGAGATCGGCGTCATCTCACCGGAGCCGAAGGTGGCCGAGGGCCTGGGCGTCGGCGAGGTGGGCTACATCATCACCGGTGTGAAGGACGTCCGGCAGTCCAAGGTCGGTGACACCATCACCTCGATGGTCAAGGGCGCCACCGAGCCGCTGGGCGGCTACAAGGACCCGCGCCCGATGGTCTTCTCCGGCCTCTACCCGCTGGACGGCTCGGACTACCCGCTGCTGCGCGACGCGCTGGACAAGCTGCGGCTGAACGACGCCGCGCTGGTCTACGAGCCGGAGACCTCGGTGGCGCTGGGCTTCGGCTACCGCTGCGGCTTCCTCGGCCTGCTGCACCTGGAGATCATCCGCGAGCGCCTGGAGCGCGAGTTCAACCTGGACCTGATCTCCACCGCGCCGAACGTGGTCTACCGGGTGGTGATGGAGGACGGCACCGAGCACACCGTCACCAACCCGAGCGAGTTCCCGACCGGCAAGATCGCCGAGGTCCACGAGCCGGTGGTGCGCGGCACCATCCTGGCGCCGAACGAGTTCGTCGGCGCGATCATGGAGCTCTGCCAGTCCCGCCGCGGCAACCTCCAGGGCATGGACTACCTCTCCGAGGACCGGGTGGAGCTGCGCTACACCCTGCCGCTGGCCGAGATCGTCTTCGACTTCTTCGACCAGCTGAAGTCCAAGACCCGCGGCTACGCCTCGCTGGACTACGAGCCCATCGGCGAGCAGACCGCCCAGCTGGTCAAGGTCGACATCCTGCTGCACGGCGACGCGGTGGACGCCTTCTCCGCCATCGTGCACAAGGACAAGGCCTACAACTACGGCGTCATGATGGCCGGCAAGCTGCAGAAGCTGATCCCGCGCCAGCAGTTCGAGGTGCCGATCCAGGCGGCCATCGGCTCCCGGGTGATCGCCCGCGAGACGGTCCGCGCGATCCGCAAGGACGTCCTCGCCAAGTGCTACGGCGGTGACATCTCGCGCAAGCGCAAGCTGCTGGAGAAGCAGAAGGAGGGCAAGAAGCGGATGAAGATGGTCGGCCGGGTGGAGGTCCCGCAGGAGGCCTTCATCGCCGCGCTGTCCACCGACGCCGAGGCCCCCAAGGACGCCAAGAAGTAGCCGGCGCCCGGCAGCCCGAGGGCCCGTCAGCTTCCAGCTGACGGGCCCTCGGGCTTTCGCGTGCCGTCCCCGGCGTCAGTCCTGCTCGGCCACGGCCTGGGCGAACTGCGCCTGGTAGAGCCGGGCGTAGGCGCCCTCGGCGGCGATCAGCTCGTGGTGCGAGCCCTGTTCGACGATCGACCCGTTCTCCATCACCAGGATCACGTCCGCGTCCCGGATGGTGGAGAGCCGGTGGGCGATCACGAAGCTGGTCCGGCCGCTGCGCAGCCGGGCCATCGCCCGCTGGATCAGCACCTCGGTGCGGGTGTCCACCGAGCTGGTCGCCTCGTCCAGCACCAGGATCGACGGCTGGGCCAGGAAGGCCCGGGCGATGGTGATCAGCTGCTTCTCGCCCGCGCTGACCCCGGTGCCCTCGTCGTCGATCACGGTGTCGTAGCCGTCCGGCAGGGTCCGGACGAAGCGGTCCACGTGCGCGGCCTTCGCCGCCTCGACCACCTGCTCGCGGGTGGCGCCGGTGGCCCCGTAGGCGATGTTCTCGGCGATGCTGCCGCCGAACAGCCAGGTGTCCTGCAGCACCATGCCGATGCCGGAGCGCAGCTCCTCGCGGGACATCGCGGCGATGTCCACCCCGTCCAGGGTGATCCGGCCGCCGGTCACCTCGTAGAACCGCATCAGCAGGTTGACCAGCGTGGTCTTGCCGGCCCCGGTCGGGCCGACGATGGCCACCGTGTGGCCCGGCTCCACCTTCAGCGACAGGTCCTCGATCAGCGGCTTCTGCGGGTCGTAGCGGAACGCCACGTCCTCGAAGGAGACCAGGCCGCGCAGCTCGGCCGGGCGCAGCGGGTGCTCCGGCTCGGGGGTCTGCTCCTCGGCGTCCAGCAGTTCGAAGACCCGCTCGGCCGAGGCCACCCCGGACTGCACCAGATTGGCCATGCTCGCCATCTGGGTGAGCGGCTGGCTGAACTGGCGGGAGTACTGGATGAAGGCCTGCACGTCGCCGATGGAGAGCTGGCCGCTCGCCACCCGCAGGCCGCCGACCACCGCGACCAGCACGTAGTTGAGGTTGCTGACCAGGAACATCGAGGGCTGGATGATGCCGGAGATGAACTGGGCCTTGAAGGCGGAGGTGTAGAGCGCCTCGTTCTCCCGCTCGAAGACCGCGGCCGCCTCCTGCTGCCGGCCGAACACCTTGACCAGGGTGTGGCCGGTGTACATCTCCTCGATGTGTGCGTTCAGCTTGCCGGTGGTGGCCCACTGGGCGACGAACTGCGGCTGGGCCTTCTTGCCGACCCGGGCCGCCACGACGATCGAGACCGGCACCGAGACCAGCGCGATCAGCGCGAGGATCCAGGAGATCCAGAACATCATCGCCAGCACGCCGACCACGGTGAGCAGCGAGTTCACCAGCTGGCCCATGCTCTGCTGCATGGACTGGCCGATGTTGTCGATGTCGTTGGTGACCCGGCTGAGCACCTCGCCGCGCGGCTGCTTGTCGAAGTAGCTCAGCGGCAGCCGGGACAGCTTGGCCTCGACGTCGGCGCGCAGCCGGTTGACGGTCTGGTTGATCGCCAGCGCGGTGAGCCGGCCCGCCACGATGCCGAAGACCGCCGAGGCCACGTAGATCAGCGCGACCCAGAGCAGCACGACGCCGATGGCGTCGTAGTCCATCGGCTTGCCGGGCACCAGGTGCAGCGAGCGCAGCAGGGCGGACATCTTGCCGCCGTGGGCGATCGCCGCGTCCAGTTGCTGCTGGCTGTGGAACTTCTGGCTGATCGCGCCCTGGACGATCAGGTTGGTCGCCCGGCCGAGCAGCTTGGGCGCGGCGACGTTGCAGGCGACGCTGAACGCGACGAGCAGCATCACGCCCGCGATGGTGGCCCGCTCGGGCTTGAGCAGGCCGAGCACCCGCCGGCTGCTGTTCTTGAAGTCGAGCGACTTCTCGGTGCCCTGGCCGCTCATGAAACGGCCCGGGCCGGCCGGTCCGCGCCGGGCGGCCGCCTCCTGGGAGCGGCTGGGCCGCTGCGGGGTGGTCACGCCGCCTCCTGCTCGGTGAGCTGGGAGAGCACGATCTCCCGGTACGTCGGGTTGTCGGCCATCAGCTCGTGGTGGGTGCCGGTGCCGACCACGGCACCCTCGTCCAGCACGATGATCCGATCGGCCTCGCGGATCGTGCTGACCCGCTGGGCGACGATCACCACGGTGGCGTCCGCGGTCTCCAGGCTGAGCGCGGCGCGCAGCCTGGCGTCGGTCGCGTAGTCCAGCGCGGAGAAGGAGTCGTCGAAGAGGTAGATCTCCGGGCGGCGCACCAGGGTCCGGGCGATCGCCAGGCGCTGGCGCTGGCCGCCGGAGAAGTTGCTGCCGCCCTGGGCCACCGGGGCCTCCAGCCCCTCGTCCAGCTTGGCGACGAAGTCCCGGGCCTGGGCCGTCTCCAGCGCGGCCCACAGCTCCTCGTCGGTGGCGTCCGGCCGGCCGTAGCGCAGGTTGCTGGCGATGGTGCCGCTGAACAGGTAGGGCTTCTGCGGGACCAGGCCGACGGTGCGGGCGAGCAGGTCGGGGGCGATCTCGCGGACGTCGGTGCCGTTGACCAGCACCTGGCCGCCGGTGGCGTCGAAGAGCCGGGGGATCAGGCCGAGCAGCGTGGTCTTGCCGCTGCCGGTGGAGCCGATCACCGCGGTGGTCTCGCCCGGCCGGGCCACGAGGTCGATGCCGCGCAGCACCGAGGCCTCGGCACCGGGGTAGCGGAAGTCGGCGCCGCGCAGCTCCAGGTGGCCGTGCGCGCGCAGCTCGGTCACCGGCGCGACCGGCGCCACCACGCTGCTCTCGGTGTCCAGCACCTCGACGATGCGCTCGGCGCAGACCTCGGCGCGCGGCACCATCATGAACATGAAGGTGGCCATCATGACGCTCATCAGGATCTGCATCAGGTAGGACTGGAACGCCATCAGCGCACCGATCTGCATCCCGCCGGAGGCGATCCGGTGGGCGCCGAACCAGGAGACGGCGACCCCGGCGAGGCTGACCACCAGCATCACCGAGGGGAACATGAAGGCCATCAGCCGGCCGGTGCGCAGCGTCACGGCGGTCAGGTCGTCGTTGGCGCCGGCGAACCGCTCCTTCTCGTGGCCGTCCTTGACGAAGGCCCGGATGACCCGGATGCCGGTGATCTGCTCGCGCATGATCCGGTTCACCGAGTCGATCCGCACCTGCATGCTGCGGAAGGACGGGCGGAGCTTGCGGACCAGCACCACCACGATCGAGCCGAGCAGCGGGACCAGGATCACCAGCAGGGCGGAGAGCGGCACGTCCTGGTTGAGCGCCATGATGATGCCGCCGACGCACATGATCGGGGCCGCGACCATCAGCGTGAAGGTCATCAGCACCAGCATCTGCACCTGCTGGACGTCATTGGTGGTGCGGGTGATCAGGGAGGGCGCGCCGAACTGGCCGAGCTCCCGGGCGGAGAAGCTCTGCACCCGCTGGAAGACCGAGGCGCGGATGTCCCGGCCGACCGCCATCGCGGTCCGGGCACCGTAGTAGACGGCACCGATCGAGCAGACGGCCTGGACCAGCGAGACGCCGATCATCACGCCGCCGGTCTGCATGATGTAGCCGGTGTCGCCCTTGATCACGCCGTCGTTGATGATGTCGGCGTTGAGCGTCGGGAGGTAGAGCGCAGCTATCGTGGAGATCAACTGGAGCAGCATCAGCACCAGGATCTGTGGTTTGTAAGGCCCCAGATGGGCCCTGAGGACTCGGATCAGCACTCGGACACTCTCGTTGTCGGCGGGAGGATTCGCACCCTCGTTCTCGTTCCTCTGGTATGTACGGCACGGGCCCCGCGGGGGGCTCGGAGCGGGCGCCCGGTGGTCCGGTGACCGGATCGGCGGTCCTGCGCACGGGGGCCTGCACTGGCCCCGGCCTGGTGTGTCAGGAAGTCTGCCCCCTTACCTTCGGGCCCTGACGGGCCTAAGCTGTCCGCAGTCTTGTTACTCGCCAGTCAATTACTCGCCGGTTAACAAGCCGTTGGACGACCCACCCCCACCCCTCGTCCGGCGTCCACCCTCGGCCACCAGGTCCCCCGGAGGTCCCGTTGAGCACAGCGCAGTCCGTCATCGGCTCCGACACGATCGCCGGGCGCCCGGCCTCCGTGGCCCACATGTTCCTCAGCAGGGTAGAGGCCACACCTGACCAGCCGGCGTACCGGTACCCCGTTGCGGTCGACGCGCAGGCGGCGGACGGTGCGCCGGGAGCCGAGCAGTGGCACTCGCTGACCTGGGCACAGGCCGCCGAGCGGGTCTTCGCCATCGCCGCCGGACTGCTCGACCTGGGCGTCCGCCCCGAGGACCGGGTGGCCCTGGCCTCCTCGACCAGGGTCGAGTGGATCCTCGCCGACCTGGGCGTGATGTGCGCCGGGGCCGCCGTCACCACCGTCTACCCCAGCACCAACGCCGACGAGACCGGCTACATCATCGCCGACGCCGGCTGCACCGTGCTCTTCGCCGAGGATGCCAAGCAGCTCGCCAAGGCCGTCGCCGAGCGGGCGAACCTGCCCGAGCTGACCACCGTGATCGTCTTCGACATGCCCGCCGAGGCGCCGGCCGTCGACGGGCTGTCCGTGATCGCGCTCACCGAGCTGGAGCGGCGCGGCAGCGCGCTGCTGGCCCGCGAGCCGGAGGCCGTGCGGCGCACCGTCGAGGGGATCGACGCCCAGCAGCTGGCCACCGTGGTCTACACCTCGGGCACCACCGGCCGGCCCAAGGGCGTGCGGCTCTCCCACGACGCCTGGTCCTACCAGGGCGTGGCCCAGGAGGAGAGCGGGCTGCTGCGCCCCGACGACACCCACTACATGTGGCTGCCGCTCTCCCACGTCTTCGGCAAGTCGCTGATCGCCGGCCAGGTCAGAACCGGCCACGTGATGGCGGTGGACGGCCGGGTGGACCGGATCATCCACAACCTGCCGATGATCGAGCCCACCGTGATGGCCTCCGCGCCGCGGGTCTTCGAGAAGGTCTACAACGGCATCGCCGGCAAGGCCCGGGCCGAGGGCGGCGCCAAGTACAAGATCTTCATGTGGGCCGCCCGGGTCGCCCGGCAGTGGGCCCAGGTCACCCAGGAGAACCGGGTCACCACCGGCCGGGACAGCGCCCCGCTCGGCCTGTCCCTGCAGCACGCCATCGCCGACCGGCTGGTCTACGCGAAGATCCGCGCGGCCTTCGGCGGCCGGATGCGCGGCGCCGTCTCCGGCAGCGCCGCGCTCGCGCCCGAGATCGCCTACTTCTTCGCCGGTGTCGGCGTGCCGGTGCTGGAGGGCTACGGACTCACCGAGACCAGCGCCGGCATCATCGTCAACCGGGTCGAGGACTTCCGGGTCGGCACCGTCGGCATCCCGTTCGCCGGCAGCGAGGTGCGGATCGCCGAGGACGGCGAGATCCTGCTCCGCGGCCCCGGTGTGATGAGCGGCTACCACAACCTGCCCGAGCAGACCGCCGAGGTGCTGGAGGCGGACGGCTGGTTCCACTCCGGCGACATCGGCGAGCTCACCCAGGGCGGCTACCTGCGGATCACCGACCGCAAGAAGGACATGTTCAAGACCTCCGGCGGCAAGTACGTGGCGCCCAGCGAGGTCGAGGGCAAGTTCAAGGCGGTCTGCCCGTACGTCAGCAACATCCTGGTGATCGGCAACGGCCGCAACTTCTGCACCGCGCTGATCACCCTGGACGAGCCGGTGATCATGCCCTGGGCCGCCGAGCACGGCGTGACCGGCAAGACCTACCGCGAGGTGGTCACCTCGCCGCAGGTCCGGGGGCTGATCGAGGGCTACGTGGGCAAGCTCAACGCCGAGCTGCAGCGCTGGCAGACGATCAAGAAGTTCACCCTGCTCCCGCGCGACCTGGACATCGAGCACGGCGAGCTGACCCCGAGCCTGAAGATCAAGCGGCCGGTGGTGGAGCGGGTCTACGCCGCCGAGGTCAGTGAGATGTACGCGGGCGCCAACGAGGCGTGACCGCCGCTGCTCCCGTCCCCGGGTGGGACGGGAGCACCGCCGCCGTGCCGGACAATGGAGCCATGCCCTCCGCACTCCCCGACGGCGAACCCCTGCCCACCGACGGCTCCCTGCCCGCCCACGCCCTGGCCGGCCTGGGCGAGCGGCCGTTCGGCTTCTACCTGCACGTGCCCTACTGCGCCAGCCGCTGCGGCTACTGCGACTTCAACACCTACACCGCCACCGAGCTGCACGGCTCCGGCGCGGTCGCCTCGCAGGAGAACTACGCGAGCCACCTGGTCGAGGAGGTCCGGCTGGCCCGCCGGGTGCTGGGCGCGGCCGAGCTGCCGGTGCGCACCGTCTTCCTCGGCGGCGGCACCCCCACCCTGCTGCCGGCCCGCGACCTGGTGGCGATGCTGGCGGCGGTCCGGGACGAGTTCGGGCTGGCCCCGGACGCCGAGGTGACCACCGAGGCCAACCCCGAGTCGGTCACCCCGGCGTACCTGGCCGAGCTGCGCGAGGGCGGCTTCAACCGGATCTCCTTCGGCATGCAGAGCGCCCGGCCGCACGTGCTGCGGGTGCTGGAGCGGCACCACACCCCCGGCCGGCCGGAGGCCTGCGTGGCCGAGGCCCGGGCGGCCGGTTTCGAGCACGTCAACCTGGACCTCATCTACGGGACGCCGGGGGAGTCCGACGAGGACTGGCGGGCCTCGCTGGACGCCGCGATCGGCGCCGGGCCCGACCACGTCTCGGCCTACTCGCTGATCGTCGAGGACGGCACCCGGCTGGCCGCCCGGATCCGGCGCGGCGAGCTGCCGATGGTCGACGACGACGTGCACGCCGACCGCTACCTGATCGCCGAGCAGGCGCTGAGCGCGGCCGGCTACTCCTGGTACGAGGTCTCCAACTGGGCCACCGGTGAGGCCGCCCGCTGCCTGCACAACGAGCTGTACTGGACCGGCGCCGACTGGTGGGGCGCGGGGCCGGGGGCGCACAGCCACGTGGGCGGCACCCGCTGGTGGAACGCCAAGCACCCGGCCGCGTACGCCCGGGCGCTGGCCGACGGCCGCACCCCGGGGCAGGGGCGCGAGGTGCTGGGGGAGGAGGACCGGCGGGTGGAGCGGATCCTGCTGGAGCTGCGGCTGGTCGAGGGCTGCCCGCTGGAGCTGCTGGCGCCGGCCGGCCGGGCGGCGGCCGAACGGGCGCTGGCGGACGGGCTGCTGGAGGGCGGGGCGTTCGCGGCCGGGCGGGCGGCGCTGACGCTGCGCGGGCGGCTGCTGGCGGACGCGGTGGTGCGGGACCTGGTGGACTGACGGCGCGCCGGGTTCCGCCGACCGGGCGGGCTGCCCTGCGGGTCGGGGCCCGCCGCCGATGAAACGCTTCGGGGCCGATCGGCAAAGAAGGGGTGAGGGGACCACGGGGTCCCACCGATCAGGGAGCGAGACCCCAGTGCTCAGCCGTGATCGCGACACCACTCTGGTGGGCGGTGGTGCCATCGCACCGCCGCCCGACCTCACCACCTCGGAGGGCTTCGCCGCCTTCTACGAACAGCACGTCAAGGACATCCTCGGATTCGTCACCCGCAGGGTGACCGATCCGCACCTGGCCGCCGACCTGACCTCGGACATCTTCACCGCCGCCTTCGTGGCCGCCGACCAGTTCCGGCCCGAGAAGGGCAAGCCGATCGCCTGGCTGATCGGCATCGCCCGGAACGTCATCACCGACCACGCCCGCGGCAGGGCGAGGGAGTTGGGCGCGCTCGGCCGGCTTCCCGGGCGGGAGCTCGCCAGCGAGGAGGACATCCTCGCGCTGGAGGAGCGGATCGACGCCCAGCGCGCCGCCCGCGAGCTGATGAAACGCCATGCCGCCCTCTCCGAGCCGCTGCGCGCCGTCCTGGACTTGGTGGCCATCGACGGGCTCAGCACGGCCGAGGCCGCCGAGGCCCTGGGCATCGCCCAGGCCACCGTCCGGGTCCGCCTGTACCGCGCCCGCAGGCTGCTCCGCGCCGAGCAGCCGAGGCCGGCCGCCGCGGCCGCCGCCCTCCCCGCCCCTGGCAAGTCCGACCCCATCTTGGAGGCCCTGCCGTGAACACCCCCGACGACCAGCCCGAGCGCCCCACCACCAGCAACTTCGAGCGCCGCCTCGGCGAGCAGCTGGCCCTCCTGGCGGCGGCCAGGGAGGCGGAGCGGCGGCCGGCCGCCGCTCCGCTGCACGACGCCTTCCGGGCCGGCCGGCCGGTCTTCCGCCTGGCCGCCGGGTTCCGCCACCGGCGCCTGCCGCTCGCCGTGGCGGGGGTGGTCGCGGCCGCGGTCGGCGCAGTGGCCCTGCCGAGCGCCCTGAGCGCCGACGAGGGCGGTTCCGCCGCCTTCGCGGTGAGCCGCGGCTCCGACGGCACGGTGGCGGTGCGGGTCGACGATCCGGCGGCCCTGCCGGCCGCCGTCGCCGCGCTCCGGGCGGACGGCATCAACGCGGTGGCCCTGGAGGCCACCGCCGTCCCGGGGGCCTGCTCCACCCCGGCACCCAAGGGGCCCTCGGCCCAGAGCATCTGGGCCCACCCGGGCGACGCTCCGGGGACGGTCCGGATCGATCCGGCCGCCATCCCCACGGGGCAGACGCTGCTGCTGATCCACGGCACCCAGCACTTCCCCGGGAACGCCACGGCCTTCTTGTTCTACACCCGGGTGGTCACCACCGTCCCCGCCTGCGTGGAGGACACCTCCGTCCAGGGCCCGGTCCCCGTGAGCGGCGTCCCCGCGGCCCCGCCCTCCGGGCACCCGGACACCCGCCTCGTCCCGCCGAGCGGCGTCAGCTCCCCGGTTGGGTGACGAAGTCGATCAGCTCCTCCACCCGCCCGAGCAGTGCCGGTTCCAGATCGCGAAAGGAGTTCACCGAGGCCAGGATCCGCTTCCACGCCGCCGGAGGGTCCACCGGCCAGCCCAGCCGGCGGCAGATGCCCTCCTTCCACACCTCTTCGTAGGGCACGTCGGGCCAGCCCGGGATGCCGACGCTCGACGGTTTGACGGCCTGCCAGATGTCGATGAACGGATGGCCGACCACCAGCACCGCCCCGCCCTGCGAACCGCCACCCGCCCCGCCGCCCATCACCTGCTGCGCGATCCGGTGCTCCTTGGTCCCCGGCAGCAGGTGGTCCACCAGCACCCCGAGGCGCCGGCCGCCGCCCGGCGCGAACTCGGCCACGATCGCGGGCAGGTCGTCGATGCCCTCCAGGTACTCGACCACCACGCCCTCGATCCGCAGGTCGTCGCCCCAGACCCGCTCGACCAGCTCCGCGTCGTGCCGGCCCTCGACGTAGATCCGGGACTCGCGGGCCACCCGGGCCCGGGCACCCGGGACGGCGATCGATCCGGAGGCGGTCCGGGCCGGCCCCTTGGCCGGTGCGGCCGCTGCCGGGCGGACCAGGGTGACCGTCCGGCCCTCCACCAGGAAGCCGCGCGGCACCATCGGGAAGACCCGGTGCTTGCCGAACCGGTCCTCCAGCGTGACCGTCAGCCCCTCGGCGGTCTTCTCGCAGCGCACCACAGCGCCGCAGAAGCCCGTCTCGACCTCCTCCACCACCAGATCCCGCTCGGCGGCCACCTCGGGGGCCGGCGTCGTCCTCTTCCACGGCGGGGTCAGATCCGGGCCGTACTGAGCGCTGCGCATGACGGAACTAAACCAGACGTGCCGTCAGCCGCGGCAGCACCGCTCCTTGACACCTGCACAGCGGACAACCACCCGGCGGTGCGCCGGCCCCGGCCCGGGACCGGCGCACCGCCGCCTTCCAGGACCGGTTCAGAGCCCGGGCGCGCCCCAGACCGGGAACCACCGGCTGAGGTCCGACTCCACCCGCAGGTCGTTCCCCAGCATCGCCTTCACCTGGATCTCCAGCGGGCTGTTCCGCCGCTCCCCGCCGCCCGGCATCGGCGCGAACGGGTAGAAGGTGCCGCGCTTGTACAGGTAGACCAGGGCCAGCGACTGGCCCTCGGCATTGCGGAAGCCCACCAGGGAGCAGAGCAGCTGCGGGCCGAAGCCGTTGGCCTCCAGCTCGCTGTTGACCGCGTGCAGGTCGTTGACCAGCTCCGGCAGCTCCTCGGGCAGGTGGCGGGCGAGCAGCCAGGAGTAGCCGTACCCGTCCCGGCTGGCCTCCACCGGCACCCCGCCCTCGGGGGTGTCGGCGTCCAGCAGCGCCCGCACCTGCCGCTCCACCTCGCCGAAGGCACCGCCCTCCACCGCCGCGAAGCAGACCGAGCCCAGCCCGGTCGGGGTGAAGCCCGCGGCGGCCTCCAGGGTCAGCGCCGCCGAGGGCAGGCCGAAGAGCTGGTCCAGGTCCGGACGGACCGGCTTGCTCCGTCCGAGCAGCGCGTCCAGGAATCCCACAGGTCGTTCCTTCCAGATCGGTTCGGTACCGCCCGGCCGCCGCCGCTGTCGGGGCTGCGCCGTCACCCCCACTCCTACCCCGTCAGTGCCCCAGCTCCCGGGAGATCTTCTCCAGCTGCTCCAGGCGCTGCTCCAGGCTCGGGTGGGTGGACATCAGCTGGGTGGCCGCCTCCTTGGCGCTCAGCGCCGGGGCGAAGAAGAAGGCGTTGTAGGGCTGGGCCTGGCGCAGGTCCTGGGTCGGGATCGCGCCGATCTGCCCGGTCACCTTGGTCAGCGCGGAGGCCAGCGCGCTGGGCCGGCCGGTGAGCTGGGCGGCGGCCCGGTCGGCGGCCAGCTCGCGGTAGCGGGAGAGCAGCCGGGTCAGCAGGAAGCTGATCGCGTAGACCACCACGCTGACCAGCGAGACCACCACGATCGCGATCGCGGTGTTGTCATTGTTGTTGTTGTTCCGGTTGTTGCCGCCCCACATGCCGGTGTAGAGCGCGATCCGGGTGATCGCACCGGCCAGCACGCCGAGGAAGCCAGCGATGGTCATCACCGCGACGTCCCGGTGAGCCACGTGCGAGAGCTCGTGGGCGAGCACGCCCTCCAGCTCCTCCGGCTCCAGCCGGCGAAGCAGGCCGGTGGTGACGCAGACCACGGCGTTCTTCGGGTTGCGGCCGGTGGCGAAGGCGTTCGGCATGTCGTTGTCGGCCACCGCGACCCGCGGCTTGGGCATGTCGGCCAGGGCGCAGAGCCGGTCAATGGTGCCGTGCAGCTGCGGGTACTGCTCGGGGGTGACCTCGTGGGCGCCCATCGCCCGCTGGGTGATCTTGTCGCTGAACCAGAACTGGGCGACGAAGAGCCCGCCGGAGAGCAGCACCACCAGCGGCCAGGCGCCCTTGAGCAACACGATCAGGGCGCCGGTGAAGGCTACGTAGAGCAGCCCGATCAAGAACATGGTGGTGACCATCCGCCCGGTCAGACCACGATCGGGAGCGAAGCGGGTGTGGGGTCCGGCGACCGACATTTCTGCTCCTTGGGGTCCATCCGTCGTGATTGATATCGATGCTGCCACTTCGTCCGGCGGTGGGCACCAACCCGGCGCGCACCGACACGTGATCCGCGCGGCATCCCGGGACAGGGCGTTCCTGCGGTCGTACCCGGGCCTTACACTGGCAGGTACGGTTTTGGCACTCCTCAGTCAAGAGTGCCAACCGATCTACGGAGAGTGCAGGACCTGGTACCAGGACAACGCGCGAAGAGGGAGGTGCGTGCCATGTTCGACGAACCCGAATCCGACCCGCGTCCGACCGGCCGCGAACCGGCGGCCGTCGAGTCCCCGACCGTCGAGTCCCCGGGCGTCGCCGCCGAGGCCGTCGACAGCGGTGCCCCGGCGGGGGGCCGCCGTCCCGGCCGTGCCCCGGCCTCCCGCACCGGCCGCACCCCCGCCGCCCGGGCGGCCGCCGCCCGCTCGCTCACCGGCGGTGAGCCCGGCGCCGCCCTCGCCCTGGACGACCGCAAGCTCGCCGTGCTGCGGGCCATCGTCCAGGACTACGTGGGCACCGAGGAGCCGGTCGGCTCCAAGGCCCTGGTGGAGCGGCACAACCTCGGCGTCTCCCCGGCCACCGTGCGCAACGACATGGCCACGCTGGAGGAGGACGGCTACATCCAGCAGCCGCACACCAGCGCCGGGCGGATCCCCACCGACAAGGGGTACCGCCTCTTCGTGGACCGGCTGGCCGAGGTCAAGCCGATGAGCGCCCCGGAGCGCCGGGCGATCCGCCACTTCCTGGACGGCGCGGTCGACCTGGACGACGTGGTGGCCCGCACCGTGCGGCTGCTGGCCCAGCTGACCCGCCAGGTGGCCGTGGTCCAGTACCCCTCGCTGACCCGGTCGACGGTCCGCCACGTCGAGCTGGTGATGCTCGCACCGGCCAAGGTGATGCTGGTGCTGATCACCAACACCGGCCGGGTCGAGCAGCGGCTGGTGGACTGCCCCGGTCCGGTCCGGGAGACCACCCTGGCCGATCTGCGGGCCCGGCTGAACGCCCGGGCCGGCGGTCGCCGGTTCCCGGACGTGCCGGCCCTGGTGGAGGACCTGCCGGCCTCCTTCGAGCCGGCCGACCGGCCGATCGTGGCCACGGTGCTCTCCACCCTCTTCGAGTCGCTGGTCGAGCAGAACGAGGAGCGGATCATGTTGGCCGGCACGGCCAACCTGACCCGGTTCGGCCATGACTTCCCCCTCACCATCCAGCCGGTGCTGGAGGCGCTGGAGGAGCAGGTGGTCCTGCTCCGGCTCCTCGGTGAGGCCAATGATGGCGGTATGACGGTCCGGATCGGCCGGGAGAACGACTACGAGGGGCTGAATTCCACGTCGGTCGTCTCGGTCGGTTACGGTTCGGGCGATGAGAGCGTGGCCAAACTCGGAGTGATCGGACCGACCCGGATGGACTACCCCGGCACCATGGGGGCGGTCCGTGCGGTGGCCCGGTACGTGGGGCAGATCCTCGCCGAGTCTTAGCAACACCCCAGTTAGCAGCACCTTCTAGAAGCGGAACAAGCGGAGTCATTGGTGGCCACGGACTACTACGCGGTACTCGGCGTCCGACGGGACGCGGGGCAGGACGAGATCAAGAAGGCGTTTCGGCGCCTGGCCCGTGAACTGCACCCTGACGTCAACCCGGACCCGAAGACCCAGGAGCGGTTCAAGGAGATCAACGCCGCTTACGAGGTGCTCTCCGACCCGCAGAAGCGCCAGGTCTACGACCTCGGCGGAGACCCGCTCTCGCCGAACGGCGGGGCCGGCGGGTTCGGCGCCGGTGCGGCCGGGTTCGGGTTCTCGGACATCATGGACGCCTTCTTCGGGGCGGCGGCGGGCCAGCGCGGTCCGCGCTCCCGCACCCGGCGCGGCCAGGACGCGATGATCCGGCTGGAGATCACCCTGGAGGAGGCCGCCTTCGGCACCACCAAGGAACTCCAGGTCGACACCGCCGTCACCTGCACCACCTGCAACGGGGAGGGCGCCGCCCCCGGCACCACCGCGCAGACCTGTGACATGTGCCGCGGCAAGGGCGAGGTCTCCCAGGTGACCCGCTCCTTCCTGGGCCAGGTCATGACCTCGCGCCCCTGCCCGCAGTGCCAGGGCTTCGGCACCGTGGTGCCCACCCCCTGCCCGGAGTGCGCGGGCGACGGCCGGGTCCGGGCCCGCCGTACCCTCACGGTCAAGATCCCCGCCGGTGTCGACAACGGCACCCGGATCCAGCTGGCCGGCGAGGGCGAGGTCGGCCCCGGCGGCGGCCCGGCCGGCGACCTCTACGTGGAGATCGCCGAGACCAGCCACACGACCTTCCAGCGCCGCGGTGACGACCTGCACTGCACGGTGACCATCCCGATGACGGCCGCCTCGCTCGGCACCCAGGTGCCGCTGCAGACCCTGGACGGCCCGGAGGATGTGGACATCCGCCCGGGCACCCAGTCCGGCCAGTCCATCCCGCTGCACGGCCGGGGCATCACCCACCTGCGCGGGGGCGGTCGGGGCGACCTGATAGTGCATGTCGAGGTGCAGACGCCCACCAAGCTCGACGCCGAGCAGGAGGACCTGCTGCGCCGGCTCGCGGTGCTGCGCGGCGAGGAGCGGCCCTCCGGCCAGTTCGCGCCCGGGCAGCAGGGGCTGTTCTCCCGGCTCAAGGACGCCTTCAACGGGCGCTGAGGCTCCGTCGCCCCGGAAGCGGGCGCACCGGGGGCCGGAGGTGGGCTGACCAGCCCCGCCGGCCCCCGTGCCGTTCGCCCCCCACCGGTCGCCCTGGTGCCGCTGGGGGCGCGGCCCCTCCTCTCCCACGCCCACTCCCACCCACCTCCGGAAAGCCAGCCATGACCGCACCCGTCTTCGTCGTCGACTCCGCCCGGCTGACCGCGGCCGCGCCCGGCAGCCTGGTCCGGCTGGACGGCGCCGAGGGGCGGCACGCCGTCGCCGTGAAGCGCCTGGAGCCGGGGGAGCAGGTCACCCTGACCGACGGTCAGGGCCTGGGTGTCCTCGGCACCGTGGCCGCCCTGCACGGCAAGGACGCGCTGGACGTCGAGGTGGCCGAGCTGCGCACCGAGCCGGCGCCCGGCCCGCGGATCACCGTGGTCCAGGCGCTCCCCAAGGGCGACCGCGGCGAGCTGGCGGTGGAGACCATGACCGAGGTCGGCGTGGACGCGGTGGTTCCCTGGGCGGCCGCCCGCTGCATCACCCAGTGGAAGGGCGACCGCGGCGCCAAGGCGCTGGCCAAGTGGCGGGCCACCGCGCGGGAGGCGGGCAAGCAGTCCCGCCGGCTGCGCTTCCCGGAGGTGGCCGACCCGGTGACCACCCGTCAGCTGCTCCCGCTGCTGGCCGCCGCCGACTTCGCCGCGGTGCTGCACGAGGAGGGGGCCGAGCCGCTGGCCACGGCCGAGCTGCCGACGGGCGGCGAGCTGGTGCTGGTGGTCGGTCCGGAGGGCGGCATCAGCCCCGAGGAGCTGGCCGCCTTCGCCGAGGCCGGCGCCCGCCCCTACCGGCTGGGAGCCTCGGTGCTGCGCACCTCCACGGCCGGCGTGGCCGCCGGCGCGCTGCTGCTGGGCCGCACCGGCCGCTGGTCCTGACCTCCCGGGGCCGGTGGGCCCCGCCCGCCCGCCGGGCGCCCGGCCCACCGGCCCGGCCCACCGCCGTCACGCAGCGCCGACTCCCCGTCATCGCCGCGTCAAGCACGTGAACAGGTCTTCCTCCCCACTCCCCGGCAAGCTCCCGGGAATCGGTGGTCCCGGTGCCCTGGCGGTGCATAACCTGACGAGGTGACGGACTCCGAGAGCATCTCCACCGGCGGCGCCTACCTGCGCCATCCCCATCTCCACGGCGACCTGGTGACCTTCGTCGCCGAGGATGACGTCTGGCTCGCGCCGCTCGACGGCGGCCGGGCCTGGCGGCTGACCGCCGACCGCTCCCCGGTCTCCCATCCGCTCTTCTCGCCCGACGGCCGCACCATCGCCTGGACCTCCAGCCGGGACGGCTCGGCCGAGGTCTACGCCGCCCCGGCGGACGGCGGCGAGGCCCGCCGGCTGACCCACTGGGGCAGCACCAACCGCACCCTGCTGCGCGGCTGGACCCCGCAGGGCGAGCCGATCGCGATCACCAGCGCCGGCCAGCCGACCAGCCGCCAGGCCTGGGCCTTCGCCGTCCCGCTGCACGGCGGCAGCCCGCGCCGGCTGCCCTACGGACCGATCGGCGGGCTGGCCCTGGAGCCGGAGGGCGACCGGGCGCTGCTGCTCTCCTCCTTCAGCCTGGAGCCGGCCCGCTGGAAGCGGTACCGCGGCGGCACCGCCGGCAAGCTGTGGATCGGCAGCACCGGCGGCGAGTTCACCCGGATCCACCAGGAGCTGGACGGCAACATCGAGTCCCCGCTCTGGGTGGCCGGCCGGCTGGCCTTCCTGAGCGACCACGAGGGCTGCGGCCACCTCTACTCCAGCCTCCCGGACGGCACCGACCTGCGCCGCCACACCCCGGACAGTGGGGGCACCTCCCGGCCGAAGGCTGGGGGAGAGTTCTACGCCCGCAACGCGAGCACCGACGGCACCCGGGTGGTCTGGCACAGCGCCGGCGACCTCTGGCTGCTGGACAGCCTGGAGGGCGGCGCGCGGCCGCGCCGGCTGGCGGTCACCCCGGCCGGCCCGCGCAGCGGCCGCCGCAGCCACCCGCTGGCCGCCGCCGGCCGGGTGGAGACCGCGGCGCCGGACGCCACCGCCCGGGCCGCCGCCGTGGTGGTCCGGGGCACCGTGCACTGGCTGACCCACCGTGAGGGCCCGGCCCGGGTGCTGGCCGAGGCGCCGGGCGTGCGCAACCGGCTGGCCCGGGTGGTCCCGTCCACCGGCGAGGACGCCCCGCAGGGCGCCCTCTGGGTGACCGACGCGGAGGGCGACGACGCCCTGGAGTACGCCCCGGACGTGCTCGGCGGGGAGCGGCACCGGCTGGCCGCCGGGCAGCTCGGCAGGGTGCTCGGGCTGACCGTCTCGCCGGACGGCCGGCTGGCCGCGGTGGGTTCGCACGACGGCCGGGTGCTGCTGGTCACCCTGGCCGACGGCACGGTGACCGAGCTGGCGCGCAGTCGGGACGGCGAGGTCAGCGGCCTGGCCTTCGCCCCCGAGTCGGACTGGCTGGCCTGGTCCCAGCCCGCCCTCGGCCCCTGGTCGCTGCGGCAGATCATGCTGGCCGAGCTGGCCACCGGGACGGTCTCCGAGGCCACCCCGCAGCGCTTCCACGACACCTCGCCGGTCTTCACCGCCGACGGCCGCCACCTGGTCTTCATCTCGGCCCGCAACTTCGACCCGGTCTACGACGCGCACAGCTTCGACCTGGGCTTCCCCACCGGCGCCCGCCCGTACCTGATCACGCTGGCCGCCGAGACCCCCTCCCCGTTCGGTCCGCAGCGGCTGGGCCGCCCGGCCGACGGCGAGGAGGACAAGTCCGCCGAGAAGCCGGAGAAGCCCGAGTCCGAGTCCGAGTCCGAGTCGGAGGGCGAGGGCGCGGCGGGGGAGCCCGCCGAGGAGCAGCCGGCCCGCACCGAGGTGGACCTGGCGGGCCTGGCCGACCGGATCGTGCCGTTCCCGGTCGAGGGCGGCCGCTTCGGGGTGCTCCGGGCGGCCAAGGACGGCGTGCTCTGGACCAGGTACCCGGTGGTCGGGGAGCTGGGCGACGACGCGGCCACCCCGGAGGACGAGCGCCCCGGCCCGGTGCTGGAGCGGTTCGATCTGCGCAAGCTGCGGGTCGAGCAGCTGGCCGACAGCCTCGACGGCTTCCAGGTCAGCGGCGACGGCAGCCGGCTGGCCGTGCTGGACGGCGGCGAGCTGCGGATCGTGCCCGCCGACCGCAAGCCCGGTGACGAGGACGAGACCCGGGTGGACCTGGCCCGGCTGCGGGTCACCGTGGACCCGGCGGCCGAGTGGCGGCAGATGTTCGACGAGAACGGCCGCCTGATGCGCGACAACTACTGGCGGGCCGACCTGAACGGCGTGGACTGGACCGGGGTGCTGGACCGGTACCGCCCGCTGGTGGAGCGGCTGGGCTCGCACGACGACCTGGTGGACCTGCTCTGGGAGGTGGTCGGCGAGCTGGGCACCTCGCACTGCTACGTCAGCCCGCCCGGCCGCGGCGGCCACGCCTTCCGCCCGCAGGGCCTGCTCGGCGCCGACCTGGAGCGGGACGGCGAGGTCTGGCGGATCGCCCGGATCCTGCCCGGCGAGTCCTCCGACCCGCGGGCCCGCTCCCCGCTGGCCCAGCCCGGGGTGGCGATCCGCCCGGGCGACGCGCTGCTCGCGGTGGACGGCCGCCCGGTGGACCCGGTGACCGGCCCGGCCCCGCTGCTGGCCGGCACCGCCGGCCAGCCGGTGGAGCTGACGGTCCGCCGCGCCGACGGCACGGTCCGGTACCCGGTGGCCGTCCCGCTCGCCGACGACGAGGCGCTGCGCTACCACGACTGGGTGGCCGGCCGGCGGTCCGCGGTCCGCGAGCTCTCCGGCGGCCGGCTCGGCTACCTGCACGTGCCGGACATGATGAGTGCCGGCTGGGCCCAGCTCCACCGCGACCTGCGGGTGGAGGTGGCCAAGGAGGGCCTGCTGGTCGACCTGCGCGGCAACCGGGGCGGCCACACCTCGCAGCTGATCATCGAGAAGCTGAGCCGGCGGATCGTCGGCTGGGGCGTGGGCCGCGACCTGGCCACCCCGGACAGCTACCCGGGCGAGGCCCCGCGCGGCCCGCTGGTGGCGCTGGCCGACGAGCACGCCGGCTCCGACGGCGACATCGTCAACGCCGCCATCCAGGCGCTGGGCATCGCCCCGGTGGTCGGCACCCGCACCTGGGGCGGGGTGATCGGCATCGACCACCGCTACAGCCTGGTCGACGGCACCGGCGTCACCCAGCCCAAGTACGCGATCTGGCTGGAGGGCTACGGCTGGGGCGTGGAGAACCGCGGCGTCACCCCGGACGTGGAGGTGCCGATCGCCCCGCACGAGTGGGCGGCCGGCGAGGATCCGCAGCTCGCCGAGGCGGTCCGGATCGCGCTCGCCAAGCTGGCCGAGCAGCCCGCCAGGACCCCTCCTCCGCTGCCCTGACGGGCCGTCGAGTCCGGTAGGTTGGCGGAACGTCAGACCCCCGGCCCCGCGGCCGGGGGTGTCCGCCGCACCGCCGACCACCGGAGCCCGACTCATGGCCGACCAGCTCGACCCCGACTGCGTCTTCTGCAAGATCGTCACCGGCGCCATCCCGGCCACCGTGGTCCGCGAGACCCCGGCCACGCTGGCCTTCCGGGACATCAACCCGCAGGCTCCGACCCACGTGCTGGTGATCCCCAAGACGCACTACCCGAACGCCGCCACGCTGGCCGCCGCCGAGCCGGAGCTGGCCGCCGGGCTGCTGACCGAGGCCGCCGCGGTCGCCGCCGACGAGAAGATCGCCGACCACGGCTACCGGATGATCTTCAACACCGGTGCGGGCGCCGGCCAGACCGTCTTCCACGCGCACGTCCACGTGCTCGGCGGCGGCGACTTCCACGAGGGCCTGGTCTGACCGGCCGGACCTGAGTCCAGGATCCGTTCAACCCCGGAGCCCCCGTGAGCAACCGCGAACTCGTCGTCCTCGGCACGGCCAGCCAGGTGCCGACCCGGCACCGCAACCACAACGGGTACCTGCTGCGCTGGGACGGCGAGGGGCTGCTCTTCGACCCGGGGGAGGGCACCCAGCGGCAGATGGTGCACGCCGGCGTCTCGGCCACCGACCTGACCCGGATCCTCGTCACGCACTTCCACGGCGACCACAGCCTGGGCCTGGCCGGGGTGATCCAGCGGATCAACCTGGACCGGGTGCCGCACCCGGTCTCCTGCCACTACCCGGCCAGCGGCCAGGAGTACTTCGACCGGCTGCGGTACGCCACGGCCTACCACGAGACGGCCCGGCTGCTGCCCTCGCCGATCCGGTCGGCCGGTCCGCTGCCGCTGCCCGGGGCGCCGTTCACCGTGCAGGCGGTGGAGCTGTCGCACCCGGTGGACTCCTACGGCTACCAGCTGGTCGAGCCCGGCGGGCGGCGGATGCTGCCCGAGAGGCTGGCCGCGCTCGGCCTCAGCGGCCCGATCGTCGGCGAACTGCAGCGGCGGGCCGCGGTCGAGCTGGACGGCCGCACCATCACCCTCGACGAGGTGAGCGAGCCCCACCCGGGCCAGCGGTTCGCCTTCGTGATGGACACCCGGATGTGCGAGGGCGTGGAGCAGCTGGCCGAGGGCGCCGACCTGCTGGTGATCGAGGCGACCTTCCTGGCCGCCGAGGCGCGACTGGCGAAGGAGCACGGCCACCTCACCGCCGGCCAGGCGGCCCGGGCGGCCGCGGCGGCCGGCGTCCGCACCCTGGTGCTGACCCACTTCTCGCAGCGCTACCCCGACCTCTCGGGCCACCTGGCCGAGGCCCGCGAGCAGTTCGACGGCGAGATCGTGGTCGCCGAGGACCTGGCCCGGGTGCCGGTCCCGCCCCGGCGCCGGTGACCGCCGCCGCCCGTGGAAAAGCGCTGGCGCCACCTCCGTCCGTGGCGCACCATCGATCGGGCCGTGCCACAGCGAACACCTGCGCGGCGTACCCTGGTGACCCCGGACGACCCGAGCGTCACCCCGAGACCACGGATGGGATGAAGCAGGCCCCAGCGCCGACCCATGAGCGAACCGATGAGTGACACCGCACAGACCAGCGCCCAGGGCGGCGACGGCTCGACTGCCCGGATCGTGATCCCCGAGAAGCACCCGATGGTCACCCTCCTCGGTGCCACCGACTCCCTCCTGCGGGTGATCGAGCGCTCCTTCCCCGACACCGACATCCACGTGCGCGGCAACGAGGTCACGGCCACCGGCGCCCGGGCCGACATCGCGCTGGTGAAGCAGCTCTTCGACGAGATGATGCTGGTGCTGCGCACCGGCCAGCCGCTGACCGAGGACTCGGTGGAGCGGTCCATCGCGATGCTGAAGAGCGGTGCCGAGGACGTGAGCCCGTCCGCCGTCTTCACCCAGAGCATCCTCTCCAACCGCGGCCGGACGATCCGCCCGAAGACCCTCAACCAGAAGTCCTACGTCGACGCGATCGACCGGCACACCATCACCTTCGGGATCGGCCCGGCCGGCACCGGCAAGACCTACCTGGCGATGGCCAAGGCGGTGCAGGCGCTGCAGGCCAAGGAGGTCAACCGGATCATCCTGACCCGCCCGGCGGTGGAGGCCGGCGAGCGGCTCGGGTTCCTGCCCGGCACCCTCTACGAGAAGATCGACCCCTACCTGCGCCCGCTCTACGACGCGCTGCACGACATGATGGACCCGGACTCGATCCCCCGCCTGATGGCGGCCGGCACCATCGAGGTCGCCCCGCTGGCGTACATGCGCGGCCGGACCCTGAACGACGCCTTCATCATCCTGGACGAGGCCCAGAACACCTCGCCCGAGCAGATGAAGATGTTCCTGACCCGCCTCGGCTTCAACTCCAAGGTCGTGGTCACCGGTGACACCAGCCAGATCGACCTGCCGGGCGGCACCCGCAGCGGTCTCAAGGTGGTCCAGGAGATCCTGGCCGACGTCCCGGACATCCACTTCTCGATCCTGACCAGCACCGACGTGGTCCGCCACAAGCTGGTCGGCCGGATCGTCGACGCCTACGAGCGCTGGGACGCCGCGGAGGCCGACGAGGCCGCCCCGGCTCCCCGCAAGGCGGCCCCGCGCGGCCCCCGAGGCCGCGCGCCCCGACAGCCCCATCGCACCGAAAGCTGAGCCGAGTCCCCGAATGTCCATCGACATCGCCAACGAGTCCGGGTGGGAGGCCGACGAAGAGGCCATCCTCGACGTCGCCCGCTACGCCCTCGACAAGATGCGGATCCACCCGCTCTCCGAACTGTCCGTGATCCTGGTGGACAGCGACGCGATGGAGCAGCTGCACATCCAGTGGATGGACCTGCCCGGTCCGACCGACGTGATGTCCTTCCCGATGGACGAGCTGCGTCCGGGCAAGGAGGGCGAGGAGCTGCCCCAGGGCCTGCTCGGCGACATCGTGCTCTGCCCCGAGGTGGCCAAGGCCCAGGGCCTGGCCGCGCCCTCGCAGCACTCGATGGACGAGGAGCTGCAGCTGCTCACCGTCCACGGGGTGCTGCACGTGCTCGGCTACGACCACGAGGAGCCCGAGGAGGAGCAGGTCATGTTCGGCCTGCAGAAGCGGATCCTCGACGACTGGCGGGCCGGTCGCGGGCTGTCGGGGATCTCCCCGGCCCCCACCACCCACTGACCCGCGGCGATGAGCGGCGATAGTACGAGCTTCCTGGTCGGCGCCTTCCTGCTGGTGATGCTCGGGTGGCTGGCCGCCTGCGCCGAGGCGGGCCTCTCCCGGGTCTCCCGGTTCCGCGCGGAGGAGGCGGTCCGGCACGGCCGGCGCGGCGCCCAGCGGCTGCTGGCGATGGCCTCCGACCCGGTCCGCTACCTCAACCTGGCCACCCTGATCCGGGTGGCCAGCGAGGTGGCGGCCGCGGTGCTGGTCACCGTGGTCTGCGTGCGCAGCTTCCAGCAGACCTGGCAGGGCGTGCTGGTGGCGTTCGGCGTGATGGTGCTGGTCTCCTTCGTGGCGGTCGGCGTCTCGCCGCGCACCATCGGCCGCCAGCACCCGCTGACCACCGCCACCGCCTCCTCCTACGTGCTGCTGCCGCTGGCCCGGATCCTCGGTCCGATCCCGCGGCTGCTGATCCTGCTGGGCAACGCGCTCACCCCGGGCAAGGGGTACCGGGAGGGCCCGTTCGCCTCCGAGGCCGAGCTGCGGGCGCTGGTCGACCTGGCCGAGAAGGACGACCTGATCGAGGACGAGGAGCGCCGGATGGTGCACTCGGTCTTCGAGCTGGGCGACACCATCGTGCGCGAGGTGATGGTGCCGCGCACCGACCTGGTGATGATCGAGCGCCACAAGACGGTGCGCCAGGCGCTGACCCTGGCGCTGCGCTCCGGCTTCTCCCGGATCCCGGTGGTCGGGGACAACGAGGACGACGTGGTCGGCATCGTCTACCTGAAGGACCTGGTCCGGCTCACCCACGTGAACCGGGAGTCCGAGTCCGAGCAGGTGGACACCGTGATGCGCCCGGCGGTCTTCATCCCGGACAGCAAGCCGGCCGGCGACCTGCTGCGCGAGATGCAGCAGATCCGCTCGCACGTGGCGATCGTGATCGACGAGTACGGCGGCACGGCCGGCCTGGTCACCATCGAGGACGTGCTGGAGGAGATCGTCGGCGAGATCACCGACGAGTACGACCGGGAGACCGCCCCGGTGGAGGACCTGGGCGACGGCAGCTACCGGATCACCGCCCGGCTGCTGGTCGAGGACCTGGGCGAGCTGTTCGGCATCGAGCTGGTCGACGAGGACGTCGAGACGGTCGGCGGCCTGCTCGCCAAGAACCTGGGCCGGGTGCCGATCCCGGGCTCCTCCTGCGAGATCCCGGTGCCGGAGGCCGACGGCCCGGCCGGGCTGACGGCGATCAGCCTGACCGCCGAGAGCTCCGCCGGGCGCCGCAACCGGATCGGCACCGTGCTGGCCGCCCCGGTGCACCGCGAGGATCCGGCGCACGGGGAGGCGGCCGCCGAGGACTGACGGCGGCTCAGCCGACCCGCCGCCAGGCCCGCAGCCCGAGGCCGGCGAGCAGCGCGGTGGCGGCCACCACGGCGGCGTCGGTGGCCAGTCCCAGCCGCACCCCGCCCAGGGTGGCCTCGGCGAAGGAGTGCCCGGCCGCCCGCAGCCCGTCGATCCGCGAGGAGGCGAGCGCGGAGAGCAGCGGGATGCCGACGGTCAGCCCGACCTGCTGGGTGCTGGTCACCAGTCCGGTGGCCAGCCCCTGCTCCTCGTCGCCGAGGCCGGAGGTGGCGGTGATGCTGTAGGCGACGATCGCCCACAGGTGCCCGAAGCAGGCGATCGAGCCGGCCAGCACCACCAGCCAGGTGCCGCCCCCGGCGCCGATGCCCAGCATCGCCGCGGTGAACACGGCCTGGATCAGCAGGCCGGCCAGCAGGGTGCGCGGGGCGCCGATCCGTCCGGCCACCCGCGGTGCGACCGTCCCGCCGAGCGCGGCGGCCAGCCCGATCACCCCGAAGACCAGACCAGACTCGCCGGGGCCCAGCCGCAGCACCTGCTGCAGGTAGAGGGTGCTGAGGAAGATCACCGAGCTCATCATCGCGAAGGTGACCAGGCCGCCGAGGTTGCCGAAGGCGACGGTGCGCCGGCGCAGCACCCGCAGCGAGACCAGCGGCTGCGCGGCGCGCGACTCGATCCAGCCGAAGGCGGCCAGCAGCAGCACCCCGGCGGCCAGGCCGGCCAGCACGTCGGCGTGGCCGAAGCCGGTCTGGGCGGCGGTGGAGAGGGCGTAGATCAGTGCCAGCAGGCCGCCGGTGATGGTGGCCGCGCCGGGCACGTCCATCCGCGGCCGCTCGGGCAGCCGGGACTCGGTGAGCAGCCTGGGAGCGCCGGCCAGCACCGCGGCGCCCATCAGCACGTTGAGCGCCATGGTGGAGCGCCAGCCGAGGGCCTGGGTGAGCACCCCGCCGAGCAGCATGCCGGCGGTGAAGCCGAGCGAGAGCAGCAGTCCGGAGACGCCGAGCGCCCGGTCCCGCTCCGGGCCCTCCCGGAAGGTGGTGGTGAGCAGGGCCATCCCGGAGGGCACGATCAGGGCGGCGCCCAGCCCCTGCAGCACCCGCCCGGCCAGGAAGCTGGCCGGGTCCCAGGCCACGGTGGCCAGCACCGAGGCGGCGGTGAAGGCGGCCAGTCCGATCAGGAAGATCCGGCGCCGCCCGTAGAGGTCGGCCAGCCGGCCGGAGAGCAGCAGGAACCCGCCGGAGGGCAGCGCGAAGGCGGTGACGCCCCACTGCAGGTTGGCCTGCCCGATGCCGAGGTCGGCACCGAGCGCGGGCAGCGCCACGTTCAGGATGGAGAAGTCGAGCGCGACCGCGAACTGGGCCGCGCAGAGGACGAAGAGGACGAGCCGGGACCGGGAGCCCAGGGCTGCCGGTGCAGGGGTTGCGGTGACGGTTGCCATGCCCTCGATCCTGGGCCGGGCGGGCCGGGTGTGGAGAGTGCGTACTTATGCTGGTGGTATGACCACCAGTCAGCAGGCCCGAGTCCTGGAGAGCGACCCCGACGCGCAGCGCCGGCAGCAGCTGCGGGAGTTCCTGCGCAGCCGGCGGGCCCGGGTCACCCCCGTGCAGGCCGGCCTGCCGGACGGCGGCGCCAGGCGCCGCACCCCGGGGTTGCGGCGCGAGGAGGTCGCGGTGCTGGCCGGGGTGGGCGTCTCCTGGTACCAGTGGCTGGAGCAGGGCCGCGACATCACGGTCTCCCCGCAGGTGCTGGACTCGGTCTCCCGGGTGCTGCGGCTGGACGAGCCGGAGCGCCGCCACCTCTACCTGCTGGCCGGGCTCAACCCGCCGGTGCAGACCCCCGACCCGGCCCCGGTCTCGGACGGGCTGCGCCGGCTGATCGACGCCTGGATGCCGTTCCCGGCCCATGTGCTGGACCCGTACTGGAACATCGTCGCCTTCAACGACGCGGCCGGCCTGCTGTTCGGCTACACCACCGACACCAACTGCCTGGTGGCCTACTTCACCAACCCGGTGAACCGGGCCCGGGAGGCGGACTGGGCGTCCGGCGCCGAGGCGGTGCTGGCGCAGTTCCGGCTCGCCGCGGCCGAGCGGCCCGGGGACCACGGCTACCAGCGGATCCTGGCGGAGCTGTCGGAGCAGAGCCCGGAGTTCGGCGAGCTGTGGGCCCGCGGCGACGTCCGTGCGCCGGGCCAGCTGACCAAGGTGCTGGCCCACCCGACGGCGGGGGAGCTGCACTTCGAGTCCACCCAGCTGAAGGTGCCGGCCCGTCCGGACCTGACCATCGTGATGCTCAACCCGGTGGCCGGCACCGGCACCGCCGAGCAGCTGGAGTGGCTGACCAGCCCGGAGGGGCGGCGGACCACGCTGCGTCCGGTGGGCCCGGCCGCCTATGCTCGGCCCCATGACTGAGCTTGATCCGGAAGACCAGAAGATCCTCACCCTGGCCCGCTCGATCCGGGCCCGCAACGGTGTGGCCGAGGGCGCGGCGGTCCGCGACGAGACCGGGCGCACCTACGTGGCCGGCGCGGTGGTGCTGCCCTCGCTGACCCTGACGGCGGTGCAGACCGCGGTGGCGATGGCCAAGGCGAGCGGGGCCAGGGGTCTGGAGGCGGCCGCGGTGGTGACCGAGGCGGCCGAGGCCAACCCGGTGGACCTGGCCGTGGTGCGCGACCTGGGCGGCGAGGGCACCCCGCTGCTGCTGGCCGGCCCGGACGGCGTGCTGCGGAGCCGGACCACCGCCTGAGTCTCCACCGCCCGAATCTCCACGGGGGGAGCCCCCACGTCGGTGAGGTAGTCAGATAATCTCACCGAGCATGGGGGCCATTTCCTTCTTCGCCGCGCTCCTCGCCATCCTGATGGCGATGGGCCGCTGGCACGAGACCCACTCCGTGGTCTGGGCGAGCGTCTCGGGCGCTCTCGCCCTGCTCACCCTGATCGGCGTGCTGCTCAAGGAGAAGTGAGGCCGGCCCCTGCGGCGGACCCGGCCGTGCCGGTCGGTCACCCGCGGCCGATCAGGGAGAATGGTGCCCATGAGCGACACCTCCAAGGCCCCGGCAGCCCCCTACCGATCAGGCTTCGCGTGCTTCGTCGGCCGCCCCAACGCCGGCAAGTCCACGCTGACCAACGCCCTGGTGGGGACGAAGGTCGCGATCACCTCCGACCGACCGCAGACCACCCGCCACACCGTGCGCGGCATCGTGCACCGCCCCGACGCCCAGCTGGTGCTGGTCGACACCCCCGGACTGCACAAGCCGCGCACCCTGCTCGGCGAGCGGCTCAACGACCTGGTCCGCAGCACCTGGGCGGAGGTCGACGTGATCGGCTTCTGCCTCCCCGCCGACCAGAAGCTCGGCCCCGGCGACAAGTTCATCGCCAAGGAACTGGCCGAGATCAAGAAGACCCCCAAGGTGGCCATCGTCACCAAGACCGACCTGGTCGACTCCAAGCGGCTGGCCGAGCAGCTGATCGCGATCCAGCAGCTCGGCGTGGAGCTGGGCATCGAGTGGGCCGAGATCATCCCGGTCTCCGCGGTCGGCGACAAGCAGGTCGGCCTGGTGGCGGACCTGCTCACCAAGCTGCTCCCGAAGGGCCAGCCGCTCTACCCGGACGGCGACCTCACCGACGAGCCCGAGCAGATCATGGTCGCCGAGCTGATCCGCGAGGCCGCCCTGGAGGGCGTGCGGGACGAGCTGCCGCACTCGCTGGCCGTGGTGGTCGAGGAGATGCTGCCGCGCGAGGACCGCCCGGCCGACCGCCCGCTGCTGGACATCCACGCCAACGTCTACATCGAGCGGCAGAGCCAGAAGGCCATCGTGATCGGAGCCAAGGGCGCCCGGCTGAAGCACGTCGGCACCACCGCCCGCAAGCACATCGAGGCGCTGCTCGGCACCCCGGTCTACCTCGACCTGCACGTCAAGGTCGCCAAGGACTGGCAGCGCGACCCCAAGCAGCTGCGCAAGCTCGGTTTCTGACGCCCGTTCGGCGGACCGCCGACCAGGGGTCAGGCGGTCCGCTCGACTCCCCGGTTCAGCACCAGGGAGATCAGCTCGCGCTGGGAGTCCGTCAGGTTCGGGTCGGCGCAGTACACCGTCCGGCCGTCCACCCCGATCGCGTAGTGGTAGCCGTCGGGCACGCCGTAGCCCGGGGTCCGCGAGGCGCCGGCCACCGCCTCGCGGGCCAGTGCGTGCACGTGCGGGGCGTCGATCCGGGCGTCCGTGTCCAGCTCGGCCCGGGTGGTGCGCCCGGCGAATCCACCGGTCCTGGTCACCTCTATGCGCATGAGCGCCAGTCTGCTACGGATTGCGCCGGAATACTGGGGATTCCGCCAGGAGGGCGGGGTCCGCTCAGACGGCCAGCCCGACCCGCTTCCAGGCCCCCGCCACCGCCTCGGTGACCGGGCCCTCGCCGAACCGCGCCCCGGCCGCGGCCAGGGTGGCCCGGGCGAACTCGGCGAAGGTCGCGTGCGGGCGCAGCGAGCCGTTGGTCAGCGTGTCGTACCAGATCCGGCCGGCCCGCTCCCAGGCCGGGCCGCCCAGCTCCACCGCGAGCAGTTGGAAGGCCCGGTTGGGGATGCCGGAGTTGATGTGCACCCCGCCCTCGTCCTCCTCGGTGCGCACGTAGTCGTCCATCGAGCCGGGCTGCGGGTCGCGGCCCAGCCGCGGGTCGTCGTAGGCGGTGCCGGGCGCCTTCAGCGAGCGCAGCGCCGTGCCGTGCACACCCGGCCCGAACAGGCCGGCGCCGATCAGCCAGTCCGCGTCCTCGGCCTGCTGGCCCAGCGCGTACTGCTTGACCAGGCTGCCGAAGACGTCCGCCACCGACTCGTTCAGCGCCCCGGACTGGCCCTGGTAGGCCAGGTCCGCGCTGTACTGCACCACGCCGTGGGCGAGTTCGTGGCCGATCACGTCCAGGCAGCCGGTGAAGTCCTTGAACAGCATCCCGTCGCCGTCGCCGAAGACCATCCGGGTGCCGTCCCAGAACGCGTTGTCGTACTTCTCGCCGTAGTGCACGCTCGCCTGCAGCGGCAGCCCGGCGCCGTCCACCGAGCGCCGGCCGTAGACCTCCAGCAGCAGGGCGAGGGTGGCGCCCAGGCCGTCGTAGGCGCGGTTGACGGCGGGGTCGGGGGTCGGCGGGCCGCCCTCGGTGCGCACCACCCGGCCGGGCAGGCGCTCGGTGCGGCCGGCGTCCGCGATGGTCCGGCCGGGGCGGCCGGCGGCGGGTGCGGGGACCGCCGCGAGGCTGGCGCGGGCGGCGCGCAGGGCCGCGTCGGCGGCCAGCGAGCGCCCCGCGGCCTCGTCGCCCAGGGCCGCCAGCCGGTCCAGCAGGTAGGGCGGGATGATGGTGCAGAGCTGCGTCATGGCGCACAGCGTCACCGATGTGTGACCCGGTGTCACGCATCCCGCCGTCTCAAAGCGTGGAAATGTCGCTCGGTCGGCTTCGGCCCCGGGGGCCGCTGGGTTACGCTGGGGCACATCATGCGTTACGGGCTGCTTCTTCTTAGCTGCCGCGGCGAGGGCCTGTAGGACCATTCGGAGGCCGGCTCCCTCGCCGCGGGGTTCTGTGCTGTGCGCATTCACTGAACCAGTGCGTCCGCACCAGTCGGCCCGTCGGGTGACTTCACCCCGACCAGCCCGCATCCGAAGAGAAGCCGAGAGACCCACCCATGACTGAGCAGTCCTCCGTGGCCCGCGCCTTCATCGAGCGGCCGACCCCGATCACCGCGGCGTCCGTGCGGCAGCAGCCCTCCGGCATGCCGTTCCAGCGCTACATCCCGTTCGGCACCGTGGACCTGCCGGACCGCACGTGGCCGGGCAAGCTGATCACCAAGGCGCCGCGCTGGCTCTCCACCGACCTGCGGGACGGCAACCAGGCGCTGATCGACCCGATGTCGCCGGCCCGCAAGCGCAAGATGTTCGACCTGCTGGTGAGGCTGGGCTACAAGGAGATCGAGGTCGGCTTCCCGTCCTCCGGGGCGACCGACTACGAGTTCGTCCGCTCGCTGATCGAGCAGGACGCGATCCCCGAGGACGTCACGATCTCGGTGCTGACCCAGGCCCGCGAGGACCTGATCGAGCGCACCGTGGAGTCGCTGGTGGGCGCGCCGCGCGCCACCGTGCACCTGTACAACGCGACCTCGCCGCTGTTCCGCCGGGTGGTCTTCCGCGGCAGCAAGGAGGACATCAAGGCGATCGCGGTGGACGGCACCCGGCTGGTGATGGAGTACGCCGAGAAGCTGCTGGGCGAGCAGACCGTCTTCGGCTACCAGTACTCGCCGGAGATCTTCATCGACACCGAGCTGGACTTCGCGCTGGAGGTCTGCGAGGGCGTGATGGACGTCTGGCAGCCCGGCGAGGGCCGCGAGATCATCCTGAACCTGCCCACCACGGTCGAGCGCTGCACCCCGAACGTGTACGCGGACATGATCGAGTGGATGTCCCGCAACCTGACCCGCCGTGAGTTCGTGGCGCTCTCCACCCACCCGCACAACGACCGCGGCACCGGCGTGGCCTCGGCCGAGCTGGCCGTGATGGCCGGCGCCGACCGGGTCGAGGGCTGCCTGTTCGGCCAGGGCGAGCGGACCGGCAACCTGGACCTGGTGAACGTCGGGATGAACCTGTTCTCCCAGGGCGTGGACCCGATGATCGACTTCTCGGACATCGACGAGATCCGCCGGACCTACGAGTACTGCAACCAGATGAACGTACCGGAGCGCCACCCCTACGCCGGCGACCTGGTCTACACCTCCTTCTCGGGCTCGCACCAGGACGCGATCAAGAAGGGCTTCGACGCCCTGGAGGCGGACGCGGCGGCGGCCGGGGTGCCGGTCGGCGAGTACACCTGGGGCGTGCCCTACCTGCCGATCGACCCGAAGGACGTCGGCCGCAGCTACGAGGCGGTCATCCGGGTCAACTCGCAGTCCGGCAAGGGCGGCATCGCCTACGTGCTGAAGAACGACCACAAGCTGGACCTGCCGCGCCGGATGCAGATCGAGTTCTCCCGGATCATCCAGGCCAAGACCGACGCCGAGGGCGGCGAGGTCACCCCGGGCGACATCTGGTCGGTCTTCCAGGACGAGTACCTGCCCACCCCGGAGAACCCGTGGGGCCGGCTGGCGCTGCGCGAGCAGCAGGCGCTCACCACCGACGAGGGGCGCGACGCGCTGACCGTGAGCGTGCTGGTGGACGGCGCCGAGGCCGAGCTGACCGGTAGCGGCAACGGCCCGGTCTCCGCCTTCACCGACGCGCTGGCCGGGATCGGCGTGGACGTCCGGGTGCTGGACTACGCCGAGCACGCGCTGAGCGAGGGCGGCGACGCGCTGGCCGCCGCCTACGTGGAGTGCGCGGTGGACGGCCAGGTCCGCTGGGGCGTCGGCATCGACGCCAACACCGTCCGCGCCTCGCTGAAGGCGATCATCAGCGCCGTCAACCGGAGCGCTCGCAGCTGACGTCCAGGTGCGACACAGGTGTGGCCCAGGATGTGTCCTGGGCCACATTTTTTTGGTTCGGCACCCGTTCGGGGTGCTGACACCCGCAGGCAACCGTGGCACCATCGGTGGACCGGAGCCGAGGGTCGGTGGGACGGCCCCCGGACCGGGTCGCGAGACCTGCCCGTCGTCGTGCAGGCCGCCTGCCAAGTCTGGGGAGTTGGCGCCGTGACACGGTTGTGGGGTGTTCGCCCGAGGTGGCGGACGGATGTGCTCGGTGACTTCTTCTGCCCGGGCTGCGGCGGCGACCGCAACTACCGCCGGCAGCACGGCCGGCGGTGGCTGCGGTTGCTCGATCTGCCACTGCTCCCGCTGGGACCGGTGCTGACCAGCGTGCAGTGCACCAACTGCCGTGGCCGGTACGGCCTGGAGTGCCTAGAGGAGCCCACCTGCGTGCGGCTGACCGGGATGCTCCGGGACGCCCAGTACACCGTCGCGCTGGCCATGCTGGCGGCCGGCGGAGCGGGTTCGGCGGCGGCCCGGGCGGAGGCCTGCGAGCTGGTCCGCACGGCCGGCTTCGAGGACTGCGGCGAGATGCAGGTGCTGGCGGCGCTGGCCGCGCTCTCCGGCTACGGCGAGGTCTCCACGGCCGCGGCCGAGCTCGCGCTCGGCACCGGCCTGATGGTCGAACTGCACGCCGCGCTGGAGCCGTTGGCGCCGCACCTGGCCCAGCAGGGCCGCGAGCGGCTGGTCCTCCAAGGCGCCCGGATCGCGCTTGCCGACGGTCGCTACCAGCCCGCCGAGCGCGCCGCGCTGGCCGCCGTGGGCTGCTGCCTGCGGCTGCCCGACGAGGTGGTGACGGGGCTGCTGCAGGCGGCCACCCGCACCTCGCACTGACCCTTCCCGCTCCACCTCCGAGCCGGGCCCCCGGGTACTCCCCCCGCCCCCGGGCCCGCCCCCGTGAACCCGCGCCGGCATCCCCCCGTACGCGCCCGGCGCGGGCTCACGGCCGTCCCTGCGCCGGGCGGGCGCGGCCGGAGGTCCGGGCGCCCCACCGGGTGGGGGAGAATGGGCGCATGAGTCTGTTCCGTGACGACGGCGTCGTGCTGCGCGCCCAGAAGCTCGGCGAGGCGGACCGGATCATCACGCTGCTCACCCGCCAGCACGGCAAGGTCCGGGCGGTGGCCCGCGGGGTGCGCAAGACCAAGTCGAAGTTCGGCGCCCGGCTGGAGCCGTTCTCCCACGTGGACGTGCAGTTCTTCAGCCGCAGCAGCGAGCTGGTCGGCCGCTCGCTGCCGCTCTGCACCCAGGTGGAGACCATCGCCCCCTACGGCGGCGGGATCGTCGGCGACTACGGCCGCTACACCGCCGGCACCGCGATGCTGGAGACGGCGGAACGTTTCGCCGAGAACGAGGGCGAACCCGCCGTCCAGCAGTACCTGCTGCTGGTCGGCGCGCTGCGCACGCTGGCGGCCGGCAGCCATGCCTCGCACCTGGTGCTGGACGCCTTCCTGCTGCGCTCGCTGGCCGTCAACGGGTACGGCGCGAGCTTCGACGACTGCGCCAAGTGCGGGCTGGAGGGCCCGAACCGTTTCTTCTCGCTGCAGGCGGGCGGGGTGCTCTGCGCGGACTGCCGAGTGCCTGGCTGTGCCGTACCCTCCCCTGAGACACTGGTTCTGCTCGGCGCCCTGCTGTCCGGAGACTGGCACACCGCGGACGCCTGTGAACCCCGGTACTGGCGGGAGGGCAGCGGCTTGGTCGCCGCCTACCTCCAGTGGCACCTGGAGCGGGGCATCCGCTCGATGAGATACGTGGAGAAGTGACCATGGCACGGCTGTTCGGCGCCAGCAGCAAGCGTGAGTTCCGGGCCCCGGACCCGCACCCGAGCGGCGCCCGGCCGCCGAAGATCCCCGGCGAGCTGGTTCCCGAGCACGTCGCGATCGTGATGGACGGCAACGGCCGCTGGGCCAAGGAGCGCGGGCTGCCGCGCACCGAGGGCCACAAGGTCGGCGAGAGCGTGGTGCTCGACGTGATGAAGGGCGCCATCGAGCTCGGTGTGAAGAACATCTCGCTCTACGCCTTCTCCACCGAGAACTGGAAGCGCTCGCCGGACGAGGTGAAGTTCCTGATGAACTTCAACCGCGACGTGATCCGCCGCCGCCGCGACGAGCTGGACGCCATGGGCGTGCGGATCCGCTGGGCCGGCCGGATGCCCAGGCTGTGGAAGAGCGTGGTCCAGGAGCTCAAGGTCGCCGAGGAGCAGACCAAGGAGAACGACCTGGTCACCCTCTACATGTGCGTCAACTACGGCGGCCGGGCCGAGGTCGCGGACGCCGCCGCCGCGATCGCCGCCGACGTGGCCGCCGGGAAGCTCGACCCGAAGAAGGTCAACGAGAAGACCCTCGGCAAGTACATGTACCACCCGGACATGCCGGACGTGGACCTGTTCCTGCGCCCCAGCGGCGAGCAGCGCACCTCCAACTTCTGGCTCTGGCAGTCCGCCTACGCCGAGTTCGTGTTCCAGGACGTGCTCTGGCCCGACTTCGACCGCCGAGACCTGTGGCGCGCCTGCGAGCAGTACGCCATGCGCGACCGCCGGTTCGGCGGGGCGCTGCCCAACGAGGTGCCCGCCGACTTCCCCGCCGACCCGGCGCTGGAGGTCCCGGCCCAGCGCTGACCGCACCGCGCACCGCCGACGGCCCGGCCCCCGCCACGGGGGCCGGGCCGTCGCGCGCGACCCCGCGCTGTGCTCCGGAGTCGGCAGGGTACGGTCCACCGGCCCCGGCTGACGCCGCTTCGGCTAGGCGCCGGCCGCCTGCTTGGCGGCGCAGTCGGCGCAGGTGCCGAAGATCTCCAGGGTGTGCGCGATGTCGCTGAACCCGTGCTCGGCGGCGACCGAGTTGGCCCACCGCTCGACGGCCGGACCCTCGACCTCCACGGTGCTGCCGCAGTGCCGGCAGACCAGGTGGTGGTGGTGCCCGCTGCTGCAGCGCCGGTAGACGGCCTCGCCGTCGGCGGTGCGCAGCACGTCGACCTCGCCCGCGTCGGCCAGCGACTGCAGGGTGCGGTAGACGGTGGTCAGGCCGACCGAGTCGCCGCGGTGCTTGAGCAGGTCGTGCAGTTCCTGCGCGCTGCGGAAGTCCTCCAGCTCGTCGAGCGCGGCGGAGACCGCGGCACGCTGGCGGGTCGAGCGGGCGCGTGGCGACGGGCCTGCGGTGGTCACCGGTGCTCCTCCTGGGCTCTGGGGCGGGTCACACCTCATTGTGCCAGCCCCGCACCGGCCGTCGGCTGCCCGACGGAACCCTCCTCCGCGCCCTCCGCCGCCGCCGCGCGGTGCCGGCGCCGGGCCAGCGGCGCGGCGAGCAGGCTGAACACCGCGAAGCAGGCGATGGCGAGCAGCACGATGGCCGAACCCGGCGGCACGTCGGCCTGGTAGGAGGTGACCACACCGCCCAGCGACACCAGCACCCCGATCACGATGGAGAGCAGCTGGGTGGCCCGGAACGAGCGGGTGAGCAGCTGCGCGGCCACCACCGGGACCACCATCATCGCGCTGACCAGCAGCAGCCCGACCACCCGCATCGCCACCGTGACGGTGACCGCGGCCATCACCGCGATCGACAGGTTGAGCAGCCGCACCGGCACACCGGTGACCTTGGCGAACTCCTCGTCCTGGCAGACCGCGAAGAGCTGCCGGCGCAGGCCCAGGCTGACCGCGATCACCACTGCGCCGAGCACCGAGATGGTGATCAGGTCGCCGTTGTCCACGGCCAGGATGGAGCCCCAGAGGTAGCTGTCCAGGCTGCCGCCGGTGCCGCTGGCGGCCGGCGACTTGCTGATCAGCAGCCGGCCGCAGGCCATTCCGCCGTAGAAGAGCATCGCGAGCGCGATGTCCCCGCGCTGGTTGCCCCGCGAGCGCACCAGCTCCATGATCACCGCGGCGACCACGCAGACCACGACCGCCATCCAGACCGGGTCGGTCTGGAAGAGCAGCCCGAGCCCGACACCGGTCAGCGCCACGTGGCCGATGCCGTCGCCCATCAGCGCCTGGCGCCGCTGCACCAGGTAGATGCCGACGGCGGGGGCGGTGATGCCCACCAGCAGCGCGGCGAGCAGCGCGCGCTGCATGAAGTCGTAGGAGAGCAGGTCGCTCATGTCAGCAGCCCCTGGCGGATCTCGGCGTGGTGGTGGTCCTGGTGGTGGTCGGCGCCGACGGGCGGACCGTCCTGCACCACCTGCCCGTCGCGCAGCAGCACGGCGCGGTCGATCAGCGGTGCCAGCGGCCCGAGTTCGTGCAGCACCAGGAGCACCGACGCCCCGCGGGCGACCTCGCCGCGCAGGGTGTCGGCGAGCACCTGCTGGCTGGCCAGGTCCACCCCGGCCATCGGCTCGTCCATGATCAGCAGCTCCGGCGAGCCGACCAGCGCGCGGGCGATCAGCACCCGCTGCTGCTGCCCGCCGGAGAGGTCGGCGACCCCGTCCCGGGCCCGGTCCAGCATCCCCACGGCCTGCAGCGCCGCGTCCACCGCTGCCCGGTCCCTGCGGCCGAACGGCAGCATCCGGTGCTGCGGCAGCCGCCCGGTGGCGACCACCTCGCGCACGGTGGCGGGCACCCCGCCGGCCGCGGTGGTGCGCTGCGGCACGTAGCCGATCCGGCGCCAGTCGCGGAACCGGTGGCCGGGCACCCCGAACAGCTCGCGCTCGCCGCCGGTCAGCGGCACGGTGCCGATCACGGTCTTGATGGTGGTCGACTTGCCGGAGCCGTTGGCCCCGAGCAGCGCCACCACCTCGCCGGGGGCGACGGTGAGGTCGAGGCCGCGGAGCACCGGGCGGCCGCCCAGCGAGGCGCGGGCCGCGGAGAGCCGGACGACGGGTATCGCAGAGTCCATCGGGGTGACGTCCTGTCAGCTCGCGCAGCCGAGGGCGGCCTGCAGGTTGCCCAGGTTCTGCTGCATGATCGTGAAGTAGGTGTCCTGCGAGCCGGCCTTGACGCCCTCCAGCGGGTCGAGCACGGCGGTCTTCAGGTTGAGGTCCTTGGCCACGCTGTCGGCCAGCTTGGGGCTGACCAGGGCCTCGAAGAAGATCGTGGTGACGCCGCTGTCCTTGGCGGTCTGCTGGATCTGGGCCAGCCGGGCGGGGGTGGGCTCGGACTCCGGGTCCACGCCGTTGATCGCGATCTGCTGCAGGCCGTAGTGGTCGGCCAGGTAGCCGAAGGCGGCGTGGCTGGTCACGAAGGACTTCCGGGTGCAGCTCTTCAGGCCGGTCTGGAAGCTCTGGTCCAGGGTGCCGAGCCGGGCGACCAGGTCGTCGGCGTTCTTCTGGTACTCGGCCGCGTGCGCCGGGTCGGCCTTGGCCAGTTCGGCGCCGACGCCCTTGGCGACGGTGGCGTACCGGGTCGGGTCGAGCCAGATGTGCGGGTCGCCGGCGCTCGCCGGGGTGTGGCCGCCGTTCTCGGTGCCCTCGTCGAGGTGGTGGTCCACCAGCGGGGAGAGCGCGGCCGCGTCCACCACGTGCTTGCTGTGCGACTCGGCGACCGCCTTGTCCACGGTCGGCTGCAGGCCCTTGAGGTAGAGCACCGCGCCGGCGCCCTGCACCGAGACCACCTGCTTGGCCGTCAGCTCCAGGTCGTGCGGCTCGACGCCGGCGGCCGTGAGATCGGTGACCTTGACGTGGTCACCGCCGATCTGCTCGGCCAGGTACTGCAGCGGGTAGAAGGCCGCGACCACGTTGAGCCGGCCGTCCGAGCCGCTCGCACCCGCGTTGCCGCCGCAGCCGCTGAGCACCAGGCCGGCGGAGAGGGCGAGGGCGGTCAGGGCTATCGGGGTGGCACGGAGGCGGCGGATCATCATGACAATCATTCTCATGTCAAGTGGAAATGATTGTCAACTCGCGCGCGGAGGCTGCCGGTGGTACGACGCGCCGTGAGTGCGCGGCCACGGAGGGTCGATGCGCGCCGGTAATGGATTTGAGCGCCCCGGGGGCCCGGCCGGTAACCTGAGGTATTCGGGTGCGCGCAACCAGCCGCGCCTTGACCGTGCCGTCGCACGAGAGTGCGGCGACGTATGTGAAGAGAGCACTGTGGCCGCCGACAAGATCGACACGATCGTCAGCCTGAGCAAGCGCCGAGGCTTCGTCTACCCCTGCAGCGAGATCTACGGCGGGACCCGCGCCGCCTGGGACTACGGCCCGCTGGGCGTCGAGCTCAAGGAGAACATCAAGCGCCAGTGGTGGCGCGCGATGGTGCACGCTCGGGAGGACGTCGTCGGTCTCGACTCCTCGGTGATCCTGGCCCGCGAGGTCTGGGAGGCCTCCGGCCACGTCGCCACCTTCAGCGACCCGCTGACCGAGTGCACCTCCTGCCACAAGCGGTTCCGCGCGGACCACCTGGAGGAGGCCTACGAGGCCAAGCACGGCAAGCTGCCGGCCAACGGCCTGGCCGACATCAACTGCCCGCACTGCGGCACCAAGGGCGCCTTCACGGAGCCCAAGGAGTTCTCGGGCATGCTGAAGACCCACCTCGGTGCGTTCAGCGAGGGCGACCCGGCGGGCCTGGCCTACCTGCGCCCCGAGACGGCCCAGGGCATCTTCACCAACTTCCGCGCCGTGCAGACCACCTCGCGCAAGAAGCCGCCGTTCGGCATCGCCCAGACCGGCAAGAGCTTCCGCAACGAGATCACCCCCGGCAACTTCATCTTCCGCACCCGCGAGTTCGAGCAGATGGAGATGGAGTTCTTCGTCAAGCCGGGCGAGGACGAGAAGTGGCACGAGTACTGGCTCCAGGAGCGCTGGAACTGGTACCGCGACCTCGGCCTGCGGGAGGAGAACATGCGCTTCTTCGAGCACCCGAAGGAGAAGCTCTCGCACTACGCCAAGCGCACGGTGGACATCGAGTACCGCTTCAACTTCGGCGGCACCGAGTACTCCGAGCTCGAGGGCATCGCCAACCGCACCGACTACGACCTGACGGTGCACAGCGAGCACTCCGGCCAGGACCTCAAGTACTTCGACCAGGAGTCCGGCGAGCGGTACTTCCCGTACGTCATCGAGCCGGCAGCGGGCCTCAACCGCGCGATGCTGGCCTTCCTGCTCGACGCCTACTTCGAGGACGAGGCGCCGAACGCCAAGGGCCAGATGGAGAAGCGGGTCGGCATGCGGCTGGACCCGCGGCTGGCGCCGGTCAAGGTCGCGGTGCTCCCGCTCTCCCGCAACGCCGACCTCTCGCCGAAGGCCCGCGGCCTGGCCGCCGACCTGCGGCAGGCCTGGAACGTGGAGTTCGACGACGCCGGCGCGATCGGCAAGCGCTACCGCCGTCAGGACGAGATCGGCACCCCGTTCTGCGTGACGGTGGACTTCGACACCCTCGAGGACAACGCGGTGACCATCCGCGAGCGCGACACCATGGCGCAGGAGCGGGTCTCGCTGGACCAGGTGAAGTCGTACCTGGGTGCGCGGCTGATCGGCTGCTGACGACGGGTCAGCTTTACGAGGGCCCTTCCCGGGATCACGGGAAGGGCCCCCGGGCGTGTCAGGAGGCGAGCCGTTCCCGGGCCGCCATCAGCGCGAAGCCGAGCAGGTTGAGCCCGCGCCAGCGCGCCGGGTCGGCGGCCCGCTCGTCGTCGGCGGCCAGGCCGATGCCCCAGACCCGGTCCACCGGGCTGGCCTCCACCAGCACCCGGTTGCCGGTGGAGAGCAGGTAGGCGCGCAGGGCCGGGTCCTGCCCGAACTTGGCCGCGTTGCCCTCGACCACCAGGTCGAACCGGGCCGCGGCCCAGGGCTCCTCGGCGAAGCCGCGGACCAGCCGCCCGAGCTTCTTCGCCTCGGCGGGCGTGCGCGCGGCCAGGATCCGGGGCACGATCTCCTCGTCCCCGAAGAGCCGGGCCTTGCCCGCCATCATCCAGTGCTCGGCGGTGGCGTAGCGGACCCCGTCCAGCTCGAACGGCGAGGGCCACCACTGGCTCAGCGAGCCCGGGCCGGTGCTGCCGTCGCGCTGCGGCCGGTGGCCCCAGAAACAGAAGTACTTGGGCCGCGCACCGGCGGCGGTGACGGCCAGCAGGTCGGCGACGGAACGGGTCTGCGCGGGGTGCTCCATGCCGCTGATCCTCGCACCGGGCACCGACAGCGGCACGCGAATTCCGCTGCTCAGCGCCGGAAGAGCCGACGCCAGCCGCGCCGCCGCCCGCCGTCCAGTAGCGCGCCGACCGCCGCCGCGAACGCCTCCGGCTCCGGCGAGGCGCCCACCGAGAGCAGCCGGTGGGTGCCGTCCGCCGTCCACTCGCCGAGCACCGCGCCCTCCTCCCGGCTGACCGGGTCGATCGCGAACTCCACCGTGAAGTAGCGCAGTTCCCCGGACCCGTGGGGCAGCACCGCCGCCGCCAGGTGGGCCTCCGGCGGGGCGACCGGGCGGGGCAGGGTGACCAGCACCCCGCTGTGCCCCTCGCCGAACCGCCGGTACTCGCCGGCCAGCCCCTCCCAGGGAACCCGCTGGTCGGCCGGCAGCCGCGCCCCCACCTCTCCCCAGAGCTCCAGCAGCAGCGGGGTGATCCCGCCCACCGGCAGCTCGGTGACCAGCTCCGGGCCGAGCGAGCGCAGCGCGGCGGGCAGCGCCCGGTGGGCGAACTGGTAGTGGTGGTGGCGCCGCTCGGGCGGCGCCGGCGGGGCGGCGGCGGTGGTGAAGGCGGGCTCCATGGCGACCAGCAGCCGCCCGTCCGGGGTGAGCGCGGTCTGCGGGGTCAGCCGGCCGTCGCGCCACCAGTAGAGGTGCGGGGAGAGCTCGTCGGCCTGCTGGGCGGTGGGCAGCACCCGGTAGCGCAGCATGGTGCCGAAGACCGAGGCGACGTGCCGGTCCACCGGCGCGAAGAGCAGCTCCTGTTCGGAGGGGACGGCGGCGAGCAGCCCGTCGGCCGGCACCGGACGGCCGGTCAGCTCCTGGTAGAGCTGCTCCAGCACCAGGACCCGGCTGGCCGTCAGCGCCGATACGCCGCTGACCACGTGGAAGTGGCCGCCCCGGATGCCCTCGGCCAGCTCGTGCCGCTCGACCGGCAGCGCCAGCAGGTTGGCCCGGGCCCGGTTGCGCAGCTCGTGCGCGCTGCCGAGCTTGGCCATGCCCTCGGCGGACAGCGTGGAGAGCCCGCCCTCCACCTGGAGCGCCAGGAACTCCCGGACGCCGGGCAGCGGTTCGGGCGCGTGCAGGTACTCCTCGCCGTCCGCCAGAGCGGCCGGGCCGACCAGGAGCGGGAAGAGCCGCGCGAGCAGCTGCTCGCGCGGCGCGCTGTCCAGTTCGGAGGGGCCGGTGGTGTGCTCGATCAGCGCCTGGACGTGCCGGCGGATCAGGCCGGCCCGGTCCCCGCCGGCGCCGGCCAGCCGCCCCAGCTCCTGGTCGAGCACGCCGAGCCCGTAGCTGCGGCCGTGCCGGTCGAAGGCGACCGCCCCGCGCACCACCACCGGCACGCCCTGGGCCGCGAACTCGGCCCTGATCTCGTCCGCGGTACCCGAGTTGATGGACACTCAGCTCTCCCTGGCAATCCGGTCCGGACCCTCCACGCTACCTCCTCGGGCCGGCCGGGTGATCAGCCGATCGACCGGGGCAGCCGGGCCGAGAGGTAGGTGATCGCGGTGCTGCCGGCCAGGCCCAGGGTCAGCACCAGGGCGAGCGCGTGGGCCATGCCCAGGGTGGGCAGCAGGGCGAGGAAGAGGGTGCCCCAGACGGCCACGCCCAGCGCCAGGCTGGACTGCTGGGTGGTGGCCAGCACGCCGCTGCCGGTGCCGGCCCGTTCCAGCGGGACGCTGGCCAGCACCACCCGGAACAGCGGGGTGCCGACCAGGCCGTTCCCGGCGCCGATCAGCACCATGGCGGGCAACAGCGAGAGGATGCCCAGGCCGTTGAAGTCGGTCAGCACCGTGATGATCAGCACCGCCATGCCGATGGGCTGGATCAGCGAGCCGGCCGTGATCACCCGGCTGCCGAACCGCCCGATCAGCCGCGGGCCGGCCAGCGAGGAGCTGAAGTAGCCGACGGCCAGCGGCACCAGCGCCCAGCCGGAGTCCACCGGGCTCAGGTGCAGGCCCTGCTGCAGGGCGATCGCGATGATGAACATGAAGGCGCCGAAGTTGCTGAAGTAGGGCAGTGCGATGCCGAGCCCGCGCCGCATCTCCGGGATCCGCAGCAGCGACAGCGGCACCAGCGGGGCGCCTCCGGCCGCCTCGGTGCGTCGCTCGACGGCAACGAAGGCCCAGGCGATGAACGGGAAGAGCGCCAGCGAGACCCAGGTCCACACCGGCCAGCCGACCGCCCGGCCCTCCATCAGCGGCACGAACAGGCTGAGCAGCGCGGCGCTGAGCAGCACCGTGCCCGGCAGGTCCACCCGGCTCGGGGAGTCGGAGCGGGTCTCCGGCACGAAGCGCAGCGCCAGCAGCGCGGCGACCAGCGCGAACGGCACGTTGAGCAGGAAGACCACCCGCCAGCCGCTGCCGAACAGGTTCGCCTGCACCAGCATGCCGCCGAGCACCTGCCCGATCACCACGCTGATGCCGCCCGCGGCACCGTAGATGCTGAGCGCCCGGGCCCGCTGGGCGCCGTGGGTGGCGGCGGTGATGGTGGCCAGCACCTGCGGGATCAGCAGCGCGGCGGACGCGCCCTGGGCGACCCGGGCGCCGACCAGGGTCCAGGCGGTCGGGGCCAGTCCGCATGCCAGCGAGGTGACGGCGAAGAGCGCGGCGCCCGCCACGAAGAGCCGGCGGCGGCCGAGGCCGTCGCCGAGCCGGCCGCCCAGCACCAGCAGCACCGCGAAGGCGATGCCGTAGCCGGCGGCGACGAGTTCCAGCACGGCGGGCCCGGCGGCCAGGTCGTGGTCGATGGTCGGCAGCGCGACGTTGACGATGAAGAAGTCGAGCATCGGCAGGAAGGCGCCGAGCATGACGGTGACCAGGCCGGCGACCGTGAGGGTGCGGTGCGCGGCGCCGGGGGCGGCCGGTCGGGGAGAGCGGTCGGTCAGGGTGTACGAACGTTCCAGTTGCTGGGTCACGGGTCATACGATCCGCCTGTCCGTACCCAGGTACCAGAGTCTCGTTATCCTGGTACCAGAAGTACCCGGCACCAGGGTCGCGGTCGGCGCACCCACGGCGCATCCTAGGGGCATGAGCAGTGTCGAGACCCCCGTCGCCGCCCCCGCCCGGTCGGCGTCCGAGCCGCCCGCGCCGGTCGCACCGGGTAGGCCGCACGCTCCCGATGTGCGCCGCCAGGAGCTGGCCGCCTTCCTGCGCAGCCGGCGCGAGCGGATCACCCCGGAGCAGGTGGGCCTGCCGGAGACCGGCCGCCGCCGCACCCCGGGCCTGCGCCGCGAGGAGGTGGCGCAGCTCGCCTCGGTCGGGGTGACTTGGTACACCTGGCTGGAACAGGGCCGCGACATCCAGGTCTCCGGCCAGGTGCTGGCCTCGGTGGCCCGGGCGCTGCTGCTCGACCCCAACGAGCGCGCCCACCTCTACACGCTGGCCGGCGCCGCCGTCGCCGCGCCGGGCCAGGAGTGCCCCTCGGTCACGGCCTCGGTGCGCCGGGTGCTGGACCAGCTCTCGCCGCTGCCCGCCTGCGTGCTGAACTCCCGTTACGACCTGCTGGCCTGGAACGACAGCTACCGCAAGCTGGTCGGGGACGTCGAGGCGCTGCCGTTCGAGGAGCGGAACATCGTCTGGCTGCTCTTCACCAGCGAGGAGTTCCGGTCCCGGTTCCTGGAGCCGGACGCGGCCGCCCTCACGGTGGCGGCCCGGCTGCGCGCCGGGCTGGCCGAGCACGTCGGCGACCCGGCCTGGAAGTCGCTGCTCTCCCGGCTGCGGCAGGCCTCGCCGGAGTTCGAGGCGATCTGGCAGCGGCACGACGTGGCGGAGCGGGGGAGCGGCAGCAAGGGGTTCGCCCACCCGGTGGTCGGGCCGATGCGGATGGAGTTCACCAACATGTGGCTGGGCCAGCGGCTCGGCACCCGGCTGGTGACCTACACCCCGGCCGACGAGGAGACCGAGGAGCGGCTGGCCCGGCTGGCAGCGCTCTGACGGCCGCGCAAGGAATCGCCACCGAAGAGCTCAGCAGCGCGAGGAATCACTACTCCAAAGGCCCTGGCCTCGGCAAACTCGCGATCCTCTTGCGCGTTCGCTTCCCTATCATTGCGATAGTCGGATCGTATGAGCAATGCAGAGGAGAGGCAGCCATGGGGCGGATCGTGGTGATCAGCACCGGCGGGACCATCGCGAGCCGGTGGCAGGGCACCGGTTTCGCCGCGGAGGCCGACGGCCAGGAGGTGATGGCCACCGCCTCCGTCCCCAACGGCACCGAGGTCGAGGTGATCGACCTGTTCAGCGTGAACAGCCCGCGCCTCACCTCCGCCCACCAGCTCACCCTGCTGCGCACCGTGCACCGGGTGCTGGCGGACCCCGAGGTGGACGGGATCGTGGTCACCCACGGCACCGACACCCTGGAGGAGACCGCCTTCCTGCTCGACCTGCACCACGACGACCCCCGCCCGGTGGTGCTCACCGGCGCCCAGCTGCCGATGGACACCCCGGACGGCGACGGCCCCGGCAACCTGCACGACGCGATGGTGACGGCGGCCGGCGCGCGCGACCTGGGCGTGCTGGTGGTCTTCGACGGCAAGGTGCACGCCGCCCGCGGCACCGTGAAGACCCAGACCGTCGCCCACGACGCCTTCGCCGACCCGTCCGGGCACCGGGTCGGCGACGTCGGCTTCGGCCGGGTCTCGGTGCTCCGGCTGCCCCAGCGCCCGGCCCCGCTGCCGCTGCCCCAGGCCGTGGCCGTGCCGCCCCGGGTGGACCTGGTGATGCACCACGTGGACGCCGACCCGCTGCTCTTCGAGGCCGCGATCGCCGCCGGCGCGCAGGGCGTGGTGCTGGTCGCCACCGGCGCGGGCAACGCCACCCCGGCGTTCGTCGAGGCGGTGGCCGCCGCCCGGGCCCGCGGGGTGCTGGTGGCGCTGACCACCCGGGTGCCGGCCGGCCCGGTCACCGAGATCTACACCCAGGGCGGGGCGGTCGACCTGGTCGCCGCCGGTGCCGTGCCGACCGGCACGCTGCGGGCCGGCCAGGCCCGGATCGCCGTGCTCGCCGCGCTGCTCGCCACCCCCGAGGCCGAGCGGCGCCAGGACCTGCTGCGTGCGGTGCTCGGCCAGCAGCCCCCGGCGGTCGGCCCGCACGACGTCTCCTCGGCCGCCGCCGCGTAGCCGGCCCGTCGGCCGCCGCCGCGCGGTCCGGAGCGGCCGCCTGTGCCGACCCGGTGTCAGCTCTGTCCCGAGCCTGTGACGGAGCGCCGCACCGGTTGACTCGCCCCACCCCGAACCGGAATCCTGCTCGTCAGTTGCTGCATTCCAGCAGGTGGGGACCAGGGGGAGGGGCGAGTTGGGCGAGCAGCCCACGGGTGGGGCCGGCACCGGTTTCACCGTCAACCACGACACGCTGACCACGGCGGCCGACCGGCTGAAGGCCGCCGCCGACGACCTGGCCGCCGTCAGCGGCAGCCTGGCCTCGCCGCCCGCCTTCGGCGCGGACAACTACGGCGACTACGGGGCCGCCGACGCCGCCCGCGACTTCGTCGCCGCCTGGCAGGACGAGCTCCAGCTCAACCATGACGCACTGGCGCTGCTCGCGGACAAGGTCCGCCAGAGCGCCGCCAACTACCAGGCCGGGGACGCCAAGGTCGCGGCGGGATTGGGGGCGCCCGGTGGCCACCCATCGTGAACAGGTGGAGGCGCTGAGCCGCACCATCGACGGCGCGCACGGCATGTGGGGCGCCGGCGACCTCCAGGACGCCGTCAACCAGGCGCTGACGCTGCCGCCCCCGGCCGGCTCGCCCACCGAGCTGGACACGATCGGCGCCGCCTACACCGCCGCCGCCTCCTCGGTCTGGGAGGTGCTGGTGACGATGGGTCAGGTCGGCAACGAGCAGCTGCCCGCCGCCTGGACCGGCCAGGCCGGGGAGAGGGCCGTCGAGGTGATCGGCGCCGCCCGGGACGACGTCAGCCGGATGCACGACGCCTTCGCCGCCGCCGGACCCGCCTTCACCACCCTGGCCGGCGTGCTGACGACCGCCCAGGCCACCCACGCCAAGGGCCCGGGCCCGCTGGGCCACGCCAAGCAGCTGCTCTCCGACATCGTCGCCTTCGGCGGCATGCCCGACCCCTTCAACTGGGACGACGGCAAGATGCACGAGGCGCACGCCTCCGCCAAGGAGGGCATCGGGCACATGCTGGAGGCCGCCCAGCAGGCCGAGTCCGCGGGGCACACCCTCACCCAGGCGCTCGACAAGCTGGCCGCCGGCGCGATCGCCGGCCGGATCAAGGGCGGCGACCTCAGCGCCGCCGACAAGCTGGTCCTGGCCGACGCCGGCGCGCCCGGCGACCTCGCCAAGATCCTCTCCGACAACGACGCCGCCCGGGCCGGCCAGTTCATGGCCAAGCTCAGCCCGCAGGACCGGGCGCAGTTCGACGCCCTGCTGGCCGGCGCCCGCTCCCCGCAGGAGCGCGCCTACCTGCTCAAGGCGCTCGCCGCCGGGCACAGCGTCGCCGAGGTCGGCGCCTTCGACCAGCGGATCCACGCCCACGGCGACGACCCGCAGTGGCTGGCCGACCGGCTCACCCCGGTGCAGGTGGGCCTGGACTCCACCGGCGGCACCGGACCCAACGGCAGCGAGCAGAACATCGGCTACCAGGGCGCCTCCTGGACCCAGGGCCAGCACCCGACCTGCGTGGCCTCCTCCACGGTGACCGCCCGCGCCATGGTCGACCCGCTCTACGCCCTCCAGCTGACCACCGGCGGCCACCCGGGCGACCCGAACTTCGACAACCCGAACGCCTTCGCCAAGCGGCTGCAGGACGAGCAGAACCGGGTCTACGGGGACGGCCGCCCGTTCTACGCCGACTGGCCGCTGGTCGGCTACGACGGCATCGACGACGACGGCTCCAACAAGGTGGCCAACCAGGAGATCGCCGGGGCCACCGGCGCGAGCTACCACAATGTCGCGCTGGGCAGCGACGACAACCGGCGCGACGCGCTCTCCGGGATCGAGAACTCGGTGGACCAGGGCCGTCCGGTGCCCGTGTCGATCAGCGGTGGCGACGACGCGCACCAGATGATGATCATCGGCCACGACGGCGACAAGCTCCAGATCTACAACCCCTGGGGCTACACCGTCTGGGTCAGTGAGGACGACTTCGTGCACGGCCACATGAACGTCGCCCTCAACGGCCAGTACCCGGACATGCGCAACGTGGACAGCGTCCGGCTCCCGCAGTGAAGGTGGCTCACCGATGACCGAACCCGCCGTCCCCCGCGGGCGCACCGACGACCAGCTCGCCCAGCTCGACGTGCCCGCCCTGCTGCGGTTCGGGCTGCGGGCCGGCTCCGCCCACCACGCCGCGCTCTTCGGCGACGGCACGGTGGCGGCCGCCGTGCTCGCCGACCGCGCCGGGGTGCCGGCCCGGGCCGTCGGCTTCCTGGCCGCCGTGGTCCGCTCCGGCGGCCTGCGGTACGCCGCCGAACTGCCCGAGCCGCTGCCCGGCCCCGGCGCCGGGCTGGCCAGGGACTGGCTGGCCGCCGCCGGCGCGGTGGCGGCCGACCTGGACGACGAGGAGCAGGCGGCGCGCTGGCTGGAGGCCGTCGACGCGGTGCTGCGACTGCGGCAGGCGGGGCGCTGATGCGCACCGGCCGACACCTCGCGGCAGCCGCGGCGGCGGCCCTGGCGCTGGCCCTGGCGGGCTGCGCGGACGAGGGCAGACTGGACCACGGCCAGGTCTTCGCCTTCGGCACCGGCCGGCTGGCGGTGACGGCGGGCCAGACCTTCTCGCTCTACAGCAAGCTGGCCGTGGTGCCGGGCGCCAAGGACTGGACGGTGATCGACCCGCAGCCCGATCCGGCGGTGCTGAAGGTGGTCGGCCCGGACTACCTCAAGGGCGGCGGCAACGCCGGCGACGGCGGCTCGGTCTACCTGGTCTTCAAGGCGGTCGGGAAGGGCAGTACCGACTTCACCGTGGAGAACTGCCTGAACTGCGACGCGATGCTCAAGCCGACCTACCAGGTCCGGAACACCTACCACCTGGTGGTGAAGTAGCCGCCGGTGGAGCGGCGGAACCGAATAGTGTCAAGGGCGGGAATCGATTTCCCCGGAATTCCCGGAGCAGTGATTCAGAGGTAAGTCAACGCCCTTTTCCACATTGGTAGTTCGTGCCGATGCGTGATATTCCTATGGGCGCCGAATCGTCGTCGGCCCCGTCCGAAGGGATCACGCACACGTGATGGACGACCAATTACCCGCGCACGGCTGGCAGATCGACCAGCGCTGCACCAACTGCGACACCGCCCGCCAACTCGCCCCCGGCCTGATCGCCGAGCGCTCCGGCCGCTCCGCCCTGCTGCGCCCGCCGCGCACCGAGCAGGAGCACCGGGCCCTGCGGGCAGCAGCGTTCGCCTGCCCCACCCGCTCGATCCGGCAGGACGGGCGCCTGCCCCGGCCGGCGCTCGACCCGTTCCCGCTGCCGCTCACCGGGCAGGTGCTGCTCTGCGGCCACAACTCCCGGCACACCGCCGGGGCCACCTCCTACCTGCTGCGCCGGCCGGGCGGACACCTGATGATGGTGGACACCCCGCGCTGGAGCAGCGTGCTCGCCACCAGGTACGGGGCACTCGGACCGGTCACCGACGTGCTGCTCACCCACCGCGACCACGCCGCCCACGGCCGCGCCTACGCCGACCACTTCGGCGCCCGGCTCTGGATCCACGAGGGCGACCTGTCCGCCGCCCCGGACGCCGACGCGGTCATCCGGGGTACCGCGCCGGTCGAGATCGCCGAGGGCGTGACCGCCCACCCGCTGCCCGGCCACACCCGGGGCAGCATGCTCTACCTGGCCGACCGCACCTACTGCTTCACCGGCGACAGCTTCTACTGGTCTCGCGCCGACCAGGACTTGGCCGTGGCCGAGTCCGTCACCTGGTACTCCATCACCGAACTCGCCGCCTCGCTGGCCCGGGTCGCGCCCGCGCTGCACTTCGAGTGGGTGCTCCCGGGCCACGGCGACCGCAAGCGGCTGCCGGCCGCCGAGGCCGACCGCCGGCTGCGCGAACTGGCCGCCCGGGTCGGCGAACTCCAGCCCCGGCCGGTCGACTTCACCGCACTGCGCTGGTAACCGAACTCCCTCCCCAGGAGCATCCTTGCCGTTCCCCCTTGCCCCGGGCATCCACTGGCTGCCCACCTCGAAGACCGACAACGCCTACCTGGTCGACGGCGACGACGGCCTGACCCTGGTCGACGTCGGCACCGCCAAGGCCGTCGGTCCGCTGATCGAGGCGATCGCCGAGGCCGGCCGCGACCTGTCCGAGCTCAAGCGCATCGTGCTCACCCACGCCCATCCCGACCATGTCCAAGGGGCGCCCGAAATCAGGGAGTTGACCGGCGCCCAGGTGCTGATCCACCCGGCGGAGGCGGGCTGGCTGGCCGGCGGCCGGGTACCCGAGGAGGGCCGCTCGGGCGCCGGAGCCCGGCGCTACGACGGCACGGCCGCCGGCCGGTGGACCGGGTTCGCCCCGGACGCCACCGTCGAGGACGGCGAACTCATCGCCGGCTCCGGTGGACTGCGGGTGATCCACACCCCGGGCCACTCGCCCGGCCACCTCGTGCTGCTGCACGAGCCGACCCGCACCGTGCTGGTCGGCGACGCCGTCTTCCGCACCGGCAGGCTCGGCTACGGACCCGCCACCTACGCCGCCGACCCCGACGGGCGGGCGGCCGGGGCCGCCCGGATCCCGGTGGAGGTGGCGGCCGTGGGCTTCGGCCACGGCGCGCCGCTGACCGGGGACGGGGCGGAGGAGTTCCGGGCCTTCCTGGCCAAGCAGCGCTGAGCCTGGGGTGACGACAGTCTGGTGGGGGGCGTGGTTCTACTGTCATATTTATCGCTGTGATAGCGGGGATACTGGAGGCCGGTGACGCCGAATCGCCGACGCTGCTGCTGGTCCACGGCGCCGGCCAGGGCGGGCGGCTCTGGCAGCGCCAACTCGCCGAGATGTCGGGCCGGTTCCACCTCCTCGCCCCCGACCTCCCCGGTTTCGGCGCCACGCCCGGACCGTTCACCCTGCCGGCCGCCGTCGAGTCGCTGGCCGACCTGGCCCGACGCTCCGGCGCACCCGTCCACCTCTGCGGGCACTCCCTCGGCGCGATCGTCGCGGCCTGGCTGGCCGCCGAGCACCCCGAGCTGGTGGCCCGGCTGGTGCTGGTCAGCGGCCCCGAGCTCACCCCGGCCCGCACCTCGGCCCGGCGGCTGCGGGTCGGCCGCCGCCGCCCCGGCTGGCTGGTCCGGGCCGGCTCCGACCTGCGCCACCGCGCCGACTGGCTGCGCCTGCTCGACGCCCTCACGGCCACCGACCTGACCGGGCTGCTGCCCCGGATCACCGCACCGACCCTGGTGCTCTGCGGCCAGCGCGACGGCGACACCCTGCCGGACGCGCGGCGGGCGGCCGAGCTGATCCCGGGCGCCCAGCTGGTCGTCGTCCCGCAGGCCGGCCACCTGCTGCCGGTGACCGCGCCGAGGGCGTTCGGCGCGATCGTGCCGGGGTTCCTGCTCGCGAAGCAGGTGCAGCGGTAGGCCGTCAGCCGGCCGGCCGGCGGCGCATGGTGATGACCTCGTGCTCGGTGGCGATCAGCAGCAGCCCGTCGGCGCCCACGGGGTCCGGGTCGTCCAGTCGCCAGAACGTGAGCTGGTCCGAGCAGGTCATCGCGACCGTGCCGCCTCCAGTACCGCGCAGCAGAAACCGGTTGCCCGGGCCGACGGGGCCTGGGCAGGATCGGGGGATGACCGAAGAGCGCCCGTCCCCGTTCGCCCACAAGCCCACGCTCACCGGCGAGTCGGTGGTGCTGCGGCCCCTCGACCTCGCCGCGGACGCCGAGGCGCTGCGCGACCTCCTCACCGACCCCGAGATCTCCCGATTCGCCAACGGCGAGGCGCAGGAGGGTCGTTCGGCGTGGACGGCGGAGCGGGAGCAGATGATGCGGGAGTGGTACGGCAGCCGCAACGAGCAGTCGGACCGGCTCGACCTGGCCGTCGTGGACCGCGCCACCGGGCAGTGCGTCGGTGAGGCGGTGCTCAACCAGTGGAACCCCGACCGGCAGAGCTGCAACTTCCGGATCGGACTGACGGCCGCCGGACGCGACCGCGGCCTGGGCAGCGAGGCGGTGCGGCTGATCGTCGGCCACGGCTTCGAGCAACTCAAGCTCCACCGCATCTCGTTGGGCGTCTTCGCGAACAACCCCCGGGCCCGTCGCGCCTACGAGAAGGCGGGCTTCGTGCTGGAGGGCACCCACCGCGAGGCGCTGTTCATCGACGGCGCCTGGGTGGACGACCTGTCGATGGCAATGCTGGCCTCCGACTGGAAGCCGTAGTCGGCTCCGCGTCTCCTTCCGCGGACCTACGCGGGGTAGCCGCCAGACCGATGCCCTGGAGGTGGGGTGGCATCCGCCCGGCTGATGTGGTGGATCATGGTCCGTTCCTAAGTTCATGGCCATGGCGAATGAACCGATGATCGATCTCCAGGACGCGACGAAGAAGTACGACGACGGCCCGCCCGCGCTGGCCGGGGTGAGCCTGTCCGTGGCGGCCGGTGAGTGCGTGGCGATCCTCGGCCATTCCGGCAGCGGCAAGTCGACGCTGCTGAACCTGGTCGCGGGTCTGGACAAGCCCTCCAGCGGCACCGTGACCGTCAACGGAACCCGGGTCGACCAGCTCGGCGAGGCCGGTTCGGCGAAGTACCGGCGGGCCTCCATCGGCATGATCTTCCAGTTCTTCAACCTGCTCGACGACCTGACGGTGCTGGACAACGTGATGGTTCCGGCGCAGTTGGCCGGGATGGGCAAGGGCGAGGTGAAGCGGCGGGCGACCGAGCTGCTCGCCTCGCTGGGCATCGAGCGGCACGCCAAGGCCTACCCGCAGCGGCTGTCCGGCGGTCAGCGGCAGCGGGTGGCGGTGGCCAGGGCGCTGATGAACCGGCCGGCGCTGCTGCTGGCCGACGAGCCGACCGGCGCGCTGGACTCGCGCTCGGCCGAGGACGTGCGCCGGCTGCTGCTGGAGCTGAACGCCGAGGGCCAGACCATCCTGCTGGTGACCCACGACACCCAGCTGGCCGCGGACACCGCGCGACGCACCATCGAGCTGGTGGACGGTGCGGTGGCCCGGGACGTGGTCAACCCGGTCGGCGGGGCCGCCTCCCACACCCCGGCGGGAGCGGGCCGATGAGCGCCCTGGGCAAGGTCGTGCGCTCCGGCGTCGGCCGGCGCCGAGTGCAGTCCCTCGTGCTGGCCCTGACGACGTTCGCGGCCGTCACCTCCTCGGTGCTCTCGCTCGGTCTGCTGCTCGTCGTGCAGGCTCCGTTCGAGCACGCCTTCAGGGCCCGCAACGGCGCGCACCTCTCGGTCCAGTTCGACGGCTCGAAGGCCACCGCCGCGCAGGCCGCCGCCACCGCGCACACCGCCGGCGTCACCGAGGCGTCCGGGCCGTACCCGGTCACCGCCGCCCTGGACACGGCCGTCGGCACGGACTGCACCAGGAGCATCGCCCCGGGCATGCCGTGGGCCGGTCGCGCCGCCGACCCGGTCGTCGCCACCACCCGGCCCGACCTGGCCGGCACCTCCGGCGTGGACCGGCTGGCCCTGCTGCAGGGCAGGTGGCCGACCGGCGCGAACGAGATCGTCCTGTCCTCCTGGGTCAACGCCTGCGCGAGCAGTTCCGTGGTGTTCGACTCCCTGCCGGGCAAGCCCTCGTTCAAGGTCGTCGGCCTGGCGAACTCGCTGACCAACACCGCGACCGGCTTCCTCACCACCGACGGCTTCGCGCGGCTGACCGCCGCCGGCGCCAGGACCGACCAGGAGATGCTCTACCGGTTCGCCGCATCCGGGACCGACGCCGACCTCGCCACGGACAAGCGGGCGATCACCGCCGCCGCGCCGGCCGGCTCGGTCGAGAGCGGACAGTCCTACCTGGCCGTGGAGAAGCAGGCCGTCGGCGCCACGAAGTCCTACGTGCCGTTCCTGGTCGTCTTCGGCGTCCTCGGCCTGTTCCTGTCGGTGCTGATCATCGCGATCGTGGTCAGCGGCGCGGTGGTCTCGGGAATCCGGCGCATCGGGATCCTGAAGTCGCTCGGCTTCACCCCCTGGCAGGTGGCCCGCGCCTACGCCGCACAAGCCCTGATCCCGGCGGCCGTCGGCGTGCTGGGCGGCACGCTGTTCGGCAACGTGCTGGCCGTTCCGGTCCTGGGCAAGGCCGGCAAGGATCTCGGTGCCGCAGACACCGGCCTGCCGGTGTGGGTCAGCCTCGTCGTGCCGGTCGGCACCTTGGTCATCGTCGGTGTCACCGCGCTCGTCCCGGCACTCCGGGCCGGCCGACTGCCGGCGGTGCAGGTCCTGGTCGTCGGCCGCGCCCCCGGCGCCAGGCGCGGCCAGGGCGCGCAGCGCCTGGCGAGCAGGCTGCCGCTGCCCCGCCCGATGTCGCTGGGACTGGCCCAACCGTTCGCCAAACCGGCCCGGACGGTGCTGGTCGGCGCCGCGGTGCTGTTCGGCGCGGTGAGCGTCACCTTCGCGACCGGACTGGAGAGCGCGTTCACCAAGTACTCGGACACGGGCAGCAATGGCATCAACGCCGGGCCGGTGATCGTGGTGCCCGCCGGAATGCCCGACGGCTTCCACTCCGCCGGCGGTCCTACCAACCCCCACCTGGACTCCACGAAGGTGGCCGCCGCGCTCGCCTCGATCCCGGGCACGAAGGCCGCCTTCGGCTGGGGCGCCAGCGGCGCGACCGTGATCGGCGCGCCGACGGGGGAGCACGCGACGGTGGACACCACCACCGGCGACCTGTCCTGGACCAAGCTGCCGATGCTCCACGGCCGTCTGCACCAGAACCCCGGCGAAGCCGTGGTCAACGACCACCTGGCCTCGGCGACCGGGATGCACGTCGGCGACACCGTCACCGTGGCGCAGGACGACAAGCGGCTGCCGCTGCGGATCGTCGGCATCGACTTCGACGCCAGCAGCGACGGGGTCGTGATGACCGATTCGGCCTCCTTCACCGCCGCCGGCCTGACGCCGTACATCACCCAGTTCAACGTCGAGCCGGCCGACCACGTCGGCGGCTCGGACTGGTCCCGGTCGGCCGCCCCCGCGCTGACCCCGCTGCAGGCCCAAGCCACCGCGAACATCAGGTACGTGAACCCCACGGTGCTCACCATGATCGCTCTGGTGGCCACCCTCACCCTGATGATGGTCGCGGTCGCCGCGCTCGGCGTGCTCAACACCGTGGTGCAGGACACCCGGGAGCGGATCCACGACCTGGGGATCTTCAAGGCCCTCGGGATGACGCCCAGGCAGACCGTCACGATGGTGCTGACCTCGGTGAGCCTCACCGGTCTGATCGCCGGGCTGATCGGGGTCCCGATCGGGATGGCCGCGGAGAACCTGACGCTCAGTCGGATGGGGAGTGCGATCGGCAAGAGCCTGCCGCCGAGCGTGACCCACGTCTACACCACCGGGCTCCTGCTCCCGCTGCTGGCGGGCGGGATCGCGATCGCCCTGCTCGGGGCGGTGCTGCCGGCCGGCTGGGCGGCGCGCTCCCGGACCGCCACCGCGCTGCGGACCGAGTAGCCCGGGCCGGGACGTCCGTGGTGCTGCGGGCTCGATGAACAGGGCCCCGAGCCGGGCCGGAGGTGGGGGTCTCCGGTGGCTCGGGGCCGTGCCGCAACAGCTGTGCTGATCAGGGGTCGCGAATCAGGACAGCGTGCTCCAGGCCTGTCCCGCGGCAGCGGAGTTGGCCTGGTCCGTGACCACGGCCGCGGTGGCCGTGGAGTTCGGGGCGTCCAGCACCAGGCCGGTGGCGGCGTTGGTGATGGTCAGGGCGCCGGTGGCGTTCTGGGTGACGCGCCACTTCTGGGCGGTGTTGTTCGGGTCGAAGGCGTTGGTCACGTAGGCGGCGGCGCCGGGGGTGGCGGAGCCGGCCAGGGTGCCGTGCACCTGGGTCCCGGTGTTGCAGTTGTCGGTGATGTGCACCGTGCCGTCGGAGTTGGCGGCGAAGTTCCACTGCTCCGAGGTGTGGGTGTTCCAGTAGGTGTTGAGGTCCGTCGTGGCACCGTCGTTGGCGCTGCAGGTGCCCTGCACCTCGAGGGCCTGGCCGCCGGTGCCGCCCGCCCCGAGCGCGTGGTACTTGCCGTCACCGGTCACGCCCGCGGGGGTGGCGGCGGGCGTGGAGCCGGCGCTGATCCGGTAGAGCGCGGTGCCGTGGGCGGGGATCCAGCTGCCGCCGATGGTGCCGGTGGTGGTGCCCGTGGTGCCGCTCCAGATCTCCTTGTAGGAGTAGCTGGTGCCGCTCAGGCCGAGCTGGCTCAGCGTCGCGCTGGGCATGGCCCAGTTGGACGGGTCCTGGTTGACCAGGGCGACCGCGAGGTCGCCGTTGGCCAGGGTGCGCTTGAGGACCACCGGCGCGGTGGAGGTGGCGGGCGCGCTGCCGACCAGGGTGGCGGGCTTGGTCAGCGCGTCCTGGTCGATGGCGATCATGCCGGCGTTCTTCAGCAGGCCGAGCGAGGTGGCGCTGATGCCGGTGGACCAGGTGGCGCCGTTCTGGGTCAGCTGGGAGTCACCGGCGTTGCGCAGGTCGGCGCCGGAGATCAGCGGTGCGGCCATCATCGAGAGGATGGACAGCTCGGTGCGCGACTCGTCGTCGGTGAACGGCTTGTGGCAGGTGCAGGTGTCGGTCACGCCGTAGTCGCCGTACGGGTCGTTCCAGCCGGCGAAGGACATGTCCAGGTCGTTCCAGCTGCCCGGGCGGACGTTGCCCGGGTACTGCAGGGCGGTGCCCAACTGGCCGTTGTAGAGAACGCCGTTGACGTCGCTGTTGCGGTCGCCGCCGATCCGGCAGAGGTTGGCGACCTGGCCGCACCAGACCCCGGTGGGCGCGTAGCCGGGCGCCTGGTACTGCGGGGTGCCGGCCGCGACCACCAACGGGTCGGTGCGGGCCGGGTCGTTGGCGTTCAGCAGGTACGGCACGCCGGTGTGCACCGGCTGGGCCGAGACGGAGAGGGTGACCTTCGGCTTGCCCTGGGCGGCGGAGGCGGCGTCCAGCGCCTTCTGGAAGGTCTGCACCCGGGCGTAGATGGACTGGGTGAGCTCCTTGCCCTCGCCCTGGGTGCCGTAGTTGTGGCCGTCCGGGCCGGTGATCGCGGGGCCGTAGGGGCAGTCGTCGTACTTGACGAAGTCCACGCCCCAGGAGACGAAGTCGGCCGCGTCGGTGGACTCGTGGCCGAGGCTGCCGGGGTGCATCTGGCAGGTCTCGTAGGTGTCGGTGCCGTAAAGGCCGAACTTCATGCCCTTGCTGTGGGCGTACCAGGCCAGGTACTGGATTCCGTTGACGGTCTGGCCGTTGACGGTCTGCGCGGGGAAGTCGGCGTTCGGGACCAGGTGGCCGCTGGTCGGGTCGTTGCCCGTGCCGTCGGTGCCGGAGACCGGGTGGCCGTTGGCGTCGTACAGCTGCATGCCGCCGTCGGCGTTGCGGGCGAACTGGGTGCTCTGGCCCGAGCGGTAGTCGAGCGACCAGCCGTCGTCGATGGTGACGGTGTTGTAGCCCGCCTGGACCAGGCCGTTGGCCGACATGAAGTCGATGGTCTGCTTGACCTGCTGCTCGGTCACGTCGGTGCCGAGCGCGTTCCAGGAGTTCCAGCCCATCGGCGGGGTCAGGGCGTTGCCGTTGGCCAGCGCGGCGGCAGGGGTGGCCGTGCCGAGCACGATGGCGGCGCCGAGGCCGGAGGTGGCCAGCGCGACAGCGAGCAGGGCGCTGGGCAGGGTGCGCGTGGTGCGGGAGGGCGACTGGCGCGTCATCGGGCGCAGGCGCATGTGGACTCCAGAGGGGGGTGAGGGTGTGGTGGTGCGGCCCCGCGGCGTCGTCGGGCCAGGGGCTGAGGATGAGAGGATTTGTTCAGATGTGGGGGTGTGATGAGGTGAGCTTCTGAGTTTTGTGGCATACCGCAGCATGATGAGCCGCGTTTCGCTCATGTTTAAACAGAAGCAAACGCAGATTAATGGGCGTGTTCGCACTGCCTCAAGTGGGCGATGGTCACGGTTTGCGCTCGCTGCGGGGTGTGACGGATCGACACTGCGCGTGCGTGAGCAGCGGGTGGGGGTGCGGGTGCGGGTGTCGGAGCGTCAGCGGGTCGGCTCGGCGTCGTAGGCCTCGCGAGCCTGCTCGACCAGCTCCAGGTTGCCGGTGGCCCACTCCGAGAGGTGGGCGAAGAGCGGGGCGAGGCTGCGGCCGAGCTCGCTGATCCGGTACTCGACCCGGGGCGGCACCTCGGCGTGGTAGTGGCGCACCACCAGGCCGTCGCGCTCCAGTTGGCGCAGGCGCTGGGTGAGCACCTTCGGGGTGATGCTGCCGATCAGGCGCTGCAGCTCGACGAAGCGCAGGGTGCCGTGCGCGTTGAGCGACCAGAGGATCGGGGTGGTCCAGCGGCTGAACACGATGTCCACCACCGGGCTGATCGGGCAGGCGAGTTCGGGGTTCCGCGTGTCCTCGCCGGCCATCTCCATGCTGCCCCCGCTCCCCTGCGGCATAGCCGCTTTCCCCTAGGTACCTACTGTACCGGCGGTGTTAGCGTCCTCCCACCGGGTCGTCGAGCGGCCTCGGCGAGTTATCAACCTGCTTTGCTGACAAGGGAGTTGACATGATTGTGGTCACCGGTGCGACCGGCAACGTCGGACGGGTGCTGGTCGAGGCGCTGGCCCGGGCGGGGGAGCGGGTGGTGGCGGTCTCGCGGTCGGTCCCGGAGCGGCTGCCGGACGGGGTGCGGCACGCCGCCGCCGACCTGACCGACCCGGAGAGCCTGCGGCCCGCCGTCGAGGGTGCCTCGGCGCTCTTCCTGCACGACGCCGGCGCGGCGCACGCGCTGCGGGTGCCCGAACTGCTGGACGTGGCCAAGGCGGGCGGGGTGCGCCGGGTGGTGCTGCTCTCCAGCGTGGGCGTGCTCACCCGGCCGGACTCGCCCTCGCACGGCGGGGTGATGGGGGAGATCGAGCGGGCGGTACGCGAGTCCGACCTGGACTGGACGGTGCTGCGGCCGAGCGGGTTCGCCTCCAACACCTTCGCCTGGGCCGAGTCGGTGCGCGGGATGCGCACCGTCCACGCGCCGTTCGGCGGGGTCGGGCTGCCGATGGTGGACCCGGCGGACATCGCCGAGGTGGCCGCGCTGGCGCTGCGTGCGGACGGACACCGGGGCCGCGCCTACCAGCTGACCGGGCCGGCCCTCTGCTCGCCGCGCGAGGCGGCCGCAGTGCTGGCCGAACTGCTGGGCGAGAACGTGGAGTTCGTTGAACTGACCGCCGAGCAGGCGCGGGCGCAGCTGGTCACCATGATGCCGGAGCCGGTGGCGGAGACCACGCTGGCGGTGCTCGGGGCGCCGACCGCCGAGGAGCAGCGGATCACCACCGACATCGAGCGGCTGCTCGGCCGGCCGGCCCGCTCCTACGCCGACTGGGCGGAGCGCAACCTGCCGGCCTTCCGCTGAACGGGGGTCCGGGGGGCGGAAAACCGCTCGGCTCCGGCCCGGTGCACCGCCTAGGCTGCGGCGCACCGGGCCGGTCCGCGCGAGAGCGGGCCGGCCTTCGCCTACCCGTCCGGACCGGGCGGCCGCAGAGAGGGAATCCCGTGACCGAGGTCCTTGCCGTGAACAGCCAAGCGGAGCACGCAGTCTCGGCCGCCATGGCCCGCGTGCTGCCGCGCGGGCTGGCCGGGCGGGATCCGCTGGTCCGGCCCTCCGAACACGCGGACTTCCAGTCCAACGCGGCCATGGCGCTGGCCGGGGCCGCCGGGCTGGCGCCCCGGGAGCTGGCCGAGCGGCTGAAGCAGGAGCTGGCCGGCGAGGCCGCGCTGGAGGTGACCGTCTCCGGTCCCGGCTTCCTCAACCTCACCGTGCCGGACCACCGGCTCTGGGCGCAGGCCGCCGACCGGCTGGCCGCGCCCCGGCTCGGCGCCGGACGGCCGCTGGCCGGCAGCCGGGTGGTGGTGGACTACTCGGGTCCGAACATCGCCAAGGAGATGCACGTAGGCCACCTGCGGTCCAATGTGATCGGCGACGCGCTGGCCAGGGCGCTCGGCTTCCTCGGCGCCGAGGTGATCCGGCAGAACCACCTCGGGGACTGGGGCACGCAGTTCGGCATGCTGATCCAGTACCTGGCGGAGCACCCGGAGCACCCCTGGCGGGAGGGCACGGCCGCCGAGCGGATCTCGCTGCTCGACGCGCTGTACAAGGCGGCCCGGCAACTCTTCGAGGCCGACCAGGAGTTCGCCGAGCGGAGCCGGCTGCGGGTGGTCGCGCTGCAGGGCGGCGACCCGGCGACGACGGCGGTCTGGCAGGAGCTGATCGCCGTCTCCGGCACGGCCTTCCAGCAGCTCTACGACCGGCTCGGCCTGCTGCTCACCCCGGCGGACACCGACGGCGAGTCCGGCTACAACGACGAACTCCCCGCACTGGCGCGGGAACTGGTGGAGGCCGGGATCGCGGTGGAGAGCGAGGGGGCGCTCTGCGTCTTCTTCGACGACCTGGTCGGGCCGCAGGGCGAGCCGGTGCCGCTGATCGTCCGCAAGCAGGACGGCGGCTACGGCTACCAGGCGAGCGACCTCGCGACGATCCGGCACCGGGTGCGCGACCTGGGCGCCGACCGGATCCTCTACGTGGTGGACGCCCGGCAGGCGCTGCACTTCCGGATGGTCTTCGCGGCGGCCCGGCGGGCGGGCTGGCTGCCGGAGTCCGTGGAAGCGGTGCACGTGCCGTTCGGCATGGTCATGGGGCCGGGAGGCACGCCGTTCAAGACCCGGTCCGGGGGCACGGTGCGGCTGGCCGGGCTGCTGGACGCGGCCGTCGACGCGGTGCGCGCGGTGATGGCGGAGAAGGAGGGCGAGCTCACCGGCGCGGAGTCGGAGCGGGTGGCGCAGGCGGCCGGGATCGGCGCGGTCAAGTACGCCGACCTCTCCACCTCGCGGGCCAGGAACTACGTCTTCGACGTGGAGCAGATGGTCTCGCTCAGCGGCAACACCGGCGTCTACCTGCAGTACGCGCACGCCCGGGTGCGGTCCATCCTGGCCAAGGCGGGCGAGGAGCCGGCCGCCGTCGACCCGGCGCAGCCGCTGCACCCGGTGGAGCGGGCGCTGGTACTGCTGCTGGACGGGTTCGACGCGACGGTGCGGGAGGTGGCCCAGGAGCTGGAGCCGCATCGGCTGTGCGGCTACCTGTTCGCGCTGGCGAAGGCGTTCACCGACTTCTACGGTGCCTGTCCGGTGCTCAAGGCGGCCCCGGGGCTGCGCGGGAACCGGCTGGCGCTCTGCCGGCTGAGCGCCGAGACGCTGGCGCTCGGGCTCGACCTGCTGGGGCTGCAGGCGCCGGAGCGGATCTGACGGTCGGTCATACCGACTTCCTGGTGGCGCGTTCGACGGTGAGCACCGCGGCCGCGCCGACCGCCAGCACCACCACGCCCGCGCTGGAGAGCGAGCCGAGGGTGCCCAGGACGGCGACGCCCAGGGCGGATCCGGCCTGCCGGATGCTGTTCAGCGCGCCCTGGGCGGTGGCCGCCAGCCCGGTCGGGGCGGCCACCGCCATCTCGGCCGAGGCGCCGGGGATGGAGAGGGTGCCGGTGGCGGCCAGGGCCAGCTCGGCGGCGATCAGCAGGGCCAGCGGCGGGCGGTGGCCGGTGGCGGCGAGCAGTAGCAGGCCGGCCGGGATGCTCGCCGCCACGCCCGCCAGCAGCACCGGCCGGGCGCCGTGGCGGGCGACCAGGCGGCCGGTGAAGAACGGCATCACGCAGACCGGCAGGGTGAGCGGGACGGAGGCCAGGCCGGCGCCCAGCGGGGAGAGCCGGTAGGCGTGCTGCAGCCAGAGGCCGAGCAGGTAGAGGCTGCCGTAGAAGGAGAAGCAGGCGGTGGCGGCGGCGACCAGGGCGGCCCGCACCCGGGGCAGGGCCAGCAGGGCCGGCGGCAGCACCGGGCTGCCGGACCGGCGCTCGACCAGGGCCAGGGCGGCGAAGGCCGGCACCGCGAGGGCCAGCGGGACCAGGGTCAGCGGGGAGGTCCAGCCGGCCGTGCCCGCCTCCACCAGGCCGAAGGTCAGCGCGCCGAGGGCACCGGTGGAGAGCAGCAGGCCGGGGCGGTCGAGCTTGCGGGCCGCGGCGCGCGGCGGGGCGGGCAGCCGGCGGGCCAGCGCCAGGGCGGCCAGCGCGATCGGCGGGGCCACCAGGAAGACCAGCCGCCAGCCGCCCAGTTCGACCAGGAAGCCGCCGAGCACCGGTCCGGCGGCGGCGCCCAGGCCGCTGACGGCGGTCCAGGCGCCGATCGCCCGGGTGCGGCGGGCCGGGTCGGGGTTGAGCGCGATCAGCAGGCCCAACGAGGCGGGCACCAGGCCGGCCCCGGCGGCGCCGAGCAGGGCCCGGCCGAGGATCAGCGCGCCGACCCCGGGCGCGGCGGCGCAGAGTGCGGAGAGCACGGCGAAGGCGGCGAGCGAGGCGCGGTAGACCCGGCGCGGCCCCCAGCGGTCGGCCAGCGCACCGGCGGCGAGCAGCAGGCCGGCGAAGACCACGGTGTAGGCGTCCACCGCCCAGGGCACGGCCGCGGCGGCGGGGTGCAGCGTGCGCTGGAGGTCGGGCAGGGCGACGTTCAGGATCGAGGTGTCCAGCAGGACGAGCAGGTTCCCGGCCGCGATGCCCGCGAAGGCCAGGCGGGAGCGGGCGGTTGACGGGGCGTGCGGGGCGCGGGTCAGGGTGTCGGTGGTCATGCCCGTACCCTCGTCCGGCCGGGGATTTCCGGGCGACGCCGGAAGTCCGATGGGGCCATCGGATTCTCCGATGGGCGGACAGTACGCTGAGCCCATGGACACCCGGTATCTGCGTGCCTTCGTCGCCGTCGCCGAACAGGGCGGGATCTCGGCGGCCGCGCACTGGCTCGGCTACGCGCAGTCCAGTGTGAGCGCCCAGCTGAAGCGGCTGGAGGCGGAGTTGGGCACGGCGGTGCTGGTCCGGGCCGGCACCGGGGCGGTGCTCACCGAGGCGGGGCAGCGGCTGCTGCCGTTCGCCCGGGAGGCGCTGACGCTGGACGAGCGGATGCGGCGGGCGGCGCTCGGCGAGCGGGTCCGGCTGCGGATCGGCGCCCAGGAGTCGCTGGCGCACGTCTGGGTGCCGGACGTGCTGGCCGCCCTGGAGTACGGCGCGGCCGGGCCGGGCACCAGCGCGGAGGTGGAGCTGAGCGTCGGCAACCGCACCCGGCTCGGCGAGCTCTTCGCGGCGGGGGAGTTGGACGTCGTCTTCCAGTACGACAACGGGCGCCCCGCGCTCGGCCCGCACCGGGTGGTCGGCCACGACCGCACCGTGCTGGCCGTCGGCTCCTCGCACCCGCTGGCCGGCGCCGCGACGGTGACGGTGGAGGAACTGCTCCGCCACGAGTTCCTGGTGGCCGAACCGGGCTGCACCTCGGAGATGCTGCTCGACCGCTTCGGCCGCGACCTGCTGACCGAGGCCCAGGTCGCCATGGTGACCGGCTCGCTCGGCGCGCTGCTCCGACTGGCCGGCCACGGCCGCGGGCTCACCCTGCTCCCGGAACTCGCGCTGGCCCGCGAGCTGGAGACCGGCGAGCTGGTGGAGCTGCGCCTCAGCGAGGCTCTCCAGCCGGTGAGCATCCTCGCCCAGTGGCACCCCCGGCTCGGCCTCGCCGAGGGACCGCTGCGCGCCCTGCTGGAACTGGCGGCCCGCGCCGATCCGCTCCCGGCGGGCACCCGTACGGCCCGGGCCTCCTGAGGCGGGGGCTGCTCCCCGCCCTCCGCCAGGACCGGACGGAGCATGGACTCCATGGTTCCCTCGGTCCGGCCGCCGAGGACCCGGGCGGCCGACCGGCTCCTGCGGTCGATCACCGGTGTGGTCGGGATGAACCGCGGATCGAAGCTGCCCTTGGGGAACGTCCGGTGCCGCCTTGCGCCGCCCGCCTGCCGGGCCGTGGCCGACCCGTCGGAAAACCCGGTGCCCGGTGGCGGTCGAGCGAGCAGACTCGCCCGCATGACCACTCCTCACATCACCCGGATCAACCCTGCCGAACTCCACCCCAACCCCGGTTACCACCACATCACCGTCGTCTCGGCCGGGCGCACCGCCCACCTGGCCGGGCAGTGCCCGCTCGCCCTGGACGGCACGCTGGTCGGACCCGGCGACCTGGCTGCCCAGGTCGACCAGGTGGCCGCCAACGCGCTGACCGCGCTCGGTGCGGTCGGGGCCGGCCCGGAACACGTGGTGCGCTCGGTGATCTACGTGGTCAGCGATGAGACCGCGGTGCTGGCGGCGGCCTGGGACCGGCTGACCGGGTCGGTGATCGGCCCGGCCTTCAGTACCGCCAGCACCCTGTTAGGCGTCGCCCGGCTCGGCTACACCGGGCAGCTGGTCGAGGTGGACCTCACCGCCGCACTGCCCGACTGACGAGAGGTCAGGCAACAGGCAACAGGCAACAGGCAACAGGCGTCAGGCGGCCAGGGCGAGCGCCGGGCGCACCGGCGCCATCGCGGTCGCCGCCGCCGGGCGGCGGCCGCGCAGGGCCAGCAGCGCGCAGAGACCGGCCAGCGGGAGCTCCGCGCAGAGCGCCATCGCCAGCGCCATCAGCAGATCGGTGCCGGTGGTGGCGGAGCCGAGGTCGCAGACCGCGTCAGCGGTGAGCAGCAGGGCGGCCAGTGCGGCGCAGTGGCGGTGCCGGGCCAGGCCGCGGCTGAGCAGGGTGGCGGTGGAGAGCAGGCAGCCCGCCTCCGCCAGGTCGAGCAGCACCCAGCCGGTCGCGTCCCGCAGAGTCAGCGCCAGCACCACCATCCAGGGCAGCAGCGCCAGACCTGCCCCGCCGACCAGCCGCACCTGCCACCGCTTCGCGTTCCCCATCGCTCCGCCCCCGTTCTCCGTTGACCCGTCAGACCCGCTGCCCCGCCCCGCCCCGCTCAGCCCAGCCGGGCCGGTTTCAGCCGCTCCACCAGGCCGTCCCTGCGCCGGGCCATGACCGCGAGCGCCGGACCCGTCGTCCAGGCGAGCCAGAAGCCGCCGGGCAGCTCCACCACCTCGGCCGGCTGCCAGTCGGCCCGGACCCGGGCCCGGGCGAAGGCGACGTCGGGCACCGAACCGTCGGCCGCCAGCCGGCCCCAGGCGATGCCGCCGGAGCGGGCGCGGCGGGCGCCGCGCAGCACATCGCCGCTGAGCGAGCTGGTGACCAGGACGTCGATCAACTCCTCGGCCTCGTACACCTCCAGCGCGCGGCGACCGGACCGGCCGGCCGTCTGCCGGACCGACCACGGGCCGCCGACCGGGCCGGCCGGCAGCGCCGGCTGCTGCAGCTCCTGCACCGTGTTCATCCCCACCACCCCTTGTGAACCCCCTGGTGGGAGCCGGCGCCGCCGGTCCCCCTGACGAGAACAAGACTGCCGGTCAGGGCCGGGTGGTGTCTTTGGCCCTCGGGCCCCTCTTGAGGGTGTACCTAGGTACACCCTGACTCCGGTGTCCAGCACCCATGTGCCGCTCCCACCTGCCCGTTTAAGCTGAGCGCCATGATCAGCACCAGCCGACTGCGAGAGCGGCTCCGCCGCGGCGCGGCGCACCCGAGCGTGGCCTGGGTGCGCGCGGCGGGGGAGGAGCACCAGACCGCCCCCAGTCCCCGCCCGCCCGCGCCGTGGTCCGCCGCGGCCGCCCGCGAGCTGCTGCTGGTGGCCGCCGGGGCGCCGTTCCTGCTGCCCCTGCTGCTCGCCTTCACTAGCAGCAAGTTCTGGCTGGCCATCACGGTCCTGCTGGTGGTGCTGGTCCAGCAGCTCACCCTGGCCCAGCGCAGCCGCTTCCGCACCCTCGGCGGGCTGGAGATCCCGGCCCAGCGCTCGCCGGCCGAGCCCGGCGCCCGGCCGCTGGCGCGGCTGCTCGCCTGGTCCTGGGCCGAGTCGACCTACCGTCAGCTCGGCTACCACCTGATCGTCGGTCCGGTCCTCTCGCTGATCGGGGTGTTCGCCCTGGTCGCCGTCGGCGGCGGCGCCGTGCTGGCCTCGGTGATCGGCTGGAGCTGGCTGATGCCGCGCGGCAGCGTCGTCCGCGGCGGCCACTCCATACCGATGGTGCTGGTGTTCAGCCTGATCGGCATCGGCCTGCTCTTCGCCGCGCCCTGGCTGGCGGTCCGGGTGGCCCGGGTCGACCGGCGGGCGGCCCGGGCGCTGCTCGGCCCCAGCCGGGCCACCGAGCTCCAGCAGCGGGTGGCCGACCTGGCCGAGAGCCGGGCCGGCGTGCTGGACGCGGCCGATGCCGAGCGCCGCCGGATCGAGCGCGACCTGCACGACGGCGCCCAGCAGCGCCTGGTCTCGCTCGCCATGAACCTCGGCCTGGCCCGCCGCACCCTGAAGGACGTGCCGCCCGAGGCGATGCAGGTGATCATCGCCGCGCACGAGGAGGCCCAGGCCGCCATCGCCGAGCTGCGCGACCTGGTCCGCGGCCTCCACCCGGTGGTGCTGGAGGACCGCGGGCTGGACGCGGCGCTCTCCGGGATCGCCGCCCGCGCCCCGCTGCCGGTCCGGCTCACCGTCAGCCTGCAGCGGCGGATGGCGCCCACGGTGGAGGCCGTCGCCTACTTCGTGGTCTCCGAGGCGCTGGCCAATGTGGCCAAGCACGCCCGCGCCTCCCGGGTCGACCTGGCGGTCCGCCAGCTCGGCCCGACCCTGCACCTCACCATCACCGACGACGGGGTCGGCGGCGCCGACCCCACCCGGGGCACCGGCCTGGTCGGGCTGCGCAAGCGCGCCGCCTCGGTCGACGGCACCCTGGCCATCAGCAGCCCCGTGGGGGGCCCGACCACCATCACTGTGGAGTTGCCGTGCGAGCTGTGATCGCCGAGGACTCGGTCCTGCTGCGAGTAGGCCTGGTCAAGGTGCTGGAGGCGGTGGGCTACGAGGTGGTCGCCGCCGTGGGCGAGGCCGATGCCCTGCTCGCCGCCGTCGAGGAGCACCGGCCCCAAGTGGTCGTCACCGACGTCCGGATGCCCCCGGGCTTCACCGACGAGGGGGTGCGGGCCGCCCTGCTGATCCGCCGGCAGTGGCCGCAGGTCGCGGTCCTGCTGCTCTCCCAGTACGTCGAGGAGCGGTACGCGGCCGATCTGCTCTCCTCCAACACCAGCGGCGTCGGCTACCTGCTCAAGGAGCGGGTCGCCAATGTCGACGATTTCGTGGACGCCCTGCAGCGGGTCGCCTCCGGCGGCACCGCGCTGGATCCCGAGGTGGTGGCCCAGCTGCTGGTCCGCCGGCACCGCGATCCGCTGGAGCGGCTGACCCCGCGCGAGCGCGATGTGCTGGGGCTGATGGCCCAGGGCCACTCCAACACCGCCATCGCCGAGGCCCTGGTGGTCAGCGACAGCGCGGTGGCCAAGCACATCAGCAGCATCTTCACCAAGCTCGAGCTGCCCGCCGCCGACGCCACCCACCGCCGGGTGCTCGCCGTGCTGCGCTACCTCGGGGAGGGCTGAGCCATGCCCCCGCACCAGCCCGCCCGCCCCGGCACCCGCCCGGCCGCCCGGCCCGCGCCCGCGACCAGGCGGGCGGCGCAGTGACCACGGAGTACCGCCGCTGGCGGGTGATCGGGGTGGTGGCCACCGTCCTGCTGGTGCTGCTCGGCGCCGGGCAGGCCTGGCGAGCGCTCGCCCAGCAGGACGGCTCGGAGAACTTCCGCTACACCCAGCGGATCACCGCCCTCGACCTCGACCTGCAGAACGCCAGCGCCCGGATCAGCCCGGGCCTGGACGGCGACGTGGTGGTGGGCCTGGCCACCCGCTGGACGGTCGACCGGCCGGTCGTCACCCGGGAGGTGGTCGGCCAGAAGCTGCGGATCACCGTGCGCTGCCCGGACGTCTTCCCGGTGAGCACGCCCTGCTCCAGCAGCCTGACCATCGGCGTCCCGGTGCAGACCTCCGTCACGGTGCGCGGCAGCAGCGCCGACACCAAGATCGTCGGCCTCAGCGGCGACCTCAACCTGCACGCCGGCTCCGGCTCCTTCGAGCTGGACGACGTCACCGGCAAGGTGGCCGCCCAGGTGACCAGCGGCTCGGTGAAGGGCAAGGGGCTCGCCTCCCGGCAGGTGCAGGCCCAGGTCACCTCGGGCTCGGCCGACCTCTCCTTCATCAGCCCGCCCGATTCGGTCTCGCTCTCGGCCGGATCCGGGGAGGTCACGGCGGTGCTCCCGCGCGACTCCACCTACCGCATCGCCGTCAGCACCGGCTCCGGGGGCAGCGACATCGACTCGGGCCTCCAGGACGCCTCCTCCCCGCGCACCATCACGGCGACGGCCGACTCCGGCGCGGTCACCATCCACGCCACCCCGAACTGAGCCGCCCGCCCCCGCCCCCGCCCAGCCCACCGAGCCGGTCGGCCATTCACCCCGCCCACCCGATCGCCGCAGCTCAGAGCGCATCCACCAGTTGGGGGACAATGGAGAGTCCCGTCCACCCCCAGCTGCGAGGATCCGCCGCGCATGACGACCACGCCCGCTCCCGCCCCCGCCGCGGCGACGGCCGCCTCCACCGCGGCCGCCACCGCCGCGGCGCCGCTGTCGATCGGCCCGCTCCAGGTCTGGCCGCCGGTCGTGCTGGCGCCGATGGCGGGCATCACCAACGCCCCGTTCCGCACTCTCTGCCGGGAGCAGTCCGGCGGCAAGGGCCTGTTCGTCAGCGAGATGATCACCACCCGGGCCCTGGTCGAGCGCAACGCCAAGACCATGCAGCTGATCCAGTTCGACCCGAGCGAGCAGCCGCGGTCGATCCAGCTCTACGGGGTGGACCCGGCCACCGTCGGCAAGGCCGCCCGGATGATCGCCGAGGAGGACCTGGCCGACCACATCGACCTCAACTTCGGCTGCCCGGTCCCCAAGGTCACCCGCAAGGGCGGTGGATCCGCCCTCCCCTACAAGCGCAACCTGCTGCGCGAGCTGCTGCGCGAGGCGGTGGCCGGCGCCGGCGGGCTGCCGGTGACCATGAAGATGCGCAAGGGCATCGACGACGACCACCTCACCTACCTGGACGCCGGCCGGATCGGTGCCGAGGAGGGCGTCTCCGCGATCGCCCTGCACGGCCGCACCGCCGCCCAGCACTATGGCGGCCAGGCCGACTGGTCGGCGATCGCCCGGCTGCGCGAGGCCGTCCCCGCGCACGTGCCGGTGCTCGGCAACGGCGACATCTGGTCCGCCCCGGACGCGCTGCGGATGATCCGCGAGACCGGCTGCGACGGCGTGGTGGTCGGCCGAGGCTGCCTGGGCCGACCGTGGCTCTTCAAGGACCTGGTCGCCGTGTTCGAGGGCGTCACCGACCCGGTCCGCCCGACCTTCGCCGAGGTGGGCGCCACCATGCTGCGCCACGCCGACCTGCTCGGCCGCTGGCTGAACGACGAGCACCGCGGCGTGATCGACTTCCGCAAGCACGTCGCCTGGTACACCAAGGGCTTCTCGGTCGGCTCCCAGCTCCGGGTCAAGCTCGCCATGGCGAGCTCGCTCTCCGAGCTCTCCGAGCTGCTGGCCGAGGTGGACCAGGAGCAGCGCTGGCCCGAGTCGGCCGACGGCCCGCGCGGCCGCACCAGCGGCAACGGACGGGTGGTTCTCCCGGAGGGCTGGTTGGACGATCCGTATGACTGCGCCATTCCGTCCGTTGAGGCCGAATCGGACAGCTCTGGCGGCTGAGTTGTACGAGCCGTCTGAATAGGCCCCAAGGGCGGACGGGACGGCTCGGCGCAGCCCTCTTGGCCAATCTGGTCAAGAGGGCTCCCTTTTGGCAGATTTTGATCACGCTACGCAGCAATGACGGCGCGTTGAGCAACAGCATGACGAGTTTCGATACGTACGATGAGCGAGTCGGGTCCGTGACTCTTGCCACATGGAGGTGGGCCTGACGGTTGGTCAGAGTCGCCGAAAGCGCCACGATGTCCAAATCGCTTTCCGAACGGGTGGCACGGTGGATCGGCTCGACTGGCTGCAGGAAATCAAGCCGGCGAAACACGGTGGCCGTACAGCCACTACCCTCCGTCCGGCTCCGGTGATCTTCGCGTGTCCATATCTTCAATTCTTGAAGGCGCGCTAGCGTCACCCGGACGATTTCCACAACAAAGGTGAACGCCTTCACAAGCATTTGATCTCGGGGGTAGCACCGGGCTCCGAGGATCGGACGGCCTATCGGCGGCGCGAAACCGCCTTCGAAATGGGTATGTTCTCCGGCGTCAGGGCAACCCCGTGCGAGGAGACCGACCCGTGGCGGCGACGCAGAAGTTTGTTTACTCCTTCACCGAAGGAAACAAGGACCTCAAGGACCTGCTGGGCGGCAAGGGTGCCAACCTCGCCGAGATGACCAACCTCGGTCTCCCGGTCCCTCCCGGGTTCACCCTCACCACCGAGGCCTGCAAGGTCTTCCTGGAGACCGGCGCCGAGCCGGACTCGCTCCACCTGGAGGTCAGCGAGCACCTGGCCCGCCTCGAGGAGCAGATGGGCAAGAAGCTCGGCCAGGCCGACAACCCGCTGCTGGTCTCGGTGCGCTCCGGTGCCAAGTTCTCCATGCCGGGCATGATGGACACCGTCCTCAACATCGGCCTCTCCGACGCCTCGGTGATCGGCCTGGCCGCGCAGTCCGGCAACGAGCGGTTCGCCTGGGACTCCTACCGCCGCCTGGTCCAGATGTTCGGCAAGACCGTGCTGGGCGTCGAGGGCGAGCTCTTCGAGGAGGCCCTGGACGAGGCCAAGCACGCCAAGGGCACCGCCAACGACCTGGACCTGGACGCCGCCGACCTCAAGGCGCTGGTCGAGACCTTCAAGACCATCGTGCTGAAGGAGACCGGCCGGGAGTTCCCGCAGGACCCGCGCCAGCAGATGGACCTGGCCATCCACGCCGTCTTCCACTCCTGGAACGGCGACCGGGCCCGGCTCTACCGCCGCCAGGAGCGCATCCCGAACGACCTGGGCACCGCGGTCAACATCTGCACCATGGTCTTCGGCAACCTCGGCGAGGACTCCGGCACCGGTGTCGCCTTCACCCGCGACCCGTCCACCGGTGCCCCCGGCGTCTACGGCGACTACCTGTCCAACGCCCAGGGCGAGGACGTGGTCGCGGGCATCCGCAACACCCTGCAGCTCGCCGACCTGGAGCAGCTGGACAAGAAGTCCTACGACGAGCTGATGGCGATCATGCGCAAGCTCGAGCTGCACTACCGCGACCTGTGCGACATCGAGTTCACCATCGAGCGCGGCAAGCTCTGGATGCTGCAGACCCGGATCGGCAAGCGCACCGCCGCGGCCGCCTTCCGGATCGCCGTCCAGCTGGTCGACCAGGGCCTGATCGACCTGGACGAGGCGACCCAGCGGGTCACCGGCGGCCAGCTGGCCCAGCTGATGTTCCCCCGGTTCGCCCCCGAGTCCACCTCCAAGCAGATCGGCCGCGGCCTGGCCGCCTCGCCGGGCGCCGCGATCGGCAAGGTGGTCTTCGACTCCTACACCGCCGTCAAGTGGTCCCGCTCCGGCGAGAAGGTCATCCTGGTCCGCCGGGAGACCAACCCGGACGACCTGGACGGCATGATCGCCGCCGAGGGCATCCTCACCTCGCGCGGCGGCAAGACCTCGCACGCGGCCGTGGTCGCCCGCGGCATGGGCAAGACCTGCGTCTGCGGCGCCGAGGAGCTCGAGGTCGACACCAAGCGCCGCCGGATGACCACCGCGAGCGGCCTGGTCGTCGAGGAGGGCGAGGTCGTCTCGATCGACGGCGGCACCGGCAGGGTCTACCTCGGCGAGGTACCCGTGCTGCCCTCCCCGGTGGTCGAGTACTTCGAGGGCACCCTGCACGCCGGCGCCGACGTCCAGGGCGGCCTGGTCCAGGCCGTGCACCGGATCATGGCGCACGCCGACGGCCGCCGCCGGCTCGCCGTCCGCGCCAACGCCGACAACGCCGAGGACGCGAACCGCGCCCGCCGCTACGGCGCCCAGGGCATCGGCCTGTGCCGCACCGAGCACATGTTCCTCGGCGAGGAGCGCCGCAAGGAGGTCGAGCACCTGATCCTGGCGGACAACGACAAGGACCGGGAGCTGGCCCTCTCCACCCTGCTGCCGCTGCAGAAGGGCGACTTCGTCGAGCTCTTCCAGTCGATGGACGGCCTGCCGGTCACCGTCCGGCTGCTCGACCCGCCGCTGCACGAGTTCCTGCCCGACATCACCGAGCTCTCGGTCCGGGTCGCGCTGGCCGAGGCCCGCCGGGACCCGAACGAGAACGACCTGCGCCTGCTCCAGGCGGTGCACAAGCTGCACGAGCAGAACCCGATGCTGGGCCTGCGCGGCGTCCGCCTCGGCCTGGTCATCCCCGGCCTGTTCGGCATGCAGGTCCGGGCGATCGCCGAGGCCGCGGCCGAGCGCAAGCTGGCCGGCGGCGACCCGCGCCCCGAGGTGATGATCCCGCTGGTCGGCACCGTGCAGGAGCTGGAGATCGTCCGCGAGGAGTGTGAACGGGTTCTCGCCGAGGTGGCGGTTTCCACCGGCGTCCAGCTGGACATCAAGCTCGGTACGATGATCGAACTTCCGCGGGCGGCCGTCACGGCCGGTCAGATCGCCGAGGCGGCCGAGTTCTTCTCCTTCGGGACGAACGACCTCACCCAGACCGTCTGGGGCTTCTCCCGGGACGACGTGGAGGCCTCGTTCTTCACCGCCTACCTGGAGAAGGGCATCTTCGGGGTGTCGCCGTTCGAGACGATCGACCGGGACGGCGTCGGCTCGCTGGTCAAGCACGCGGTGCAGGCCGGCCGGGCCACCCGCCCGGACCTCAAGCTCGGCGTCTGCGGCGAGCACGGCGGTGACCCGGAGTCGGTGCACTTCTTCCACGAGGCGGGCCTGGACTACGTGTCCTGCTCACCGTTCCGCATTCCGGTGGCGCGGCTGGAGGCCGGCCGCGCCGCCATCGAGACTGCGGGCAGCGACTCGCGCTGACCCGCATCCCCTCCGAACGGGGAGGGGCGTCCGTCGGTGCTCGGCGCAGGAGAACCGCCGGACGTAGCGCGGCCGGGCGGAGTGGCCAATGACGTCCACTCCGCCCGGCCGTTGCCGTTCCCGGCCCCGGCCGGGCTGCTCCGTCCGAGTGACCGTCAGCACCCGGCCGGCCCGGGCGCCGCGCCTACCGGCAAGCTGGAGCCCATGACCAACCGCCTGCGCGTGATCACCGTCGCCGTCGTGCTCGCCGTCGCCATCGCCGTCGCCGCCGCCTACGCGATGGGCGGGCACCGGCCCGCCGCGCACCGGGCCGCGACCGGCACCCCGAGCGCCACCGCCCGCCCGGGAACCCCGGCCGGCAAGGGCGGGGTCTGCCAGAGCGGCCTGCCCGGCCAGGCCAAGGACACCCTGGCGCTGATCGCCAAGGGCGGCCCCTACCCGTACCGCAGCGACGGCATCGTCTTCGACAACCGCGAGGGCCGGCTGCCCCGGCAGGCCGGCGGCTACTACCACGAGTACACCGTGGTCACCCCGGGCTCCGGCGACCGGGGCGCCCGACGGATCGTCACCGGCGGCCCGGGCGAGGAGTACTGGACCCAGGACCACTACGCGAGTTTCCAGCGGATCGACACCGGTTGTTGACCGGCCGTCGAGTGACGGCCGATCACCCCCGGGCGCGGGTCCAGGTGATCCGGTGGTACGGACCGTGCGGGCCGGTGGCCAGCAGGGTGCGCAGCTCGCGGACCACCGGACCGGCGTCCGAGCGCAGCTGGTGCGGGGTGGCCCGGACCACCGGCAGCCGGGCGGCCTGCAGCCGGTTGCCCCGGGTGAGGGTCCGCTCGTAGTCGGCCGGCCGCAGGTGCCAGGCCCTCGAGTCGATCTCCAGCGCCACGCAGGCCTGCGGCCAGAACGCGTCCGGCACCGCCAGGAACCGCCCGTCCAGCAGCAGCACCGGGTTCCACAGCGGCTCCGGCAGCCCGGCCCGCCGCAGCACCTCGCGCGCCTCGCCCTCGGCGACCGAGTAGATGCCGCAGGTCAGCTCGTCCGCCACGTGCTGCACGTGGGGGAGCGCGGCGGTCGCGACCGGCCCGCCGAGCAGCCGGGCCAGCAGGTCGGCCCGCTCGCAGTGCCGCCCCTGCACCGCCTCGGCGCAGAGCGCCCGGAACTGCCGGCTGCCCGCCGCGAACGGCGCCCAGTCGGCCAGCGCCCGGGCCACCCCGACGCTCCACAGCCCGTCGTCCCGCTCGAACCCCGCCGGCATCCCGGTCGACCTGGCCGGCGCCCGGTGCACCCGGACGAAGTCCCGGCTGGCCACCCGCCGCCCGGCCGGGATCAGCACGTCGACCACCTCGACGTCCGACGGGTGACCGGCACTCGGCAGCCCGGCCTCGGCCAGCACCGCGAGCCCGGTCAGCAGCACCGAGCCGGGTCTGGGCCGTTCGCCCTTGGGCGCCGCGTAGCTCAGCGCCGCGCGCAGCCGCTGGTGCGGGGAGAGCCGCCCGCTCTGCAGGCAGATCACCCGGGGAAGCACCCGCTGCCAGGGCCCGCCGGGACGCAGCCGGTGGGCGATCGTCCCGGACGGAACGCCGTGCTCGATGAGCTGGGCCCTGGTCAGGATGTGCTGCTGGTCGGCACCGAGCAGCCGGACGGTCTCGAGGGCGGTCATCGCAGTCATGGCGAGGTGGTGCCCGGCTGGACCGTGGGTATGCGAAAGATCACTCCCCCGTGGTCAGCCGGGCACGGTGTTGACCGGAGGGCGAGCCCGCGCCGAGCCCGGCCCGAGCCCGCCCCGAGATCCGGTCAGGCCGGGATCAGCGGCTGGCCCGGTCTGACGCACTCCTCGTCGCGTTCCCGCCCCATCCCCCGGCCGATCCGGTCCGGCGCGCTCGGCGAGGTGGCGGCGGCGATCCGCAGCTCGATGATGTCCCGCACCGCGGGCCACTCCTCGGCCAGGATCGAGTAGAACGCGGTGCTGCGCACCACCCCGTCCAGGCCCCGGCTGTGCGCCCGGCGGACCCCCTCGGGGGTGGCGCCCAGCCGCTCGATCGCGGCCCGCGAGCGCAGGTTGCGGGCGTCGGCCCGCATCGAGATCCGCTGCACGCCCCAGACCTCGAAGGCGTACCGGAGCATCAGCAGCTTGGCCTCGGTGTTGATCCCGGTGCCCTGGGCGTGCCGGGAGAGCCAGGTGCGGCCGATCTCGGCGGCGTCCGGCACGGCGGTCGCCGGATCGCCGACCGGGCCGGCCGGCAGCGGCGGCCAGACCACCGGGCCCTGCCAGTAGTCCAGTTCCAGGAACCGGGTGGAGCCCACCACCAAGCCGTCCGAGGCGCGGACGGTGGCGAAGGCCAGCGACCGCCCGGCGGCCAGATCGGCCCGCGCGGTCGCGATGAACTCGAGGGCGCCGTCCAGCCCCTGCGGGACGGCGGTGAAACCGTAGGTCGTGCGATCCTCGGCGGCCGCGGCGGCCAGGCCTTCCGCGTGCTGCTCGGTGAGGGACTCCAGCCGAACGGTACGGCCGGTGAGGGTGACAGGTGCTGGCACGGAACCTTCGATCCTTCGGCGGTCGGAGGGCCCTCGCGCCCAGTGGTTCCGGGCGTCTGGGGTGGGCAGGTCGCCCCACCCGATGCGGGTCCGCTCCACCCGGGTACGCCGGAGCATCGGCGGTACGACGGGGGGCAGCGGCCCTCGGGCGGGCAGCGCGGTGCCGGAGCGGGCACGGTTCGCATGGACCGGTCCGGCGGGGAGGTGCGGGGGGACAGAGTGCGTCCGCGAGATGGCCGAGTGAGGAACGAGTGCGCGAAGGGAAGCAGGCGGCCAGGTGAAGGCAAGGTGAGAGTCGTTGGCTGACCGTACATGTTCGGGACGGCGTCCTACGGCGTGACTGACGACGTGGCGACGGCGCGACGATGCGGGGCAGCGAGAGGACGATACCTGGCGGAGCCGTCCGCGTCACTTCGCGGCGCGCCCACACTGTGGGGGAACCTTTCGGGGCCCTCGACCGTACCCCGACCACCCCTCGATTCGCCCATGCTGAGCTGCGACGATTCCGGAAGGTGAGCAGTCGCTGGCGGGAGCTCGCGGGAGCCGGGGGGCGGTGCCGGGAATGTCAGCGCGGTGCGGCACGCTGGTGTCCATGACCAGCAGGTAGGACCGACGAGAAACGGGTTGGGTGCGCGGTGCGTGATCCCGGGGAGCTGTACCGACTGGAGCCGCAGGGCCTGGCCGCTCTGACGGCCGCGCGGGCGGAGCCGGCCGAGGGCCTGGTCCTGCTCTACCACTTCGAGGGCTTCATGGACGCCGGTGAGGCCGGCGGCCAGGTCGTCGCCCACCTGCAGGAGCAGGGCGATCCGGTGGTGGTGGCCCGGTTCGACCACGACCGCCTGGTCGACTACCGCGCCCGCCGCCCGGCGATGACCTTCGACCGGGAGACCTGGGTCTCCTACGAGCCGCCGGAGCTGCTGGTGCAGCTGGTCAAGGACGCCACCGGCACGCCGTTCCTGCTGCTCACCGGCCCGGAGCCGGACGTCGAGTGGGAGGCCTTCGCGGCCGCCGTCGGCTCCCTGGTGGACGAGCTGGGCGTGCGGCTGACCGTCGACTTCCACGGCATCCCGATGGGCGTCCCGCACACCCGCCCGGTCGGCCTGACGCCGCACGGCAACCGGCTCGACCTGGCCCCGGGCTACCCGCGCTGGTTCGAGCGGGCCCAGGTGCCGGGCAGCGCCCAGGCGCTGGTCGAGTACCGGCTCGCCGAGTCCGGCCACGACGTGCTGGGCCTGGCGGTGCACGTGCCGCACTACGTGGCCCGCTCGCCCTACCCGGCCGCCGCCGTGGTGATCCTGGAGGCCGTGCAGGCCGCCTCCGGCCTGGTGCTGCCCGGCCAGCAGCTGCGCAGCCGGGTCGGCGAGGTCTACGCCGACATCGAGGAGCAGCTCTCCCAGGGCGACGGCGAGCTGCGCTCGGCGATCCGCGGCATGGAGGGCCAGTACGACGCGGTGGCGGGCGCCGAGGGCCGGGAGAGCCTGCTGGCCGAGGCCGCCGAGCTGCCCTCGGCGGACGAGCTGGGCCGGCAGTTCGAGCAGTTCCTGGCCGAGCACGAGCAGGGCGACTGACGCCACACCGCGGGCCGGAACCAATGCGGGGCGCCCGCGCGTTGGGGCCGGTGTGATCCGTCGACCGTGGGTGCTCGGGCCGCTGGCCGGGCTGCTCGCGCTGGCCGGGTGCGCCGCCGCCGGCGGCGCACCCGGACCGGTGCCGGGCCCGTCCCGCGCCGCGCCGACACGCCCGGCCTGGGTGCCCGGCGGGCCGTACGTGGCGATCGGGGACTCCTACACGGCCGGGCTGCAGGTCCGGCCGGCCGGTGGCGGCCCGCAGGGCTGCGGCCGATCGGCCGTCAACTACCCCTCCCTGGTGGCCCGCGGCCTCGGCCTGTCCGGGGACCAGTTCACCGACGTCAGCTGCTCCAGCGCCACCACCGACGACCTGACCGGCGCCCAGCAGGTGACCGGCGGCCCCAACCCGCCGCAACTGGACGCGCTCAGTGGCCGGACCAACCTGGTCACGGTGGGCATCGGCGGCAACGACGCGGACTTCACCAAGGTGGTCACCCAGTGCGCCGAACAGGGCCTGCTGCACCTGGTGGACATCGCGCACGGCGACTCGCCCTGCAAGGACCACTACACCGGGGCGGACGGCACCGACCTGCTGGCGGGCGTGCTCAGCTCGGTCGGGCAGAAGCTCGGTGCGGTGCTGCACCAGGTGGCGGGCCGGGCGCCGGGGGCGAAGGTCTTCGTGGTCGGCTACCCGGCGCTGCTGCCCGCCGACGCGGCCGGCTGCGGGCAGGCCCTCGGATCCACCGTCACCAAGGCCGACCTGGCCTTCCTCGCCGAGCAGGAGCAGCGGTTGAACACCGTGCTGAAGCAGCAGGCGAGCGCGGCCGGCGCGGTCTACGTGGACACCTACACCCCGTCCCAGGGCCACGACATGTGCGCGGGCCGGTCCGCCCGCTGGGTCGAGCCCCCGCTGGCGGCCGCCGGCGGGGCTCCGCTGCACCCCAACGCGGCGGGCCAGCAGGGCATGGCGGACGCGGTGCTGGGCACCGTCCGCTCCACCCGCTGACTCCCTGCGCGCTGCTGGCGCCCCGGGGTGGTGCCGAAGGCGTGCCGGTAGGCCTCGATGAAGGCGCTGGCGGAGCGGTAGCCGCAGGCGGCGGCGGTGGCGGTGACCGAGCGGCCGTCGGCCAGCAGCACCAGGGCGTGGTGCAGCCGCAGCTGGGCCCGCCACTGCGGGAAGGAGAGCCCCAGGTCGCGGCGGAACAGCCGGCTCAGGGTGCGCTCCCCGGCGCCGACCGCCCGGCCCAGCTGGGCCAGCGTGCGGTCGTCGGCGGGATCGGCGGTGAGCAGTTCGGCCAGGTCGCGCAGCCGCGGGTCGGTGGGCTGCGGCAGCCCCAGCGGCAGCTCGGGCGCGGTGCGCAGCTGGTCCAGCGCCGCCTGCTCCAGGGTCCGGGCGGCCGGTCCGGTGGGCGCCTGCGGCCCGGTGAGCACCGCGATCAGCTCGTGCAGCAGCGGGGTGACGGCGAGCACGGTCGGCACGTCCAGCCGCAGCGGGTTGACCGGCGCCGGGTAGACCAGGCAGCGCAGTTCGCTGGGTCCGTGCGCCTGGTGGGTGTGCGCGACCCTGGCCGGCAGCCAGACCGCGCGGTGCGGCGGCACCACCCAGCTGCCCTGCGGGGTGGTCACCCGCAGCACCCCGAGCCCGGGCGCGACCAGCTGGTTGACGTCGTGGTAGTGCCAGTCGATCCGCTCCCGGTCGGCCAGCGGGCGCCGGGTCGCCCCGATCACCTCTTGGCGGATTATCGACACAATCAGGCAGAGTAGCGGAAGTCCGAACCCCGCCCCGGCCGCCAGGCTGGCCGCATGACGACACCGACGACCGCGGCCGACGAGCCCGGGATCTGGCGCCGGATGCGGATGTGGGGTGCGGCGCACGCCGTCGACGACCTCTACCAGGGCCTGGTGCCCGCCGTGGTGCCCTACTTCGTGCTGGAGCGCGGCTACGACTACGTGGCGGCCGGCGGGCTCACCCTGGCCGCCACCCTCGGCAGCGCGGTGCCGCAGCCGCTGGTCGGGGTGGTGGTGGACCGCTGGCGGCTGCCCTGGCTGGCGGCGGCCGGGCTGGCGCTGGCCGGCCTCGGGGCGGGCCTGTCCGGACTGGCCGGCAGCTACCCGCTGGTCTGGACGTTGGTGCTGCTCTCCGGCCTCGGGGTGGCGATGTTCCACCCGGCGGCGGGCAAGGCGGCCCGGGAGGCGGCCGGCGAGAGCACCGCCGCGATGAGCGTCTTCGCGGCCGGCGGCAGCGTCGGCTTCTTCCTCGCCCCGGTGCTGGCCACCCCGCTGCTGGTCGCCTGGGGCGTCCGGTCCACCGCAGTCTTCCTGCTGCCGGCCCTGGTGACGGCCGGGGTGCTCTACCGGGTGCGGAACCGGCGGCCGGCCCGGGCGGGCGGAGCCGGACGGCGGGCCGGGCGGGACCGCTGGGGGCCGTTCCTGGTGCTCACCGGCGTGGAGGTGGTCCGCTCGGTGGTCTTCTTCGGGGTCAGCACCTTCATCGAGCTGTACTGGCTGCGCCACCTGCACGCCTCGCACCTGCTGGGCGGGGCGGCGCTGACCTGCTTCCTGGCCGGCGGGGTGGCGGGCACCCTGGGCGGCGGCCGGCTGGCCGACCGGATCGGCATGGTGCGGACCGCGCAGTGGGGGACGGCGCTGACCGCGCCGGCGCTGGTGGCGCTGCGGGTGACGCCCGGTCAGTACCCGCCGCTGCTCTTCGCGGTGCTGGCGGGAGCGGCGCTCAACCTGCCGTTCGCGGTGCTGGTGAAGCTGGGGCAGGACTACCTGCCGAACCGGCCGGGCACGGCGGCCGGGGTGACGCTGGGTCTGGCGGTGAGCATCGGCGGGCTGATCGCCCCGCTGCTCGGGCTGGTCGCCCAGTCGCACGGCCCGCAGGGGGTGCTGGCGGTGCTGCCGGCGGTCCCGGTGCTGGGGGTGCTGCTCGGCGCGTTCCTCAGCGAACCGGGGCGGCCATCGGACGCTCCGGCAGGTCCCGCTGCCGCCGCACCGGCGACAGCAGCAGGGCCAGTGCCGCCAGCGGCACGCCCGCGCAGCTGACCCACATGGCGGGCTCCAGGCCCAGGGTCTGGCCGAGCACCCCGGCCAGCAGCGCGCCCAGCGGCATGGTGCCGTAGACCACCACGGCGGTGGTGGCGCTGATCCGGCCGAGCAGGTCGGCGGGCACGTAGCGCTGGTTGAAGGTGGCGCGGAGCACGTTGCCCGCCACCACGCCGGCCGAGACCGCCATGCCGCCGACCAGGTAGCAGACCGTGCCGAGGCCCGGCGCGGTGAGCGGGATCAGCAGCACCAGGGTGGGCAGCACCAGCTGGAAGAGCAGCATCGCTCGGGCGGTGCCGAGCGCGGTGCCGACCCGGCGGGCCACCGCGGCGCCGAGGATGCCGCCGAGGCCGGCCGCGGCGATCAGGGTGCCGATCAGGTCCTGGGAGAGCTTGGCCTGGTCCAGCAGGTAGACCACCTGGATCGACTGGTAGGCGGTCAGCGCCAGGTTGGAGAGCCCGCCGAAGCAGAGGAAGGTGCGCAGCCAGGGGTCGCCCAGCACCAGCCGCAGCCCCTCGCCGACCTCCTGGCGCAGGTTGCGCGGGGCGGCGGCGGGGCGCTCCTCGCGGGCCTTGATCCGGGAGGTGCAGAGGAGCGAGAGCAGGAAGGTGACGGTGTTGGCGAGCAGGCTGTTCACCGGGCCGAGGAGCTGGGCGATGGTGCCGCCGGAGCCGAGCCCGACCAGCTGGGCGGCGGAGGCGCTGCCGTGCAGCTTGGCGTTGCCCTCGCCGCGGTCGGCGGCGTCCACCACGGCGGGCAGCAGCGCGGTGTAGGCGGTCTGGAAGAAGACGCTGCTGGTCCCGGCGCAGAACGCCACGGCGATCAGCTGCGGGTAGCCGAGCAGCCCGAGCGCGCCGGCCACCGGGACGGTCAGGTAGAGCAGCAGCGAGGCGGCGGCCGAGCAGAGCATCACGGTGCGCCGGGGCAGCCGGTCCACCCAGGCGCCGGCCGGCAGGCCGATCAGCAGCCAGGGCAGCCAGGTGGCGGCGGTCAGCGCGCTGACCCCGAGCGGGCCGGTGTGCAGCACGGTCGCCGCGATCAGCGGTAAAGCCAGGCCGGTGAGCGAGGAGCCGAACTTGCCGGTCACCTCGCCCAGGTAGAGCAGGCGGAAGTCGCGGTTGCGGCGCAGCAGGCCGCGCCGGGCGGGGGCGTCGGTGGTGGCGGGGCGGCGGGCGAGCGTGATCACTGGGACTCCTCGTGGGTGGTGGTGGCGGCGTCGGTGTCGTCGTCGAGCATCGACAGGGTCTGGAACTGGATCAGCACCGGCCGGGCGTCCGCCGGCGCCGGGGCCTGCGGGTCGGGCACATGACGCCGGATCACCTCGAGGATCTCGGCGCCGAGCGCGGAGAGCTGGGCGGGCGTCATCTTCACGTCGCCCCAGTCGGACATGTGCCCGGCGCCCACCCACTCCGGCGGGACCGGCGAGGCCAGCGCCCGGGCGGCCCGGCGGAAGCTGCGCTCCAGGTAGTGGCGCTTGTAGGTGTCCAGCGCGGCGCTGGTGGCCGGGTCCACCGAGAGCTCGGCGGAGTTGACGTTGAAGCCCTGCCCGACCCGGCGCCACCAGCGCTCGCGCTTGGTGCCGCGGCCCTGCTCCTCCTCGATGAAGCCGTGCTCGGCGAGGTGGCGCAGGTGCCAGCTGACCGTGCCGGTGTTCTCGCCCAGCCGGTCGGCCAGCCGGGCCGAGGTGGCCGGGCCCTCGTCGGTGAGCAGGTCGAGGATGCGCATCCGCAGCGGGTGGGCGAGCGCCCGCAGGCTGCGCGGGTCGATGGCCCGGCGCTCCGGCTGCGGGGCGGCGGCGGGGTCGTGCTGTGCGGGTTCGTCCTGTGCCATGCAGAGGACTCTATCTTGCAGAGAGTCCTCTGCATAGAGATATCTGCAGAGAGTTCTCTGCAACATGGTCCGCGTCAGCGCGCGTTCGCCGGTCCGTCACCGGCGGCGCGTACCGTGTCGGTGATGGACGACGCGACGAAGGATGACGAACTGTTCGACGACCCGGTGGCCGCTGACCTGCTGACCGACGAGCACGCCCAGGCCCGCTGGGTGCCCGAACCGGACAAGCGGCCCGGCCGCACCGCCTTCCAGCGCGACCGCGCCCGGGTGCTGCACTCCGCCGCACTGCGCCGGCTGGCCGGCACCACCCAGGTGGTCGCCCCGATGCGCAGCGACTTCCCGCGCACCCGGCTGACCCACTCGCTGGAGTGCGCCCAGGTCGGCCGGGAGTTGGGGGCCGCGCTGGGCTGCGACCCGGACCTGGTGGAGACCGCCTGCCTGGCCCACGACATCGGCCACCCGCCGTTCGGCCACACCGGCGAGGAGGCGCTGAACGAGGCGGCGGCCGACTGCGGCGGCTTCGAGGGCAACGCCCAGTCGCTGCGCATCCTCACCCGGCTGGAGCCCAAGCGGTTCGCCCCGGCACAGGAGGAGCCGGCCCGGCTCGCCCCCTGGCCCGGCCGCAGCGTCGGCCTCAACCTCACCCGGGCCGCGCTGGACGCCGCCACCAAGTACCCCTGGCCGCGCGGCGCCCACCCGACCGACCCGCACTCGCCCAAGTTCGGCGTCTACGCCGACGACCTGCCGGTCTTCCGCTGGCTGCGGTCCGGCGCCCCCCAGGGCCGCAAGTGCTTCGAGGCCACGGTGATGGACTGGTCCGACGACGTGGCCTACTCGACCCACGACGTGGAGGACGGCATCTACGCCGGCCACCTCGACCCGGCCGCGCTGCGCAGTCCCGCCGAGCGGGCCGAGCTGTTCGCGGTCGCCGAGCGGTACGCCCGGGGGACCGGGCCGGAGGAGTTCGGCGAGGCGCTGGACCGGCTGCAGGCCCAGGAGTGGTGGCCGCGCGGCTACGACGGCTCGCCGCGCTCCCGGGCAGGCCTGAAGGACCTGACCAGCCAGCTGATCGGCCGGTTCTGCCTGGCCGCCGAGCAGGCCACCCGGGCCGCCTACGGCCCCGGCCGGCTTACCAGGTACGCGGCCGAGCTGGTGGTGCCGCGCGGGGTCCGGCTGGAGTGCGCGGTGCTCAAGGCGGTGGCGGTGCGCTACGTGATGCAGCGCGACGAGCAGGCCCAGCTGCGGGCCCGGCAGCGGGTGGTGATCGGCGAGCTGGCCGAGCGCCTGTCCGCCCGGCTGGCGGCCGGCGACGCCGGCGAGCTGGATCCGGTCTTCCACGCCCAGTACCTTCACGCCCCCGACGACGCCGCCGCGCTACGCGCCGTGATCGACCAGATCGCCAGCCTGACCGACGCCTCGGCCCTCGCCCTGCACGCCCGGCTGACCGCCTAGCACCATCCGGAAGAGGCCGGTGGGCACCACCGCGGCACCACCGGCCGACCACGTAGAATTCCGGGGTGGCAGGGCGGATCCGGGATGAAGACGTGCAGGCGGTGCGCAGCGCGCTGCCCATCGACGTGGTCGTCGGCGACTACGTGCAGCTGACCAATGGCGGCGGCGGACAGCTGAAGGGCGTCTGCCCGTTCCACGACGAGAAGTCGGCCTCCTTCTACGTCAGTCCGAGCAAGGGTGTCTACCACTGCTTCGGCTGCCAGGAGAGCGGCGACACGATCTCCTTCCTGATGAAGATCGAGCACTTCTCCTTCGCCGAGGCCGTGGAGCGGATGGCCGCCCAGGCCAACATCACGCTCCGCTACGAGGAGGGCGGCTACTCCAGCCGCGGGCAGCAGGGCGAGCGGACCAGGCTGGTCGAGGCGCACAAGGCAGCCGCCGCCTACTACCGCGAGCAGCTGGAGACGGCGGAGGGCGAGATCGGCCGCGCCTTCCTGGCCGAGCGCGGCTTCGACGCGGCCGCCGCCGAGCTCTTCGGCGTCGGCTACGCGCCGGCCGGCTGGGAGCACCTGGTCCGCCACCTGCGCGGCAAGGGCTTCACCGACAAGGAGATCCTGCAGGGCGGCCTGGCCTCGCAGGGCCAGCGCGGCGGCCTGATCGACCGGTTCCGCGGCCGCCTGGTCTGGCCGATCCGGGACGCGGCCGGCGAGGTGGTCGGCTTCGGCGCCCGCCGCCTGCGCGAGGACGACAACGGGCCCAAGTACCTCAACACCCCCGAGACGCCGATCTACAAGAAGTCCCACGTCCTGTACGGCATCGACCTGGCCAAGAAGGAGATCGCCAAGACCGGCCGGGCCGTGGTGGTCGAGGGCTACACCGATGTGATGGCCTGTCACCTCTCCGGCGTCACCAGCGCGGTGGCCACCTGCGGCACCGCCTTCGCCGAGGACCACATCAAGATCATCCGCCGGCTGCTGATGGACACCTCGGCCTACCGCGGCGAGACGGTCTTCACCTTCGACGGCGACGCGGCCGGCCAGAAGGCCGCCCTGCGCGCCTTCGAGGACGACCAGAAGTTCGCCGCCCGCACCTCCATCGCGATCACCCCCGGCGGCATGGACCCCTGCGAACTGCGGCTGGCCCAGGGCGAGGAGGCGGTGCGCGAGCTGATCGCCCACCCGGTGCCGCTCTTCGAGTTCGCGCTGCGCACCACGGTGGCCCGGCACCGGGTGGACGCGGCCGAGGGCCGGGCCGCGGCGCTGGAGGAGGCCGCGCCGATCGTCGCCAAGATCAAGGACCCGTCGATCCGCCACGAGTACGCCGTCCAGCTGGCCGGCCTGCTGGGCATCCTGGACGAGCAGTTCGTGGTCCGCCGGATCGGCCAGATCTCCCGCTGGCAGCGCGACAACCCCCAGGCCCCGCGCGGCCAGGCGGCCCGCACCGTGCCGCAGGTCCAGCAGCCGCCCGCCCAGCCGGAGTTCCGGATCGACCACCGCGACCCGGCCCGGTTCGTCGAGCGCGAGCTGCTCAAGCTCGCCCTGCAGCATCCGGAGCTGGTCAGCCCGGCCTTCGACCAGTACGGCGAGGACGAGTTCCCGCCCCCGCCCTACGCGGCGGTCCGCCGGGCCATCGGCAAGGCCGGCGGCACGGCCTGGGGCGCCACCGTGCCCGGCTTCCTCGAGCTGGTCCAGGAGGCCGCCGAGGACGCCCGGATCCGCTCCCTGGTCACGGAGTTGACGGTGGAGCCGATCCGCACCCGGCGCAAGCCGGACGCGATCTACGCCGGTGAGTTCCTGGTCAAGCTGCGCCGGGCCTCGGTGGGCCGCCGGGTGGCCGAGGTCCGGGCCCACCTGCAGCGCCTGGGCAGCCGGGTCGGCCCCGAGGAACTGACTCCGGTCCAGCAGGAGTTGTGGGCCCTCCAGCAGTACGACGACAACCTCCGCACGCGCGGCGCCGCAGGCCTGTAGCGCACCGGTGTGGCGTGGCCCACACTGGAGGGGTCTCAGTCCGTCGGGCGACGGGCCCCAGGGCTCGTGGAGGGTGGGCCACTTGGAGATCGCCAGAGCGTCCGGTGAACTGCTCGAGCAGGAGCCGGGTGCGGACGAGGAGTTCGACGGGGGGTCCGAGCCCGAGGCGGTCGCCGCCGTGCTGCCGCCGGACGCCACCGGCCCGGCGGCCGACCTGTTCCGCCAGTACCTGCGCGAGATCGGCCGGATCCGCCTGCTCACCGCGGTGGAGGAGGTCGAGCTGGCCCGCCAGGTGGAGGCCGGCCTCTTCGCCGAGGAGCACCTGCGGCTGCACGGCCTGCCCGAGGGCCCGCTGGCCGACGAGCTGGACCAGCTGGTGGTGCTCGGCCGCACCGCCAAGCGCCGGCTGATCGAGGCCAACCTGCGCCTGGTGGTCTCGGTCGCCAAGCGGTTCACCGGCCGCGGCCTGACCATGCTCGACCTGGTCCAGGAGGGCAACGTCGGCCTGATCCGCGCGGTGGAGAAGTTCGACTACACCCGGGGCTACAAGTTCTCCACCTACGCCACCTGGTGGATCCGGCAGGCGATGAGCCGGGCGCTGGCCGACCAGGCCCGCACCATCCGGGTCCCGGTGCACGTGGTGGAGCTGATCAACCGGGTGCTGCGGGTGCAGCGCCGGCTGCTCCAGGAGAGCGGCACCGAGCCCAGCCCGGCCGAGGTGGGCCGGGTGCTGGAGCTCACCGAGGCCCGGGTCCGCGAGGTGCTGCGGCTGGCCCAGGAGCCGATCTCGCTGCACGTGCAGGTCGGCGCCGAGGAGGACGTGGCGCTCGGCGACCTGATCGAGGACGCCGACGCCGCCGAGCCCGCCGAGAGCGCCACCTTCCTGCTGCTGCGCGAGCACCTGGAGGCGGTGCTGGCCACCCTCGGCGAGCGCGAGCGCAAGGTGGTCGAGCTGCGCTACGGGCTGACCGACGGGCGGGTGCGCACCCTGGAGGAGATCGGGGAGCTCTTCGGCGTGACCCGGGAGCGGATCCGCCAGATCGAGTCCAAGACCCTGGCCAAGCTGCGCGACCACGCCTTCGCCGACCAGCTGCGCGGCTACCTGGACTGACTCGTCGTCAACGGGCCGCGCACCGATGGTGGCACCTCGTCAGTGGTGAAAGGCGCTCTCGGCGTCGAACCCGCGGTTGCTCAGCGGCTCCGGCTGGGACTTCAGCTCGGGCAGCAGCCTGGCCAGGTCGGCCAGCAGCATGTCGGCCAGGTCGAGGCTGAACCCGTTGCGGCAGACCACCCGCAGCACCGACAGGTCGGTCCGGTTCTCCGGGAAGGTGTAGGCGGGCACCTGCCAGCCGCGCTCGCGCAGCCGCCGGGAGACGTCGAAGACGTCGAAAGAGGTCTCCCCGTCGGCCACCGTGAAGGCGAAGACCGGCAGTTGGTCGCCCCGGGTGAGCAGCCGGAAGCTGCCCAGCGCCTCGATCCCGCCCGCCAGGTGCCGGGCCACGTGGCGGCAGGACCGCTGCACCGCCCGGTACCCCTCGAAGCCCAGGCGCAGGAAGTTGTAGTACTGCGCGACCACCTGGGCGCCGGGCCGGGAGAAGTTCAGCGCGAAGGTCGGCATGTCGCCGCCCAGGTAGTTGACCTTGAAGACCAGCTCGGCGGGCAGCGCCTCCTCGTCCCGCCAGACCGCCCAGCCGACGCCCGGGTAGACCAGGCCGTACTTGTGCCCCGAGGTGTTGATCGAGGCGACCCGGGGCAGCCGGAAGTCCCAGACCAGGTCCGGGTCGAGGAACGGGGCGACCATGCCGCCGGAGGCGCCGTCCACGTGCACCGGGATGTCCAGTCCGGTGCGCTGCTGCAGCCCGTCCAGCGCCGCGCAGATCTCGGCCACCGGCTCGTAGGAGCCGTCGAAGGTGGAGCCCAGCACGGCCACCACGCCGATGGTGTTCTCGTCGCAGAGCGCCAGCGCCGACTCGGCGTCCAGGTGGAACCGGTCGCCCTCCATCGGGGCCAGCCGGCACTCCACCTCCCAGAAGTTGCAGAACTTCTCCCAGCAGATCTGCACGTTGGCGCCCATCACCAGGTTGGGCCGGGCGCCCGCCGCGTACCGCTCCTGGTTGCGGCGCATCCAGCGGCGTTTCAGCGCCAGGCCGGCCAGCATGCAGGCCTCGCTGGAGCCGGTGGTCGAGCAGCCCACCGCCCGGTCCGGCACCGGCGCGTGCCACAGATCGGCCAGGATCGCCACGCAGCGCCGCTCCAGCTCGGCGGTCTGCGGGTACTCGTCCTTGTCGATCATGTTCTTGTCGAGGCACTCGGCCATCAGCTTGTCCGCCTCCGCCTCCATCGAGGTGGTGACGAAGGTGGCCAGGTTGAGCTTGGCGTTGCCGTCCAGCATCAGCTCGTCGTGGATCAGCTGGTAGGCCACGTGCGGCGGCAGCGGGGTGCGGTGCAGCCGGTGCTTGGGCGGGGCCTGGCGCATCGCGCCGACCGGATCGGCCTCGCCCAGCAGCGCGTTGACGGAGAGTCGGTGGTCGTTGCTCGACCCCTTGTGCAGCGGCGCCATTCCTCGATGCCCTTCGTGGGAGAACCGGGTTGCTCCCACGCTAGGCCATCTCGGCGACCTCGGGGTGGACTTGATCGCGGACCACGCCGTACTGCTGCCGAACGGCGTCGCCGAACGGCTGGTCCGGGTCGGGCTCGACCACGGTGGCCTCGGGCAGCTCCCAGTGCGGCGGTTCGGCGGTGCCGGCCAGCGCCCAGGCCGCCTGCCGGGCCGCGCCGCGCGCCGCGTGGTCGCCGGCCGGCGGTATCACCACGGGCGTCTTGAAGACCAGCGAGGCGATCTCGCGCACCGCGGGCAGCCGGCCGACCGCGCCGAGCAGGAAGACCCGGCGGATCGCCACCCCCTTGTTCCGCAGGGTGTCCAGCGCGTCCGCGATGTTGCAGAGCATCCCCTCGACGGCCGCCCGGGCCAGGTGCTCGGGCCGCATCGCCTCGACCCGCAGGCCGGTCAGGGTACCGGCCGCGTGCGGCAGCCGGGGCGTCCGCTCGCCCTCCAGGTAGGGCAGCAGCACCATGCCGTAGGCGCCGGGGCTGGAGCGCAGCGCCAGCTCGCTCAGCCCCTCCAGGTCGCAGCCGAGCAGGTTGGCGGTGGCGCGCAGCACCTGGGCGGCGTTCAGCGTGCCGACCATCGGCAGGTGCCGCCCGGTGGCGTCGGCGAACGAGGAGACGGTGCCGGCCGGGTCGATCACCGGCTCCCCGTGCACCGCGAAGATGGTGCCGGAGGTGCCCAGCGAGACCACCGCGTCGCCCGGGACCAGGCCCAGGCCCAGGGCGGCGGCCATGTTGTCGCCGGTGCCGGCCGAGATCAGCAGGCCCTCGGGCGTGTGCCCGGCCGGCTCGTTGGGCGCCAGCACGTCGGGCAGCCGGGTCAGCTCGTGGCCGAGCGCCAGCTTCACCAGGTCCTGCCGGTACTCGCCGGTGATCGGCGACCAGTAGCCGGTGCCGGAGGCGTCGCCGCGGTCCGTGGTGCGGCGCTGCGGGTGGCCGAGCAGCTGCCAGACCAGCCAGTCGTGCGGCAGCAGCACCTCGGCGATCCGCCGCGCGTTGGCCGGCTCGAACTCGGCCAGCCAGCGCAGCTTGGCGATGGTGTAGGTGGCGGCGGGCACCGAGCCGATCGCCGAGGTCCAGGCGGCCGGGCCGCCGAGTGCGTCCAGCAGGTGGGCCGCGGCGCCGGAGGAGCGCGGGTCGGTCCAGAGCAGTGCCGGACGGACCAGCACCCCGCCGGCGTCCAGCCCGATCAGGCTGTGCTGCTGGGCGGAGACGCCGATCGCCCGCACCCCCTCCAGCAGGCCGCCGTGCGCCGCCTCGCCCAGCGAGTGCAGCCAGGACTGCGGATCCGCCTCGGTGGCGCGGGCCTGGGACGCCTCGGACGGCGGATGCGGCGCCTTGCCGGCGCGCAGCACCTCGCCGGTGTCCGCGTCACACGCGACGATCCGGGTACGGGTGGTCGAGCTGTCGATGCCCGCGACGATGGCCATGGAAGAGATCATGCCGCAGCCGGGGCGGCCCGTTCGGCCGCCGTCGCCAAGTGTTGCCCACTCGGTACAGGCTGTCTCCCGTTCAGGACGGAGCCCGCCGGGTCAGCCGCGCACCGTGCCCCAGCTGTCGTCCGTCCGCCGCCGGGTGAAGTACGGCACCCGGTCGGTGATCGCGTCCGGCAGCCGCTCGCCGACCTTGTCGGTCACCGCGTCCACCGCCTTGCCCGCCGCGTGCCCGGCCGAGTCCTTGGCCTTCTGGGTCGCCTCCTGCACCTTGGGGTGCTCGGCCACCCGCCGGGCCGTCGCCGCCAGCTGTTCGTACCGCTGCCGGCCGGCCCGCGTGCCGAGCACGTACCCGACGGCCGCCCCCGTGATGAACGACAGCTTCCACATCTGCTTCGCCTCCACCCTCTTCTCGCGGCGCCTGCCGCGGTGCCCTACCCGTCCCGGCCGCCGGTGAACCCCGGCCGTTCACCCCAGCATCCCCGCCCGGCGGCCGGGTCGCCCGCCGGGCACGCCGACCGGCGGGGCACCCGCTCACCTGGCCAACTGATCCGAAGCGATTGGCGGAGCACCCCCCTGGATGCGCTAATGTATGTCCCGCAGCAAGCGCCACGCGGCGTGCGCGGCACCCCAACTCAATCCCGCATAGCTCAATTGGCAGAGCAGCCGGCTGTTAACCGGCAGGTTTTTGGTTCGAGTCCAAATGCGGGAGCGCAGGGAGCCGGTCCGGCGCAGTCCGGAGCGGTCCTGAGAGAACGGTCCCCCATAGCTCAATTGGCAGAGCAGCCGACTGTTAATCGGCAGGTTATTGGTTCGAGTCCAATTGGGGGAGCCAGCAAGCGGATGCCCCCCGGCCGGTGGCCGGGGGGCATCCGGCGTTCCAGCCGGAGGCCGGGCCGCCCGCCGCGGGTCAGTTGTCGCTGACGGCCCGTTGGAAGAGTGCGCTGACCCGGTTGTCGAAGGTGATGCTGTACGAGGTGTCGGGGGAGTCCCCGCCCTGCTGGTAGCCGCCGATCACGCCGACCACCTGCCCGTCGGCGGTCAGCCACGGGCTGCCGCTGGTGCCGTCGGAGAAGCCCGCGCAGTCGAACCGCTCCTGGGTGGCGCTCTGTGCGGTGGTGCGGATGGTGCAGGTGACCGGCTCCTCGTGGTCGTACGGGTAGCCGGTGACGGTCACCGGGAGGTCGAAGCCGCGGTTGACGCCCAGCGGGGTGCCGCCGCCGACCGCGTCCTCGATCCGCTGGCCGTCCAGCGGGTCGACGGTGAGGAAGGCCACGTCGTACTCCGGGTCGGCGTCGTCCTGCCAGTGCTGGTCCACGGTGACCCGGCTGATCCGCCACTCGCCCAGCGGCGTGGAGCCGTCCCGGTAGCCGGGGGCGAAGGCGAGGCCGGTCACCGGGCCCTCGCCGGCCGAGTAGACGCAGTGCGCGGCGGTCACCAGCAGGTCGCGGCCCGGGCTGTCCACCACGCTGGCGGTGCAGGACCGGGCGTCGCCCTGGTCGGCCAGCCGGAGCACGCCGATCCGGGCGGTCTGCCCGTCCGAACCGGCGGTCACCGCGGTGATGCTCGGGCGGGGGTGGGCGGTCCCGGCCACCGAGCCGCAGCCGGCCGCGGCCAGGGTCGCGAGCAGGGTGCCCGCCGCCACCGCCGCGTGCCGCAGCCGCCGCCGCGCCATCCGTTCCCCCCGGGTCATGGGTGCGCCCGGCGCGCCGCGCGCCGGAGTCGGAACCAAGATCTACCAGGACCGCCCGGCCCGGCACCAGCGTCGGCCGCCACCGGATCGGCGGCCCGGCCGGCGGCTCAGCTGGTGGCGCGGTCGTAGAGGGCCTGGACGGAGTCGCCGAAGTAGCTGCTGTAGGAGGTGTCCGGGGTGTTCCCGCCCTGCTGGTAGCCGCCGATCACGCCGACCACCGTCCCGGTGCGGGTGGCCGGGTCGAAGCCGGTCACCCAGGGGCTGCCGCTGGTGCCGCCGGTGTAGTCCGGGCAGTCGATACGCAGCTGGGTGGGGCTCTGCTGGCTGGTGTTGTTCACACAGGTGATCGGCACGTCGGCGCTGCTCGGATAGCCGGTCAGCTTCACCGGCAGCTGGTAGCCCTTGTCGACGCCGAGCTTGTTGGCGCCGAGCACCTGCTGCACCTGCTTGCCGCCCTGCGGCTGGACGATCGCGAAGGCCACGTCCAGGTCCGGGTTGCCGCTGTCGGCCCAGCTCTGGTCCACGGTGATCGCGGCCAGCGGCCAGACCCCGCTCGGCGCGTCGCCGCCGCGGTAGCCGGGCACGAAGACCAGGTCGTTGCGCTGGCCGACCCCCGGGTCGTAGACGCAGTGCGCGGCGGTGACGATCAGGTTCTGGCCCGCGCTGTCCACCACGCTGGCGGTGCAGAAGTGGTCGCCGCCCGCGTCGTTGGTGAAGACCGCGCCGACCAGGTCGTTCTGGGCGGTCGGGGAGGCGGTGCGGGTGGTGCCCTTGTGCTTGTCGAAGGCGGCCAGGAAGCGCTGCCGGTTCCACCCGGAGCGGCCGCCGCTCGGACTCCCGGCCGGCGAGGTGACCCAGACGGCGCTGCCGCTCGGCCCGCCGCCCGCACTGCTGCCACCGGACCCGCACCCGCTCACCACCGCGAGCGCGGCCAGCACGGCCGCCGTCCTGCGCACCGTCATGCGCCGTCCTCCAGAGCCCCGTTGCCCAGCACGTCGGGCCCAGCCTCCCCCGACCCCGCCCGGCCCGCCACCGTGGCGGCCACCCTGGATGCCGCTGTGGAGCCCGGGAGCGCACTCGTGGTGCGCCCCCGGCGCGCACCACGGCTGATCGACCGGATATGCTGCCCGAGGCGGCCCTGCGGGGCCGTCTGTGCTGCGATGGACCACCACGGTGGTGGCGGTCCCGAGCGGTGAGGTGTGGGGCGGTAGCTCAGCCGGTTAGAGCAGGGGACTCATAATCCCTGGGTCGTGGGTTCGAGTCCCACCCGCCCTACTCAAGATCCTGATGGGTCGTCACTGGAATCCCGCGCGTGACCTGCGAGAACGCCCCACCTCTCGGGGAAATCCTAGGGCACCGGAGCAGGCGGGAGCCGTAGGCCGGGCCCAGATTCACCCGTCCAGTCGATAGCGGACGGACCGTCAGCCGTGGGCGGCCACGTGGGTGTCGTCGCGCCGGGCGGGCGCCGGCGGATCTCCGGGCCGCCGTACGGGTGATCTTCCCCGGATCGGCTTGTCACCGCCCCGTCGCCGTATGTGATCTTGTCCGCATGCGTCGTACCGCTCTCACACTGCTGATCGCCGCCGCCACCCTGCTCGGGGTGGCCGCCGCGCCGGTTCAGGCCGCCACCGGGAAGGTGGTGGTCTTCTCGACCGAGCTGCAGCCGCTCAAGGTGTACGAGAACCCGACCGGCTGCAACCAGGTGCCCGCCACCGCGCACACGCTGTCCAACGAGACCGACGGCACCATCCGGGTGTACGCCGACCCCTTCTGCACGCTGCCCGCCTCGCTGCCGCTGACCGGGGCGATCGGCGAGCTGCCCGCCGGGTACGGCACGCACGTCACCGGCGTGGGCAGCTTCCGGGCGTAGCCGGTGGTCAGGGCCGCACCGCGCCCATGTAGGAGGGCATGGCGTCGATCGGCAGGACGGTGATGTTCTTGCCGGTGCGCGGGGCGTGGATCATCTGGCCGTTGCCGATGTAGATGCCCACGTGGTGCAGGTCCGAGTAGAAGAAGACCAGGTCGCCCGGCTGCAGGTCGGCACGGGCGATCCGGCGGCCGGCGTTCCACTGGTCCTGGGAGACCCGGGGGAGCGAGACGCCGGCCGCCCGCCAGGCCGCGCCGGTCAGGCCGGAGCAGTCGAAGGAGCCGGGGCCGGTGGCGCCCCAGACGTAGGGCTTGCCGAGCTGGGCATAGGCGAACCGGACGGCCGCGGCAGCGGTGCCCGTCGCGGGGCTCCCGGCGGGATCCGGCGGGGCGGTGGGGCGGTCGGCCGCCCGGGCGGCCCGGGCGTCGGTGCCGTTGACGGCGGCCCGGTCGGCGGGGCTGAGCCGGTTGAGCAGTTGCTGGGCCTGGGCGAGCTTCGCCTGGATCTGCCGCTTCTGCTCGGCGAGCGCGGTGCCGGCCGCCTCGAGTTCGGCGAGCTTGTCGGCGGTCTCCTTGCGGTCCTGGTCCAGCTTGCGCTGCTCCTGGGCCAGCTGACGGAGCATCGCGGCCTGGGCGTCGGAGAGCTGATCCTGCGCCGAGACCCGGCCGAGGTAGTCGTCCGGGGTGGCGCTGAGCAGCAGCCGCACCGAGGGGTCGAGGCCGCCGCCGCGGTACTGCTGGGCGGCGAGCGAGCCGAGCTGGGTGCGCAGGGTGTCCAGCCGGTCCTGGCCGCTCGCCACCTTGTCCTGCAGCAGGCCGGTGCTCTGCTGCAGCTGGCGCTGCTTCTCCTGCAGCCCGTTGTACTTCTCGACCGAGGACTCGGCCTCCTCGTTGAGCTGGTCCACCTGCTGCCTGACGGTCGCCACGCTTGGCGCCGGGTCGGCGTGCGCGGCGACGGCCGCGGCGAGGGCGGCGGTGGAGGCGGCGGCGGTGGTGAGCACCGCGCGCCGCAGCGGGCCGGAGACGGGCTTCGGCTTGCGGCGGGTTCCCATGGCCGGGCGGCCCCTCTCTTCTAAGCTCCTTAGTAACTTAGTAGACCGGGGGCCGGGTCCGGCAAGGGGGGTGCCGCGTCCGGGTGTCAGGGGCCGCAGGCGAGCAGCACCGGGACGGCCGGCAGGCCGGCCGCCAGCATCCAGCAGGCCGCCCGGCCGCCGAGCGGAAGCGGCGGAGCCCCCGCCAGCAGCCGTCGGACCCGGGTGAGCGCGCCGACCTCCCCGGCGGCCAGCGCGTGCCCGGGGGAGCGGCCCGCGGCCACCGTGCAGAGCGCGGTGGCCAGGGTGCGCGCGGAGCAGTGCCGCAGTGCTCGGTCGTCGGCCGCCATCTCGACCAGCAGCGGCACCTGCTCGGCCGCCGCCCGGGCCAGCGGCAGCCGGGGCAGTGCCCTGGCCAGCGCGCCCGCGGCGCCGCTCAGCAGGTGGTGACGGCCCCTCAGATGGGCCCGCTCATGGGCCAGTACGGCCGCCCGCTCGGCCGGTCCGAGCTGCGCCACCGCGCCGGTGGAGAGCACGATCCGCCCGCCCCGGCCCGGCACGCACCAGGCGGCGGCCCGCTCGTCCGGCACCGTCCACCAGCCGGCCCCGGCCTCCTGACGGGCCACCAGGTCCAGCACCCGGCGGTGCCGCCGGCGCACCCGGGCGGCGCGCAGCCAGCCGGCCGCCACCACCGCGCCGGCCGCGCCCAGCACCGCCGCGCCGAACAGCAGCGCGTGCCGGTGGCCGGACGGGCCCTCCACGGCCCGCTCGGCATCGCGGGCCAGCCAGCCGAGCGGCGCATCCCGCAGGTGGCCCGGCTCGCTGAGGGTGTGCGCCGTCATCGCGACGGCGCTGACCAGGGCGAGCCAGAGCCCGGCCCAGAGCACGATGGCGCTGCCGGGCGCCCGCCCGGTCCAGCGGGCCCGGGCCAGTGCGCGGGGCAGTGGGCCGACGACGGCGGCGGTGTAGCCGAGCAGCAGGAGCAGTGCCGCCATCAGGAGCCGCCCTGCCCGGCCGGGTCCTCGGCCAGCGCGGCGCGCAGAGCGGCGGCCTGGCCCGGGGTGATCGAGTCGACGAAGTGCAGCAGGGCGGCGCCCTGGTCGGGGGCCTCGCCCAGCACCTCGCGCATCAGGTCGGCGGTGTGCTCGGCGCGGGTGCGGACCGGCTGGTAGAGCCAGGCGCGGCCCTCCTTGTGCCGGTGCAGCAGGCCCTTGCGGTAGAGGATGTCGGCGACCGTGGTGACGGTGGTGTAGGCGATCGGCCGGGTGCGGTTGAGGTCGTCCACCACTTCGCGCACGCTGGTCGGCCGTCCCCGGTCCCAGAGCCGCTCCATGATCTCGGCCTCCAACTGCCCGAACCCGCGCACCGCCACCGCTCCTCTCCCGCTGCCTGAGGGCCCTCAGCCTAGGCGCTGGGCCAGCCAGTGGGCGCCGCGGGCCAGCGCGGCCCGGCGGCGGGCGCGGCGGGAGGTGCTGCGCGCCTGGGCCGGGATGCGGCCCGGCGGGGCGGCGGCGAGTCCGGCCAGCCGGGCGGCGGCGCGGGCCAGGTCGGCGCGGAGCCGGCGGTGCCGGTCCGGGTCGGTGGCGTGCCGCAGCGCGGCGTGCAGGCCCTCGACCTCGGCGACGGCGGCCGCCAGGCGCAGCGAGTCGGCGGGATTGGCGGAGTCGGCGGACCGGTGGTCCCCCCTGGGCATGGTCAGCGGTGTTCCCTTCGCTGGTGGCGGCTCAGCCGTAGCTGAGGCCGGTGCACGGATCGGCATCGGCGGGTCGGAGGTTCTCGGTGATGCCGCTCGGGACCCCGGTGGCGGAGGCGCTGGGAGTCGGCCGGGCCGACTCCTCGAGCACGCTGCCCTCGGGCGTCTCGGCGGCGGGGTCGGGGGGCGGCGAGAGCGAGGCCAGGGCCGCCGCGTAGTCCGCCCCGAGGGTGACGGTGAGCGCCCCGGCCGCCGGATCGGCCCGCACCTCGGCGCCGGGGAAGTAGCCGGCCAGCTGCTCGGCCGCGGCCTGCTGGCCCGGGCCGTAGCCGATCCCGGTGACGGCCCGTTGGATCCCGTCCGGGTCCACCGTCACGTCCTGGTACCCGGCGGCCCGCAGCCGCTGGGCGGCGCGCACCGCCAGTCCGGGGGTGCGACTGCCGTTCTGCACGGTGACCGGCACGGCCGGGTCGCCGGCCGGGCGGCCGGTGGCCGGCGCCGCGGTGGCGGGCGCGGGCTGCTGCCCGGTGCTGCGGCCGTCCAGCGTGCGGTCCTGGCGCAGCAGGGTCCAGAGCGTGTCCACGTCCGGGTGCACCAGGGCCACCCGCTCCCCGGCATACCGCCAGGGCGTGGTGACGAAACCGAGGTCGGCCAGCCGGATCGAGCGCAGCGAGCGGATGAAGGAGGCCAGCTTCACCGGGCTGCCCAGGTCCTGGTCCACCGTCAGCGACCTGGTGGCCGCGTCCGCCAGCGGCAGCAGGGTGGTCAGGTCGAACCCCTGCCCCTGGACCTTCTTGGCCAGCGCGGCGAGGAAGGCCTGCTGGCGCTTGACCCGGCCGATGTCCGAGCCGTCCCCGATGCCGTGCCGGGCCCGGACGAAGTCCAGCGCGGACTGACCGCTGACGGTCTGCAGGCCCTTGTGCAGGTGGATGCCGTAGCCGTTCACCTCGTTCGGCACGCAGACCTGCACCCCGCCGATCGCCGAGGTCATCGCGGCGAAGCCCTTGAAGTCCACCACGATGGTGTGGTGCACCCGCAGCCCGGTCATCGCCTCCACGGTGTTCTGGCTGCAGGCGGGGTTGCCGGTCGGGGAGGCGCCGACCGAGAAGGCGGAGTTGAACATCTGCTCGTGCTGCGGCTGGGTCCAGTGGCCGCCGGGCAGCAGGCAGGGCGGGATGTCCACCAGCGAGTCGCGCGGGATCGAGACGCCGACGGCGTGCCGGTGGTCGGCGTAGACGTGCAGCAGGATCGCGGTGTCCGAGTTGCCCACCCCGCTGTCCCCGCCGGCCAGCGCCTCGTTGCCGCCCGCGCGGCTGTCCGAGCCGAGCAGCAGCACGTTGACCGGGGTGTTGCCGTTGGGGTCGGCCGGCCCCTCGGGCGGGCGGCTGGCGGCGATGCCCGCGCTGGAGAAGATCGACAGGTTGCCGGTCAGCCGCTCGTAGAACCAGAAGCCTGCCCCCGCGGTGACCAGCACCAGGGCAGCCGCCGTCACCACGGCGACCTTCGCCAGACGGCGGCGCCGTGACGGGGCCGAGGGCAGCTCAGGCCCTAGGCTGGTGCTCTCCGCGCCCCGCTCGGCGCGCTGCTTGCCGGGGCGGGCCTCCGGATCGGTCATCGGGTTGTCTCCGTGCGGTTGCCGGCGGAACCACGGACCACTGGGCGCAGGGGTCGTTCAGGAGGACACGGGGCCGGGTGGATCTGGTTGCACACTTGCGCAATTTAGCAAGTATTAGGCATGCCGCACAGCCCGACGACACCTGTCGGGGCAGGATACGGCTATTCGGCGCAGGGAATCAGAACCCCGGAGTGTCCGGCATGGTCCCGGTTGACGGACCGTCATGCTCCGGGAAGCGCGGGGCCCCCGGCTCGCCGGCCGGCGGCGGGAAGCCCGGCGGCTCGGCGGCCGGCTGCAGCTGCTCGCCCTCGCCGCCGGTGCGCTGGAACGGTCCGCGGCCGAGCGGTCCGCGGCCCCCGCCGGACTGCGCGCTGCCGTGCACCGTCGGCGCGCCGTACGGCGGCGGGGTGCTGCCGCCGGCCGGCGGAGCGGACCGCAGGTACATGGTGTCGGTGTCGCGCCGCTCCTGGCCCGGCTCCGGCTCGCCGCCCTGGCCCGGCACCGCCACCGGCGCGGCCGGCCTGGGCGGGGCGATGGTGGCGTTGGACTCGAACTCCGGCTCCAGCTCGTTGCGCCCGGCCGCGTCGCTGAGCTTCAGCAGCAGACCGGTGAGCAGCCAGTTGGCCAGCGTGGAGGAACCGCCGGCGGCCAGGAACGGCAGCGCCTTGCCGGTCAGCGGGATCAGCCCGCTGACGCCGCCGACCACCACGAAGACCTGCAGCGCCACCGCGCTGGCCAGGCCGGTGGCGAGCAGCTTGCCGAACGGGTCGGAGAGCGCGATCGCGGTCTTCAGACCGCGCTGCACGAAGAGGCCGTAGACCATCAGCACGGCGGTGACGCCGGCCAGGCCCAGCTCCTCGCCGATGCTGGTGAAGATGAAGTCGCTGCGGCCGGCGAAGCCGACCAGCCACGGGCGGCCCAGGCCCAGGCCGGTGCCGGTCAGGTGGCCGGTGCCGAAGCTGAAGAGCGCCTCGGCGGGCTGGTTGGAGGTCAGGGCCGGGTTGTGCACGGCCTTGTAGTAGTCCAGCGGGTGCAGCCAGGCCTCGACCCGGCCGTGCACGTGCGGCTCGATGCTGCCCACCACGGCGGCGCCGCCGACCGCCATGAGCAGGCCGAGCACCGTCCAGCTGGTCCGCTCGGTGGCCACGTAGAGCATCACGATGAAGACGCCGAAGAAGATCAGCGAGGTGCCCAGGTCGCGCTCGAAGATCAGCACCAGCAGGCTGACCGCCCAGATCGCCAGCACCGGTCCGGCGTTGCGCCCGCGCGGCAGGCTCAGGCCCATCACCTTGCGGCCGACCAGCGCCAGCGCGTCCCGGCTGACCATCAGGTAGCCGGCGAAGAAGATGCAGATCGCCAGCTTGACGAACTCGTCCGGCTCCACGGCCGGCAGGCCGGGCAGCTTGATCCAGCGCTTGGCGCCGAAGCTGTCGCTGGAGAAGAAGGCCGGCGCGGCCAGCAGCACCAGGGCGCCGACCATCACGATGTAGACGTAGCGCTGGAAGAACCGGTGGTGCTTGATCAGCGCCACCAGGCCCATCGCGGCCACCACCGAGATGAAGAGGAACTGCACCTGGGAGGGGGCGGTCGGGTACTTCTGGTAGGTCCCGGCGTAGACGATCTTGTACGACTGGTCGAGCCGGTTGAGCAGCACCAGGCCGAGCCCGTTGAGCAGCACCGCGCAGGGCAGGATCAGCGGGTCGGCGTACCGGGCGAACCGGCGCATCACCAGGTGCGCGCCGAGCACCAGCACGGTGAAGGAGACGCCGTAGACCAGCAGGCCGGGCGGCATCTTGTGGTTCATCGCGAGGTCGCCGTCGATGTAGCCGAACAGGCAGACGGCGAGGGCGAGGAGCAGCAGCACCAGTTCCAGGTTGCGCCGCCGGTCGGCCCCGCGTCGCCCTTCGGCCCGCTGGCTGGCCCGCTGGCTGCCTATCACACGAACTCCCCACCGGCACGGCACACTGGACCGGCGAATTCTCGCACGCCGGGCGCCCGCACCCCACCACCGGCCTGCTGGCGAGGGGGCGTGCGACCGCCTCTTCGCGCCGGGGGGCGGCGCGGCTAGACTGAGCCGCCGACCGACCAGGAGAGGGGCAGCAAGGATGACGGGCTGGACCAGGCTCGACGACCCCTCGCCGCAGCTGCTGCAGCAGGCGGCGGCCTCCTTCGGGCTGCTCGCCTCCACCATGCGGCTGCACATCGTCTGGGTGCTCAGCCAGGGTGAGGCCGATGTGGGCACGCTGGCCGACCGGGTCGGCGGCACCCTGCAGGCGGTCAGCCAGCACCTGGCCAAGCTCAAGCTGGCCGGCATCGTCTCCAACCGCCGCGAGGGCCGCCGCCAGGTCTACGGCGTGGAGGACCCGCAGGTCGCCACCCTGGTCCGGCTGATGATCGAGAAGCTGGACGCCGCCGAGGCCGCGCCGCTCGGCGAGCTGCACCGGCTCCGGGGCAGCGGTGCCTGAGCGCGGGTCGCGCCTGCTCCCGCTGCCCGGCATCCGGGCCAGGAGCGGCGCGACCGGCCCGGCCGCCCCGCTGGCGCCGGGCAGCCCGGCGCGGCTGAGCCGCCTCCAGGCACTGCGGGCGCTGGACAGCACCCCGCGCGGCCTGACCGAGGACGAGGCCGAGGACCGCCTCGCCCGGCACGGCGAGAACACCGTCCTGCCCGCCCCCGAACCCGGCACCGCCCGCCGGATCCGGGCCGCGCTGACCGACCCCTTCACCGCCCTGCTCACCGGCCTGGCCGGGATCTGCGCGCTGATCGGCGCCTGGGGAAGCACCGCGATACTCACCCTGCTGGTGACCGCGGCCTGCGCGCTGCGGCTGGCCGACGAGCGGCGTAGCGCCGCCGCGCTGGCCGAACTGCGGGCCCTGCTGCCGAGCACCGCCACCGTGCTGCGCCGGGCCGGCGGGGCCGAGCCGCTGGCCCGCGAGCTGCCGGCCGACCAGCTGGTCCCGGGCGACGTGCTGCGGCTGGCCGCCGGCGACGCCGTGCCGGCCGACCTGCGGCTGCTGCGCGCCGAGGGCCTGACGGTGGACCAGTCCGCGCTCACCGGCGAGAGCGAGCCGGTCGCGCGCACCGCCCCCGATCTGCCGCCGTCCGCCGCCGCCAGCCCGTACGAGGAGCCGCACCTCTGCTTCACCGGCAGCACCGTGCTGACCGGCAGCGCCACCGCGCTGGTGCTGACCACCGGTGCGGACACCCGGTTCGGCGCCGCCCACCGCCCCACCGGCGAGCCGGCCCCGGGCCGCTCGGCGGTCGAGCGCGGGGTGCGCCGGGCGGTCCGCGCGCTGGTGCTCTTCATGGCCGCCGCGGTGCCGGCCACCGTGCTCGCCGACACCCTGCTGCACGGCTGGAGCGGCGCACTTCTGCCCTTCGCAGTGGCCGCCGCCGTCGGCCTCACCCCCGAGCTGCTGCCGCTGGTGGTCAGCTCGGTGCTGGCCGGCGGTAGCGCCGGGCTGCGCCGGCGCGGGGTGCTGGTCCGCCGGCTGCCGGTGATCGGCGAGCTGGGTGCGCTGGACGTGCTCTGCCTGGACAAGACCGGCACCCTGACCAGCGGCGAGACCGCGGTGCTCGGCGGCCTCGACCCGGCCGGCGAGCCGGACCACGAGCCGCTGCGCTGGGCCGCGCTGGCCGCCGAGGCGGCCCTGCTGACCGCCGAGCCGGGCCAGTCCGACCCGCTGGACGAGGCGCTGCTGATCACCGCCGACACCGCCGGGCTGCTGGACGACTGCGAGCCGGGCGTGCTCTCGGTGCTGCCCTTCGACCCGGTGCGGCGCTGCGGCGGCGCGGTGCTGCTGGACGGGCGTCGCCGGGTGCTGGTGGTCAAGGGCGCGCCCGAGGAGGTGCTGGCGCGCTGCGCCGCCCCGGCAGGGGCGGCCCGGCTGGTCGCCGAGCGGACCGCGCGCGGCCGCCGGCTGATCGCGGTGGCGCTGGCCGCCGACCCCGCCGGGGCGACCCCGGGCGAGGACGGGCTGGACCTGCTCGGCTTCGTGGAGCTGCGCGAGGAGCCGCTGCCCGGCGCCGAGCGGGCGCTGGCCGGGCTGGCCGCCGCCGGGACGGCGCTCACCGTGCTGACCGGCGACCACCCGCACACCGCCCGGGCGCTCTGCGAGCGGCTGGGGCTGCCCGCCGACCGGGTGCTGCAGGGCGGTGAACTGGCCGGGCTGACCGGTGCCGAGCTGGCCGCGGCGGCGGCCGGCGGCGCGGTCTTCGCCCGTTGCGACCCGGAGCAGAAGGCCGCCGTGGTGCGGGCGCTGCGGGCGGCCGGGCACACCGTCGGCTACCTGGGCGACGGGGTCAACGACGTCCCGGCGCTCCGCGCGGCGGACGTCGGCTTCGCCACCGCCGGCGCGGTCGGGGCGGCCCGGGCCTGGGCCGACGTGCAGCTGGGGAGCGCCGGTCCGGCGCAGCTGCGGCCGGCCCTGGCGGCCGGGCGGGAGGCGATCGCCCGGGTCACCGCCTACCTGCGGATCTCGCTCTCCTGCAACCTGGGCAACGCGCTGTCGATGCTGGTCGGCGGGGTGCTGCTGCCGTTCCTGCCGATGCTGCCGGCCCAGGTGCTGCTGCAGAACATCTGCTTCGACGCGGCCCAGCTCTCGTTCGCGGCGGCCGGCCGGTTCGTCGGGCGCGGCAGCGGGCCGGTGCGGCTGCGCTGGGGGGCGCTGGGCCGGTTCGCGCTGGTCTTCGGGCTGCTCAACTCGGTCACCGACATCCTGCTCTTCGCGGCGATGCGGCGGGTCAGCGACGGCTTCTCGGCGCCGGCGGCCGAGGGCATGTTCCACACCGCCTGGTTCGCCGAGAACCTGGTCACCCAGGGCCTGGCGCTGCCGCTGCTCTACGGGCTGGCCGGCACCCGGATGAGGCCGCCGCGCGCGGTCTGGGCCGCGGCGGCGGCGCTCGCCGCGGTGGGCGTGCTGCTGCCGGCCCTGCCGCTCGGGCGCCGGCTGGGCTTCGCCCCGCTGCCCGCGGCGGCGTACGGGCCGCTGGTGCTGGTGGTGCTGCTCTTCACGGTGCTGCTGACCGGCGCGCGCTGGTTCTGGCTGCGGCTGGCCGACCGGGGCTGACCGGGGGCGGACCGAGGCCGACCAGGGCCGGCCGGCCGGGCCCTCAGCTCTGGGCGTGCTCCAGCATCCGGCGCAGCAGGGCGCGCAGCGCCTCGCGCTCGCCGGGGTCCAGGGCGGCCAGCGGCTCGCGGGCGAAGTTCAGCGACTCGCGCAGCTCGGCGGTGGCGGTGCGGCCGTCCTCGGTGGCGGCGACCAGCTTCACCCGGCGGTCCTGCGGGTCCGCCTCGCGGGTGACGAAGCCGCGTACCTCCAGCCGGTCGACTATGCCGGTGATGTTGGAGGGCTCGCAGCTGAGCGTCTGGGCGATGTGCCGCATCGGCATCGGCCCGCGGCGCAACAGGCCCAGCACCTTGGCCTGGGCGCCGGTGAGCGAGCGCGCCGCTGCGGCTTCCTCGTACTCGCGGTGGAAGATGGCCACCAGACCGGCCATCAGATCGACCACGTCCCGGGTCAGCTGGTCGTCGGGGCCGCCCGGGCCCTGCGTGTCGGACTGGTTCTCCATACCGCCCAGGGTACCCGAATACTTGACATGGTGAACCTTTCAGGTCCACTGTTTAGTTCACCTGGTCAATCTTTCAGGTACCCCGACATTCCGAGGAGCACCCTCCATGGCCGAGCAGCCGCTGCCCGCCACCGCCCGTGAATGGCACCTGGTGTCACGCCCGAACGGCTGGCCGGTGCCGGCCGACGCCGCGCTGGTCGAGGCGCCGGTCCGGACCCCCGAGCCGGGCGAGGTGGTGGTCCGCAACGCCTACCTCTCGGTCGACCCGTACATGCGCGGCCGGATGAACGACGTGAAGTCCTACACCCCGCCGTTCAAGCTGGGCCAGCCGATGGAGGGCGGCGCGGTCGGCCACGTGGTGGCCTCGGCCGCCGAGGGCTACGAGGTCGGCGACGCGGTGCTGCACTTCCAGGGCTGGCGCGAGTACGCCACCCTGCCCGCCGCGCACACCGTCAAGGTGGACGGCGCGCAGGCGCCGCTCTCCTACTACCTGGGCGTGCTCGGCATGCCCGGCCTGACCGCCTACGCGGGCCTGCTCTCGGTCGGCGCGCTGGAGCCCGGCGAGACGGTCTTCGTCTCCGGCGCGGCCGGCGCGGTCGGCTCGCTGGTCGGCCAGATCGCCCGGCTGAAGGGCGCCGCCCGGGTGGTCGGCTCGGCCGGCTCGGCCGCCAAGGTGAAGACCCTGGTCGAGCAGTACGGCTTCGACGCGGCCTTCAACTACAAGGACGCCCCGGTCGCCGAGCAGCTGGCCGCGGCCGCGCCCGAGGGCATCGACGTCTACTTCGACAACGTCGGCGGGGACCACCTGGAGGCCGCGATCGGCGCGCTCAAGGTGCACGGCCGGGCGGTGCTCTGCGGCGCCATCGCGCAGTACAACGACACCGCCCCGCCGGCCGCCCCGCGCAACCTGGCGCTGGCGATCGGCAAGCGGCTGCGGCTGGAGGGCATGCTGGTGGGCGACCACACCGGCCTGCAGCCGCGGTTCGTCCGCGAGGTGGCCGGCTGGCTGAAGGACGGCAGCCTGCACTACAGCGAGACCGTGGTGGAGGGCGTGGAGCACACCATGGACGCCTTCCTCGGCATGCTGCGCGGCGAGAACACCGGCAAGATGGTGGTCAAGCTGGGCTGACGGCCCATCAGACACCCGCGCGCCCCGTCGGAGAGTCGGTCTCCGCCGGGGCGCGCGGCGTTGTCCGCGCTACCCCTGACGGGCCGTGAGCAGGTGTTCCGACCGACCGTCAGTCCGCGGCCCACGCACCGCGATAGCGTGGGCGCACCGCCGCCGTGCTACCCGATGGGGCCGTTCGGGGGAGAGATCCCGATCAGGGGTAGACCTCGCACCGGAACTGACTACCATGGTTGAAGCCTGTCCGTTTTGCTCAAGTTAGTCACCGAATGTCGATTGACCCGAGCAGAAAACGGGCAGGGAGCGAGCCAAGTGGCGCCCAGGACCGACGGCCACCGGCACGAGGCAGCTGGGGAAGGCGACCCTCGTCCACAGCCTGGAGGTCCCGGTGACGACACGTGGAGTCCTGTACATCCACTCCGCGCCCCGCGCGCTGTGCCCGCACGTCGAATGGGCGGTGGCGGGCGTACTCGGTGTGCGGGTCAACCTTGACTGGATCCGCCAACCGGCCGCCCCCGGGCAATGGCGTTCCGAGCTGTCCTGGCAGGGGGAGGTGGGCACCGCCTCCAAGCTCGCCTCCGCGCTGCGCGGCTGGCAGCTGATGCGCTACGAGGTGACCAGCGAGCCCTGCGCCACGGCCGAGGGGGAGCGCTACTCCAGCACCCCCGGCCTGGGCATCTTCCACGCCGTCACCGGCATCCACGGGGACATCCTGATCCCCGAGGACCGGCTGCGCGCGGTGCTGCTGCGGTCCCGCAGCGAGGGCGCCGACCTGGACTCCGAGCTCTGCCGGCTGCTCGGCAAGCCCTGGGACGACGAGCTGGAGCCGTTCCGCTACGCCGGCGAGGGCGCCCCGGTGCGCTGGCTGCACCAGGTGGTCTGAGCACGCCGATGCCGGGCGGCCCCCGCGGGGGCCGCCCGGCATCCGGACGGTGTGTCAGACGGTGCGGAAGGCCAGCACCACGTTGTGGCCGCCGAAGCCGAACGAGTTGTTCAGCGCGACGATCCGGCCCTCGGGCAGCGCCCGCGGCTCGAACCGGACGATGTCCGCGTCCACCTCGTCGTCAAGGTCGTCCACGTTGATCGTGGGCGGCGCCTGGCGGTGGTACAGGGCCAGCACGGTGGCGACGGTCTCGATGCCGCCGGCCCCGCCGAGCAGGTGGCCGGTCATCGACTTGGTGGCGGAGACCGCCACGTGGTCCAGGTGCTCGCCGAGCTCCTTGCGCAGCGCCTTGACCTCGGCCACGTCGCCCTGCGGGGTGGAGGTGGCGTGCGCGTTCACGTGCACCACCTCGGCCTTGTCCAGGTCCGTGTTGGCGAACAGCTGGGCCAGCGCGCGGGCCACGCCGGAGCCGGTCGGCTCGGGCTGGGCGATGTGGTGGGCGTCCGAGGAGAGGCCCTGGCCGACCGCCTCGCAGTAGACCCGGGCGCCGCGCCTGGCGGCGTGCTCGGCCGACTCCAGCACCACGACGCCGGCGCCCTCGCCCAGCACGAAGCCGTCACGGGCCTTGTCGTACGGCCGGGAGGCGTGCTCGGGCTCGTCGTTGCGCTTGGACATCGCCATCATGTTGGAGAAGGCGACGATCGGCAGCGGGTGGATCGCCGCCTCGGTGCCGCCGGCCACCACCACGTCGGCGCGGCCGGTGCGGATCATCTCGATCGCGTAGCCGATCGCCTCGGCGCCGGAGGCGCAGGCGGAGACCGGGGTGTGCACGCCGGCCTGGGCGCCGACCTCGATGCCCACGTTGGCGGACGGGCTGTTCGGCATCAGCATCGGCACGGTGTGCGGGGAGACCTTGCGCACGCCCTGCTCGCGCAGCACGTCGTACTGGTCCAGCAGGGTGGTGACGCCGCCGATGCCGGAGGCGATCACGGCGCCGAGGCGCTCGGGGTCGAGCGGAGACTCCTGGTCGGTGGCGGCCTTCTCGAAGCCGGCGTCGGCCCAGGCCTCGCGGGCCGCGATCAGCGCGAACTGGGCCGACCGGTCCAGCTTGCGGACCAGCGGCCGGGGCAGGATCTCGGACGGCTCCACGGCGGCCCGGGCGGCGATGCGCACGGGAAGGTCCTGGGCCCAGTCCTCCTCCAGCCGACGCACGCCGGAGCGGCCGGCGAGCAGGCCTTCCCAGGACGAGGCGGCGGTTCCGCCCAGCGGCGTGAACGCGCCGAGACCCGTGACTACCACGGTGCGGTTTTCAGTGGTCACTGGTTGTCTTCTCTCAACGTGTGCGGTGCGGGAGGGGGAGTGCGGGGGCCGGGGTGCCGGCGGGGCGGTGGGCCGCCCCGCCGGCGGCGTGTCAGGCGTTGGCGAGGATGTAGTCCACCGCGTCGCCGACGGTCTTGAGGTTCTTGACCTCGTCGTCCGGGATCTTGACGTCGAAGCGCTCCTCGGCGGCCACGACGACCTCGACCATGGAGAGCGAGTCGACGTCGAGGTCGTCGGTGAAGGACTTGTCGAGCGCGACGTCCTCCTGCGGGATGCCGGCGATCTCGTTGACGATCTCGGCGAGACCTTCCAGGACCTCGTCCTTGGTAGCCATCTTGGCTGCTCCTCATCGGTGTGGATGGCGCTTCGCGGGTGCGACGCGCCGACTGGCGGTGAATAAGGCGTTTGGTGTGCCTAGGGGAGGGTAACGACTGCCGCGGCGTAGACCAGACCCGCCCCGAAGCCGATGATCAGCGCGAGGTCCCCGCTCTTGGCCTCGCCGGTCTGCAGCATGCGCTCCATGGCCAGCGGGATCGAGGCCGCCGAGGTGTTCCCGGTCTCCGCGATGTCGCGGGCCACCGGCACCGACTCGGGCAGCTTCAGCGCCTTGATCATGGCGTCGGTGATCCGCATGTTGGCCTGGTGCGGGATGAAGGCGCCGAGCTGATCGGCCGTCACCCCCGCCGCGTCCAGGGCCTGCTGGGCGACCTTGGCCATCTCCCAGACGGCCCAGCGGAAGACCGGCTGGCCGTCCATCCGCAGCGCCGGCCAGTGCGGGGCCTGCTCGCCGGCGCCGTTGATCGCATCCGGCTTGCCGAGCGCGGTGTCCCAGGCCTCGGTCTGGGTGATGACGTCCTTCTGGGTGGCGTCCGAGCCCCAGATCACCTTGCCGATGCCGGGCGTGTCGGACGGGCCGACCACGACCGCGCCCGCGCCGTCACCGAAGATGAAGGCGGTCGAGCGGTCGTGGATGTCGGTCAGGTCGCTCAGCCGCTCCACGCCGATCACCAGCACGTACTCGGCGCTGCCGCCGCGGATCATGCCGTCGGCCAGGTTGAGGCCGTAGCCGAAGCCGGCGCAGGCGGCCGAGATGTCGAAGGCGGGCGCGGTCGGGCAGCCCAGCTTCAGCGCGATCTCGGTGGCCACCGCCGGGGTCTGCTTGAAGTGCGAGACGGTGGCGACGATGATGCCGCCGATCTGCCCGGGGTCGATCCCGGCCTGGGCGATCGCCTTGCCGGCGGCCTGCACCGACATCTCGGTGACGGACTCGTCCGGGCCGGCCCAGCGGCGCTCGGTGATTCCGCTGCGGGTGCGGATCCACTCGTCCGAGGAATCGATCCACCCCAGCACCTCGGAGTTGGGGATCACCCGGACCGGGCGGTAGCCGCCGACCCCGTGGATCCGGGAGAACGCGGCCCCGGTGGCGGGGCGGATCTGAGCGGCGGTCATGCGGTGGCCTCCTCGGTGCCGTGTTCGGCGATCAGCTCACGGGCCTTGTCCAGGTCGGCCGGGGTCTTCACGGCCAGCGTGACCACGCCCTTGATGTTGCGCTTGACCAGCGCGGTCAGGGTGCCGGCCGGGGCCAGCTCGATCACGCAGGTGGCGCCCAGGCCGGCGATGGTCTCCATGCAGAGGTCCCAGCGGACCGGGTTGGCCACCTGGGCCACCAGCCGCGAGATCACCTCGGCACCGGTGGAGACCAGCGCGCCGTCCTTGTTGGACAGGTAGCGGACCTGCGGGTCGGCGACCTTCAGCGAGGGCGCGAGCTCGGCCAGCCGCTCCACGCCCGGTGCCATGAACTCGGTGTGGAAGGCGCCGGCCACCTTCAGCGCGACCAGCTTCGCCTTGGCCGGCGGGTCGGCCTTCAGCGCCTCCAGCGCGTCCAGCCGGCCGGCCGCGACCAGCTGGCCGCCGCCGTTGTTGTTCGCCGCCACCAGGCCGTGCTCGGCCAGCTTGGCGGCCACCTCCTCGGGGTCGCCGCCGAGCACCGCGACCATGCCGGTCTCGGTGACGGCCGCGGCGGCGGCCATCGCGCGGCCGCGCTCCCGCACGAAGGTCAGCGCGTCCGCCGCGTCGAGCACCCCGGCGCCGGCGGCGGCGGTGATCTCGCCGACGCTGTGGCCGGCCACCGCACCGACGGTGCGGCGGGCCGCCGCCTCGTCCGGGAAGAGCTCACGGGCGGTCATCAGACCGGTGGCCACCAGCAGCGGCTGGGCGACCGCGGTGTCCTTGATCTCCTCGGCGGAGGCCTCGGTGCCGTAGTGCACCAGGTCGATCCCGGCCGCGTCCTGCCAGCCGCGCAGCCGGTCGGCCACGCCGTCCAGCTCCAGCCAGGGGTTGAGCATTCCGGGGGACTGAGCACCTTGTCCAGGGGCGACGATAACGAGCACGGTTCAACCCTCTCTCGCCGAACGCCCGAGGGCGGGTAGGCGACGGTAACGAAGAAAAGCACCTCGGATTGTGGAGTCCCTACAGGGCCGCGGAATCAGTCCGCGAGGGACTCCAACCGACCTAGGGCCAGCGCGATACGCAGCGTAAAGGCTGAACGCACGTCCGAGGGGGCGTAGCCCGTGACGTCTGTCACACGACGCAGCCGATAGCGCACGGTGTTGGGATGGACGAAGAGCATCCGGGCCGCGCCCTCCAGCGAGGAGGCCTGCTCCAGGTAGACACTGAGCGTCTCCAGCAGTGCCGATCCGGCCTCGTCGAGCGGTGTGTAGATCTCCTCCACCAGCTGGCGGCGGGCCACCTGGTCGCCCGCGAGCGCCCGCTCGGGCAGCAGGTCGTCGGCCAGCACCGGGCGCGGGGCGTCCGGCCAGGCGGCGCAGGCCTTCAGGCCGGCCGCGGCGGCGTGCGCCGAGCGGGTCGCCGAGAGCAGGTCGCCGACGGTCGGGCCGACCACCACCGGGCCGGGGGCGAACTGGCCGATCAGCGCCCGGGCGGCGTGCACCGGCTCCTTGTCACCGCCGACCACCACCACCAGGCGCTTGCCGAGCACCCCGGTGAGCACGTGCAGCCGGGCGTAGCGGGCGGCCCGGCGGATCGCCTCCACCACCGCCTCGCTGTCGCCGTCCGGCGCGCTGCCCATCACCACCCGCACCTGGCTGGGCTGGCCCCAGCCGAGTGCGGCGGCCCGGGAGAGCACGCCCTCGTCGGCGTCCCCGGAGAGCAGCGAGTTCACCACCAGCGCCTCGAGCCGGGCGTCCCAGGCGCCGCGAGCCTCGGCGGCCTGGGCGTAGACCTGGGCGGTGGCGAAGGCGATCTCGCGGGCGTAGACCAGCACCGACTGGCGCATGCCGTCCTCGTCGCCCGGGGCGGCCACCTCCGGGATCGCCTCCTCCATCACCTCGATGGTGGTGCGGATCAGCTCCACGGTCTGGCGCAGCGTGATCGCCCGGGTCAGCTCGCGCGGGGCGGTGCCGAAGACGTCGGTGCTGATCGCCTGCGGGGCCTCCGGGTGGCGGTACCACTCGGTGAAGGCGGCGATGCCGGCCTGGGCCACCAGGCCGATCCAGGAGCGGTGCTCGGGCGGCATCCGGCGGTACCAGCCCAGCTGGTCGTCCATCCGGGAGATGGCGGCGGTGGCGAGCTTGCCGGACGCCTTCTCCAGCCGCTTGAGGGTGGCCGAGCGCAGCTCGGCGCGCTCGGCGGCGAGCCGGCGCTCCACGGCGGTGCCGCCGGAGGTCGCGGTCTGGCGCACCTTGCGGTCGGCGGCGGCCTTCGCGGCGGCGGACTGCCCGGCGGGGGCCTTCACGGCAGGTTCCTGGGCGGACGGATCAGAGGGGTCTGGCACAGGAACAAGACTGCCTCACCGCGCGCGGTGCTTGCGCACGCCCCCCGCGGCTCTGCCGCTACGGTGGGTCAGGTGACCGACCCTGCGCGCCCACGGGCCGACCTGCGCCGTACCGGTGAACGGTATACCTCCGAGCCGAGCGCCGGGGTGCTGACCCGGCACGCCTTCTCCTTCTCCGGGCACTACGACCCGAAGAACCTGCACTTCGGCGCGCTGCTCGCCTGCAACGAGGAGACCCTGGCGCCGGGCGCGGGTTTCGAGGAGCACCGGCACCGGGACACCGAGATCCTCACCTGGGTGCTGGAGGGAGCACTGGCGCACCGCGACACCGACGGGCACGCCGGGGTGGTGCGCCCCGGGATGGTGCAGCACCTCAGCGCGGGCTCCGGGGTCTCGCACACCGAGCGCAACGTCGGCGGGGCCGACGTCCCGGTGCGGTTCGTGCAGATGTGGCTGCAACCCGATGTGTTCGGCACCGATCCGGCGTACGGCCTGCGCCGCGCGCCCGCCGGTCCCGGGCTGACCCTGCTGGCCTCCGGGATGGCCCGGGACGCCGACGGCGAGGCGTTGCGCCTGCGCCGCTCGGACGCCGCGCTCTGGGTGGTGCGGGCCGGGCCCTGGGAGGCGCTGCCCGACCTGCCGGAGGCGCCGTTCCGCTACGCCCACCTGACGGCGGGTTCGATCGGCTACCGCACCATCCCCGGCCCGCGCGGCCAGGGCCGCTCGCTCACCCCCGGCGACAGCGTGCGGGTCACCGGCGAGGCCTTCGCCGCGCCGGTCGCGGGGGAGGACGGGGCGGAGCTGCTGCTCTGGGAGATGCACTCGGGGCTGCGCTACGGCTGAGCCGGACCGGCCTCCGTCCAGAAGCCGGCGAGCAGGGCGTTGACCTCGGCCGCCCGGTCCTGGTGCGGCGCGTGGTCGGCGCCGGCCACCAGCACCCGGCGCCCGCCGATCCGCTCGGCCAGGTGGGCGCCGAAGGCCAGGAACGCCTCGCCGCTGAACGCCCGGTACTCCGGGGCGGCCGAGCTCCAGTCGCCGTTCAGCACCAGCTTCGGGTAGCCGGCGGCGGCCAGCGGCTCCAGCGGCAGCACGGCCTCCCAGAGCACCCGCTCCGCCATCGCCGAGGCAGTGGCGCGCAGCCGGCGGGGCGTCAGCTCCGGCATCGGCAGGCCGTACTCCTCGGTGGAGGCCCGCAGGTACTGCTCCGGGTCCATCGGCGGGCGCCGCTCGCCGAAGGCGGCCCGGAACCGGACCAGCGCGGCCGCGACCTCGGGCACCTCCCGCTCGGCGGTGGCGAAGGCGGAGGGCTCGATCAGCGCCAGCGAGCGGACGGCCGCCGGCCGCTCGGCGGCGGCCAGCAGCGCGGCGCCGGTGCCGTAGGAGTGGCCGACCAGGTGGGCGGGGGTGTCCAGCAGGCCGAGCAGGTCGGCGGCGTCGACCTCGTAGTCGCTGCGGGCGGTGTCCGGGCCGGCGCCGAAGCCGCGGCGGTCCATCAGCTCCAGCCGGAAGCGGTCGGCGAGCGGGCGCTGGCCGGCGAAGCACTCGGTGCCCCAGGTCATGGTGCCGTGCACCAGCACGACCCGTTCGGCGGCCGGGCCGTCCTGCCAGACCGTCACCCGCACCGGTTCGTCTGCCATGCATTCGATCCTATGGTCCGTCAGGCCTGCTCGGGAAGGCCGCCCGAGCAGGCCCGGAAGCGGGCCAGCAGGCCGAGCGCGGGCGCGCTCTCCGCGTCGAAGCCGAGGACCGTGGCGAGGCCGTCCGGGCTCGGCCGCGGGCCGATCAGCTCGGCGCCGTGGCAGCGGAAGCAGAAGGCGATCTCGAGCAGGAAGCCGGTGCGGTCGTGGGCGCGGAGCGCGTAGCCGGGGGCGAAGCAGCGCCGCATGTCGTCCGGCGGGAGCGCCTGGACCGCGGCCACGGCCCGGGCGGCCGGCTCGCCGGTCCAGACCGCCAGGGCTTCGGCCGCCCAGCTGGGTCCGTCCGGTCCCGCGGCACGCCGTTCGCCGGTGCGGAAGACCTCGAGCCGGGTGGCGCCGGCGAGGGATTGGGCGAGGGGGTGCGCGGCGAGCGGCTCGGGCAGGTCGAGGAAGTCCATGGGCTCAGCATCCCCGACCCGGGCCGGCGGCGACCAGCACCTGACGGGGACTCACCGCCGCCACCCTGCCTGCTCAGGCGGACTCGACGTCAAGCGGGAGTTGACGGGCCCTTCGGGTGACGCCCCGGCGGTTCGGCGGCCGGCCCGCTCGCGGCGCGGCCTAGCCTCGGGGCGTGACGACTCCTACGGATGCGCGGGTCGCGGTGCTGGGCCTCGGCGCGATGGGCCGGGCGCTCGCCGGCGCCTTCCTGACGGCCGGTCACCGCACCGCGGTGTGGAACCGGACCCCCGGCCGGGCCGCCGAACTGGCCGCCCGCGGAGCCCTGGTGGCCGACTCGGCCGCCGGGGCCGCGACGGCGGCCGAGCTGGTGGTGGTCTGCCTGGCCGACCACGCCGCGGTGCGCGAGACCCTGGCCCCGCTGGGCGGCGCCCTCGCCGGCCGCACCCTGGTCGACCTCACGTCGGGCTCCCCGCCGGACGCCCGCGACACCGACGACTGGGCCCGCGCCCACGGCGTCGACCACCTCTCCGGGGTGATCATGACCACCCCGCCCGGCATCGGCACCCCCGAGGTGCTCCAGCTCTACGCCGGCCCGCGCCCCGCCTTCGACACCGCCCGCCCGCTGCTCACCGCCCTCGGCGAGCCGCTGTACCTGGGCGCCGACCCCGCGCTGCCCTCGGTCTACGACACCGCCCTGCTCGGCCTGATGTGGGGCACCCTGACCGGCTGGCTGCACGGCGCCGCACTGCTCGGCGCCGAGGGCCCGGGCGGCGGCGTCACCGCCACCGCCTTCACCGAGGTCGCGGACCGCTGGCTCACCACCGTCCGCGCGTTCATGCGCGGCTACGCCCCGCAGGTCGACGCCGCCCACTACCCGGGCGACGGCTTCCCGCTCACGCTGCACTCCAGCACCATGGACATCCTGGCCCATGCCAGCCGGCTGCGCGGAGTGGCGGCGGAGTTCCCGGAGCTGCTAAGGGAGTTGACCGGCCGTGCGATCACGGCCGGGCACGGGGAGGACAGTTATGCGCGGTTGGTGGAGTTCATCAGGGTGCCGTGACGGCGCTACGCCTTGGCGCTCGGCAGGTGGCCGTCCTGGGCCTGCTGGGAGCGGGTGGCGAGCATCCGGGCGAGGGGGGTGAAGGCGGCGGTGTCGGCCCGGCCGGTGTTGTAGTCGAGGAGGAGCACGGTGGTGCCGACCCGGGCGATGACCTCGGTGTCCGAGTCGGAGGTGAGGGCGGTGGAGCGGTCGCCGACGGTGGCGAAGGAGTAGGGCTGGGCGTTGTCGGTGAGGTTGGTGGAGGCCAGCATCGCGTCGAAGAGCCGGTCGGCGTCGGCGGTGCTGGTGGTGCTGAAGACACCGAAGCCGAGGCTGACCGACCGGCTGTCCTTGAAGCTGACCTCGGCCACCCCGGTGGTGAGGTGGCAGGCCTCGGTCTGTTGGGCGCCGCTCGCGTTGCTGCAGTCCGGGGTCTCGACGTTCGGGCTGTCGTCCGGGGTCCAGCCGGCGGGGAGGTCGGCCAGGGCGGGCAGCACGGTGCGCAGCCGGTCGTGGTCGAGCGCCGTCGCGCGGTGGCCGCTGCTGAACGGGTGGGAGCCGTACTGCAGGCCCAGGGCGATCAGGCCGGCGATCACCACCAGTGAGCCGGCCAGGATGGCCGCGTTGCGCCCCGTGCGCGCGGGCGGGGCCGGGGGCGGCAGCGGGGGCGGGGTCCAGCTGGCGCGCAGGGCGGCGGCCAGGACCGGGTCGTAGGCGAGCAGTTCGGCCACGGCCAGGGTGAGGTTGCGGTGCGCCTGCGGGTCGCCCGGGGTGCGGGCCAGCTGCTCGGCGGCGGGCGCCCAGCGCGGGTGGGCCAGCAGGCGCTGCCAGGCCTGGCCGAGCAGGTGGTCGCCCAGCGCGGTGCCGGGGTCGCCGCCGCTGCGGGCCGCGCTCTGCGCGAGCTCCTGGACCACCGCACCCGCCAGGTCAGGTCCGACCCCCGACGTCATCCAGGCCCCCCACCGCTGTCACCAGTTGACGGGTACCCTGGCCGATCGGCGGGCCCGCTACACCCGTTGGCCGGAAGAGAGACCAAATCGCTACCAGGCGGCGGCCCGGGCCCGCAGGATGGCCGCGCTCCGCTCGTCGGCCGGCAGGAACGCCTCCAGATGCAGCTCGGCCACCGTCACGTCCACCGCGGTGGCGAAGGTGGTCAGCGTGGTCAGCAGCCGCAACTCGCCCTCGGGGCAGCGCAGTCGCAGCGGGACGGCGAAGCCGAGCGGGTCCTGGGCGGCCGGCTCGGCGGGCAGGTAGCCGGCCAGCTCGGCGGCGAGTTCGGCGAGCGCCGGGTCCTGGTGGCGGCGGGCCCGGGCGGTCAGGTTCTCGGTGATGTGCCGGCCCCAGTCGGCCAGGTTGAGCACCCGCCGGGCCATTCCGTCCGGGTGCAGGGCGAGCCGGTAGAGGTTGACCGGCGGGCGCAGCAGCCCGGCGTCCACGTCCTCGGTGAGCAGCGCGAACGCCGGGTTGGAGGCCAGCAGTTCGCCGTGCGGGCGGGCCACCAGCGCGGGGTAGGGCAGGTGCCCCTCGAGGATCCGGTCCAGCGCCTCGCGGACCGGCCGCAGCAGCGACCCGGCCAGCTCGGACTCCGGGTAGCGGGGTGCGTAGCCGGCCGCCAGCAGCAGGGCGTTGCGCTCCCGCAGGCCCAGCTCCAGCGACTCGGCCAGCCGCAGCACGATCGGCGCGCCGGGGTGCGAGCGGCCGGACTCCATGAAGCTCAGGTGGCGCTGGGTGGTCCCCGCGCGCTCGGCGAGTTCGAGCTGGCTGAGCCGGCGGGTGGCCCGCCAGCGGCGCAGTTCGGCGGGGAAGGCGGGGTGGGCGGCAGCGGCAGTGGTCACCCCGGCAGTTCTAGCGCGGACCACCGCCACCCGGCCATTCCCGGCGGGGAATTGCCGGGCCGCTGCGGGTTCGCGGACGATCCGGGACATCCACGGATGACGAACCCTCAGGAGGGACCACCATGCGCTCCTACCACCTGACCGGCGCCGGCGAGCCGGAGCAGAGCCTGCGGCTGCGCGAGCACCCGATCCCCGAACCCGGCCCCACCGGCCTGCTGGTCCGGGTCCGGGCCGCCGCGCTCAACCGCCGCGACGAGCTGATCCTGCACGACCGCTACCCGCTGCCCTCCCGCCCCGAGGTGGTGCCGCTGAGCGACGGCGCCGGCGAGGTGGTGGCCGTCGGCGCCCGGGTCACCCGGTTCCGGGTCGGCGACCGGGTGGTCGGGAGCTACTGGCCGCGCTGGACCGGCGGCCGGCTGAGCACCCACCTCTACGACCAGCTCGGCAACACCGTGGACGGCATGCTGACCGAGTACGCGGTGCTCGACCAGGAGTGGGCGGTCGGCGTGCCCGACTCGCTGAGCTGGACGGAGGCGGCCACCCTGCCCTGCGCCGCGGTCACCGCCTGGACCTCGCTCACCGGCGGCCGTGGCCTGCGCCCGGGCGGCACCGTGCTGACCCTGGGCAGTGGCGGCGTCTCGCTCTTCGCGCTGCAGCTGGCCAAGGCGATGGGCTGCCGGGTGATCTGCACCACCTCCGCGCCGGAGAAGGCGGAGCGGCTGCTCGCCCTGGGCGCCGACGAGGTGATCGACTACCGGGTCGAGCCGGAGTGGAGCGGGCGGGCGCGCGAGCTGACCGGCGGCGAGGGCGCGGACCTGGTGGTGGAGACGGTCGGCCCGGCCACCTTCGAGCAGTCGATGCGCTCGGCCGGCCTCCACGGCGAGGTGGTCTTCGTCGGCGGCAGCGCGGTCGAGCCGGAGCTGCGGATCGCGACCGCCACCTACGCCCGCACCATGGCCACCGTCCGCCGGGTCTTCGTGGGCAGCCGGGCCGACCTGGCCGACCTGGTCCGGGCGGTGGCGGTGACCGGCATCCGCCCGGTGATCGACTCGGTCTTCCCGTTCGAGCAGGCCCGCGAGGCCTACCGCCACTACCTCTCCGGCGGCAGCTTCGGCAAGGTGGTCATCGCGATCGGCTGAGTCCCCGTCAGCGCAGTTCGGCCAGGACCGCGTCGGTCAGCACCGGCCAGACCTCCGCCGCCCACGGCCCGAACGCCCGGTCAGCCAGCGCCACGCAGGCCGCCCCGGCGGCCGGGTCCACCCAGAGGAAGGTGCCGGACTGCCCGAAGTGCCCGAAGGTGCCGGGCGAGCTGGCCGAGCCGGTCCAGTGCGGCGCCTTGGAGTCGCGGATCTCGAAGCCCAGGCCCCAGTCGTTGGGCTTCTGGTGGCCGTAGCCGGGCAGCACCCCGCTCAGGCCGGGGAAGGACACCTCGCGGGTGGCGGCGGCCACCGTGGACGGGTGCAGCAGCTTGGGCGCCTGCAGCTCCGCGGCGAACCGGGCCAGGTCGGCGGCGGTGGAGACGCCGCCGGCGCCCGCCGGGGTCCGGTGCGCCGGGTCGATGGCGGTGTCCGCCATGCCGAGCGGCCGGAAGACGGCCTCCGCGGCGTACTGCGCGAACGGGATGCCGGCCGCCTCGGCCAGGGTGTCGGCCAGCACGTCGAAGCCCGCGTTGGAGTAGAGCCGACGGGTGCCGGGGGCCGCCATCGCCCGGTGCTCGTCGAAGGCCAGCCCGGAGGTGTGCGCCAGCAGGTGGCGGACGGTGGAGCCGTCCGGCCCGGCCGGGTCGTCCAGCTCGAAGACGCCCTCCTCGACGGCCACCAGGGCGGCGTAGGCGGTCAGCGGCTTGGTCACCGAGGCCAGCTCGAACCGGTGGTGCTGCGGGCCGTGCGCACCCAGCACCGCGCCGTCCGCACCCCGCACCACCACCGCCGCAGCGGTGTCCACCGGCCAGTCCTCGATCATCCGCAAACTCTCCATGGCCAGCACTGTAGTGCGGCCGGAGATTCTTCCGGCGCCGGGTTTGCTTGGAGTGCACTCCAACTCGATAGCGTCGTACCCGTCGCACCGCGGCGAGCGGGACACAGCGAGGAAGGAGCCGGCCATGGGCGCGCAGACCGCCGGATACGGTCCGGACGGCGCGGAGCAGTACAACGGCACCCTGCGGCACGGCATCAGCGAGGTGTCCGAGCTGACCGGCCTGACCGCCCACACGCTGCGCTGGTACGAGCGGATCGGCCTGCTGGACCCGGTCGACCGCACCCACGGCGGCCGCCGGCTCTACAGCGACCGCGACCTGGCCCGCCTGGAGTTCCTGGGCAAGCTCCGGCTCACCGGCATGCCGGTGGCCGACATGCTCCGCTACGTGGAGCTGGCCCGGCAGGGCGAGGGCACGGCCCGGGAGCGGCGGGAGCTGCTGATCTCCCACCGCACCGAGGTCCGGGCCAAAATCGCCGACCTGCACGCCACCCTCGCGGTGCTCGACCACAAGATCGACCTCTACGCGGAGCAGTCCGCGACCACGACCGGTACACAAGGCACTCCCGGGAAGGCAGCACGCCAATGAGCAACACCCTCCCCACCGTCCAGCTCGGCACCGACGGCCCGCTGGTCGGCGTCCAGGGCCTCGGCTGCATGGGCATGAGCGAGTTCTACGGCCCGACCGACACCACCGAGGCGCTGGCCACCCTGGACGCCGCGCTGGAGGCGGGCGTCACCCTCTTCGACACCGCGGACATCTACGGCAGCGGCGCCAACGAGGAGCTGGTCGGCCCGTTCGTCCGGGCCAACCGCGACCGGGTGGTGCTGGCCACCAAGTTCGCCATCGAGCGCGACCCGCAGGACCCCACCCGCCGCGGCATCCGCAACGAGCCGGAGTACATCCGGGCCGCCGTGGACCGCTCGCTGCAGCGCCTGGGCATCGACGTCATCGACGTCTACTACATGCACCGCCGCGACCCCAAGGTGCCGCTGGCCGACTCGGTCGGCGCGATGGGCGAGCTGGTGAAGGCCGGCAAGGTGCGCCACCTGGGCCTGTCCGAGGTGACCGGCGCCGAGCTGCGCGAGGCGCACGCCGTGCACCCGATCGCCGCGCTGCAGTCCGAGTGGTCGATCTTCTCCCGGGACGTCGAGCGGAGCGCGGTGGGCGCCGCCGCCGAGCTGGGCGTGGCCTTCGTGCCGTACTCGCCGCTCGGCCGCGGCTTCCTGACCGGCAGCCTGCCGGCCGCGGGCGAGCTGGCCGCCGACGACTACCGCCGCAACATGCCGCGGTTCAACGGCGACGCGGCCGCGGCCAACGCCGAGCTGATCGCGCCGATCCAGCGGATCGCCGCCGAGCGCGGGGTGACGGCGGCCCAGGTCGCGCTGGCCTGGGTGGCCCAGCGCGCCGAGGTGCACGGCCTGACCGTGGTGCCGATCCCGGGCACCCGCAAGCGCACCCGGCTGGCCGAGAACGTGGCCAGCACCGAGCTGCGGCTGACCGCGGAGGAGCTGGCCGCGCTGGAGCCGATCGCCGCCCAGGTGACCGGCAACCGCTACCCGGACATGGCCTTCACCAGCGTCGGCCGCGAGTAGCGGTCCGCGCCCGCCCGGCGGCTGTCAGTACTTGACGTCCTGGTAGTCGCCGAGGGCGATGGCGGCGAAGTTGTAGAGACTGGTGGTGCCCGGGTCGAAGTAGCCCGCGTGGCCGACCGCGCCGGCCGAGGAGATGTCCTCGGCGCCGAAGTCCGGGCTGGTCGGGTCGGCCCCGTGGCCCAGCCCGCCGACCTCCAGGTACGGCACGTTGCCGATCCAGTCGGCCGGGTTCCGGGTGGCCCAGACGTGCACGGCGGTGCCCAGCCCGGCGGCGCTGTCCACGTTCATCCCCGGGCTGCCCAGCACCACCAGGTCGGTGGTCTCGCCGCGCAGCCTGGGCGCCGCCTCGCCGCAGACCACGGTGCCGTAGGAGTGGCAGATCAGGGCCGGCGGCGCGGCCGGCGCGGTGGTCTGCTGCAGGCCGTCCAGCAGCCGCAGCAGCCGGGGCGCGGCGGCCACCGCCAGCCGGGAGGTGACCGCGTCCGGGCCCAGGCCGACCGGGCTGACGTAGTCGGTCCAGGCGATCAGCGCGGTGGAGGTGTCCGGCGCCAGCCGCTGCTCCTCGGCGCGCACCGCGCGGGCCATCCCGGCCGCGCCCTGCAGCGGGTGGTCGCTCTTGTCGTGGTGGCCCAGGTCGCTGTCCGAGCCGGGCACCACCACGGCGATCCGCTTGGCGGTGGCCAGGTCGCCGAAGACCTCGGCCACCAGGCCGCGGCTGCGCGGGTCGAAGGCGAGGATCTGCCGGCCCGGGTTGAGCAGCGGGCGGCTGTCGTTCACCCGGGCGGTGGCGGTGGCGCGCTGCGCGGCGTCCAGCTTGGCGTCGGTGCTCTGCGCCTCGGCCTGGGCGATCTCGTTCTGGATCGCGATCCGGTTGGCCCGGTAGCGCAGCTGCAGCGGGGCGCCGTCCAGGTTGCCCACCACCAGCGGGTACTCGCGGACCAGCTGGTCCTGCTGGGCCGGGCTGAGCGAGGCGAAGAAGGCGGCCACGGTGGCGGAATCCGCGGTGGCCGGGTCGGGCAGCGCGCGGCCCAGCGAGTGGTCCTGCGCCCAGGCGGCGGAGCCGGCCGGCGGCGTGGTGATCGCCACCTGCTCGTTGGCGGCGGCGGCCTGGGCCGCGGCGGCACCGGCGTCCGCCAGCACCGCGCAGGTCGCGAAAGCGCCGATCATAAGGCGCTTCAGCCGCCTGCGCTGCATCGCGTCAACTCCTGTTGGTACGACGGGCGGTCGAGGACAGCCGGCCCGGGAACAGTCTGGGTACAGTCGGCCAGCGTATGGCCTCCGGAACCGTGATGGAGCGGCGCCAAACTGTGGGTTGAATCACAGTGGAGCCGATCTGGCGTATCGGTGTCCGGGTGTGCTTGGGGCCCCGCGGCCGCTGGTAGGGTCACCCGACGGAGTGTCAGGCCGCAGTTGACGCGCGGGCGTCAGCCACGCCGAAGGCCCGCGAAGGTCCGCTCAGCGCCAGTGGCCGTCCACCAGGGCCGGGCCGAGCTGGTCCAGATGCTGTTCGATCACCGCGATGATCCCCTCGGGCCCCTCCTGCCGGCCCCCCTCGGGCCCCTCCGGGGCGCCGGGGCCGACGGACCAGGACAGGTGCGCGCTGCGCACGGCGGCGCCGAAGACGGCCGCCAGCAGCCGCGGCCGCAGGTCGGTGGCCGGGTCCAGCCCCTCGCGCTCGGCCAGGATTCGGGCCACCCGCTGCTCGCCCTCGGCGGACCGGCGCAGCTGCGCGGCCAGCAGGGTGGGCGTGCCCTCGATCAGCTGGACCAGCTCCAGCGCGGCGGTGACGCCGCGGCCGCCCTGGTGGTGCGCCGCGCTCAGGTCCCGCCAGGAGGCGCAGACGGCGGCGCGCATCGCCCGCAGCGGCGGCTCCTCGGGAGGCCGCTCGGCCAGCCGCTCGATGAAGTAGTCCTCCGAGTCCGCCAGCACCGCGAGGGCGGCCTCCTCCTTGTTGGCGAAGTAGCGGAAGAAGGTGCGCTGCGAGACGTCCACCGCCGCGGCGATCTCGTCCACCGTGGTCTGCGCGTAGCCGTGGCTGAGGAACAGCCGGTGCGCGGCGTCCACCAGGGCGTCCCGGGTGCGCTGCTTCTTCCGCTCGCGCAGACCGGGGACGCCGGCCTGCGGCGCTGTGGAGGTCGGGCCCATGAGGTCACGATAGCGCGCCCGGAGCGGCCCCCATGGTAGTGATGGCAGCCGCTGTCATATTCTGTCGGCGGTGGTGCCCGCGTGCCGACGCGCTCGTGGGGACGGGCAGGACCCGGGCGCCACCCGCCGGCCGGACGGCCGAGGGCCGGCTCCCCCTGCGGGGAGCCGGCCCTCGGTGCGTCGGCGACGGGATCAGGCGTCGCCGCCGGCCTCGCCCGGGTGGGCGGCGGCCACGTCCAGCAGCTGGTAGCGGTCCAGCGCCTCCTTCAGCGCGGAGCGCTCGACCTTGCCCTGCTTGGCCAGCTCGGTCAGCACGCCCAGCACGATCGACTGCGCGTCGATGTGGAAGAAGCGGCGGGCCGCACCGCGGGTGTCGGCGAAGCCGAAGCCGTCGGCACCCAGCGACTGGTACTGGTTCGGCACCCAGCGGGCGATCTGGTCCGGCACGGCGCGCATCCAGTCGGAGACGGCCACCACCGGGCCCTCGGCGCCGTGCAGCTTCTGGGTGACGTACGGCACCCGCTGCGGCTCCTCCGGGTGGAGCAGGTTGAACTCCTCGGCCTCGACCGCGTCGCGGCGCAGCTCGTTCCAGGAGGTGGCCGACCAGACGTCCGCCCGGACGTTCCACTCCTCGGCGAGGATGCGCTGCGCCTCCAGCGCCCACGGCACGGCCACGCCGGAGGCGAGGATCTGCGCCGGGACCTGGCCGGCGGTGCCGGCCTGGTACTTGTGCAGGCCCTTGAGGATGCCCTCGACGTCCACGTTCTCCGGCTCGGCCGGCATCCGGATCGGCTCGTTGTAGACCGTCATGTAGTAGAAGACGTCCTCGCCGTTCGGGTGCTCGGCGGAGGAGCCGTACATCCGGCGCAGGCCGTCCTGGACGATGTGGGCGATCTCGAACCCGTAGGCGGGGTCGTAGGCGACCACGGCGGGGTTGGTGGAGGCCAGCAGGTGCGAGTGGCCGTCCGCGTGCTGCAGGCCCTCACCGGTCAGCGTGGTGCGGCCGGCGGTGGCGCCCAGCACGAAGCCGCGGGCCAGCTGGTCGGCCATCTGCCAGAACTGGTCGCCGGTGCGCTGGAACCCGAACATCGAGTAGAAGACGTAGACCGGGATCAGCGGCTCGCCGTGGGTCGCGTACGACGAGCCGGCGGCGATCAGCGAGGCGGTGCAGCCCGCCTCGGAGATGCCGTCGTGCAGCATCTGGCCGCTCGGGGACTCCTTGTAGGCCAGCAGCAGCTCGCGGTCGACCGACTCGTAGGTCTGGCCCAGCGGGTTGTAGATCTTGGCCGACGGGAAGAGCGAGTCCATGCCGAAGGTGCGGTACTCGTCGGGCGCGATCGGCACGAAGCGGTTGCCGATGCCCTTGTCCCGCATCAGGTCCTTGAGCAGCCGGACGAAGGCCATCGTGGTGGCGATGGTCTGCTGGCCGGAGCCCTTCTTGACCGCCTTGTACGCGTCGTCGCCGGGCAGCTCCAGCCGGCGCGGGCGCACCTTGCGGGTCGGCACGTAGCCGCCGAGCTCCTGCCGGCGGTCGTGCATGTACTGGATCTCCTCCGAGTCGCGACCCGGGTGGTAGTAGGGCGGGTAGCCCTCCTCCAGCTGCTTGTCCGTGATCGGCAGGTGCAGCCGGTCGCGGAAGCGCTTCAGGTCCTCGGTGGTCAGCTTCTTCATCTGGTGGGTCGCGTTGCGGCCCTCGAAGTTCGGACCCAGGGTCCAGCCCTTGACGGTCTGGGCCAGGATCACGGTCGGCTGGCCCTTGTGCTCGCGGGCCGCCTTGAACGCCGCGTAGACCTTGCGGTGGTCGTGGCCGCCGCGGCCCAGGTGCTGGATCTGCTGGTCGGTCATGTTCTCGACCATGGCGCGCAGCCGCAGGTCGCCGCCGAAGAAGTTCTCCCGGATGTACGCACCGGACTCGGTGGCGTAGGTCTGGAACTGGCCGTCCGGGGTGGAGTTCAGCTTGTTGACCAGGACGCCGTCGCGGTCCTGGGCCAGCAGCGGGTCCCAGGTGCGGTCCCAGACCAGCTTGATGACGTTCCAGCCGGCGCCGCGGAACTGCGACTCCAGCTCCTGGATGATCTTGCCGTTGCCGCGGACCGGGCCGTCGAGGCGCTGCAGGTTGCAGTTGACGACGAAGGTCAGGTTGTCCAGGCCCTCGCGGGCGGCCAGCGAGAGCTGGCCGAGCGACTCGGGCTCGTCCATCTCGCCGTCGCCGAGGAAGGCGTAGACGTGCGACTGGGAGGTGTCCTTGATGCCGCGGTGCTCCAGGTAGCGGTTCATCCGCGCCTGGTAGATCGCGCCCAGCGGGCCGAGGCCCATGGAGACGGTGGGGAACTCCCAGAAGTCCGGCATCAGCCGCGGGTGCGGGTAGCTGGAGAGGCCGTAGGGCGCCTTCGACTTCTCCTGCCGGAAGGCGTCGAGCTGCTGCTCGGAGAGTCGGTCCAGCAGGAAGGCGCGGGCGTAGATGCCGGGGGAGGCGTGACCCTGGAAGAAGATCTGGTCGCCCGACTCGCCCTCGGCGTCCTTGCCGCGGAAGAAGTAGTTGAAGCCGACGTCGTAGAGCGACGCGGAGGAGGCGAAGGTGGCGATGTGCCCGCCGACGCCGATGCCGGGGCGCTGCGCCCGCGAGACCATCACGGCCGCGTTCCAGCGGGTCGCGTTCAGGACCTTGCGCTCGATCTCCTCGTTGCCGGGGAAGAACGGCTCGTCCTTGGTCGCGATCGTGTTGACGTAGTCGGTGCTGCGCATCTCGGGCACGGCGACACGCTTCTCGCGGGCGCGCTCGATCAGGCGGAGCATCAGGTACCGGGCGCGCTCACGACCGCGCTCGTCGATGGCCGCGTCGAGCGACTCCAGCCATTCCGCGGTCTCCTCGGGATCGAAGTCCGGGACCTGACTCGGAAGGCCGCCAATGATGATCGGGTTGCGATCTGATCCGGAAGCCACGCTGTTCCTTCACTGTCGGACGAATCTGTGGTGTGTGTCGCGCCGCCTCCATCGTGCTACCGCGCTCGGAGATCCGTCATCTCTACCGATCGGTAACCGTCACCCCTGGTCAGGGCTCCGGTTCAGGTGGCGTGCGGCCGGCGGTCCGCCTTGGCCCGCCGGAGTGAGGGCCAACAGGAGACTCTACGCCGGTGATCTCGCTGCTCTCGAATGCCGTTCGCATCGCGGGCGGCCAGGCGGAACCCGGAGCCCGGCGCACGGGCATCCGCAGCATGGGCGAACGGTGCGCAAAAGGGCAAATCGGTGTGATTCCCGGCACAGGACACGGCGTGTCTTGGGACGACACGTCAACCTTTGGGTGGGATCGGGGGTCGGGTACTTGCGCGAACCGCCGCGCCCGTGTGGACTACGGCCACAGCCCTGGCACCGACGCCGGGCCGAAATACTGGAGGTTATTCCCGTGAGCGCGACCGCGGACCCCGCGGACAAGTCCAACCCGGCCGCCAAGCTGGGCTTCGAGCCCGGTCAGATCGTCCAAGAGCTGGGGTACGACGACGACACCGACCAGAGCCTCCGCGAGGGCATCGAGGAGGTCACCGGTGAGGAACTCGTCGACGAGGACTACGACGACGTCGCCGACGCCGTCCTGCTGTGGCACCGCGAGGAGGACGGGGACCTGACCGACGCCCTCGTCGACGCCCAGGAGTACCTGGTCGAGGGCGGGCTGATCTGGCTGCTGACGCCGAAGAAGGGTCGCAGCGGCCACATCGAGGCCCATGAGGTCGCCGAGGCCGCGCAGACCGCCGGCCTCTCGCAGACCAGCTCGATCGCCGTGGCGGCCGACTGGGCCGGCACCCGGCTGGCCACTCCGAAGGCCGCGAAGTCCAAGCGCTGAGCCCATCCCGCCGGGAGTCCTCGTGACGACCCGTCGCGGCAGGCGTTGACGCCCCCGCTGGAGCTTCCTCCAGCGGGGGCCGTCCGCTTCCGGGCCCGGTTCGTGGCGGACGCCCGGACCACTGTTCGCCCCCGGCGAAACTACCCCCGAAGGGACCCCTGTTCTCACCCGTTCGGCCGAATCGGCCCAAACGGATGCGAGGATGTGGCCGCGGTGGCTGCCGGCCGCCGCGCACTGCTCCTCGCAGCGCAGTGCTCCGCTGAGAAAGGTCCCTCACCATGGCCATCGAGGTCGGCACCCAGGCTCCGGACTTCGAGCTGAAGAACCAGCACGGCGAGCTGGTCAAGCTCTCCGACTTCCGGGGCGAGAAGAACGTCGTCCTGGTGTTCTACCCCTTCGCCTTCACCGGCGTCTGCACCGGCGAGGTCTGCGAGATCCAGCAGGAGCTGCCGCGGCTGCAGAACGGCGACGTGCAGGTGCTGGCGGTCTCCAACGACTCGCCGTTCACCCTGCGGGTCTTCGCGGAGCAGCAGAACCTGGACTACCCGCTGCTCTCCGACTTCTGGCCGCACGGTGCGGCCTCCCGCGCCTACGGCGTCTTCGACGAGGAGAAGGGCTGCGCGGTGCGCGGCACCTTCGTGATCGACAAGGCCGGCGTGGTGCGCTGGTCGATCGTCAACGGCCTCCCGGACGCCCGGGACACCAAGGAGTACCTGTCGGCGATCGAGGCGCTCTGACCCCTCCCGCACGGCTCTGACGGCCCCGGCGTGGCAGCGATCCGCTGCCACGCCGGGCCGTTTCGCCGTGCACGCGGGAACCCGACAGTACGATCGGCCCGTTGGCCGGATGAGGGCCCGCACTGTTACGGGATCAACGCGAACGACGACAGCTTCTGGAGGTACCTGTGGGTGTGAGCCTGAGCAAGGGCGGAAACGTCTCGCTGACCAAGGAGGCGCCGGGCCTGACCGCGGTGCTGATCGGTCTGGGCTGGGACGCCCGGACCACCACCGGCGCCGACTTCGACCTGGACGCCAGCGCCCTGCTCTGCAACGAGCTCGGCAAGGTCACCAAGGACGCCGACTTCGTCTTCTTCAACAACCTCAAGAGCCCGGACGGCTCGGTCGAGCACGCCGGCGACAACCTCACCGGCTCCGGTGGTGGCGACGACGAGGTGATCAAGGTCGACCTGGCCACCGTGCCGGCCGGCATCGCCAAGATCGTCTTCCCGGTCTCGATCTACGACGCGGAGACCCGCGGCCAGAACTTCGGCCAGGTGCGCAACGCCTACATCCGGGTGGTCAACCAGGTCGGCGGCGACGAGATCGCCCGCTACGACCTCTCGGAGGACGCCTCCACCGAGACCGCGATGGTCTTCGGCGAGCTCTACCGCAACGGTGCGGAGTGGAAGTTCCGCGCCATCGGCCAGGGCTACGCCTCCGGCCTGCGCGGCATCGCCCAGGACTTCGGGGTGAACGTCTGAGCCGGTCCCACCGGCCGCGACCGACGGCCCGCCGCGCGAACCGCGCGGCGGGCCGTCGGCATTCGCACCACCTGGGGCCCGTCGGCCGGGCCCGCGACCCCGCTGGCCGGAAATGCTTGCGCGACTGCTTGATAGGTTCCAAGTTCAGCATGTTCAGTGGGCGGTTCAGGACTGATCGGCCTCGGGCGGGCGTAGACATGGAAGTCGGCCCGTACCGCGATCACGGCGCGGGCCGCCAGGGAGTGGGAGGAAGAACCACCATGAGTGTCACGCTCGTCAAGGGCGGAAACGTCTCGCTGAGCAAGGTCGCGCCGAATCTGACACAGGTGCAGATCGGGCTCGGCTGGGACGCCCGGTCGACCACCGGCGCGCCCTTCGACCTCGACGCGAGCGCGCTTCTGTGCGCGGGTGGCAGGGTGCTCGGTGACGAGTACTTCGTCTTCTACAACAACCTCAAGAGTCCTGAGGGTTCGGTCGAGCACCTGGGTGACAACCTGGTCGGCGGAGCCGAGGGCGAGGAGGGGGACGAGGAGGTGGTCGTGGTCAACCTCGACCTGGTCCCCGCGCAGGTGGACAAGGTGGTCTTCCCGGTCTCGATCTACGACGCGGACGCGCGCGCACAGAGCTTCGGCCACGTGCGCAACGCCTACATCCGGGTGGTCAACACGGCGACCGGCGAGGAGATCGCCCGTTACGACCTGACCGAGGACGCCTCCAGTGAGACCGCGATGATCTTCGGTGAGCTGTACCGCTACCAGGGGGAGTGGAAGTTCCGCGCCGTCGGTCAGGGGTACGCCTCCGGGCTTCGTGGGATCGCCCTGGATTTCGGAGTCAACGTACAGTAAAGGTCACGTCAAGATGATGATGTGACCTGCGGGCCGAAAGGTAGTCATAGCGTGTTCCTCCGCACATTCGGATGGTCCTTCGTGACCACGATCGCCGGGTTGGTGGCGGCCGGGCTGATCTGGGGACCGACCGGGTTCGGCGTGGTGCTGATCCTGGCGATCCTGGAGATCTCCCTGTCCTTCGACAACGCGGTGGTCAACGCCACGGTCCTGAAGCGGATGAACCCGTTCTGGCAGAAGATCTTCCTCACGGTCGGCGTGCTGATCGCGGTCTTCGGCATGCGGCTGCTCTTCCCGCTGCTGGTGGTCATGCTGACCGCGCACATCGGGCCGGGCACCGTGATCGACCTGGCGCTCAACTCCACCCACACCTACAACGGGCTGACCTACGGTCAGCACCTGGAGGCGGCCAACCCGGCGATCGCCGCCTTCGGCGGGATCTTCCTGCTGATGATCTTCCTGGACTTCATCCTGGAGGAGAAGGACTACCACTGGCTGCGCTGGATCGAGCGGCCGCTGGAGAAGCTGGGCAAGCTCGAGGCGCTGTCCAGCGTGATCGCGCTGGTCTCGCTGGTGCTGGCCGCGCACTTCTTCGCCGGGGACCGGGCCGAGACGGTGCTGCTGGCCGGTGTGCTCGGCCTGGTCACCTATCTGGCCGTCAACGGGCTCTCCGGGCTGTTCGAGAACTCGATGGAGGCGGAGGAGGAGGCCGAGGAGGAGGCCGAGCGCGAGGGCAAGCCGCTGATCCAGGTGGCCGGCAAGGCGGCGTTCTTCCTCTTCCTCTACCTGGAGGTCCTGGACGCCTCGTTCTCCTTCGACGGCGTGGTCGGCGCCTTCGCGATCTCCAACGACATCTTCCAGATCACCCTGGGCCTGGGCATCGGCGCGATGTACATCCGCTCGCTGACCGTCTTCCTGGTTCGCAAGGGCACCCTGGACGACTACGTCTACCTGGAGCACGGCGCGCACTACGCGATCGGCGCGCTGGCGGGCATCCTGCTGGTCTCCATCGAGTACAAGATCCCGGAGATCGTCACCGGCCTGATCGGGGTCGCCTTCATCGGTGCCTCGCTCGGCTCCTCGATGCTGCGCAACCGGCGCCGGGCCGCGCTGGACGAGCTGGCGGCGGACTCGCCCTCCTCGGTGGGCAGCGGCGGCCGGAACTGAGCAGGGCGCGTACGGCAGAACGGCGGAGCCCCCGCACCCGGACCGGGTGCGGGGGCTCCGCCGTTCTGCCGTGCCGCCCGGTCAGCCGAGCTTCTTCTCCATCGCGCGGAGCTTGCGCTCCAGCGAGTCGAAGGGGGAGTCCAGCTTCGGCATCGAGAGGGTGTCGTCGTCCTGCGTCAGGTCGATCGCGCCGCGGCGGGCGGTCGCCCCGAGCGCGGCCGGCTCCAGGGCGGAGGGGCCGACCTTGGCCATCGGGTCCTCCGACTCAGCTAGCGCAGGCTCCGTAGCGGGCTGGCCGTCGGCGCCGGCCCGCGTGAGCGCGGGGACCTGGCGGCCGCCCCGGCTGCGGGTCAGGCCGCCGTGCCGGGCGATCGCCTTCAGCTCGGCCCGCTCGCGGCGGTCGGCGCTGCGGGCGGCGGTACGGGCGGCCAGCCTGGAGGCGCGCTCCTCGCGGACCTCCTCCACCGCCTCGTCCAGGCTGCGGACGTTCTCCAGCAGCATCAGCGACCAGGCCGCGTAGGTCTCCCGGGGGGCGCGCAGCCAGCGGACGATCCGGATCTGCGGCAGCGGGCGCGGGATCAGACCCTGCTCGCGCAGCGCCGCGCGGCGGGTCTGCTTGAGCGCGCGGTCGAAGAGCACGGCCGCCGAGATCGACATGCCGGCGAAGAACTGCGGGGCGCCGTTGTGGTCGCCGCCGCGCGGGGCGTGCACCCAGTTGAACCAGGCCGAGGCGATGGCGAAGAGCCAGACCAGCATCCGGGAGCCGAGCGCGGCGTCACCGTGGCTGGCCTCGCGGACGGCGAGCACGGAGCAGAACATCGCCGCGCCGTCCAGGCCGAACGGGACCAGGTACTCCCAGCCGTTGCTCAGGCCCAGGTTCTGGGTGCCGAAGCCGACCAGGCCGTGGAAGGAGAGCGCGGCCGCCACCCCGGCGCAGACGAAGAGCAGCACGTAGGAGGAGATGCCGTAGACCATCTCCTTGCGGCGGCGGCGCTCCTCGCTGCGCTCCCAGGAGTCACCGGTGTCGGCGGACTTGGCCGCCTTGACGCGCAGGGTGGCCACCAGGATGGCGGTGAAGAGCAGGGCTGCGCCGCCGACGACGGCCCAGACAACCTGTATGGACGAGAGTGACATGCGGCGTGAGCCTCTGCTTTCCGCGGTCGGGCGGGAGGTGGGAGGGGTACCCGCGGGTGACGGGGGACACCTGTGCGCGATGACGATATCGCGTCCGAAGGGCGGCCATGGTACGGGAGTGCGGTTGGCGCTGCCATCCGCCGCCCGGGGGGTCCGCCGTTGCTCGGACGGTACGGTGACGAACCGTCCGATCCGACGATGGCTCAAGCCGCCCACGGGGTAGGGGTCACGGTGCACAATGGATCGTCAGACGGGCGTCACGGCAGGTGACGACGGGTCGAAGGGGCTGGGGGCGGCAGTGGGCAACGCGGTCTGGGAGTTCCTGCGCGGGGAGCGGCACCTGCCCGAGGTGATGATGAGCCAGGGCGGCAAGATCACCCTGACCAAGTCCAGTCCGGCGCACGCGATCACCTCCGAGGCCGCGATGACCGGCAACCTCTACGTGAACCTGCACTGGACGGCCCGGGTGGACCAGGGCTCGCAGGGCCAGCTGCGCCGCAAGCTGCTGCAGCCCCGGCAACTGCTGCGCCAGGGCGCCGACGGCGGGGACTCGGGGCTGCAGGGCGCCCCGCAGAACGTGGACCTCGACCTCGCCTGCATGTACGAGCTGACCGACGGCACCCGGGGCGTGGTGCAGCCGCTCGGGAAGTTCTTCGGCGACCTCAACCACGCGCCGTACATCAAGCTCAGCGGGGACGACCAGTACGGTGCGCCGTCCGGCGAGACGATGTTCATCAACCTGGAGAAGAAGGACCACTTCAAGCGGCTGCTGATCTTCGTCTACATCTACGACGGCACGCCCGCCTTCGCCAGCACCCATGCGGTGATACAGATCGTGCCGCCCACCGGCCCGCGGCTGGAGGTCATGCTGGACCGGCGGGAGCCGGCCGCGCGGTCCTGCGCGGTGCTGCTGATCGAGAACCAGGGCGGGGTGCTGATGGCCCGTCGGGAGGTGCGGTACGTGCACGGGTTCCAGTCGGACCTGGACCGGCTGTACGGCTTCGGGATGCAGTGGCAGCGGGGCTACAAGGAGGAGTAGCCCCCGCTGCCGGGGAGGCGGCCCCTAGCGGGGCTGGAACTGCGGGCCCTGCGGGGGCATCGCGAAGTTCGGGTCCAGCGGCGGAGCCGGCGGCATCGGGGGCTGGGGCTGGGGCTGGGGCGCGGCCGGGTAGCCGTAGGTGGCCTGGGGCTGGGGCTGTGGGTGCGGCTGCATGGACTGAGGGTAGCCGTAGGCCGCCTGGGGCTGGGTCGGCTGGTGCGGTGGGGGCTGCTGGGGGTTGGGGTAGCCGTATCCGGGCAGCGGCTGGGAGTTCGGATAGCCGTAACCGGTCGCCGGCGGGTTGGCCGGCGGCGGCGGGGTGGCCGCGGCGACCGCCGGGGCGGGGGTCGGGGGCGTGGCCGGGGCGGTCGGCACCGGCGGGGCGGCGGGGGCGACGGTCGGCGGCCTGCTCGGCTGCGGGGGGACCGGGGTGGCGGGCCCCTCGGCGCCCGGGGCGGGCGCGGGCTGCTGGACGGGTGCGGGCCGCGGCTCGGCGGCCTCCTCCTCGTCCTCGTCCACCGTGATGCCGAAGTCGGTGGCCAGGCCGCCCAGACCGGAGGCGTAGCCCTGGCCCACCGCACGGAACTTCCAGCCGCCGTCCCGCCGGTACAGCTCCGCGCAGACCAGCGCGGAGACCGGCTCGACCTCGCGGACCGGGAACTCGGCCAGCGGTTCGGCGCCGCCCGCCGCGCCCGCGTCGTAGAGCAGCACCCGCAGGCTGCCGACGCCGCGGAAGGTGCCGGGCTCGGCGGAGCCGGCCAGCACCACCCGGTCGATCTCGACGGGCAGCTTGGCCAGGTCCACCTCGATGGTGTCGGCGATCTCCTCGGTGCCGTGCACCCGCTGCTTGGGCAGGTGGCGGACCACACCGGAGGGGTGCCGGGGCTGGTTGTAGAAGACGAAGTCGGCGTCCGAGCGCACCTTGCCGCCCGGGCCGAGCAGCAGGGCGGAGGCGTCCACGTCCGGTGCGCCCGCCGCCGCGTTCCAGCGCAGCACGGCGCGGACCGCCGCGGCGGTCAGCGAGATGTTGGCGCCCTTCGCCATCACGTGCGTCATACCGCAATCCTGCCTGCTGCGGCGGGCGCCGGACAACGCGGGTGCGGGGGTGTGTCCGGACCGTGCCATGGCTGAAAACTTGCCCGATTCCGCAACTGATTGATTGTCGCGGCCGTTCGGGCCGCCGGAGCGGGGGCGGGGAAAGTTCAGCGAATTCCGGGTGCGCGGGCGCCCGAACCTCCCTCGGCGAGCCGTACGATGGGCGGCCGGAGGCGGGCTGGGCTGCGAGGACGGATGGCGCGGGCGGTGGCGGGGCGCCCGGTTCCCCGGAGTCCGGTACGGCTCCGGAATTCCGTCGGAATTGCCGGGCCCGGCCGCCGGCCATTGATTCCGCGCTCATGTCCACCGACCGGGGGAGAGTGTTTTGCGCCATTTCGGCCAGCTCGACGCGGACCTGCGCCGCCGGCTGTTCCACCGCGAGCCGGTGCCGGTGGAGCGCGACGGCGATCCCGGCGCCCTGGGCACCGCGCTCGGCGGCACGCTCTACTGCCCCGCGACCCGGGCCACCCTGGCCGCGGACGTCCGGCGGCAGGCCGAACGCGGTGCCGTCTCGCTGGTGATCTGCCTCGAGGACGCGATCGCCGACTCCGAGGTGCCCGCCGCCGAGGCCAACCTGGTGGCCCAGCTCACCGAGCTGGCGCTGGACGGCGGACCGGCCGACCGGCTGCCGCTGCTCTTCGTCCGAGTCCGCGCCCCCGGGCAGATCGAGGCGCTGACCCGGCGGCTCGGTCCCGCCGCCGCGCTGCTCAGCGGCTATGTGCTGCCCAAGTTCACCGAGGCCGTCGGCGCCGAGTACCTGGAGCGGCTGGCCGCGGCCGAGGAGCAGTGCGGGCGGCGGCTGTTCGGCATGCCGGTGCTGGAGTCCCCGGAGCTCGCCCACCTGGAGCACCGCCGTACCGAGCTGCTCGCGGTGGCCGAGCTGCTGGCCAAGCACCGGGAGCGGGTGCTGGCGGTCCGGCTGGGCGTCACCGACCTCTGCGCGGCCTACGGGCTGCGCCGCTCCCCCCAGCTCACCGCCTACGACCTGGCGCTGGTCGCCGCGGTGATCGGCGACGTGGTCAACGTGTTCGGCCGGGCCGACGGCACCGGCTTCACCGTGACCGGCCCGGTCTGGGAGTACTTCCCGCTGCACCGCCGCGGCCCGGAGCTGGAGGGGCTGCTGCGCGAGCTCGAACTGGACCGGGCCAACGGCCTGTTGGGCAAGACCTGCGTGCACCCGAGCCAACTGCCGGTGGTGCACGCCTGGTCCGTGGTCAGCCACGAGGAGTACAGCGACGCGCGGGACATCCTGCGCAGGGAGGCGGGCGGCGTGCTCGGGTCCAGCTACACCAACAAGATGAACGAGGCCGGGCCGCACCGGGTCTGGGCCGAGCGGACGCTCCGGCGGGCCGAGGCCTTCGGCGTGGCGCGGGCCGAGGTGGGGTTCGGCGAGCTGCTGTCGGCGGTGTGCGGTGGCTGAGTGGGACGGGAGCTGGGTGCGGCGGCGGCTCGGGGTGGAGCTGGCCGGCTCCCCGGAACTGCCGGAGCTGCTGGGCCTGGCGGTGCGGGCCGGCAACAGGCGGCGGGCGCAGCTGCTGGTCTCCCGGGTGCTGGGCAAGCACCTGCCGCAGCGGCCGTCGGTCGTGTACGGCGCCGGGCGGCGGCTCGGTGCGCTGGTGCGGGCCGAGCTCGGCGCGGACTGCCCGGCGGTGGTGCTCGGCTTCGCGGAGACGGCCACCGGCCTCGGGCAGTGCGTGGCCGACGAGTTGGGCGCGGTCTCGCTGCACTCGACCCGGCGGCCGGTGGCCGGGATCGAGCCGGTGGCGGGCTTCGAGGAGGAGCACTCGCACGCCACCTCGCACCTGCTGCTGCCGCAGGACCCGGAGCTGCTGGGTGCCGGCGGTGCGCTGGTCCTGGTGGACGACGAACTGTCCACCGGGCGGACGGCGTTGAACACCATCGCGGCACTGCACCGGCGTTGGCCGCGCGAGCGGTACGTGATCGCCGCGCTGGTCGACCTGCGCGGCCCCGAGGACCGGCGGCGGCTGGCCGGGTTCGCCGCCGAACTCGGCGCCTCGGTGCGGGTGGTGGCGCTGGCGCAGGGCGAGGTGCGGCTGCCGGAGGACGTGCTGGAGCGGGCGGCGGGACTGCGGCCGCTGGCGTCCGGCGGGGTGGCCGGCGGGCCGCTCGGCGAGCTGGTCCGGATCGACCCGGACTGGCCGGTGGGCGTTCCCGAGGGCGCCCGGCACGGCTGCCGGCCGGCGCAGGTGCGGCTGCTGGACTCGGCGCTGCCCGGCCTGGGCGCCGAACTCGCGGCGGCGGTGGGCCCGCAGCGGCGGGAGCGGGTGCTGGTGCTGGGGAGCGAGGAGCTGATGTACGCCCCGCTGCGGCTGGCGGGCGCGCTGGCCGAGGCGCTGCCGGAGAGCGAGGTGCGGTTCTCCAGCACCACCCGCTCGCCGGTGCTCGCCGTGGACGAGGACGGGTACGCGATCCGGACCGCGCTGGCCTTCGCGGCGCCGGAGGGCGACGGGGTGCGGTACGCCTACAACGTCGCGCCCGGGCGGCGGGCCGAACTGCGGTACGACGCGGTGGTGCTGGTGGTGGACGCGGTGCAGGACGGCCCCGCGCTGCACGGCCCCGACGGCGCGCTCGCCCGGCTGCGCGAGGTCGCCGACCGGGTGGTGCTGGCCGTGCTGCCCGCCGTCGGCGCGCTGCCCCGGCCGCTCGGCGGCCCGGCGTTCTCCTCCTACGCCGCCGGGGAGGTGCGCTGGCTGCTCACCGACCTCACCGGGGTGGCGCTGGAGGCGCCGACCGCCGAGCGGGAGGCCGCCGTGCAGTCCGGCCGGGCGCACTACGCCGAGTCGCTGCCCGTGGAGTACCAGCCGAGCCCCGCCTACCAGGAGCTCTACCAGCAGGCGCTGGCCGCCACCGCGCCCCGGCTGGCCGTGGCGGTGGGCGTGGTCGCCGAGACCCTGCTGCGCGAGCGCGGGCCGGGGCTGGTGCTCGCCTCGCTGGCCCGGGCCGGCACCCCGGTCGGCCTGCTGATCCGCCGCTGGCTGGCCGCACGGCACGGCCTGGACACCCCGCACTACACCGTCTCGATCGTGCGCGGCCGCGGCATCGACCGGACGGCGCTGCGCTACCTGGCCCACCACCACGACCCGGGGCAGGTCGCCTTCGTCGACGGCTGGACCGGCAAGGGCGCGATCACCCGCGAACTCACCGCGGCGCTGGCCGGCACCCCGTTCGACCCGGCGCTGGCCGTGCTCGCCGACCCGGGCCGCTGCGTGCGCACCTTCGGCACCCGGGAGGACTTCCTGATCCCGTCGGCCTGCCTCAACTCCACGGTGTCCGGGCTCGTTTCGCGCACCGTGCTGCGGCCGGGGCTGATCGGGCCGCACGACTACCACGGGGCGAAGTCGTACCCGGAGCTGGCGGCGCACGACGTGTCGGGCTCCTTCGTGGACGCGGTGGCGCGGTTCTTCCCGGCCGTGCGCCAGGAGCTCCGCACCGTGGAGGAGGCCGACCGCGAGCCCGACTGGGCCGGGTGGGCGGCGGTGGAGCGGATCCGGGAGGAGTACGGGCTGCCCAGCGTCAACCTGGTCAAGCCGGGGGTGGGCGAGACCACCCGGGTGCTGCTGCGGCGGGTGCCCTGGCGGATCCTGGTCCACCCGGGGGCGGGGCCCGAGCTGGACCACGTGCGGCTGCTGGCGAAGGAACGGGAGGTTCCGGTGGAGGCGGTGGGCGGCCTGCCGTACTCCTGCGTGGGGCTGGTGCGGGTGGTGGGGGAGTGAGCGGCGTGAGCTGGATGGTGGCCAGCGACCTCGACCAGACGCTGATCTACTCGGCACGGGCCGTCGGCGATGCCGACGTCCCGCTGCGGGTGGTGGAGCACGGGCCCGGCGGCGAGCCGATGTCCAGCGTCACCGAGCGGGCCGCCGAGCTGCTGAGCGAGGTGGGCCGCCGGGCACTGCTGGTGCCGGTGACCACCCGCACCGTCGAGCAGTACCTCCGGGTCCGGCTCCCCGGCCGCTCGCGGTACGCGATCTGCGCCAACGGCGGCCGGCTGCTGGTGGACGGCGAGTCGGACCGTGACTGGGAGGCGACCGTGGACGCCCGGCTCGCCGCCGCCGGCATACCCCTCGCCGAGGTGACGGCCCGGCTGGCGGCCACGGCGGACCCGTCCTGGCTGCTGAAGCGGCGCACGGCGGAGGGGCTCTTCGCCTACCTGGTGGTGGAGCGGGCCGCGCTGCCGGCGGGCTGGCTGGCCGAGCTGGGCGGCTGGTGCGCGGAGCGCGGCTGGCGGGTCTCGCTGCAGGGCCGCAAGGTGTACGCCGTCCCGACAGCACTGACGAAGAGCGCGGGGGTCGCCGGATTGCGCGGGCGCCTGCCCGGCGACCACCCGGTCATGGCGGCGGGCGACTCGCTGCTGGACGCGGACCTGCTGGCGGCGGCCGACGCGGCGTGGTACCCGGGGCACGGCGAACTGGCGGCGGACGTGGACCACGTCGCGTACGGCGTGCCGCACGTGACGGCGCTGGCGGACCGGGGGCCGGTGGCGGCGGAGGCGATCCTGGGGGCGATGCTGGCGCGGATGGGGTAGCGGGCTCCACGAGCTGCCGCTACCCCGGCGCCGCTCAGCTGCAGCAACCCCCGCCGCAGCACCCGCCACCGCCGCCACCGGCGGCGGGCTGCGGCGCGGCGGCGGCCGAGCCGGCGGAGGTGATGGCGATGGTGGAGAGCAGCTTGGTGGTGTCGGAGTGCCCCTGCGGGCAGACCGCCGGGTCGTTGGCCTGGGCCATCGCGCGGCGCAGTTCGAAGGTGGCCCCGCAGGTGCGGCAACGGAAGTCATAACGTGGCATGACCGCAGCGTACCCGCGCACCTGCGTCGCCTATCCCGCTTACCGCGCCGCCGAGCGGATCATCTCCACCACGTCGGCCGCCGTCCGCCGGGCCGCGTCCAGCTCCGTCAGGTAGTGCCAGTAGTCCGGGTGCCGCCCCGCCCGCTCCAGCGCGGCGTGGGCGCGGTCCAGCCGCAGCACCGCCTCGTCCAGCGGGCGGGCGTGGCGTGGGTCCGGCGTCGCGCGGCCGGCCATCGCCAGGCGCTGGGCGTCGCGGAGCGCGAAGCGGGCCCGCTCCAGCTCCGCCGACGGGTCCCGCTCGACCTCGTTCAGCCGCCGCAGCCGGTCGGCGACGGTCTGCGCGGAGCCGTCGGCCGTCTCCAGCAGGGTGCGCACGGTGGTGACGGCCGTGGTGGCGTCCGCCCAGCGCTGCTCGTCGCGCGCGCGGGCGGCCTCCTCCAGGCGTCCGCCCGCCGTCCGCACCGCCTCGGCGAGCTGCTGCGGCACCCGCTGCAGGTCCTGCCAGCACTCGGAGGCGAACCGGCGCCGCAGCTCGCTCAGCATCGGCTCGATGCCGGCGGCCCTGGTCTCCAGCGCCTGCACCCGGGTGCGCAGGCTGGCCAGCCGGCGGTCGATCTCGCCGGCCCGCTCGGGCAGCCGGGCGGCCTCGGCGGCGAGGTCGCCCGCCCGCCGCTTCAGCTCCTCGGCGCGCCGCAGCGTCTCGTTGACGCCGTGTCGGCTGACGCCCTCGTTGAGCTTGGTCAGTTCGGGCGCGAGCGCGGCCAGCCGGGCGGCGAGGTCGTCCGCGCTCAGCCCGGCGGCCCGCACCGAGTCCAGTGCGCCGGTGGCCTCCAGCAGCGCGCGCTTGGCCTGCTCGACGGCGGGGGTGACCCGGATCAGCTGGGACTCCGCGTGGTTCAGCAGCGGCTGCAGCCGGGAGAGGTAGGCGGCCAGTTCGCTCTGCTTGGCGGTGAGCTCCCGGTGCGCCTGCTCCAGCCGCTGCCGGGCGGCGGCCGCGGCGCCGGGGGGCAGCTCGTCGGCGTCCAGGTCCACCGAGTCCAGTGCGGCGAAGTAGGCCAGGTTCACCTGGTTGATCCGCCCGGTCAGGTCCGCGAAGTCGGCCAGCGCCTGCCGCACGGAATTCGCGTCCTCCGCCGCCCGCACCGTCTCCACGGCCAGCTCGGCCTCGCGCTGCGCCGAGTCCAGGTCGTAGAACGCCTGCTGCGCGGCCTCCCGCGCGGCCAGCGCCTCCGCCTTCCCCGCCTCCCCACCGCGCCGCCACCACGACCCGCGCCCGGCACCGCCACCGCCACCGCTGAACGACCCGGCCGCCGCCACGGCGAGCACGCCGGCCACCGCCAGCGGCATCACCACCAGCTCGCCCACCAGCCGCGATCTGTACCCGCGCCCGCTCCCCGCGCTCACCCAAGCACTCCCTGCTACGCCGCCGACTCCCGGATCCCTCATTCTCGCCGATCACCCGCCCCAACCCCAGCCTCGCCCCCCACTCCCTGCACGACGCCGAGCGCGGGACCAGGTACTCTTGCCTTTCATCGCACGGCCCCCACCCTGGGCACCCGTGCGGCGGGGGCGCGTAGCTCAGCGGTAGAGCGCTGCTCTTACAAAGCAGATGTCGGCGGTTCGAAACCGTCCGCGCCCACCACAGCGAGCAGGCAGTCCGATGATTGTGGCCCAGCCCCGGAGATGAATTCCGCGCTGGGCCGCAGTTGTTCTCGCTACCTTTCGGGGATGAGCAAGCGGCGGTATGTGGCCAGGGGCGTGCCCGGCGGTTACCGGATCCGGGACAACAAGGTGCGTCGCTGGTGGGGGGACCTCTATGAGCTGTGTCCGGACGATCTCCTCGCCGAACTGAACGGCGGAGCCGACAGCGGGAGGATCACCGCGCTCCTCAAGCGGTACCGGGCGCTGAAGCGTTAGCGGTCGCGCTGGGAAGCACCGTTGCTGTCACGGTCCGTGATGCCCCGTCGAAATCCCGGTGTATGGTCTGACGACCGCTGACCCAGGGGATCGGAGCGCGCCTTGACCGGTAAGACAGTTGTCGTCATCCCGACCTACAACGAGGTCGAGAACCTGCCGCGGATCGTCGAGGAGATCCTCGGGCTCGGTGTCACCGGGCTCGGGGTGCTCGTCGTCGACGACGGGAGTCCGGACGGGACCGGGGAGGTGGCGGACAAGCTCGCCGGGACGCATCCCGGGGTGGTCTCCGTCCTGCACCGGACGAAGAAGGAAGGGCTCGGGCGGGCGTACAAGGCCGGGATCGAGCGGGCGTTCGCCGACGGGGCGGACCGGATCGTGCAGATGGATGCCGACTTCTCGCACCCGTCGAGTGCGCTGCCGGTGATGATCGAGCGGGCGCTGGAGGGCAACGGCCTGGTGATCGGGTCGCGGTACACCCGGGGCGGGTCGCTCGACGAGGCCTGGGGCGTACACCGGCGGCTGCTGTCGAAGTGGGCGAACTTCTACGTCCGGACGATCCTGCGGGTGCCGGCCGCGGACATCACCGCCGGGTTCAACCTGTGGACCAAGGAGGCGATCGGGGCGGTCGGCTTCGCCGGGGTGGAGTCCAACGGGTACTCGTTCCAGGTGGAGTTGAAGTACCTGGCGGCGCGCAACGGGGTGAGGATCGCCGAGGTGCCGATCCGGTTCGGGCAGCGCGAGGCAGGCGAGTCGAAGATGTCGCTGAGCACGCAGCTGGAGTCGGCCTGGATGCCCTGGCGGCTGCTGTGGAAGCTCCGCAAGCGCTGAGCTCAGTAGTCGAGGGACGGGTACCACTCGCCGCGGCCCGCCGGGGTGAGGTCGAGCAGGTGCCAGACCGGTGAGAGCAGGTCGATGCCGCGCTCCGTGAGGTCGGCGTCGAGGCGGGGGCGGGCGGAGTAGCGGTGGCGGACCGTGCCGTCGGGGTCCTGGGTGAAGACCGAGACGGTGGAGTCCTGGTGGCCGGCCTCGTCCTCGCTGCCCAGGTCGTACATGAAGGAGTTGGCGCCGCAGCTGAGCAGCCGCAGGCGGTGCCAGCCGCGGCGGCGGGCGTGTTCGCGCAGCTGTTCCGGGTCGGCGGCGGAGACGATCGCGAAGTCGGCGTTGCGCTGCACGTGGTGGGCGACGCCGTTGAAGCCGTCGATCCACAGGGTGCACATCGGGCAGGGGCTGGTCTGCGCCTTGCCGTACATGAAGTGGTAGACGATCAGTGGCCGGCCCGGACCGCTGAACAGTGCGGAGAGCTGGACCGGCTGGACCGGCAGGTCGCCCTGGTCGAGGTGGGGCGGGCCGGCCAGGAAGGTGTAGTCGGTCACGGCCGGGCCCGGCGGCAGGGCCCGGCGGCGCTCCGCCACCGCCTCCCGTTGGCGCATCAACTCGATCTCGGCGGCCTGGAGTCGGTCGCGCGCGGCGCGGTACTCGGGGGTCACGCCGGGCAGCCGGGTCTCATGCGGGTGGAAGGGGGACGGGGTGATGGCCATGCGGCCAGCGTCGGAGGAGGGGCGGGGAGCGGCAACCGCTGGGCGCCGGGCGGGTGACGGCGGGTCAGGACCGGCCCTCGATGAAGACGCCCAGGCCGTCCAGGGTGCGGGCCAGGGAGAAGGCGAAGAGCTGGTCCAGGTCGTAGTCGAAGCCGTCCCCGTCCAGTTCGCCCAGCACCTTGGCGAAGGAGGGGAACCGGCCGCTCGCGAAGACCTCGTCCAGCCGGCCCTCCTGGGTGGCCATCCACTCCTCGTCGGTGAGCTGGTCGCCGCGCCGGTCGGCGGCCTGGAGGTCGAGGTTGACGGCCATCCCGCGGACGAAGGCGAACATCAGGATGTGGATGTAGAGCTTGGCGGCGGGGTCCAGCCGGCAGCCGTCGAGCGAGGCGACCACCCACTCGCCGTGCTTCAGCGCATTGGGCAGCGGGGTCGGGCGGGTCAGTGAGATGGTGCCGCTGAGCCAGGGGTGCCGGCGGAAGATCTCCCACTGGCGCATGGCCAGCACCTCCAGCCGGGGCCGCCAGCCGGTCAGCGAGTCGGGCGGCATCGGGTAGTCGCCGAGCACCTGGTCCGCCATCAGGTCGCCGAGCTCCTCGCGGCTGGCGAGGTGGCGGTAGAGCGCCATCGGGGCCGCGCCCAGTTCGGTGGCGAGCCGGCGCATGGTGACGGCGGCCAGGCCCTCGGCGTCGGCGACGGTGATGGCGGCCCGGACGATCCGCTGCCGGGAGAGGGACGAGGGGGAGGCCGGCCGACCGGGCTGGGGCTCGCCCACCGACTCGGCCGTCGTCCCGCCCGCCACCACCGTGCCCGAGCCCGGCCGGGAGCGGACCAGCCCCTCCTGGCGCAGCGCGGCCAGCGCCTTGCTGGCGGTGGCCATCGCCACCCCGTACTCCTTGGTCAGCTGCCGGGTGGACGGCACCTTGTCGCCCGGGCGCAGCGCGCCCGCGGAGATCCGCTCCCGCAGTTCGGCGGCGATGGTCAGGTAGGGGGGCAGCTCCCGCTGGGTCGTCATGCAGACAACTGTACTAGTGCGGAAGCCCGGAAGAGCCCCTGACAACCAGTTGCATAGCCTAGAGCGCCGCGCGTACTCTGTACGCAACGGCAGGGCGTACTAAGTACGCAGCTGTAGCGGGCCGCACGCCCTGCGGTGCCCGCCCGTACTCGGCGTCCTCTGGGGGGACCGTGATGACCGCTCGACACTCCACCGCCCGCCGGCCCTGGCTGGCGCTGACGGTGCTGATGCTTCCGCTGCTGCTGGTCTCGATGGACGTGTCGGTGCTCTACTTCGCCGTCCCGTTCATCAGCCAGGACCTGCACCCGAGCAGCACCCAGCAGCTCTGGATCTTCGACATGTACGGCTTCGTGCTGGCCGGCCTGCTGCTCACCATGGGCGCGCTGGGCGACCGGATCGGCCGCCGCCGGCTGCTGCTGATCGGGGCGCTCGGCTTCGGCGCCGCCTCCACCCTGGCCGCCTACTCGAGCAGCGCCGGCGCCCTGATCGCGGCCCGCGCCGTGCTCGGCGTGGCGGGGGCCACCCTGATGCCGAGCACCCTGGGCATGATCCGCAACCTGTTCACCGACGAGCGCGAGCGCGGCAAGGCGATCGCCGTCTGGACGGCGGTGACCAGCGGCGGCATCGCGGTCGGCCCGGTGCTCAGCGGCGTGCTGCTGGAGCACTTCTGGTGGGGCTCGGTCTTCCTGATCAACCTGCCCGCGATGCTCCTGCTGCTGGTGCTCGGCCCGGTGCTGCTGCCGGAGACCCCCCGGCTGCGCGGCGGCCGGTTCGACCTGCTCAGCGCGCTGCTCTCGCTGGCCACCGTGCTGCCGCTGATCTACGGCGTCAAGGAGCTGGCCCGCAACGGCTTCCAGCCGGTGCCCGCCGCCGCGATCGTGGCCGGTCTGCTGGTCGGCCTGGTCTTCGTCCGCCGCCAGGCGACCCACCCGCACGCGCTGATCGACCTCGCCCTGGTGCGCAGCCGCGGCTTCGGCGCCTCGATCATGATGAACATGCTGGGGATGTTCGGGCTCGTCGGCATGGCGATCTTCCTCACCCAGTACCTGCAGCTGGTGCGCGGCATGAGCCCGCTGACGGCCGCGCTGTGGAGCGTGCTGCCGAGTGTGGTGGTGGGCGGGGTGGCGCCGCTGGCCACCGTGCTGGGCCGGCGGTTCGGCAGGGCGCTGGTGATCGCGGGCGGCTTCACCGTGATGGCGGCCGGGTTCGCGCTGCTGGCGGTGGTCGGCGCGCACTCCCCGCTCTGGATGCTGCTGGTCGCCGCGAGCCTCTACGCCAGCGGCGGGGTCGGCCTGATGTCGCAGGTCAGCGAGGTGGTGATGGCCGCCGCGCCGATCGAGCGGGCCGGCGCCGCCTCCGCCCTGCTGGAGTCCGGCACCGAACTGGGCGGGGCCCTCGGGATGGCGGTGCTGGGCAGCGTGGGCACCGCGTTCTACCGCCCGCGGATCGACGCCCACCTGCCGGCCGACCTGCCCGGCGCGGCCCGGGGCGCGGTGCGCGACTCGCTCGGCGGCACCGAGGGGGTGCTCGCCCAACTGCCCGAGGCGGTGCGCGGGCCGGTGCTGGCGGCGGCCCGGGACGCCTTCTGCGGCGGGATGCAGGGCGCGGCCGTCGTGACGGCGGCGCTGATGGTGCTCGGCGCGGCGGCGGCCCTGGGGCTGCGCCGGGCGCTGGCGGTCGGCACGGCGGGGAGCCCGAAGGCGGCGGAGCAGGACGAGGTCCTGGTCTGACGGAGCGTCACAGGAGTGGGGCCGTCCGGCGGACGGCCCCACTTCGCGTGTCAGCGGTGGTTCGGGAACTCCACCACCTGCTGGTAGGTCGGGCGGTTCTGCCAGGTGGAGTTGGCGTCGGTCACCCCGCCCAGCGGCCGCTGGATGATCGAGTCGGCGCACCACTGGTCGCCGGCCGAGCAGCTGCTGTCCCCGGGGTAGACCTGTGCCGGGGTCTCGGCGGCCGCCTGCTGGAGGGTGGCCAGCAGCACGGTGCGGCAGGCCGTCAGCGAGCCGCCGCCGCAGAACGGCTGCGCCAGCGGACCGGCGACGGGCCGGCCGAGCACGGCGCGCAGGTCCTTGTCCAGGTAGCTCCACCAGCCGTACTGGAAGGACGAACCCTTGTGCGGGATCGACTCGTTGGCGCTCACCGAGCCGCCGGTGGCGCCGGTCTGGCCGCCGGAGGGCGACTCGTTGATCTGCAGCGCGGCGGTCAGCGCGGAGTACGCCTGGTCGCCGAGCCCGGGGTGCATCACGCCGTCGGCCAGCAGCGGCCACCAGGCGTCCAGCACCCGGATCGCGGCCGCGTCGGCGTACGCGTGGCTGCCCGCCGAGGTCTCCACCCGCTTCGTGCCAGCTGCCTGCCAGGCCGTCAACTGCTGGACCACGGAGGCGAGCTGGGGGTCGGTCACGGGCGCACTGCCGATCACCTTCAGCAGGTCGGGCAGCACGTCCTCGCCGCGCAGGTCGGTGACCGCGGCGTCCTCCATCGCCTTGGTGAGCGCGGACCTGGTCACCCCGCCCTTGGCGACCAGCGCCTTGACCCGGGCGTCCAGCAGGTTGGCGCGGTGCACCGAGCCGTCGCCGAAGGAGGCCGAACCGTAGTCCGCCGCCTGCTTGTTGTTCCAGGAGACGTAGTAGTCCTGGTCCACCGACTGCGGGTGCCGGTCCGGCGGCGTGTACTGGGCGGTGTTGGTCGCCGGGTCGAACCCCTGCCACTCGTAGGCGGGCTGGGCCAGCACCGGCAGGCCGGGGTCGACCCCGGGGGCCCGCACCGGGTTGTCGCCTGAGTTGTAGTAGGCGGTGTGCCGGGAGTCCGCGTAGAACCAGTTGAAGGTGTAGTTGATGTTCTGCGCGGCCTGCTGGAAGCCGCTCGGATCCTGCACCGCCGAGGGGTCGTTGAGCATCTGGAACCCGATGATCGAGTCCACCTCGTGGTCGTAGCTGGAGCGGAGCTGGGTGAAGGCGACCGGCTTGCCGCCGATGGTGCCGCGGGCGGTCACCAGGCCGTAGTCGGAACGGTACATCACCAGCGAGTAGGAGCCGGCCGGGGTGGAGTCGGCGGTGGTCGGCGCCCAGGAGTCGTTCTGCACCAGCTTGTCGAAGGGCGTGCAGACCCCGTGGTAGAGGTAGGACTGGGCGGTCAGGGTGACCGGCGAGCCGTCGGTGGTGCAGAGCGGCACGGCGTAGGTGTCGGTGATGTCCTGCCCGGCCGAGGTGGCGCTCCAGGCGTAGTCCTGGCCGCGGCCCAGCTCGACGTAGAAGCTCAGGCCGGCGAAGGCGGCGCCGCGGGCGCTGATCCCCGGGCCCTGCAGCTCCTCCAGCATCAGCAGCTGCGGCGCGAAGTAGCCGGTCTGCGGGCCGAAGACGGCCACCGGGTGCCCGCTGGCGGTGTACTTGCCGGAGACCACCAGGGCGTTGGACATGCCGTGCTTGGCGGTCAGCAGGTTGCCGGGCAGCACCCCGGCGGCCGCGGTGGCGGCGGTGCCGGTGGCCGAGCCGGTGGCGTTGTAGACCTCCGGCTCCGGCACCACCGAGCCCGGGTCCGGCATGGCGGTGCCCTGCGGGTCGGCGGGCGGCAGCGCGTACGGGAAGGACTGCCCGTCGTGCAGCGTGGTGACCGCCTCCGGGTCGTTCGCCTCGCGCAGCGACTGCCAGACCTGGTCGCCGACGGCCGTCCCGTAGCGCGCGTCGGCGGCCTGCTTCAGCTCGGCCGACTGCAGCTGCCCGCCGCCGCCCGAGCCGAACAGCGCGCCGATCACCGAGGCCAGCGCGACCAGGTCGGTGAGCTTGAAGGGCTGGATCGAGCCGGCGTTGGTGATCGCGTTGATCTGCCCGGTGAGGTCGTACTCGCCGGGGAAGTAGCGGCCGTTGTAGGCCTCGCCGATGTACTGGTTGATCCCGTCGACGTAGGCCTGGGCGTCGGTCAGCGCCTGCTGCCCGCGGGCGCCGTGGGCGGCCACCGTGGAGATCTGCGCCTGCAGCTCGTCCTCGGTGTACGGCGCGGCCTGCCAGAAGCTCTGCTCCAGCTGCCGGTTGGCGGCCGCGCCGCCGGCGAAGCCGGAGAGCTCGCCGCGCCCGACGTGCCGGAACAGGTCCATCACCCAGAGCCGGTCCTGGGCGGCCGCGTAGCCGGCGCCGAACTCGGTGCCGTAGCGGGTGGTTCCGCTGATGTGCGGCACGCCGGTGGCCTTGTCGCGCACGATGGTGACGTCCGGGCGCGGGGTGGCGGTGGAGGCCACCTGGTCGGCGGGGACGCCGAAGGAGGCGTTGTCGAAGAAGCCGTTCAGCTGGGCGTCGGTCAGCCCCGGGTAGCCGGAGGCCAGGGCCGCGTAGGGGCCGAGCTGGTCGTCGGTGTGGGCGGGGCGGGTGCCGAACAGCTTGTTGCCCAGGATGTCGGAGAGGGTGGCGTTGCCGTTCTCGCCGGGCGGCAGGATGTCGTCGCACTGGCCGGCGCAGTAGTCGTTGGCGGCGGTCACGGCCGCGGCGGCGGGGTGGGCGGCGCCGGCGGCCGCGGTGCCGGGCAGGGCGGCCAGCACGGCGGCGACCAGGGCGCCGATCGCGGCGGTGCGCAGGGTCCGCGGCGGCCTTCGGCGGGGCATGCGTGGGGGCACGGTGGGGGCTCCTCGCTCTGCTGGATGGGGAAACTGACGGTAAGTCGGTTACTAGCCGGTTGCCTAGCGGGTGTGCGCGGATTTGTCATGATTTTTTGACATGCCTTGATCGACTCTGGCGCTTCCGGGACCCCTGAGATGTAAGGGAGAGGTAAAGCGCTGGCAGCAGTTCGCCTGTTCGACAGATCCCTTTGGCCCTGCGCACGTTCAGCCCGGCAACAACCTTGGCATGCGAGTCGCCATCATCACCGAATCCTTTCCGCCGGAAGTCAACGGCGTCGCCCACAGCGTGCTCCGCACCGCCGAGCACCTGGTCCGGCGAGGCCACCAGCCCCTGGTGATCACCCCCGCTCCGGCCCGCGGCTCCAGCTGCCCGGAACAGACCTTCGGCCCCGACAGCGCCGAGGTTCCGGTGGTCCGGATCCCGTCCATCCCGCTCCCCGGCTACCCCCAGGTCCGGGTCGCGCTGCGCAGCTCCAAGCTGGGCGGCGCGCTGGCCGCGCACCGGCCCGACGTGGTGCACCTGGCCAGCCCGTTCATCCTCGGCGCGCGCGGCGCGGCCGAGGCCCGCCGGCTCGGCCTGCCCAGCGTCGCCGTCTACCAGACCGACCTGGCCGGCTACGCCCAGGCCTACCGGATCGGCGGCGGCCTCGGCGCCGGCGCCGCCTGGCACCGGCTGCGCACCGTCCACAAGTCCGCCACCCGCACCCTGGCACCGTCCACCCCGGCCGCCCAGGACCTGACGGCGCACGGCATCCCCCGGGTGCACCTGTGGCCGCGTGGCGTGGACTCGCTGCGCTTCCACCCCGGCCACCGCGACCAGGCGCTGCACCGCGCGCTGGCCCCCGGCGGCGAGGTGCTGGTCGGCTACGTCGGCCGGCTCGCCCCGGAGAAGCGGGTCGACCTGCTGGCGGGCGTGGCCGCGCTGCCCGGTGTGCGGCTGGTGGTGATCGGCGACGGCCCGAGCGCCGACTCGCTGCGCGAACTGCTGCCCGGCGCCGTCTTCCTGGGCCGGCGCACCGGTGAGGAGCTGGCCCGCTGCTACGCCACCCTCGACCTGTTCGTGCACACCGGCCCGCTGGAGACCTTCTGCCAGACCATCCAGGAGGCGATGGCCAGCGGCGTCGCCGTGGTCGGCCCCGCCGCCGGCGGCCCGCTCGACCTGGTCGGCCACCGCCGCACCGGCCTGCTGGTGGCCCCGCGCGACCAGCGCGCCGTCACCGAGGCGGTCGCCGAGCTGGCCGCCGACCCGGCCCGCCGGGCCGCCTACGGCAAGGCCGGCCGGGCCGACGTCACCGCCCGCACCTGGGAGTCGGTCGGCGACCTGCTGCTGCGCCACTACGCGGAGGCGATCGCCGAGCACCACGGCACGCCGGTGCGCTACGAGGACGCGCTGCTGCCGGCCGCCGAGGCCGCCCCGGCGATCCCGGCCCAGCCCGGCCCGCCCGCCGCCGTGCCGTCGGCTCCCGCCCAGGCGGCTCCCGTCCAGGCCGCTCCCGTGCCGGTCGCGGCGCCGGTCTCCACCCCGGTCCCGGCGCCGGTCGAGGAGCAGCCGGTATGAGCCTGCGCATCGTCCGGCTGGCCAACTTCGTCACCCCGGTCTCCGGCGGACTGCGCACCGCACTGCGCCACCTCGGCGCCGGGTACCTGGCCGCCGGGCACGAACCGGTGCTGGTCATCCCGGGCCCCGAGCACCGGGACGAGCAGACCGAGCAGGGCCGGGTGGTCACCCTGCCCGGCCCGGTGCTGCCCGCCAGCGGCGGCTACCGGATGCTCACCGACCGGCAGGCGGTCTCCCGCGTGCTGGCCGGGCTGGCCCCCGACCGGCTGGAGGTCTCCGACCGCACCACGCTGCGCTGGACCGGCTCCTGGGCCCGGCAGCACGGCGTGCCCGCCGCGATGGTCTCGCACGAGAGCGCGACCGGCCTGCTGCGCACCCGCAAGGTGCCGGGGCCGGTCGCCCGGTCCCTCGCGGACGGGCTCAACTCCCGTACCGCGCGGGCCTACGACACCGTCATCTGCACCACCGCCTGGGCCGCCGAGGAGTTCGAGCGGATCGGCACCACCAACCTGGCGCACGCCCCGCTCGGCGTGGACCTCTCCGAGCTGCACCCCTGGCGGCACGACCAGGCCGTCCGGGACCGCTACGTGCGGCCGGGCGAGACCCTGCTGGTGATGTGCTCCCGGCTCTCCGCGGAGAAGAAGCCCGGCCGGGCCCTGGACGCGCTGGCCGAGCTGCGCCGCGGCGGCCTGGACGCCTCCCTGGTGGTGGCCGGCACCGGCCCGCTGCGCGAGCGGCTGGCCGCCCGGGCCAACCGGGACGGGCTGCCGGTGCGCTTCCTCGGCCACGTCGCCGAACGGACCGAGCTGAGCGCCCTGCTGGCCTCCGCCGACGCGGTGCTCGCGCCCGGCCCGATCGAGACCTTCGGCCTGGCCGCCCTGGAGGCGCTGGCCTGCGGCACCCCGGTCGCGGTCAGCCGCTCCTCCGCGCTGCCCGGCATCGTCGGCGGGGCCGGCGTGGCGGCCGAGGACTCCGGCGCCGGGTTCGCGGCTGCGGTCCGGGAGTTGCTGGCCCGCCCGGAGCGCGACCGGCGGCTGGCCGCCCGGGACCGCGCCGAGCGCTACACCTGGGAGGCGGCCACCGCGGCCTTCCTGGCGGTGCACGAGTCCGCCCGGCCCGCCCGGGTGGTGAGCCGGGGATGACCGGCGCACGGGGGACCGCGAGCCGGACCGGCAACCGGTGGCACGGCACGGGCACGGCGATGGCGGCGGGCCCGGCCGTCGAGGAGCGGCGCAGCGCACACAGCACGGCACACAGTTTCCGGGAGATCGAGATGACCGCCCCTTACCGCCTCGCCCACGCGGCCCCGGCCGCCCAGCCCGACACCATCCGCTTCGCCGCCCTCGGGGACTCGGTCACCGAAGGGGTCGGCGCCCCCGTGGACTCCGGCTGGTGCGGCTGGCCGGCCCTGCTGGCCCCCGCACTCAGCACCGATCCGGAGCTGGTGGAACACCGCAACCTGGCGATCAGCGGCGCCCTCAGCAGCGACCTGATCAACCGCCAGCTCCCGGCCGCGCTCGCCCTGCGGCCGCACCTGGTCGCCGTCGTCGCCGGCGGCAACGACACCCTGCGGGCCAACTTCGACATCGCCCGCACCGCCGCCGCGCTGGACACGGCGCTGCGCGAACTCTCCGCCGCGGGCTCGGTGCTGCTCACCGCCTGCCTGCCCGACCCGGGCCGGCTGCTGCGGCTGCCCGGCCCGCTGGCCCGCCCGCTGGCCCGGCGGATGAACGCCGTCAACACCGTGGTGCACGAGCTCTCCCGCCGCCACGAGGCGATCCACCTGCACCTGGCCGACCTGCCCTGGCTGGACCACCGTCCGCTGCTCAGCGCCGACCGGCTGCACCCCAGCCCGGCCGGGCACCTGCTGATCGCCAGGGAGTTCCACTCCTGCCTGGCCGCCGCCGGCCACCCGGTCGGCCCGCCGCCGGGCGCGGTGCTGGTGCCGCCCGCCCCGGGCCGGGCCGCCGACCTGTGGTGGATGGCCACCCGCGGCACCGCCTGGATCGCCCGCCGCAGCGTGGACCTGATCCCTGGTCTGCTCGCGCTGGCCACGGCCGAGACGGTGCAGTTGCTGCGCGGCCGCAGCCAGGCGCTGGACGCCGAGGCGCAGGCCAGGGCCTGGGCCGCGCTGGCGGCCCTGCCGCAGGACTGACCCGCGTCATCACGGGCGGGCCGTCCCGGACCCCGGGCGCGGCACCGCCCGCTTCGCGGGTCAACACCCCGTCAGCTCCACCGTCCGGCCGTCCGGATCGGTGAGCAGCCGGCGCTCCGTCACGCCCGGCACTGTGAAGCCCAGCCGCACCGGCCCGCTCTCCCGGCCCGGACCGGCGGGGTAGAGCTCCAGGACCAGCCCGCCGGGCAGTTCGGCCGCGTAGTGCGCCGGACTGCCGCCGTGCCGCTCGGGCCGCAGCGGCAGGCCGAGGCCGGCGTAGAACTCCCGGCACTCCTCGAGCCGGGCCGTGTAGAGCACCAGCAGGGCCAGTCCGGCCATCCCGGGTGCCTCCTTGACCTCAAGTCCGCTTGACGTACCAGCATGGGCCCGGAAGGCGGACCGATCAAGGAGAGAACCCATGCGCGCCATCTGGCTCAAGCAGTTCGGCGACCCGTCCGTGCTGGTCCCGGGCGCGGCACCGGACCCGGTGCCCGGCGCCGGCGAGGTGCTGGTGGCCGTGGAGTACGCCAACACCACGTTCGTGGAGACCCGGTTCCGGGCCACCGGCGCGGGTCCGTTCCGGGCCGAGCTGCCGATGGTGCCCGGCAACGGGGTGGGCGGCACGGTGACCGCGCTGGGCGAGGGGGCGCCGGCCGGGCTGCTGGGCCGGCGGGTGGTGGCGAGCCTCTCCGGCCGGGGCGGGTACGCGGAGCTGGCGGTGGCCGCCGCCTCGGCGGTGCACCCGGTGCCGGACGGGCTGGCGCTGGACGAGGCGGTGGCGCTGCTGGCCGACGGGCGCACGGCGGTGCTCCAGCTGCGCGCGGCGCGCCCGGCGGCGGGGGAGCGGGTGCTGGTGGAGGCGGCGGCCGGCGGGGTGGGCACGCTGCTGGTGCAGCTGGCGGTGGCGGCCGGCGCGCGGGTGGTCGCGGCGGCGGGCGGGGAGCGCAAGCTGGCGCTGGCCCGCTCGCTGGGCGCCCAGGAGGCGGTGGACTACCGGGAGCCCGGCTGGGCGGACCGGGTCGGCCCGGTGGACGTGGTCTTCGACGGGGTGGGCGGGGAGATCGGCCGGGCCGCCTTCGGGCTGCTGCGGCCGGGCGGGCGGATGGACAGCTTCGGCCTGGCGGCGGGGGAGTGGGCGGCGATCCCGGCCGAGGCGGCCGCCGGGCGCGGGGTGGAGCTGGTGGCCGGCGAGCGCACCCCGGAGGCGCTGCGCTCGGCGACGGCGCACGCGCTGGCCGAGGGGGCGGCGGGCCGGCTGCGGCCGGTGATCGGGCAGCGGTTCGCGCTGGCCGAGGCGGCGGCCGCGCACACGGCCATCGAGTCCCGGGCCACCGTGGGCAAGACCCTGCTGGAGGTACGCCGTTGAGGCTGCGGGGCGGCCGGTTAGCATGGGGCGCATCATGCGGCTGAACCCGATCTCCTGGACCCGGCTGACCAAGCTGCTCGCCGACCGGATCGAGCGGTTGGACCCGCAGGACGGCGGGGCCTGGCCCCGGGTGGCGCTGGACGGGGCGCCGGCGGCCGCGCCCGGGCGGCTGGCCGGGGAGCTGGCGGAGGAGCTGCGGCTGCGCGGCCGGGCGGTGCAGCGGATCCGGGCCGACGACTTCCTGCGCTCGGCCTCGCTGCGGCTGGAGTACGGGCACCACGACCCGGACGCCTACCTGGACCGCTGGCTGGACGACGGGGCGCTGTTCCGCGAGGTGTTCACCCCGCTCGACCCCGGCGGCAGCGGGCGGGTGCTGCCGGACCTGCGCGACCCGGTGACCGACCGGTCCACCCGCAGCGACTACCGGGAGCTGGCCCCGGGGACGGTGCTGCTGCTGGACGGCGCCCGGCTGCTCGGCCGCTGGTTCCCGTTCGACCTGACGGTGCACCTGCTGATGTCCCCGGCCGCGCTGGCCCGCCGCACGGCGGCGGAGCAGCAGTGGACGCTGCCGGCCTTCGCCCGGTACGCCGCCGAGGCGCTGCCGGCCGAGGCGGCCGACGTGGTGGTGCGGGTGGACGACCCCAACCACCCGGCCTGGGACCAGGACTGATCCACCAAGCGGTTGACGCCCCATCAGCTGATCGACTGCGAACCATCATCCGAACGAGCGATACCAGCCGTTCGTGTACGGGGGCACGATGGTTCTCGGCACTCCTGGTGCCGAGAACCACGGAAGGGATGTCGGTCATGCGTCTCGGAAGGGCTCTGCCCACTCTCGGAGTCTCCCTGCTCACCCTGCTGGCGCTCAGCGCGCCGGCCGCCGTCGCCACCCCGGCCACCACGATCCACCCGTCCACCACGACCCACCCCGCCACCACGACCAGCCCGGCCGCCGGCCGCGCCGTCACCGCCGCCGCCCCGCGCGGCCACCGCGCCCCGGGGGCGACGCTGCAGGGCGCCAGCGTCAGCTTCCACTCCGACCACGACCAGAAGGACCGCGACACCTCGGTCACCGTCATCGTCCGCGACATCGACGGCAACACCGCGGCCCGGATCTCCAGCACCTTCGGCCTCTTCGAGGCCTACAGCGACGACGGCCCGTTCCAGCTGGCCATCCTCAACCACACGCCCGGGGAGCTGCTCCGAGGCGGCCAGACCACCCTGCGGATCGACCCGCACGGGCACAACCACTGGGAGCCCAACCTCTACGTCGACCTGGTCTTCAGCGACGGCTCGCACCTCTCGACCGACTGTGCGGGCCTGGATCTCGACCAGGAGTCCAGGCAGGTGGCCTGCGGCATCAGCTGAGCAGGCGCACCAGCTCGGCGTGCGTGGCGGGTCCGGCGGCCAGGAAGCCGGCGGACTCCGCCGCCCGCCAGGGCGCCCCGGTGTGGTCGGTCACCAGGGCGCCGGCCTCGGCGGCGATCAGCGCACCGGGCAGCAGATTGCCGCCGTCCAGGCCGAACTCCCAGAACGCGTCCAGGTGTCCGGAGCCGACCTGGGCCACCTGGAGCGCGGTCGGGCCGAGATTGCGCACGGCGGGCACCCCGCCGGCCAGCACGGCGCCGAGCGAACTGCCCGCCCGGCGCACGGCCACCGGGTCGCCCGCCACCGTGGGCGGGTGGCTGGTGGCCACCACGGCGGCACCCAACTCACGCCGGGAGGGGGAGATCGGACGACCGTTCAGCAGTGCACCGCCACCGCGCCGGGCGGTGTAGGTGAAGCCGAGCTGCGGGGCGTGCACCACGGCGAGCTGCGCCTCGCCGTCCCGCAGCAGGGTCGCGGTGACGGCCCAGTGCGGCTGGCCGAGCAGGTACTGCACCGCGCCGTCGGTGGCGTCGCAGAGCCACCAGTCGCCGTCGGCCGGCACGGCGGTCTCCAACTCCTCGGCCACCCAGCTGGCGCCCGGGTGCAAGGCGGTCAGCCGCTCCCGCAGCAGGGCGGCCGCGGGGGCGTCCAGCTCGGCGAAGGCACGCAGCGCCTGCGCCCTGGTGGTGGCCGCCAGCGGCTCGGTGCGGTGCAGCCCGGCCAGCCGGGCGCCGGTCTCGCGCACGGCCGCCTCGAGCCCGGCGGACAGCTCCGTCATCTGCTCCATCGTCCTGGTCCCTTCGGTGTTCCGGTGAACTCCTTGCAGGACAACGGATAGCGTGAATACGGTCCTCAGCGACGTCGATGGGGGAGCAGATGACGGAGATCGGACATTGATTCCTGAAGAAGTGGCGAATCCAGCCAGCGCCCTGGACCGTCTCGACCAGCGGCTGATCTGCGCGCTGCAACTGGACGGCCGGGCCGAGCCTGGGCGGATCGCGGCGGCGCTCGGGGTCTCGGTGCGGACGGTGACCAGGCGGCTGGCCCGGCTGCGGGAAACCGGGGTGGTCCAGGTGGTGCTGGTCCCGCACGCGGCCGACGAGGCGGTGGGCGCCCTGCTGCTGCGGGTCCGGGTGCTGCGCGGCCGGGTGGCCGCGGTGGCCGAGGCGCTGGCGGCCCGCTCCGACGTCCCCTTCGTGGACGTGATGCTCGGCGGCCAGGAGGTGAGCGCGGTGCTGGTCAGCGACCAGCCGGGCCGGGACCGGCTGCTCTACCGCCAGCTGCCCGGCACCGACGCGGTCACCGAGACCACCGTGCACGCCGTGCTGCACCTGTTCGCCGACGCGGGGCAGTGGCGGGCCGGGCTGCTCACCCCGGCGGAGGAGGCGGCCCTGCTGGAGCCGCGGCCGGCTGACGGCCCGTCACGGCGGCTGGCCGCGGGCGAGCTCGACGAGTTGGACCGGTCGCTGCTGGCCGCGCTCGCGGTGGACGCCCGCAGCCCGGCCACCGCGCTCGCGGCGCGGTTGGGCGCGGCCGAGTCCACGGTGCGCCGGCGGCTGCACCGGCTGGCGGCGGGCGGTCTGCTGCGCACCCATGTCACGGTCGACCCGCGACTGCTCGGCATGGCGGTGGACGCCAACCTCTGGCTCTCGGTGCCGCCCGGCAGGCTCGCGGCGGCCGGCGCGGCGCTGGCCGCCCACCCCCAGGTGCACGGGGTGCTGGCCACCAGCGGCCCGCACAACCTGATGGCCGCGGTCTTCTGCCCGGACTACCCGGCGCTCTACCGGTTCAGCACCGAGGTGCTGGGCCCGCTGGGCGCCGACCGGGTGGAGACGGCCGTGGTCGGCCGGGCGGTGAAGCGTGCCGGGGTCCGGGTGCTCCTGCCCAGGCTGTGAGGGCGCGGGGTCCGCACGTCCGGGGTCCGAGCCTTCGGGGGCCGAGCGTCCGGGATCTGAGGATGGCTCAGGCGTGCGTGGTGGAGCCCGGGCGGACCACCATCAGCACGGTGACCACGGCCCAGAGCAGCGAGAAGAGGCCGGTGCTCATGGTGAGCAGCTTGAGGCCGCCGAGCGCCTTCGCGGCGTCCGCGTCCGCCGCGCCGGCCAGCGAGGCGACCACGGCCTCCTGGCGGGGGAGCACCAGCACCAGCAGCACCAGGGCGGCGATCACGGTGAGCACCAGCGAGGTGATCAGCCAGGCGCTGCCCATCACGCCCATCACCTGGGCGGTGCCGATGCCGAACACCGGCACCAGCACGCCGAGCGCCGCGTAGACCTGGGTGATCCGGTACAGGGTGCGCACCGAGGCGGCCTCGCCGGCCGCCTCCGGCCCGTCGGCCAGCGCGGCCCGGGCCTTGCGCGGGAACATGCTGGCCGCCACCGTCACCGGGCCGATGGCGATCACGGCCGCCAGGACGTGCAGGCTCAACAGGAACTTGGCCATGGGAGGGATCGCTTTCGAGCGGAGGGCCGTTCACCTCGCCGCGCGGGTGCGGCGGGGCCGTCCGGCACGCTAACACCCGGACCGGGACGGTCCGCCGTCCGGGCCCTCTTTGAGCTGTTCGGGTGACATTTGATCGTTTTTCCGGCTTGCCCCGGTATGCCCTCCATATGAGCACTCCGCGCTGACCTTGGATGACCCGGTGTGCCCGGTACGGGCGCAGCGGCCGGCGAGGGCGACCAGGAGTGGAGAGGGCAGCATGAGGCATCGAGGAAAATCCGCACTGCTGGCGGCGACCGTCACCGCGGTCACGGCACTGGCCGTGCTCCCCGGGACCTTCGCCTCGGCGGACCAGTTGCCTCCCCCGCTCGGCCCCTGTGGCGGTCCGGACTGCCCCACGACCTGGGAGCCGCCGAACAACGGCCCGATCACCCACCGCGACTCCAACATCAACATCTTCGTCGGCGGCAACTACGACGTGACCGGCCGGGCCGCCGAGGCCGAGGGCCGGATCGTGACCCTGGGCAACCTCGACGTGAGCAAGGACGGCGGCGGGCTGTTCAACATGTCGGTGGTCGGGGTCGGCTCCCGGGTGGTCCCGCCGGACGGCAGCGACTTCGTCTCGGTCGGCGGCAATGTGGCCGCCGAGCCCGGCAACCGGATCGCGGTCGGCGCTCCGGGCGCCTTCGGCAACCTCCGCTACGGCGGCACCAACACCGGTGACGTCGCGGTGGAGCCCACCGGGCAGGCGATCCACGACACCGGCGTGCGCGACCAGTACGCGCCGCTGCGCGACACCATCGAGGCCTTCTCGACCTGTGCCGCCCAGCAGACCGCCACCGGCACCGTGACCCTCACGCCGAGCGAGGCCACCTTCACCGGCGACGGCACCAGCATGCGGCAGATCTTCGACGTCACCCAGAACCTGACCGGCCCGACCGGCGGTCAGATCGGCCTGGTCTTCACCAACATCCCGGCCGGCGCCACGGTGATCGTCAACATGAAGACGCCCAACGCGGTGATCAACACCTACACCGGCACCGGCCAGCCGGGCGACCAGACCACCGAGCTGAGCTCCAAGCTGCTGTGGAACTTCCCGACCGCCGGCGACTCCCTGATCACCGGCAGCGCCCAGTTCCAGGGCTCGATCATGTCCGCCGACCCGGCCGGCACCATGACGCTCTCGCAGCCCGGCGTCAACGGCCGGGTCTACCTGGCCGGCAACCTGCTGCAGACCAGCTCCGGCGGCGGCTACGAGCTGCACTCCTACCCGTTCGACGGCGACCTGCCGGTCTGCGGCACCCCGACGCCCACGCCGACGCCTACTCCGACCCCCACACCGACCCCGACTCCCACCCCCACGCCCACCGAGAGCCCCACCCCCACCCCCACCCCCACGCTGCCCCCGCCCTCTCCGGTGACGCCCACGGGTTCGGTCACGCCCACGGGTTCGGTGACGCCCACGCCCACCGGCTCGCCCACCCCCGCGCCGACCGGTTCGGTGACCCCCACGCCCACCCCGTCGGCGACCTCCAGCGGCCAGCTGCCCAACACGGGTGCGGGCGGCACCGGTCCGCTGCTGGGCACGGTCGGCGCCCTGCTGATCGGCGGCGCCGGCGCGATCCTGGCCGGCCACCGGCTGAGCCGCCGCCGCGGCCGCCACGGCTGATCCCGCGTCAGTACTGAACGACGGTGCCCGCCCGCCCCTGTCGAAGGGGCGGGCGGGCACCGTCACGTACCGGTGGCGCCGGGTCAGGTCACCGCGCCGCGCCGGTTGAACCGCTCGTCCCGCCACTCCCCGCTCGCCAGCACCTCGCGCAGCGCCTCGGCCGCGTCCCAGACGTCGGTGTAGGAGATGTAGAGCGGGGTGAAGCCGAACCGCATCAGGTCGGGCGCCCGGAAGTCACCGATCACCCCGCGCTCGATCAGCGCCTGCACCACCGGGAACCCGTCCGGGTGCCGCAGCGCCACCTGGCTGCCGCGCCGCTCCGGCTCGGCCGGCGTGACGATCTCCAGCCCGGGCGCGAACTCCGCGCAGCGCGCCATGAACAGCCCGGTCAGCGCCAGGCTCTTGGCCCGCACCAGCTCGAGGTCGACCTGCTCCCAGATCTCCAGGGTGGCCCGCAGCCCGGCCAGCGCCAGCAGCGGCGGGAAGCTGGTGAGGAACCGTCCGATCCCCTCGGTCGGCCGGTACTCGGGCCGGAAGGCGAACGGCTCGGCGTGCCCGAACCACCCGGTCAGCGGCTGCCGCACCTCGGCGTGGTGCCGGGGCGCCGCGTAGAGGAAGGCCGGCGCGCACGGTCCGGCGTTGAGGTACTTGTAGGTGCAGCCGACCGCGAAGTCCGCCTGGCAGGCCGTCAGGTCGATCGGCAGCGCGCCCGCCGAGTGGCACAGGTCCCAGATCATCAGCGCGCCCGCCCGGTGCACCCGCGCGGTGATCTCCGCCATGTCCAGCAGCACACCGGTGCGGTAGTCCACCTGGGAGAGCACCACGGCGGCCACGTCTCCGCCGGCCAGCTGCTCGTCCAGCTGGTCCAGGGAGTCCAGCAGCACGCTGCGGGTGCCCTCGAAGAGCCCGGTCACGCCCTCGGCGATGTAGAGGTCGGTCGGGAAGGTGTCCCGCTCGCCGAGCACCGTGTGCCGCCCCGGGCGCATCCGCAGCGCCGCGGTGAGCACCTTGAACAGGTTGACCGAGACGCTGTCGCAGACCAGCACCTCGCCCGCCGCCGCGCCCACCAGCGGCGCGATCCGGTCGCCCAGCACGTACGGCAGCTCGGTCCAGCCGGCCGCGTTCCAGCTGGTGATCAGCCCCTGGCCCCACTCCTCCTCGACGGTGCGCCGGACCACCTCGGGGGTACGCACCGGCAGCACGCCCAGCGAGTTGCCGTCCAGGTAGACGGCGTCCGGGGGCAGCGTGAACTCCTTGCGGAGCGGGCCCAGCGGATCGGCGGCGTCCAGCGCCGCGCACTGCTCACGGGTGGTGGGAACGGTCGTCACAGCTCTCCTCGCACGGTCCACAGCTCCGGGAAGACGTCCTGCTCGGCGGCGGCCTTCAGCCAGGCCAGCCCGCTGGAGCCGCCGGTGCCCGGCTTCTCGCCCATGGTGCGCTTGACCGAGGCGTAGTGCCGCTGACGCCACCGGGTGACCCGTTCGGCAGTGTCCAACAGCGCCTCCCCCAGTGCGAACAGGTCCGCGTGTGCGGGTTCGGTGTAGACGGTCCGCCAGGCCTCCCGCACCGCGTCCTGCGCCCGGTAGCGCTCCGGCGCGGGCGCCGGGGCGGCCGCCAGCAGCCCGCGCCGGGCCAGCAGCCCCAGCACCTCGTCGTAGAGCGTCGCGCCGTGCAGCGCCTCGGTGAGCTCCTGGCGCACCCGGGGCGCGTCGGCGTACATCGCCAGCAGCCGGCCGGACTTGTTGCCGAGCATGAACTCCAGCCGCAGGTAGGCCGAGGACTGGAAGCCGGAGGCCTCGCCGAGCACCGGCCGGAAGGCGCTGAACTCGGTCGGCGTGAGGGTGGCCAGCAGGTCCCAGGAGCCGTTCAGCACGTCCTGGGTGAGCGCGGCCCGGCGCAGCGCGCCCCGCGCGCCCTCCGGGTCGTCCGCCCGCAGCGCCCGCGCCGCCAGCGTCCAGTCGTGCCGCAGCAGGTCGAAGAGGAGTTCCATCACCTGGGTGGTGATGATGAACGAGAGCTCGGCGTCCACCTCGCTGCGCGGCTGCTGCAGGGTGTGCAGCACGTCCAGCCGGGCGTAGCGCTCGTACGGGGTGGCCCCGGTCTGCCCGGCCGCTTCGGCCGCCCGGTCGGCGTCGAAGGCCAGGTGAGGCTCCTGGACGGTGGACTGCGCCATGTCGCGCTACCCCCTGTGATCGTCGGTGCGGACTATTGTGCTGCGGGTCCCGGGGGCTCTTGAATGGGTGACGGCCATGCGATCGGGGCCGGGGCCTTTCGATCGAAAGGTCTTTTCCCCGATCACCCACCCATCGCCCCGGGAGGCTCCGCGATGGCACTGGACGCCCTGGACCGCAGACTGCTCGCCGAACTGCAGGCCGACGCCCGGCTCTCCTACAACGAATTGTCCCGCCGGGTCAGCCTCTCGGCCCCGGCGGTGGCCGAGCGGGTCCGCCGGCTGGAGGCGGAGGGGGTGATCGGCGGCTACCACGCGCACATCGACCTGACCCGGGCCGGGCTGCCGATCACCGCCATCGTCCAGGTGCAGTGCTACGGGCCGCGCTGCGTGCTGCGCGACCCGGAGGTGGCCGACTGGCCCGAGGTGCTGCAACTGCACCGGGTGACCGGCGGAGCCTGCTGCGTGCTGCTGGTCGCCGTCCCCGGGGTGGCCGAGCTGGAGGCGCTGGTCGACCGGCTGGCCGGCTACGGCCGCCCGGAGAGCTCGATGGTGCTCTCCAGCCCGGTGCCCTGGCGGGCGGTCACCCCGCCCTGACCCCGGTCAGTGCCCGCCACCGGCTCCCGCGAAGTGCACCCCCAGCCCCTCCAGCCCGCTCAGGAACAGCTCCACGCCGACCGCGGCCAGCAGCAGCCCGAGCAGCCGGGAGAGCACCTCCAGCGAGGTCTGGTGGGTGAGCCGCAGCAGCGGCGCCAGCACCGCCACCGAGACGGCGTTGATCGCCACCACCGCCAGGTAGGCCCCGGCCACCGTGAACCGCCACCCCCAGGTGTCCTTGGTCAGCGACTCCACCAGCACGGCGGTGATCGCCAGCGGGCTGGCGATGTACGGCACGGTCAGCTCGCGCACGCCCTCCGCCAGCGGGTTGGCCAGCCCGCCCTCGCCGTTCTCGTCGTCTCCCCCGAAGTGGAAGCCCAGCACCAGCCCGACCGCGTAGAGGAAGAAGATCACGCCGCCGGCCAGTTGCAGCGACTCGTCGCTGACGTGGAAGAAGGCCGTCACCCCGTCCGCCAGGAAGGCCATCGCCACCCCCACCGAGGCGGCCAGCGCGGTACTGATACCGAGCAGCTTCATCAGCTCCCGGTGGCTGCGGGTGCGGCTCAGGTGGGCGTAGGACAGCAGCACCTTCGGCGGGCCGACCACGGCGAAGAAGGTGACGAACGCGCTGCTCAGGTTGAGGACGGACATCCCCCCAGCATGGGCGAGCCGCCCCGGGCCGCCGGGCGCGCCGCACCGGCGGGTCGCCCACCGTGACGACCGTCTCACCCGCCCCGCGCCGTGTCCCCCGGATGGCCGCGCCGGGGTCGAGGAGCGGGCGGCGGTCGGCTGGGATGGGCGGTACCGGGGGGCTCCGGGGCGGGAGAGAAGAGGACACCATGGGCTGTGTCAATCGCAAGGACCTCGGCCTGCTCGTGCTGCGGGCGGCCGTCGGCGGGGTGCTGTTCTCGCACGGCACCCAGAAGCTCTTCGGCTGGTTCGGCGGCGGAGGCCTGGAGGGCACCGCGCAGGGCATGGAGGCGATGGGCTTCAAACCGGGCGGGCAGAGCGCCCTGGCGGCCGGACTGGGCGAGGCGGGCGGCGGTGCGCTGCTGATCGCCGGGCTGGCCACCCCGGTGGCCGGGCCGGTGGTGGCGGGCACCATGGCCGGGGCGACCGCGGTGCACTTCCCGCACGGCTTCTTCGCCACCAAGGGCGGCTACGAGTACCCGGCGCTGCTCGGCGTCTGCGGCCTGGCGATCTCCATCGCCGGTCCGGGCCGCTACTCGCTGGACGAGCTGACCGGCCACGCCCTGGGCCGCCCGGCGCTGGGCCTGCTCGCCTTCGCCGCCGCCGCGGCCGGCGCCTACGGCGTGGTGAGCAAGCGCGAGCGCGGGGTCCGGGAGAGCGCCGCCGCGGCGCTCGACTCCGAGCCGGAGTGACATCCCCCGGTCCGCCCCGCGCGAGCACCCCCAACCGAACAAGCGGTGAACTTCGGGCCCCGGCCCGCTCGGCGTCTACAGAGATGTAGTACGTTCTCGCGGGGGAGGGGCCCGAAGGCCGCGCCAACTCGGCTCGGTACGCTGTCGCTCCGACGAGACCCGTACCGCGACTGAGGGTGTGCGATGTCCCTGACCTACCCGGAATCCATCGGCGTGGGCCTGCTGCAAGGTGTCACCGAGCTCTTCCCGGTCTCCAGCCTGGGGCACAGCATCCTGTTGCCGGCGCTGATCGGCGGCCGGGTCGACAAGGACCTGAACATGACCAGCGCCGACTCCCCGTACCTCGCGGTGCTGGTCGGCCTGCACCTGGCCACCGCGCTGGCCCTGGTGGTCTTCTTCCGCAAGGACTGGATCCGGGTGATCCGCGGCTTCTTCAGTTCGATACGCGAGCGGCGGATCGAGACCGTCGACCAGCGGCTGGCCTGGCTGCTGATCGTCGGCACCATCCCGGTCGGCATCGCCGGACTGGTGGCCGAGAAGGCGCTGCGCAGCGCGCTCGGCAAGCCGGTGCCGGCCGCGATCTTCCTGGCGCTGAACGGCCTGGTGCTGCTCGGCGCCGAGCGGCTGCGGCGCGGCGGCGGCGGTCGCCGCCGGGCCGGCGCGGCCGCCGAGCACGCCGCGGGCGAGGACCCGGCGATCGCCTCGGACCGCCGGATCGCCAAGCTGAGCTTCCGTCAGGGCACCTGGATCGGCGCCGCCCAGATCCTGGCCCTCTTCCCCGGCATCAGCCGCTCCGGCGTCACCATGAGCACCGGCATCCTGCGCGGGCTCAACCACGAGGACGCGGCCCGGTTCTCCTTCCTGCTGGCCACCCCGGTGATCGGCGCGGCCGCCGTGCTCAAGCTGCCGGAGCTGATGAAGCCCGAGTACACCGGCATCCGCGGCCCGGTGATCGCCGGCTCGATCGCGGCCTTCGTGGCGGGCTACATCTCGGTCAAGTTCCTCACCAAGTACTTCGAGAACCGCAGCATGACGCCCTTCGCGATCTACTGCCTGGTGGCCGGCATCGGCTCCGCGGTCTACCTGAGCGTCACCGGCTGACCCGCCGCGGGGCCTGACGGGTCCTCACCCGGTTGCCCCGCCCCGGTGGCGGAGCGCGCGGGGGCCGTCGGAGGGTGGGCGGGAGTCCCGACCCAGGAGGCCCCATGGACCGCCGAGTCCCGCCCCGCACCACCGCGTCCCGCGCCACCGGGTCCCGCCCGCCGCGCCTCCTCGTCGCCCCGGTCGCCGTCGTGACCGGGGCGGCGCTGTCGTTCGGCCTGGTGCTGACCGGGTGCACCTCCAGCAACAAGGCCAAGGTCTCCTCGGCGGCCTCCTCGGCCGTCAGCGCCGCCCAGTCGGCGCTCGCCTCGATCGGCAGCGAGGCCGCCTCGCAGGGCGCCTCGGCGGCCTCCTCGGCGCTCTCGGCGGCCGCCTCGGCCGCCTCCTCCGCCTTCGCCGGCGCCACCGGCGGGCTGGACGCGGCCGGCGATGTCTCGCTCGGCAGCGTCTCCACCACCTCGGACGGCAAGGCCCAGGTCCAGGTCACGGTGGCCAACCACCAGAGCGACAGCAAGCGGTACACCGTGCAGGTGAGCTTCAAGGACCAGGGCGGCTCGCTTCAGGACACCGTGGTGCTGACCGTCGGCCCGGTGGCGGCCGGCCAGTCCGCGAACGCCACCGCCACCAGCAACCGCTCGCTCGGCGGCACGGTGACCGCCTCGGTCGAGCGCGCCCTCCGCTACTGATCCGCCGGCCGGCCCTTCGCCACCAGCTCCAGCAGCCGCAGCCCGGCCGCCAGCACCTCCTCGGCGGTCCACTCCAGCGCGGCGGCGCCGACCCGGATCTCGGCCATCGCCAGCCCGGGTGCGACGTCGGCCCAGCTGCCGGCGATCGAGGTGCGCTCGGTCTCGGAGAGCTCCAGGTTGGCCGCGTTCAGCGCCTCGGCGGGGTGCGGCAGGTAGAGCTGGAAGTCGCAGGTCTGCGGGGGAGCCGGGTGGATCCGGGCGCCGGGCAGGTCCGCCAGCGCCGCGGCGACCACCTTGGCGTGCCGGACGTACTCGGGGATCCGGGGCAGCTCGGTCGCCAGCCCGTCCAGCGCCGCCAGCGCGGCCGGCCAGTTGTGCCACAGCTGCCCGCCGTGCCGGTGCCGCCAGCTGCGGGCGTAGCCGGCCAGCGCCGAGTCGCCGGCCAGCAGGGCGCCGTGCGAGGCGCCGAGCGCCTTGTAGGCCGAGACGTAGACGCTGTCGGCCAGCCCGGCGATCTCGGCCAGCGGGCGGCCGTAGAAGGGGGCGGACTCCCAGAGCCGGGCGCCGTCGAAGTGCACCCGGGCACCGGCCGCCCGGGCGGTGCCGGCCACCGCGACCAGCTCGTCCCAGCTCGGCAGCAGGAAGCCGGCGTCGCGCAGTGGCAGCTCCACCGTGGCGGTCCCGTACGGCTGCCCGACGGCGGCCAGCTCCTCGGCGGTGTAGGGGCGGGGCGCGTCGGTCGGCCAGATCGCCCGCAGGCCGCTCAGCTGGCCGTAGGCCTGCCGCTCCCAGCGCTCCAGGTGGCACATCGGGTGCATCGCCACCGCGTCGCGCCCGGTCAGCTCGGCGCCGTAGCGCAGCGCGATCTGCTGGGCCATGGTGCCGCTCGGGAACCAGACGGCCGCCTCGGTGCCCAGCAGCTCGGCGACCCGCCGCTCCACCCGCTCGACCGCGCCGCCCTGGGCGTAGAAGTCGGGCAGCTCGTCCAGCCCGTCCAGGCCGGCGAGGTGGTCGAGCTGTTCGCGGACGGTCTGTGGACGCTTGCCGCTCAGCACGCGGTCGCAGGCGCGCAGCGCGGCGAGGCGGCGGGCGACGGAGGAATCGGTCATCCTGCGATTCTCGGACCGTCAGGTGGGCCGGACCAAACGGTTTTCATAGGCGAAGACCACCGCCTGCACCCGGTCCCGCAGCCCCAGCTTGAGCAGGATTCGGCTGACGTGGGTCTTCACCGTGGCCTCGGCCAGCGCCAGCTCGGCCGCCACCTCGGCGTTGGAGAGCCCGCGGGCCACCTGCACCAGCACGCTGCGCTCGCGCGCGGTCAGCGTCTCCACCGCGCGCTGCGCCCGGTCGGCCGGGCCGCCGTCGGCGGGCAGCTCGCCGGCGAACCGGTCCAGCAGCCGCCGGGTGATCCGCGGCGCCACCACGGCGTCCCCGGCCGCCACGCTGCGCACCGCGCTGAGCAGTTCGGCGGGCTGGGCGTTCTTCAGCAGGAACCCGGAGGCGCCGGCCCGCAGCCCGGCGAAGGCGTACTCGTCCAGGTCGAAGGTGGTCAGGATCAGCACCCGGGTCTCCGGCGCGGCCTCGACGATCTGCCGGGTCGCCTCGATGCCGTCCATGCCGGGCATCCGGACGTCCATCAGCACCACGTCCGGGGCCAGCTCGCGGACCAGCCGGACCGCCTCGGCGCCGTCCGCGGCCTCGCCGGCCACGGCCAGGTCCGGCTGGGAGTCCAGCACCAGGGTGAAGGCGACCCGCAGCAGCGGCTGGTCGTCCACCAGCAGCACTCGGATGGTCATGACGGCGCCTCCTCGGCGGGTGCGGGCAGGTCGAGGTCGAGGGTGGCGGCCACCCGCCAGCCGCCCCCCGGAAGCGGTCCGGCGGTCAGCTCGCCGCCGTAGGCGGCGGCCCGGTCGCGCATGCCGGCCAGTCCGTGGCCGGCGCCGAGCGGGTCGGCGGCGGCCCGGCGCAGCGGGCGGCCGTCGTCGCGCACCTCCACCCGGACGGCGGCGGGGGAGCAGTCCACCGCGACCACCGCCCGGGCGCCGGGCGCGGCGTGCTTGAGGGTGTTGGTCAGGGACTCCTGGACCAGCCGGTAGACGGTCAGCTGGGCGCCGGGGGAGACGTGGCCGTGCTCGCCGGCCAGCCGCAGCTCGCAGGCCAGCCCGGCGGCCCGCACCTGGGCGGCCAGCGCGGCGAGCTGGCCCAGGCCCGGCTGCGGGTGGCGCAGCGCGTCCGGCTCGTCGTCCCGCAGCACGCCGAGGAAGCGGCGCATGTCGGTGAGCGCCTGCCGCCCGGTCTCGGCGGACTGACGCATCGCCGCGGTGGCCTTCTCGGGCGCGTGCTGGTTGGCGTAGACGGCGCCGTCGGCCAGCGCCACCATCACCGAGAGGTTGTGGGTCACGATGTCGTGCATCTCGCGGGCGATCCGGCTGCGCTCCCCGGCCACCGCGAGCGCCGACTGCTGGTCGCGCTGGCGCTCCAGCTCCCGGGCCCGCTGGTGCAGCGCGGCCAGCTTGGCCTGCCGGGCCCGCACGTTGCGGCCGAGCACCACGGCGGCGGTGACCAGGCCGGAGAGCAGGAAGACCACCCGCATCGCGGTCTCGTACTGCGGCCGCTCGGAGAGGACCGGCGGCCAGCGGTAGACGGCCAGCAGCACGCCCAGCTCGGTCACCGCGAAGGCGGCCACCGTCCAGCGGAAGGAGCGGCGGGCGGCGACGGTGTAGAGCGCCACCAGCACCGCCAGGTCGGCCGGGCCCACCGCGATGTGCAGCCACCAGCTGATCGACCACTGCACGAAGGCGGTGGCCGCGACCGCCGCGAAGACCTGCACCGGCCGCCGCCGGCGCAGCGCCAGCGGCAGCACCAGGGCGGCCTGCAGCAGCAGCTCCCACTGCTGCGGGTGGACCCGCTGGTGGGAGCCGATGCTCAGGGCCAGCAGCAGCACCGCCCCGGCGCTGTCCACCAGCAGCGGGAACCGCTCGTCCAGCCGCCGCGCGCGCAGCGCGGCGAGCCCTCGGGCGGCGCCGGGGAAGCGCTGCCCGAGGGCTGTCACGGACGGTTCGGCCGAGCTCATCGCGCCATTGTGCAACGGATCGGCCCGGCCGGGCGGATCACGCGTCGCGCCGCTTCAGCACCACGGCGGCGGCCGCCAGGGCCACGGCCACGTAGCCGCAGAGCAGTCCGAAGCCGGCCCAGGGCGCCATCTCGTGCGGGGCCCGGGTCACGTGCGCCAGCGCCTGTCCGGCGTTGCTGGGCAGGTACGGGATGATGTTGTCCTGCCAGGAGCTGGGCAGCGCCTCGCTGAGCAGCGGCAGCACCAGCAGCAGGCCGAAGACCGAGGCGATGCCGCCGGCGGTGTTGCGCACCAGGGTGCCCAGGGCGACCGCGAGCAGCCCGATGGCGGTCAGGTAGAGGCCGGTGCCGAGCACCACCCGGGTCACCCCGGGCGCGGAGAGCGTGGTGTCCAGGTGCTTCGAGGCCAGGATCGCCTGGCCGGTGAAGAAGGCGACCAGCACCGAGGCGGTGGCCACCACCCAGGTGACCGCGCCGAAGACCAGCGCCTTGGCCCAGAGCACCGGCAGCCGCTTGGGCACCGCGGAGAGCGAGGCCCGGATCATGCCGGTGGAGTACTCGCCGGTGACGACCAGCACGCCGAGCACGCCGATCGCCATCTGCGCCAGGAAGTAGCCGCGCAGGCTGTGCTCGGCGGGCGTGAAGGCGAGCCGCTCGTCGGCCGGCAGGTGGTCCCAGCGGCTCATGGTGGCCCAGCAGAACAGCGCGCCGAGCCCGATGGTGAGCGCCGAGGCGACCACCAGGGTGATCCAGCTGGAGCGCAGCGAGCGGAACTTGATCCACTCCCCGGCGACCACCCGGGGCAGCGTGACGGAGCCGGAGCCGGCCCGTTGGGAGACGAAGGTGGTGCTCATGCGGCGGGCTCCTCGACCAGCTCGGCGGGCCGCACGGCGGCCTCGTACTCGACGGCGTCCCGGGTGAGTTCCATGAACGCCTCCTCCAGCGAGGCCTGACGCGGGGTCAGCTCGAAGAGCACCACCCGGTGCTCGGCGGCCAGCCGGCCGATCGCCTCGCTGTCGGCGCCCTCGACGGTGAGCACGTCGGGCTCCTCCTCGGCGGTGACGCTCGCGCCGGGCAGCGAGCCCAGCAGCGCGGTCAGCTCGGCGGCCTGCGGGGTGCGCACCCGCACGCCGCCGCGGGAGGCGCCGGCGGTGAACTCGGCGACCGAGGTGTCGGCGATCAGCCGGCCCCTGCCGATCACGATCAGGTGCTCGGCGGTGAGCGCCATCTCGCTCATCAGGTGCGAGGAGACCAGCACCGTGCGGCCCTCGGCGGCCAGCGCCTTGAGCAGGTTGCGGATCCACAGGATGCCCTCGGGGTCGAGGCCGTTGACCGGCTCGTCGAGGATCAGCGTGCCCGGGTCGCCGAGCAGCGCGGAGGCGATGCCGAGCCGCTGGCCCATGCCGAGCGAGAAGCCGCCGGCGCGCCGGCGGGCCACCTCGCGCAGCCCGACCAGCTCGATCACCTCGGTCACCCGGGAGCGCGGGATGCCGTGGGTGGCGGCCAGCGCCAGCAGGTGGTTCTGCGCGGTGCGGCCGGTGTGGATGGCGCGGGCCTCCAGCATGGCGCCGACCTCGCGCAGCGGCGCGCGGTGGTCGGCGTAGCGGCGGCCGTTGACCGTCGCGTGGCCGGAGGTGGGGTTGTCCAGGCCGAGCAGCATCCGCATGGTGGTGGACTTGCCGGCCCCGTTGGGGCCGAGGAATCCGGTCACGATGCCTGGGCGGACGCTGAAACTCAGGTCCTGGACGGCGGTTTTGGGGCCGTAGCGCTTGGTGAGGCCGACGGCTTCGATCATCTGTGGTCCTCGGGCGAGGGTGGGTGGACGGCGAGGTTCCCACGCTAGGCAGTGGCCGCGGGCCGATCGAGCCGCATGAGGAGGATTCCCGGCCGGCGCCGGTGCGACGGGAGATGCAGTCCGGCTACATCTTGAGACGGACCTCGCTTCGGGTGCGGAGGTTTAGCCGCAGGTCACCGGGGATCCCGCCGATCGGGCTACCTTAACGGCAACTCAAGTGTGGCGAACGGCTCTTGACGGTCCGGTTGGTCTAGTCCATTTTAATCCGCAGGTGCAGGGAGCCCCTGAGCCGGCGTCAGCGGCGCATTCCACTGACGCCGGTCCTGGGGTGCCCGGCTACCGCGCAACGATTCCCCCATGTCATGCCCCTGTCCGGAGCGGGTCCCACCCCGCCCCGGACGTTCCCGCCCACGGGCACGACCGGTCCCCCACACCATGGAGTCGCACCTCATGCTCACCCGTTCACTCGCCCGGGAGCAGGTTCCGGGCAAGCGCCGGTCGAAGGGCCTGGCCGCGCTCGCGGCCGGCACCGCGGCCTCCCTGCTGCTCGGCGCCACCCTGGCGCTCACCTCGGGCGGCACCGCCCAGGCTGCCGCGACCAACACCACCGGCGCGGCCGCGACCAGCGGCGGCATCAAGGTCGCCTACTTCGACCAGTGGTCGATCTACGCCAACGCCTACTACCCGAAGAACATCGACACCTCGGGCGTGGCCGGCAACCTCGACTACCTGATCTACGACTTCGAGAACATCAACCCGACGACGCTGCAGTGCTTCGAGGCCACCAAGGCCGCGGACACCAACGACGCGAACCCGAACGCCGGCGACGGCGCGGGCGACGCCTTCGCCGACTACGAGAAGTCCTTCGGCTCGGACATCAGCGTCAACGGCCAGGCCGACACCTACAACCAGCCGATCGTGGGCAACTTCAACCAGCTCAAGGAGCTGAAGGCGAAGTACCCGAAGCTCAAGATCCTGCTGTCGCTGGGCGGCTGGACCTACTCGAAGTACTTCTCCAACGCGGCCGCCACCGACGCCTCGCGCAAGGCGCTGGTCTCCTCCTGCATCAACATGTTCATCAAGGGCAACCTGCCCTCGGACGGCGGCTACGGCGGCGCCGGCACCGGTGCGGGCATCTTCGACGGCTTCGACATCGACTGGGAGTACCCGGGCGGCGGCGGCCACACCGGCAACAACTCCGCGACCGCGGACAAGCAGAACTACACCGCGCTGCTCTCGGAGTTCCGCTCGGAGCTCAACACCCAAGGCGCGGCGGACGGCAAGACCTACGCGCTGAGCGCGGCGCTGCCGGCCGGCCAGGACAAGATCGCGAACATCGAGACCGACAAGATCGGCCAGTACCTCACCTTCGGCGATGTCATGACCTATGACATGCACGGCGGCTGGGAGGCGACCGGCCCGACCAACCACCAGGCCGCGCTGTACTCGGACCCGAACGACCCGATGACCCCGGTCGCCCCGGGCGGCGCCAAGTACTCGATCAACGAGGGCATCAAGGCCTGGACGGCCGGCGACCCGGGCTACGGCATCCCCGGCGGCTTCCCCGCCAACAAGATCAACATGGGTGTGCCGTTCTACTACCGCGGCTGGACCGGCGTGCCGGCCGGCAGCAGCCACGGCCTCTTCCAGACCGCCACCGGTCCCGCCACCGGCGCCGCCGACTCCGGCAACGTCAACGGCATCCGGATGTACAAGGAGCTCGGCGGCATCGTCGACAACCCGGCGGACACCTACTGGGACGACACCGCGAAGGCCGCCTACTTCTACGACGGCACCACCTTCTGGTCCGGTGAGAACGCCCAGTCGATCCAGGCCAAGGCCGACTACCTGCACTGCAACGGCCTCGGCGGCTCGTTCGCCTTCTCGCTCTACGACCTGGACCCGGCCGCCACCCTGTTCAACGCCATGGTGAAGGACACCAACGGCTCGGCGGCCAGCTGCCCGGCCGCGCCGACCAGCAGCGCCCCGGTCTCCACCCCGCCGGCCAGCTCCCCGCCGGTGAGCACCCCGCCGGTGTCGAGCCCGCCCGTCTCCACCCCGCCGGTGAGCACCCCGCCGGTCTCCACCCCGCCGGCGACCGGCACCCCGGGCACCTGCACCGGCGCCCCGGCCTGGAGCGCGAGCGCCGTCTACGCCTCGCCGACCAAGGTCTCGTACAACGGCCACTACTACACGAACAAGTGGTGGACCACCAACGAGATCCCGAGCCAGAGCGGCCAGTGGGGCGTCTGGACCGACAACGGCCCCTGCTGACCCCGGCGGCTGAGCATCACCTGAACCACCGTGCCCCCGGAGCGATCACGCTCCGGGGGCACGGACCATTCAGCGACCGGCCGCGGGCTCAGGCGCCCGGCGGCTGCGGCTTGATCACCCAGAACGCGCCGCCCTGGTTGTCGGTGAGCGAGCCCATCCGGCCCACCGGGGTGTCCATCGGCGGCACCAGCACCGAGCCGCCGGCCCGGACCGCCGCGTCCACCGTGCTGTCCACGTCGTCCACCGCGAAGTAGGTGGCCCAGTGCGGCGGGACCTCGGCGGGGAACTTGGCGAGGCTCTGCGCACCGCCGACCGCCTTGCCGCCGACCGCCAGCTCGAAGTACTCGCCCATCCCGCCGGTGTCGTCCATCGGCCGCAGCTCGACGCCGAGCGCCGGGCCGTAGAAGGCGCGCGCGGCCTCGACGTCACCGGTGTTCAGCTCGTTCCAGATCACCGCGCCGGCCTCGTTCACCACCTGGGCGCCGAAGAAGTCCAGCGGCTCCCAGACGCCGAAGACCGCGCCGGTCGGGTCCTGGGCGACCAGCATCTTGCCGACCGTGCCGACGGTCATCGGCTCGAACAGCACCGTGCCGCCGCCGGCGGTCACCCTGGCCGCGGTCTCGGCGGCGTTCGCGCTGGCCAGGTAGGTGGTCCAGACGGTGGGCGGCGGCGGGTTGTCACCCATCGCCATCGCCTTGCCGATGCCGGCCACCGCCTTGCCGTTCAGGGTGAGCACGGCGTAGCCGCCGAACTCCTCGGCGCCGATCTCGCCCTGCCAGCCGAACAGGTCGCGGTAGAAGTCGATGGCCTGCTGCTGGTCGGGAGCCATCAGGTCGACCCAGCACGGCGTGCCGGGTGCGTAGGGTTCGTTGACCACGGGCATGGGTGTCGCCTCCAGGGCGGGAACTGGTCCGATGGGACGGTTCTGCTGCCCCCCGGACTCACCCTGCCGCCGGGCCCGCGCTCCCGCCACTCAACGGCGCCTCAGGGGGCAGTGTCCTCGATCCGGGTGAGCATCCGGCCGAGCAGGCCGGAGAGGTCGGCGCGCTCCTCGGGCGCCACGTCCTGCAGCAGCTCCTCCTCGAAGACGGCCGCCATCCGCATCGACTCCAGCCACTTGTCCCGGCCGTTCTCGGTGAGCTCGATGATCACCCGGACCCGGTTGGCCTCGTCGCGCTTCCGGGTGACCAGCTCCTCGGCGACCATCCGGTCGATCCGGTGGGTCATCGCGGCCGGGGTCAGGCCGAGCCGCTTGGCCAGCTCGCCGGGGCCGAGCCGGTACGGGCTGCCGGCCACCACCAGGGCCTTCAGCACCTCCCACTCGGCGCTGGTGATGCCGAGCACGGTCAGCTGCCGCCCGTAGGCCACCGCCATCCGCCGGGCCACCCGGGAGAGGGTGGAGACGATCGTCTCCACCTGCGGGTCGACGGTCGGGAACTCCCGCTGGTAGGCGGCCACCTGCTCGGCGATGTCGAGCTCACTGTCGGGCTCGGCGGCGGCCGGTGCGGCGGCCTTGCGTGCGCTCATGCGGATCAGTGTCCCACGCTCGGTAGCGAGGTTAAGACTTTGACAGTGGAGTCTTTCTACCCGTAGAGTTTAGCTTCGAAATCTTACGAGCTAAAACTACGGCTCCGGTCCACGTGAGGGGTGTCTCCATGAAGCAGCAGAAGTTCGGTGCGGGCGGCGGCCCCCTGCGCCGGGTCCAGGTCGGGAACGCGCTGAGCGCCTTCGGCAGCGGGTTCACGATGCCGTACATGTTCGTCTACGTGGACCAGGTCCGCGGGCTCGGCACCATGGCCGCGACCATGGTGTTCACGCTCTTCGCGCTGGCCGCGCTCGCCGTGCTGCCGTTCGCCGGCCGCGGCATCGACCGCTACGGGCCGCGCCCGGTGCTGCTGGCCGGCTGCGCGATGGCCGCCGTCGGCGCCTTCGCCTTCGGGCAGGCGGACAGCACGGCCGGGCTGCTGGTCGCCGTCTTCCTCTTCGGCGGCGGGGTCACCACCTGCCAGCCGGCCCTGGCCACCATGATCGTCCGCTGCTCCACCGCGGCGACCCGCTCGCACGCCTTCGCGCTGCAGTTCACCCTGATCAACCTGGGGATGGGCCTGGGCGCGCTGGTCGGCGGGCAGATCGTGGACACCGCCGACCCGGCCAGCCTGACCCGGCTCTTCACCATCGAGGCGCTGACCTTCCTGGGCCTGGCCGCCGTCACCGGGACGGCACGGATCCCGCGTCCGGCACCGGTGCTGGTCACCGGCCAGCAGCCGCGCAGCGGGCTGCGCGCGCTGGCGGCCGACAAGGCGATGGTGCGGGTGCTGCTGGTCGCCGGGCTGATCTTCTTCACCTGCTACGGCCAGTTCGAGTCCGGCGTGGCCGCCTTCGCCACCGACACGGTGAAGACCGCGCCCTCCACCCTGGGCCTGGCGATCGGCGCCAACGCGCTGACCATCGTGCTGCTGCAGATGCTGATGGTCCGGATCACCGCCCGGCGCCGCCGCACCACCGCGATGGCCGCCACCGGCGTGGTCTGGCTCGGCGCCTGGGCCGCGGCGCTGCTGGCCGGCCTGGTCCGCGGCGAGGCGGCGCTGGCCACCGTGGCGATCGTGAGCATCTACGTGCTCTTCGGCATCGGCGAGTCGATGCTGGCGCCCACCCTGGGCCCGATCGTCGCCGAGCTCGCCCCCGCCCGGCTGCTGGGCACCTACAACTCGGCCTTCGCCCTGGTGAAGCAGACCGCCATCGCGGTCGGCCCGGCGGTCGGCGTGCTGCTGGTCGGCTCCGGCACCTGGCCGCTCTACCTGGCGGCGATGACCGGCTGCACCCTGCTGATCATCACCCTGGCGCTGCGGCTGCGCCGCCACCTCACCCCGGAGCAGGACAACGCGGTGCCGGCGGCCCCGGTGACCGTGCCGGTCCGCGAGCTCCAGACGGCGGCGTGAGAGGGTGACGGGCAGGACCCCGGCCGCCTAGAGTCGGCGGTGATCAACGACTCTCTACGGTGGGGCCATGGCAGACACGGCAGTCATCGAGCGGCCGGCCGAGGCGGAACCCCGCCCGGCCGGCCGTCCCTCCTTGCCGCGGGAACTCGGCCGGCGCTTCCCCTGGGCCGTCCGGTACGCCGGCTGGCTCGGCCCCCTCGCCGTCGCGCTCTTCGCCGGGGTGCTGCGGTTCTGGAACCTCGGCAACCCGCAGGCCTTCGTCTTCGACGAGACCTACTACCCCAAGGACGCCTGGTCGCTGCTCCACCAGGGCTACGAGGGCAGCTGGGCGGACAACGCCAACACCGCGATCCTGGCCCACCCGCAGTCCATCCCGCTGAACAGCGGCTGGGCCTTCGTCGCCCACCCGCCGCTCGGCAAGTGGGTGATCGCGATCGGCGAGGCCGCCTTCGGGCTCGACCCGTTCGGCTGGCGGGTGATGGTCGCGCTGCTCGGCACCCTCTCGGTGCTGATGCTGGCCCGGATCGGCCGCCGGCTCTTCGGCTCCACGCTGATCGGCTGCACCGCCGCGCTGCTGATGTCGGTGGACGGCCTGCAACTGGTGATGAGCCGCACCGGCCTGCTCGACGGCGTGCTGATGTTCTTCGTGCTGGGCGCCTTCGGCTGTCTGCTGGTGGACCGCGACCGCACCCGGGAGCGGCTGCTCGCCGAGGGCGTGGACGGCGACACCGTGCGGCTGGGCCTGCGCCCCTGGCGGCTGGCCGCCGGCGTGCTGCTCGGCGCGGCCTGCTCGGTGAAGTGGAACGGCGCCCAGATCCTGGCCGCCTTCGGCCTGCTGACCGTGCTCTGGGACCAGGCCGGCCGCCGCAGGGCCGGCGCCCGGCGCCCGGTGCTCAGCATGCTGCGGCACGACGCGGTGCCCGCCTTCTGCTCGATGGTGCTGGTCGCCGCCGGCGTCTACCTGGCCTCCTGGGGCGGCTGGTTCGCCAGCTCCGGCGGCTACGACCGGCACTGGGCCGACACCCACCCCGGCGGGTTCCTGCCCGGGCCGCTGCGCTCCTGGTGGCAGTACCAGACCGAGATGTGGCACTTCAACACCACCCTGACCACGCCGCACACCTACCAGTCCAACCCGTGGAGCTGGCTGGTCCAGGGCCGCCCGGTGAGCATGTACTGGCAGCAGGTGAGCAACGGGCAGCAGGGTTGCACCGCCTCGGGCAACTGCGCCTCGCAGATCCTGGCGCTCGGCACCCCGCTGCTCTGGTGGACCGCCTGCTTCGCGCTGCTCTACTCGCTCTGGGCCTGGTTCTTCCGCCGCGACTGGCGCTCCGGCGCGGTGCTCTGCGCGGTCGCCGCGATCTACCTGCCCTGGTTCCAGTTCCAGGAGCGCACCATCTTCTCCTTCTACATGGTGGTGCTGGTGCCGTTCCTCTGCCTGGCCGTCGCCCAGATGCTCGGGGCGATCCTCGGACCGCCGGACGCCTCGGTGCGGCGGCGGGCCTGGGGCGGGGCCTCGGCGGGCGCGCTGGTGCTGGCGATCATGGGCTGCTTCCTCTACTTCCTGCCGCTCTACACCGCGCAGGTGATCCCGATGACGGCCTGGCAGGACCGGATGTGGTTCACCAGTTGGATCTGATCGCGGCGGGCTCCTCCGCCACCCAACTGCTCAAGGTCACCCCGCTGCTCGGGGTGGTGATGGCGGCCCTGCTGGCGGCCGCCGTCGCGGTTGCCGGGTGGGGGCGGCTCGGGCAGGGCCGGGCGGTGCTGCGGGCCGGGCTGCGGGCCGTGGTGCAGCTGGCCGCCGTCTCGCTGGTGATCGCCTGGGTGGTCCGCTCGCTCTGGCTGACCGCGCTCTTCGTGCTGCTGATGTTCACCGTCGCGGTGCGCACGGCCGGGCGGCGGATGACCGACGAGCCCGGCTGGTCCTGGGCCTGGGCGGCGCTGCCGATCGGCGCGGGGGTGCTGCCGGTGCTGGCGCTGCTGCTCGGCAGCGGGCTGCTGCCCGCGAAGGGCCTGACCGTCGTGCCGGTGGCCGGCATCCTGATCGGCGGCGGCCTGACCGCCACCTCGCTGGCCGGCCGCCGGGCGCTGGACGAGCTGGCCCAGCGGCACGGCGAGGTGGAGGCCGCGCTGGCGCTCGGCTTCGAGGACCGGGACGCCCGGCTGGAGATCTGCCGCACCGCCGCCGCCACCTCGCTGGTGCCCGCGCTGGACCAGACCCGCACGGTCGGGCTGGTCACCCTGCCGGGCGCCTTCGTCGGCATGCTGCTCGGCGGGGCCACGCCCGTGCAGGCCGGCGCGGTGCAGCTGTTCGTGCTGATCGCGCTGCTGGCGGTGGAGGCGGTGGCGATCGTGCTGGTGCTGGAGCTGGTCGGCCGGGGGCTGGTGCGGCGTCCGGTACACTGGCGGAGTTGAAGGGGAGTAGCCCTCCACCGGACCGTCGACATACTGGCCGGCTCTCACGAGCGGCCCGGCGCCCGGGGCACCAGCCGGTGCCGGCGAGACCTTCGGCCGCAGTGCTGTGATGTGATCAGTGCTGTCGGGCCGGGGTCTCTTTTTTTTATGACCGCGGCCGGGCAGCCCGACCAGAGGGAAGACACCCCTGATGAGCTTGACCGTGTTCGCCGTGACCTTCGGCATCATCTTCCTGGCCGAGCTGCCGGACAAGACCGCGCTGGCCGCGCTGATGCTCGGTACCAAGTACCGCGCGCTGTACGTCTTCGCCGGGGTGGCCGCCGCGATGGCCGTGCAGGTGGGCCTGGCGCTGGCGGCCGGCAGCCTGCTGGCGCTGCTGCCGCACCGCTGGGTGGAGCTGGTCACCGGTCTGCTCTTCCTGGCCGGCGCGGTGATGCTGCTGCTGCACAAGCACGAGGACGAGGAGGGGCACGAGGGCCGCAAGCCGTCCTCCAGCAGCTTCTGGAAGGTCGCCGGGACCAGCTTCCTGGTCGTCGCGGTGGCCGAGTTCGGCGACCTGACCCAGATCATGACCGCCAACCTGGCCGCCAAGTACGCCGATCCGCTGGCGGTCGGCCTGGGCGCCTGGCTGGCGCTCTGCGCGGTCGGCGGGCTGGCGGTGCTGGGCGGTCAGAAGCTGCTGGCGCACGTGCCGATGAAGGTGATCATCCGGGTGGCCGCGGCGGCGATGCTGGTGCTGGCCGGGATCAGCGTGGTCGGCGCGATCACGGGCTGACGAGTCCTGCCTAGCAGGTGGCCCCGGAGTCGAGGGCGGCCTGGGTCTGTGGGCCCACGGTGCCCCACTGGTCCTGCCAGAGCTGGTTGTTGCTCTGGAACAGGCCGACCTCCGACTGGGTGGGGAAGTCGTAGACCCCGCTGTGCGCCTTGCCGCAGCCGAGCGACTTCAGCTGGGACTGCAGGGCGACCACGGCCGGTCCCCGGTCGCCGGGGGAGGGCGCGGCGGTCGGGGTCGGCGAGGCGGTGCTCGCGCTGGGGCTCGGGGCGGCGCTGGTCGGCGCCGCTGAGGTGGGCGGCGGGGCCTGGCTGGTCGCGGGAGCGGGCACGGGGGCCGGCTGCGCCGGCGGTGCGGGGGACTGCGCGGGCGGGCTGCTGGGGGCGGGCGCGGCGGACTTGGTCCGGGGCGCCGAGGGTCTGGGCTTCGCCGAGGTGCTGGGCGCCTGCGGGGAGCTGCCGGTCCGTGCCGGGGTGGCGTTCGCCGCGTCGGTCGGCGCCGGGACGTCGGTGGGGCTCGCCGCGGTGGTGGGCAGCACGGGGATCGCCTGGCGGTCGGGCGGGGTGCCGGGGGTGAGCGCGAAGGCCAGGCCGACGCCGATGGCGATCGCGCCGGCCCCGGCCACGGCCACCAGGCCGGTGCGGCGCCGGCGGGCGTTCCGGGCGGCGCGGCGCGAGCCCGGGGCGGGCTCCTCGCCGTCCTCCTCGTGGAAGCCCTCGCTGATCGGGAAGAGGCCGAGCTCGCGCGGCGGGTGGGCGGCCGGTTCGGCCTCCGGACCGGGCGACGGCTCGACCGCCGGGGGCAGCAGGGTGGTGGCGAACGGGTCCGAGGCCGGCGGCGGCGGCACCGGCTGCCCGCCGGGGGCGAACGGCGAGGGCGGGGCGGGGACGGGCGCGGCCACGTACGGGCGGACCAGCGGCGGGCCCTCGGTGGCCGGGAGGATCGCGGTCTCCGTACCGTCCGGATCGGGGCCGTGCCGGTACGCACCGTCGTGCTCGGGGCGGACCGGACCGGAACCTGCCCGGCCGGGGCCGGGCTGGGCGAATTCCGGCATGGGCCGATCCTCCTGAAACCTCGGGTGGGGATGGACGGTCGGGTGGGGCGCGAACGGGCCCGATTATGCAGGACACCGTAACGGGGGAACAGTGCCGCCCGGTTCGCAGGGCAGTTCGGGGCCGCGGGCGGGCGGCGTTGCGAATGGCGCAACCGCAGGCCGCAAATGCTGACAAATCTGACACGATGAGGAGTCAGAAGCTGCCGCCCCATCAGACGGAGGACCGGTCATGGCCGAACCGGCGACCGAGACCGCGCCGCAGGCCCCGCAGCAGGGCGAGGTGCACAACCTCTGGGTCCCGATCGGCGCCCTGCTGCTCGCCCTGCTGCTGGCCGCGCTCGACCAGACCATCGTCTCCACCGCGCTGCCCACCATCGTCAGCGACCTCGGCGGACTGGAGCACCTGTCCTGGGTGGTGACGGCCTATCTGCTGGCCTCCACCGCGGTCACCCCGCTCTGGGGCAAGCTCGGCGACATGTACGGCCGGAAGCGGTTCTTCCAGGCCTCCATCGTGATCTTCCTGATCGGCTCCGCGCTCTGCGGCGTGGCGCAGAACATGGGCGAGCTGATCGCCTTCCGCGCGCTGCAGGGCCTGGGCGGCGGCGGGCTGATCGTGCTCACCCAGGCGATCGTCGGCGACCTGGTGCCGCCCCGGGAGCGCGGCAAGTACCAGGGCCTGTTCGGCGCCGTCTTCGGCGCCACCAGCGTGCTCGGGCCGCTGCTCGGCGGGTTCTTCGTGGACCAGCTCTCCTGGCGCTGGGTGTTCTACATCAACCTGCCGATCGGCGTGGTGGCGCTGATCGTGATCGCCGTGGTGCTGCACAGCAGCGAGGTGAAGCGGCAGCACGCCATCGACTACCCGGGCATCGTGCTGATCGCCGGCGTGGCCACCTGCTTCGTGCTGATGACCTCGCTCGGCGGGGTGACCTACGGCTGGGGCTCCTGGCAGATCATCGGGCTGGGCGTGCTCGGGGTGCTGCTGCTGGTCCTCTTCGTGCTGGTCGAGCGGCGGGCCGCCGAGCCGGTGCTGCCGCCGCACCTGTTCGCCTCGCGGACCTTCACCCTGGTCGCGGTGATCTCCTTCGTGGTGGGCTTCGCGATGTTCGGCGCGCTCACCTACCTGCCGACCTTCCTCCAGGTGGTGCAGGGCGTCTCGCCGACCATGTCGGGCGTGCACATGCTGCCGATGGTGCTGGGCATGCTGGTCACCTCGATCGGCTCCGGCCAGATCGTCGCCCGCACCGGCCGCTACCGGGTCTTCCCGATCCTGGGCACCGCGGTGGTCGCCATCGGCCTGGTGCTGCTCTCCCGGCTGACCGAGTCCACCTCGACCACCGTGATGAGCTTCTACTTCCTGGTCTTCGGCCTCGGGCTCGGGCTGGTGCTGCAGGTGCTGGTGCTGATCGTGCAGAACTCGGTCGGCTACCAGGACCTCGGGGTGGCGACGGCGGCCGCCACCTTCTTCCGCTCGATCGGCGCCTCCTTCGGCGTCTCGATCTTCGGCACCATCTTCACCACCGGGCTCAACCACCGGCTGACCGACGCGCTGCGCGGACTCCAGCTGCCGGCCGGCTTCAGCCCCAAGGAGATCACCGCCGACCCCCGGGTGATCCACGGGCTGCCGCCGGCCGTCGCGCACGGCATCCTGCACGCCTACGCCAGCTCCATCGCGCACGTCTTCCTCTACGCGGCGCCGGTCGCCGCGGTGGCCTTCCTGCTGGCGCTCTTCATCAAGGAGCAGCCGCTGCGCGCCTCGGTCACCGCGCCCGACCTGGGCGAGTCGATCGGGATGAACCCGGTGGAGCGCAGCTCGGTGGACGAGATCGCCCGCGCGCTCGCCGTGCTGAACAGCCGGGAGGCCCGCCGCGACCTCTACCGCCGGATCACCGCCGAGGCCGGACTGGACCTCCAGCCCGCCTCCAGCTGGCTGCTGCTGCAGATGCACCGCCAGGGCTCCGTCGAGCCGGCCGAACTGGCCGAGCACCGGATCGTCCCGCCCGCCGTGATCGAGGCGGCGGCCCGCGAGTGCGAGGGCCGCGGACTGGCGCTGCGCAACGGGCTGCCGATGCGGCTCACCGAGGCCGGCGAGCGGGTGGCGACGGCCCTGGTCGCGGCCCGGCGATCGCAGCTCGCCAAGCTGCTCGGCGACTGGGACGAGAAGCAGTTCGCCGACCTGGCCGACCTGCTCACCCGGCTGAGCAGCACCCTCTGCGGGGACCCGCACGACCACCCCGACCCGACGTCCCGGCCGCACGTGCCGCACAGCGAGGGGCGGTCGTTCTAGGCCTCGGGTAGGGCGGCGTCGATGGCGGTTCGAGGTCTCAGGCCCCGAGGACGGCCCGCAGATCGGCTGCCGTGCGGAAGTGGACGCCGGTCATGCCGAGGGCCGTGGCCGCGGCCACGTTCTCGGCGCGGTCGTCGATGAAGAGGCAGCGGTCCGGGGCGGCCCCGGCGCGGGCGGCGGCGATCAGGTAGATGCGGTCCTCGGGCTTGACCGTGCCGACCTCGGCGCTGTTGACGACGGCGTCGGCCAGGTCGTGGAGGCCGAGCAGGGCGAGGTCCTGGTCCAGCCAGGCGGTGGCGTTGGTGACCAGCACCAGCGGCATCCGGGTGCGGGCCGCGCGCAGCAGGGCGACCACCTCGGGGTCGGCGGTGAAGGGGGCGGCGGCGAAGGCCTCGGCCAGTTCGCGGGCGCGGGGGAGGGGGATGCGGCGGGCCAGGCGTTCGGTGATCGCGGCGGTCCACTCGGCGCGGCCGATCTCGCCGCGCAGCAGCGGACCGTCGACGCCGGGGGCGAAGCCGGTGCGCATGGTCTCGCCGGGCGGCAGGCCGGCCGCCCGTTCCAGCCGGTTGAGCTCGGCGTGGTCGAAGTGGCGGATCACGCCGTCCAGATCGGACAGCACGGCGTCGAACGGGCGGTCGGTGGTGGTCACGGAGTCCTGGATAACGGGTGCCGCCGGCTCCCGTCCAGTGGGTTCAGACGCTCAGCGGGACCGAGTGGATCTCGTCCGGCTTGTGGCCGGCGCGCTCGTGCACCCGCTGGACCGCGTCCGCGGAGGGGGCTTCGGAGAGGCACCAGACGGTGCCGGAGGCCGGATCGGCCCAGGCCTGCTTGAAGGTCACGCCCTCGGAGCGCTCGATCGCGAGGTCCGCCTGGTGGGCGGCCTCCAGTTCCTCGGCGGTGATCCCGTCCATCCCGTGGTGGACGTCCATGAAGGTGGCCATCTCGGTGGCACCCCCGTCCAGGTCGCCGGCCCGGCACGGCACCGGGCCGTTTCCCTCTATCCTCGCGCGGGAGCGTCCGGCTCGCCGAACTCGGGCAGCGCGTCGAAGGCGGCGCGGCGGGTGGCCCGGCGCAGCGCGCGCAGCACCGGGCGGCCGGTGGTCAGGCAGAGCACGGCGGTGAGCGCGGCCCGGGGCAGGTCCCAGCCGAGCGAGGTGGTCAGGCAGTAGACCGCGAACCGGGGCAGGTTGGCGCTCGGCGGATCGCCCGGCACGAAGGCCACCGAGCTGCTCAGGCCGCCGATGTAGGGCCAGCCCTGGAGGTTCATCACGGTGCCGTAGAGCACCGCCGCCACCGCCCCGTAGCCCGCCAGCAGCAGCACCTCGCGCCGCCGCGTCCGCGGCAGCAGCCCGGCGCCCAGGCAGACCCAGCCCATCGCCAGCATCTGGAACGGCAGCCAGGGCCCGACCCCGCCGGTGAGCAGGGCGGAGGCGGCCATGGTGACCGAGCCCAGCACGAAGCCGCTGCTCGGCCCGAGCACCCGGCCGGCCAGCACCATCAGGAAGAACATCGGCTCCAGCCCCGCCGTGCCGGCCCCCAGCGGGCGCAGCGCCGCGCCCGCCGCCGCCAGCACGCCGAGCAGCGCCACCGCCTTGGGCTCCAGCCCGGTGTCGGCGAGCTGGGCCAGCAGCACGGCCAGCAGCAGGGGGAGGAGCAGGGCGAACAGCCAGGGCGCGTCGGCGGCGTGCGCGACCACCGCGGAGTGCGCGGAGGCGAGCAGCGGCCAGCCGAAGGCGCCCAGGCCGAGCAGGCTGACCAGGGAGAGCGCCGCGATCGAGCGCGGTCCGAGCGGGGTCACCGCAGGGCCTCGGCGACCTGGCGCACCGTCAGCCACGGCTGCGGGGCGAGCACCTTGGCCACCTGCGGGGCGTAGACCGGGGAGGCCAGCACCACCTCGGCCGACGGGCCGTCGGCGACCAGCTCGCCCTCGGCCAGCACCAGGGTGCGGTGGGCGAGTTCGGCGGCCAGCTCGACGTCGTGGGTGGCCAGCAGGACGGCCCGGCCCTCGGCGGCCAGCCCCGCCAGGATCTCCACCAGCCGGGCCTTGGCCGGGTAGTCCAGGCCGCGGGTCGGCTCGTCGAGCAGCAGCAGTGCCGGACGGGCCGTCAGCACCACGGCCAGCGCCAGGGTGAGCCGCTGGCCCTCGGAGAGGTCGCGCGGGTGCGCGGTGTCCGGCAGGCCGGGCAGCAGCCGCTCCAGCAGGGCCCGGCAGCGGCCCGGCTCGGCGCCGCAGTCCTGGTCGGCGGCGGCGCACTCGGCGGCCACCGTCTCCGCGTAGAGCAGGTCGCGCGGGTCCTGCGGGACCAGGCCGACCTGGCCGATCAGCTGGGCCGGGCGAGCCTTGTGCGGGGTGAGGCCGCCGACCCGGACGGTGCCGGAGGCGGGCGCGTGCAGTCCGGCCAGGGCGCCGAGCAGGCTGGACTTGCCCGCACCGTTGCGGCCCATCAGGGCGGTCACCTCGCCCGCGTGCAGGGCGAGGGTGAGGCCGTGCAGCGCCGTCACCGGGCCGCGCCGCAGGGTGAGGCGGTCGGCGCGGGCGACGGGCTCGGCGGTGGCCTCACCCCGCACGAGGCCCGCCCGGCGCGGCGGGGTCAGGCCGGCCAGCCGCTCGCGCAACTCGCCGGCCCGGCGGCGGGCGTCGCGGACCGAGAGCGGCAGCGGCTGCCAGCCGGCCAGCCGGCCCAGCGCCACCACCGGCGGCACCACGGGGGAGTGCGCGAGCAGTTCGCCGGGCGGGCCGAGCCGGGGTGCGGTGCCGTCGCCGGGCAGCAGCAGCACCTGGTCGGCGTACTGCACCACCCGCTCCAGCCGGTGCTCGGCCATCAGCACGGTGGTGCCGAGGTCGTGCACCAGGCGCTGCACCACGGCCAGCACCTCCTCGGCGGCGCCCGGGTCCAGGGCGGAGGTCGGCTCGTCCAGCACCAGCACCTTGGGGTGCACGGCCAGCACCGAGCCGATCGCCACCCGCTGCTGCTGGCCGCCGGAGAGGGTGTCCAGCGGGCGGTCGCGCAGCTCGGCCAGGCCCAGCAGGTCCAGGGTCTCCTCCACCCGGCGCCGCATCACGGCCGGCGGCAGGCCCAGCGACTCCATGCCGTAGGCCAGCTCCTCCTCCACGGTGTCGGTGACGAACCGGGCGCGCGGATCCTGGCCGACGGTGCCGACCAGGTCGGCCAGGTCGCGCGGCCGGTGGTCCCGGGTGTCCCGGCCGTCCACCGTGACCCGGCCGGACAGCCGGCCGCCGGTGAAGTGCGGCACCAGGCCGCTGACCAGGCCGAGCAGGGTCGACTTGCCGGCGCCGGACGGGCCGACCAGCAGGCAGAGCTCGCCCTCGGGGACGGTCAGGTCGAGGCCGGTCAGGGCCGGGCGGTCGGCGTCCGGGTAGCGCACCTGGACCCGGTCGAAGGTGATCACGACTGCTCGGCCTCTCGCGCTCGGCGGACGGGGGCGGCTGGGGTGGGCTGGGCGGCTCGCGCGGCTCGGGTGGCTCGCGCGGTGAACGGACGGGGTGCCGGTGCGACCACTGCGGGCAACAGGGCGAGCAGGACCGCGGCGGCGGCCGCCAGCGGCAGTTCGGGCGCGGTCGGCGGCACCACGGCGGGTGCGTACGGGCCCGGGGTGCGGGCCGCCAGCACCGTGACGGCGATTCCGGCGGCCAGGCCGGAGGCGGTCACCAGCCACTCGCGCCAGGTCCACGGGTCGGGCCGGTAGCGGGTGCGCACGGTGCGCCGGCCGCCCAGCGCCAGTCCGCCGGCGGTCAGGGCCAGCCCGATGGGCAGCAGCGGGAGCGCCCAGGCGCCGCCGTCCGGGCCGAGCAGGCCGAAGACGGCGGCGCAGAGCCCGAGCAGGCCCAGCAGGGTGAGCGCGGCGGTGGCCCGGGCGACCGTGCGGGAGACCGGCCTGGTCCGCCCGAAGCCGCGCGAGTCCATCGAGGCGGCCAGCGCGATCGACCGCTCCAACGCGCTCTCCAGCACCGGCAGTCCGACGCTCAGGACCGACCGCACGCCCCGGTCCGGCCGCCCGCGCAGCCGCCGGGCCGCGCGCAGCCGCCGCACGTCGGCCAGCAGATTGGGCGCGAAGGAGAGCGCCACCACCACGGCCACGCCCACCTCGTAGAGCGCCCCGGGCAGCAGGCGCAGCAGCCGGGCCGGCGAGGCGAGCGCGTTGGCGGCGCCCACGCAGACCAGCACGGCGGCCAGCCGGAGGCTGTCGTAGAGCGTGAAGAGCAGGCCCTCGAGGGTCGTGCGGCCGCCCACCCGGACGCCCTGCGCCCAGGAGGGGAGGGGGAGTTGGGGGAGGGTGAGGACGGTGTGGGTGCCCGCGACCGGCGAGCCGAGCAGCACGGTGAAGACCAGGCGCAGCCCGAGCACGGCGAGCGCGATCCGGAAGAACCCGGCGTAGGAGCGCGCCCAGGGGGCCTCGCCGCGGCGGGCGGCGACCACGTAGCCGGCGGTGGCCATCACCAGGAGCAGCACCAGCGGATTGGTGGTGCGGGAGGCGGCAGCGGCCAGCCCGAGCGCCCAGAGCCACCAGGCGACCGGGTGCAGGGCGGGAGCACGGGTGCTCATGACGGCCTCCGGCGGCGGTGGACCTGCCAGGCGGCGCCCGCGGCGACGACGGCGATCAGGGCGAGCGCGCCGGGCAGGCGGAGGGCGGCCGGCGGGGCGGCGGCACCGGCGGCGGGCGCGGGGTCGGCCAGCGCCTCGCCGCACCCGGCGGCCGGGTAGCCGGCGATGGCGCAGAGCATGCCGCCGGTGTCGTACCGCAGCGGCGGGGCGACGGCCGCCAGCGCCTCCGCCGAGCTGGCGGCGACGGGCAGTCGGGCACAGGCGGTGCGGAGCGCGGGCGGGCGCTCGGCGGCTGACGGCGCGTCGGTCGGGGTGCCGAAGTCCAGGACCACGGCGACCCGCTTGCGCCCGGGCGCGGCCGGGGTGTTGGCGCAGACGGCGGCGAAGTCGGGTGCGGCGCCGGGGCGTTCGGCGGCCTCGCCGACGCCGTGGCTGAGCGTGAAGCGCCAGCCGTCGACGGTGCCGTCGGCGGGGCGGTAGAGGGTCGGGCCCTGCTGCTGGTAGGCCCAGCCGCCGGAGTCGGCGCGCCAGAACGACCAGTAGCGGTACCCGGCCGCCCGGGCCGGCGCGGCGGTGGCGGTGAGCAGGCCCAGGGTGAGCGCGAGGAGGGTGAGGGAGCCCGCAGTCCTGCGGACCCGCCCGGCGCGCCCACCGGTGGGCGCGCCGCCCGCCCGTCGGCGGGTCACTGGGAGCGCTTGCGCCGGCTGAGGAAGACGCCGTAGCCGATGCCGATCGCCAGGCCGACGCCGAGCATCAGGAAGATGTTCGGCTGGGACGACTTCTTCGCCGCGGCCTTGGCCGGGGCCGGGGCGGCCGGGCCGGCGGCGAGGAGCTGGGCGACCAGGTCGGTGCCGGCGAAGGAGAGCGGGGTGCGGCCGTTGGCCTCGGCGGCCAGGATCAGGGTGGCGGTGGCCGCCGCGTCCGTGCCCGTGGCCGGCTTGCCCTTGGCCCAGCCGCCCGCGTTGGCGGAGAGCCAGTCGACGGCCGGGGCGGCCTGGGCGGTGTAGCCCGCCTTGGCCAGGCTGAGCGCCGCCCAGGCGGTGGCCGCGTAGTCCGGGGTGGCCGGGGCGCCGGGGGTGCTGAGCATCAGGTGGCCGCCGTTCGCGCCCAGGGCGCCGACCAGGTAGGCGGCCGCGCCCTCGCCCGCGGTGACGCCGGCGCAGTCCAGTGCCTTGGGGGCGGCCGGCTGGGCGGTGCCCGCCGCCACCGGCAGCGCGCCGCCGGCCAGCGCCAGCGCCGACTGGGCGCTGGCCAGCGGGTTGGCCTCCGGCGCCGCGCCGTCCGCGGCCGGCTGGTACTGCAGCCCGCCGCGCTGGTCCGCGGTCGCCTTGCAGTCCAACTGCAGCGCGGTGAGCGCCGCCAGCCCGTCCTTGCCGGACTTGGCGACCGTCTTCGGGTCCACCCCGGCCGCCGTCAGCGCGCTGAGCGCCAGGCCGGTGGAGTCCGCGTCGCCGGGGTTGCCGGGGTTGTAGGCCCAGCTGCCGTCCGCGTTCTGCACCGACTTCAGCCAGTCCGCGCCCTTGGCCACCGCCGCCTGGTGCCCGCCCAGCGCGGCCAGCGCCTGGACGGCCACGGCGGTGGCGTTGCTGTCCTCGGCGCCGGCCGTGCAGCCGGTTCCCGCCTGGTAGGACGGCCAGCCGCCGTCCGCGCACTGCTGCGCGGTCAGCCACTCCACCGCCGCGGGCGGCACCGCGGCCTTGGCACTGTGCAGCGCCAGCAGCGAGAGCGACTGCCGCCAGACGCCGTCGTACGTCGGGTCGCCCTTGCCGAAGACCGCGGCCGGCGGCGTGACCGGGGCCGGGGCCGAGGAGGCGGCGGACGCCGCGGCCGACGGACTGGCCGAGTCGGCCACGGCCGGGGCGGCGGCGAGGCCGGCCAGCAGGCCGGCGGAGAGCAGGGCGGCGCCGATACGGGCGGGAGCGGGCATGGCGGAGCGCGGGCCTTTCGGTGGACGGCGGGTGGTCCGCGATCCCGATGAGGCGCTGGCCGGGCCGGGCGCGGCCACCCACGACTGTAACCGCACCGCCCGCCGGGCCCGTACCGGCACCGGGGCGTGCGTGATCGGATCGATGCGCGCGGGTGCCTGTCTGCCGGCGCCCCGCGCGCCTACACTCTGCGCTGACCGGGCTGCGCACCGCGGCGCCCGGAGCGCCTGGTGCCCAGGGGAACTGACGGACCGTCAGTGAGGAGCGCAGCGATGCTGTTCGGGGAACGGCGGACCTTCATGGGTCGGCTCACCCCCGCGGACCGGGCCGCCCTGCTGGCGCTCGGCCGCGAGCGCGACTTCGAACCCGGCGTCCCGCTGCTGCGCCAGGGCGACCGGGGCAGCCACGTGCTGGTGCTCCGGGCCGGGTGGTGCGCGGTCTGGCTGGCCGACGCCCGCGGCGGGCGGGTGATCCTCGGGCTGCGCAGCGAGGGCGAGCTGGTCGGCGAGATGGCCGCCATGGAGCCGCACCCGCGCAGCGCCACGGTCAGCGCGATCGGCGCGGTGCGGGCGGTGGCGGTGTCCGGCGCCGACTTCCGCCGGTTCATGGCGGCCCGGCCGTATGTCACCGGGCTGGTCTTCTCGCAGCTGGCCGACCGGCTGCGCGGCGCCGACCACGAGCGGCTGGCGCTCGCCTCGCTCACCGTGCTGCGCAGGCTCTGCGCCCGGCTGGTCGAGCTGGCCGACCGCACCGGCCGCCCGGCGGGGACCGGGCCGGGCGCGGTGGCGATCCGGGCGCCGATGTCGCAGAGCGACCTGGCCGCCGCGATCGGCGCCACCCGGGAGGCGGTGGCCAAGGCGCTGCGGCTGCTGCGCGAGCAGGAGCTGGTGCGGACCGGCCCCGGCACCCTGGTGGTGCTCGAACCCGGGCCGCTGCGGCTGCTCGCCGAGGGCCTGGAGCCCCCGGACCACCGCCCGCACTGACACCGCGGGAGCACCACCGCACCACCGGGGACCCCCGGCCCGAGCGCCTGAGTAAACGGCTACAGCGCTCCGCCGCGGCCCTGGGCACCCTGGGACCGGACGGCCGGGCGACGGACAACGGACAGCGGAACGAGTGGGAGCACAATGACCGAGCAGGCGAGGTTCGGCTTCGTGATCAACCTGGACGTGCAGGACTCCGGCCGGCTGCCGGACGACTTCCGCCCGGCCATGCGGGCCGAGCTCTACCGGGTCACCCGCGAGGCGCTGCAACAGGCCCGGGTCGCCGACTCGCAGGTGCACCGCGAGGACCGCGGCGACGGCATCCTGCTGGTGATCGCCCCCACCGTGGCGCCGCAGCAGCTGCTCGGCCCGTGGCTGGAGCACCTCTACCAGAACCTGCGCAGCGGCAACCGCCACGCCCGCCACGTCCTGCGGCTGCGGGTGGGCATGCACGCCGGCCCGGTGACCGCCGACCCGTACGGCCGCTCGGGCCGCGCCGTCGACCTGGCCTGCCGGCTCGGCAACTGCGAGGAGGCCAAGCTGCTGCTGCGGACCGCCCCGGCGGCCCCGTTGCTGGTGGCGCTCAGCGACTCGCTCTACCGGGAGTGGGTGGGCGCCGGCGCCGAGTGGATCGACCCCGCGCACTACCGCGCCCAGCGCGTACGGCTTCCGGAGGGCGACCAGACCGCCTGGTTCCGCCTCCGGGGGGTCCCCGGCCCCGGTCCGGCTCCCACGGGGGTGGAGCCGGAGCGGGACCGGGAGCGGGCGCCCGGCCGGGAACCGGAGCACCGGGCGGCTCCCGGCCGGGCGCCCGCCGCCGCGGACGACGGCCTGGTGGTCAGCGCCGACGGCTACGACAGCGGCCTGACGATCGCCGCCGAGAGCATCGAGCGGATCGGCGGCGGGGAGTTCGGCAAGGAGCCGGCCGAGGTCCAGCCGGTCCGGGCCCGCGAGATCCGCAGCGTCGGCCGGGGCAGCGGCACCACCATCGCGGCCGGCCGGATCGGCAGCATCAACTTCCGCGAGGACGACGAGCAGGAGTACCGGTGAGCGCCGGCGAGGGCGACGGCGCCGCGGAGGGGTCCGGCGCCGAGCCGGGCGGCGCCGGCCTGGCGGCCGGGAACCCGCACGCCGGCGAGGGCGCCGGCGGCACCCGGACCTACCGGGAGGTGCGCCAGCGGATCTCGATGACCGGCAGCGGCACCTTCCTCGGCGCCGACTCCATCTCCACCGTCAACATCGGCGCCGCCGCCCGCCCGGTGCTGCTCACCGGCCCGGTGCCGGAGGCCGACCTGACCGGCCTGGCCTCGGCCTTCGTCCACCCGCCCGGCTACCCGGAGCTGGCCCGCCGGCTGGACGAGGAGCGGCTGCTGGTGCTGGCCGGCGTCCCGGGCACCGGCCGGACGGCCTGCGCGCTCACCCTGCTGAACGCCGCGACGGGCGGCCGGGTGCTCCGCCTGGATCCGGACTGCGACCTGGCCGAACTGGCCCAGGAGGACCTGAAGGACGGCCACGGCTACCTGCTGGAGCCGGCCGCCGGCAGCGCCCCCGACCCGCTGGTGCTGGACCGCTTCCACGCCCAGCTGGCCGGGCACGGGGCGCGGGCCGTGCTGCTGGTCGAGCCGAACGGCAGCGACGGCCGGCACCGGGCCGAGCATCGCCCGCCCGACGAGGAGCGGGTGGTCCACCGTCACCTCTGGCTGCGGCTGCCCGACCTGGACCCCGAGGAGATCCAGGCCCTGGTGGCGGCCGCCCGGGAACCCCAGGTGCGCGACCTGCTCGGCCTGGAGGAGCTGTTCCCGGCGGAGGCGGCCGGGCTGGCCGCGCTGCTGGCCGACCGGCGGCTCGGCACCCTCACCGAGGAGGCCTTCGAGGCCGCCTGCGCCGGCTTCGCGCCCGCCCAGGCGGCGCGCTGGTTCGGCACCGGCCGCCGCGCCGACTCCGCCCCGGCCCTGCGGGCGGCCGCGCTGCGCACCGCCCTCGCGGTGCTCGACGGCGCCCCGCTGCACGCGGTGGTCGAGGCCGCCGAACAGCTCGCCTGGGAGTTCGGGGTGACGGTGCGGCCGAAGCGCACCCCGGGCCGCCCGGTCTTCGCGGACAGCCTGGACGACCAGCTGGCCGCCGCCCGGGCCGTCGCCGAGCCCGGCACCGAGTCCGTCTCCGGCACCCGGGAGGCGGCGATCACCCGGGTCAGGTTCCGCGGCGCCCGGCTCGGCCCGGCGGTGCTCGAACACCTCTGGCAGCAGCGCCCCAACGCCCGCGGCCCGCTGATCCGCTGGCTGACCGGCCTGGCCGGGGAGGACCGGGCCGCGGTCTCGGTGCGGGCCGCGCTCACCGGCGGACGGCTCTTCGCGCTGGACGGCCGCCAGGTGCTGGAGGGGCTGATCGGACCGCTGGTCGCGCGTGAGGAGTACTGGGCCAAGCGGGCCGTCGGGCTGGTGCTGGCCGAGGCGGCCGAGCAGCCGGGCATGGGCCCGGTGGTGCACGACGTCATCGGCCAGTGGCTCCAGCACGAGGAGGGCGAATGGCGGGCGGCGGCCGCGGCCGCGCTCTGCCACCCCTCGGCCGCCCGGAGCCGGCAGTCGGCCCTGGACCGGATCGCCCGGCTGGCCCTCACCGAGGTCCACGAGCAGATGTGGGCCGGCGCGGAGGCCGTGGTGGAGCTGGCCGTGGCCGGGCCGGCCGGGCCGGTGCTGGCCCGGATCCGCCGCTGGCTCAGCCACCGCCGCCCGGAGTACCAGAACCTCGGCCTGGTCAGCTCGCTCTGGCTGATCCGCACCCGGGTCTGGCAGTGCTGGAACCCGACCGGGCCGCTGCTGGAGCGCGAGGACTGGCCGATCGGCCCGGCCCTGGTGGTGGCCGAACCCGAGCTGGCCCTGGAGCTGGCCGGGCTGCTCTGGACCGCGCTGAACACCCCCCGCAGCTACCTGGTGGCCCGTGAGGCCGTCAGCGAACTGCTGCGCGCCGCCCCGGGCAAGGAGTGGGCCGGGCCGCTGCTCCGGCTGCTCGGCCTCTCGCTGGCCACCGAGGACGACCGGAACCGGATGTTCGACCTGGTGGACCGGCTGGAGCGCGACTACGACCCGCCGCTGGACCCCGAGCTCGCCCGCCGGCTGCGCGAGGCCGCCGGCGCGGCCAAGGAACTGGAGACGCTGTGACCGCCCCGCACCCCGGCCAGGGCCGGACCGACCCGTACCCGCCGGCCCCGCCGCAGCCGCCGACCGCCTCCTACCCGTACCAGGCCCAGACCGTCCAGTACCCGAACCAGGTCCCGGCCGGCCCGAAGCCGCTCCAGAGCCCCAGCGACCCGGGCGACACCGAGCTGCCGCAGAAGCTGGCCGGCCCGTTCGTCCGGGAGCTGCACCCGCAGAAGCGCTACACGCACCGCGACCACCAGCTCGCCTCGGTGGTCTTCTACCGCAACGGCGGCCACAGCGTGCTCACCCTGCAGTCCCGGACGCACGAGCGGCGGCCGTGGTGGTTCCCCTGGCAGGTCCGGCGGCCGGCCGCGGTGGTGCAGATCGCCGGTGGCGAGCACCAGTCCTCCTTCGAGCTGCGGCTGCCCGCCAAGGGCGACAAGGACAGCTTCGTCACCAGCGTCGACGTCAACTGGGAGGTGGAGAAGCACCTGCTGGCGGCCAACAAGCGGCTGGTGGACGTCGGGGTGATGCTCCGCCCGAGGATCCTGGACCTGCTGCGCACGGTGAGCCGCGGCTTCGACCTGGCCGATGCCGAGCGGGCCGACTGGGAGATCAAGAAGGTCCAGGAGAGCGAGGCCTGGAAGGAGATCGGCAAGGAGTACGGGATCAGGACCAGGGTGTTCGTCCGGATCGACCTCGGTGAGGCGGCCCAGGCGATCGAGAAGGCCCGCAACGACGAGGCGGTCGAGCTGGCCCGGGACCAGGCCCGGGAGGTGCGCCGCCGCCACAACATGCAGGAGGCGCTGCACGTGGTCCGGTCCGGTGCGGCCGACCAGTACGCCTTCCTGCTGGCCCAGGACCCGGGCCGGGCGCACGAGGTGCTGGGGGAGGTGCAGCGGCTGGCCCGGGAGCACCAGCAGACCGCCGTCGACTTCGTCGGCAAGCTGGTGGCCGAGGGCGTGGTGCAGCGCCACCAGCTGGACGAGAGCGTCCAGCAGCTGATCACCCACGCGATGCTGGGCCGGCTGGCGCCGGGCGCGGCCTGGCCCGAGGGCGGGCTGCCGACCATGCCCACCCTGCTCGACCCCGACCGCCGCCCGCGCCCGGCGGTGGCCGACCAGCCGGGGCCGGAACCGGTGAGCTTCGACAAGGAGGCCCCCGGCGGCGTGGTGTGAATCACCTCGCCCGGCTTCCGAAGCAGAAGCTACGGGCCGGTAATCTTCAGGGTCTCTGGTGTTCACACGCTCAGAGCCCGGCGGGCGTGGGCAGAAGGGGCCGACCATGACGGCGCTGCCACCCACCCCCGACCAGCCGCTGCGGGTCGCGCTGCTCTCCTACCGCGGCGACCCGTTCTGCGGCGGGCAGGGCGTCTACGTGCGCCACCTCTCCCGCGAGCTGGCCCGGCTCGGCCACCACGTCGACGTGATCGGCGGCCAGCCCTACCCGGTGCTGGACGAGGTGCCCGGCCCCGGCTCGGTGCGCCTGGTCGAGCTGCCCAGCCTGGACCTCTACCGGGCCGACGACCCGTTCCGGACCCCGAAGGCCGCCGAGCTGCGCGGCCCGGTGGACGCGCTGGAGGTCGCCACCATGTGGACCGGCGGCTTCCCCGAGCCGCTGACCTTCTCGCTGCGGGCCCGGCAGTACCTGGCCCGGCACCGCGGCCGCTACGACGTGGTGCACGATAACCAGACACTCGGCTACGGCCTGCTCGGCCTGGCCCGGCACGGCTTCCCGCTGGTCACCACCGTGCACCACCCGGTCACCGAGGACCGCCGGCTGGAGCTCGAGGCGGCCGCCACCCGGGGCCGCCGGCTCTCGCTGCGCCGCTGGTACGCCTTCACCCGGATGCAGCGCCGGGTGGCCGCCCGGCTGGACCACGTGATCACCGTCTCGGGCAGCTCGAAGAGCGGCATCGCCGAGCAGCTGGGCACCGCGCCGGGCAACATCGAGGTGGTGCCGATCGGCGCCGACACCCGGCTCTGGTCGCCGTCCGACCGGGTGGCCGTGGTGCCCGGCCGGATCGTCACCACCTCCAGCGCCGACGTGCCGCTCAAGGGCCTGCTCTACCTGGTCGAGGCGCTGGCCAAGGTCCGCACCGAGCGGGAGGCGCACCTGGTGGTGGTCTGCAAGAAGCAGGGCGAGGGCCCGATCGCGGACGCGGTGCGCCGGCTCGGCCTGGAGCCGCACATCGAGTTCCGCACCGGTCTGACCGACCAGGAGCTGGTGGACCTCTACCGCTCGGCCGAGGTGGCCTGCGTGCCCTCGCTCTACGAGGGCTTCTCGCTGCCCGCCGCCGAGGCGATGGCCACCGGCACCCCGCTGGTGGCCAGCACCGGCGGGGCGATCCCGGAGGTGGCGGGGCCGGACGGCGCGACCTGCCTGGCGGTGCCGCCCGGCGACGCGGACGCGCTGGCCGGCGCGCTCGGCCGGCTGCTGGACGACCCCGGGCTGCGCGCCCGGCTGGCCGCGGCCGGCCGGCAGCGGGTGCTGGAGAACTTCACCTGGGAGCGGGCCGCCGAGCGCACCGCCGGGGTCTACCGGGCCGCGATCGCCACCGGCGCCGGCGCCCGGGCCCGCTCCGGCCCCGGCTGGCGCTACCTCTGACCGATCGACCGGCGCCCCGGCCGGCTGACCTCCCGTCAGCCGGCCCCGCGCCACCTGAACCAGCGCCGGGCAGATGCCCGGCGTCGCAACGAATGGGAGTCCCGCAGTGCTGACCGTCGACTTCTCCCGGTTCCCACTGGCGCCCGGTGACCGGGTGCTCGACCTGGGGTGCGGTGGCGGCCGGCACGCCTTCGAGTGCTACCGCCGGGGCGCCAACGTGGTGGCGCTGGACCAGAACGCGAAGGAGATCGCCGAGGTCCGCAGGTGGTTCGACGCGATGGCCGAAGCCGGCGAGGCCCCCGAGGGCGCCAGTGCCCAGGCGGTGGAGGGCAACGCCCTGGCGCTGCCGTTCGAGGACGAGTCCTTCGACAAGATCATCATCTCCGAGGTGATGGAGCACATCCCGGACGACGAGGGCGTGCTGCGCGAGATGTTCCGGGTGCTCAAGCCGGGCGGCCTGCTCGCCGTCACGGTGCCCCGCTGGCTGCCGGAGAAGATCTGCTGGGCGCTCTCCGACGAGTACCACGAGGTGGAGGGCGGCCACATCCGGATCTACCGGGGCGACGAGCTGCTCGGCAAGCTGCGCGGCGCCGGCCTGAAACCCTACGGCACCCACCACGCGCACGCCCTGCACTCGCCCTACTGGTGGATCAAGTGCGCGGTCGGCGTGAACAACGACAAGGCGCTGCCGGTGAAGGCCTACCACCAGCTGCTGGTCTGGGACATCGTCGGCACCCCGGTGATCAGCAAGCTCACCAAGGCCGCCGAGGCCGCGCTCAACCCGGTGCTCGGCAAGAGCTTCGTCGCCTACGCCAGCAAGCCGCGGCGGACCGCCGAATGACCCTCCCCGACGGGGTGGCGGCCCCCGAGACGCTGCTGCTGCCCGGTGTGCTGGACGCCGCCCAGGCGGCGGCCACGGTCCGCTCGATCCTCGCCGAGCAGCGGCCCGACGGCGGCATCCCGTGGTTCACCGGCGGCCACCTCGACCCGTGGGACCACACCGAGGCGGCGATGGCGCTGGACTCGGCCGGCGAGCACGCCGCCGCCGAGCGCGCCTACCGCTGGCTGGCCGAGCGGCAGAACCCGGACGGCTCCTGGTTCGCCGGCTACTACGGCGAGGGCGCCGAGGACGTGAGCAACCGCGCGGTGGAGAGCAACTTCTGCGCCTACGCCGCGGTCGGCACCTGGCACCACTACCTGACCACCCGGGACACGGCCTTCCTGGACCGGATGTGGCCGGTGGTCCGGCGGGCGCTGGACTTCACCGTCGGCCTGCAGTTGCCCGGCGGCGCCGTCTCCTGGCGGCTGGACGAGGACGGCGCGCCCGCCCAGGAGGCGCTGCTCACCGGCTCGGCCAGCATCCTGCACGCCCTGCGGTGCGGCCTGGCCATCGCCGAGCACCGTCAGGAGCCGCAGCCGGACTGGGAGTTGGCGGCCGGCCGGCTGCAGCACGCGGTGGCCGAGCACCCCGAGCGGTTCCTCGACAAGGGCCGCTACTCGATGGACTGGTACTACCCGGTGCTCGGCGGCGCGCTGACCGGCCCGGCCGCCGAACAGCGGCTGGCCGGCGACTGGGACCGCTTCGTGGTGCCCGGCCTCGGCGTGCGCTGCGTCAGCGACCGGCCCTGGGTGACCGGCGGCGAGAGCGCCGAACTCGCCCTGGCCCTCTGGGCGGTGGGCCGGCGCGAGGACGCGGTGCGGATCCTGCGATGGATCGGCCGGCTGCGCCACCAGGACGGCTCCTACTGGACCGGCTACGTCTTCGAGGACGACGCCATCTGGCCCGAGGAGCGCACCACCTGGACGGCCGGCGCGCTGCTGCTCGCGGTCGCCGCGCTCGGCGGGGACCCGGCCACCGCCACCGTCTTCGCGGCCGGGCGGCTGCCGGCCGGCCTGGCCGTGCAGGGCTGCTGCTGAGCCCGTGTCAGCACGTCAGGAAGGGGGGGGGGGGGGGGGGGGGGGGGGGGGGGGGGGGGGGGGGGGCGGGCGCCCGCCCCCCCCCCCCCCGGGGGGGGGCCGGGGGGGGGGCGGGGGGGGGGGGGGGGGGGTGGGTGGGGGGGG
>NZ_JBIAGU010000007.1:0-227631 GCF_042869935.1 Kitasatospora sp. NPDC006697
CGCCCCCCGGGGCCCCGGGGGGGGGCCCCCCCGCGGCCCCCCCCCCCCGGCGGGGGGGGGGGGCCCCCCCCGGGCCCCCCCCCCCGCGGCCGGTTCGCGTTCCCTAGGCGGAGTCCCGGGTGACCAGCTCGGTCGCCAGCACCAGCTGCCGCCGGGCCCGCCCAGGACCGGCGATGTCGTCGAGCAGCAGCCGGGCCATCGCCCGCCCCATCTCCTCGGTGGGCTGGCGCACGCTGGTCAGCGGCGGCTCGGTGTGCCGGGCCACGATCGAGTCGTCGAAGCCGACCAGCGCCACCTCCTCCGGCACCCGCCGCCCGGCCGCCCGCAGCACCTGCAGCGCCCCGGCCGCCATCACGTCCGAGGCGCAGAACACCGCGTCCAACCCGGGATCCCGCTGCAGCAGCTCGGCCATGGCCAGGCGCCCGCCCTGCTCGGTGAAGTCGGCCACCGCGACCAGCTCCACCGGCCGCTCCCGCGCCCGCCCGTCCCGGGCCCCGCCCAGCCCCTCGACCAGGGCCGCCCGGTAGCCCGCCAGCCGGGCCTCGGCGCCTTCGTGGTCCAGCGGTCCGGTGATGGTGGCGATCCGCCGGCAGCCGCGCCGCAGCAGGTGGCGCACCGCCATCCGCGCGCCGCCCGCGTTGTCCGCCGCCACGTAGCTCAGCGGCTCCTGCTCGCCCCGCCGGCCCGCGAGCACCGCCGGAATCCCCAACTGCTCCAGCACCCCCGGCAGCGGATCGTCCCGGTGCACCGCCACCAGCAGCACCCCGTCCACCCGCTGCGCCCGCAGATAGGCCGACAGCCGGTCCCGCTCCCGCTGGTTGCGCACCAGCACCAGCAGCAACTGCATCTCGGTGTCCGCCAGTTCGGCGGACACTCCGCTGATGATGTCCGCGAAGTACGGCTCCGAGAACAGCCGGGTCTGCGCCTCCGGCACCACCAGCGCGATCGCGTCCGCCCGGGAGGTCACCAGCGTCCGCGCCGCCCGGTTCGGCACGTAGCCCAACTCGGCCACCGCCTGCTCCACCGCCGCCCGCGCCCGCTCGCTCACCCGCGGCGACCCGTTGATCACCCGCGACACCGTACCCCGGCCGACCCCCGCCAGCGCCGCCACCTCCTCCAAGGTGGGTCTGGGCCGGGCGATCACCGGGTCCCGTCCCTGCCCCGTGCTGCTCATCCGTGTCCTGCCTCTCAAGGTCCCACTGGTCCTGCCCGGTCCCGCCAGGACACGCATCGGTTACATCCACGCAGCCCCCTTGACACACACACCCGGCAGGCAGCAACCTTCCGGCAAGTCGTTGGGAGCGCTCCCACAGTAAACCGCAGAGCCCACCGAACGGCTACACCGAGGTACAACTCCCGGTCTCCAGGCCCTAAAGGAGCCCCTGTGCACCAGAACCGAACCACCCGGCCCCGCAGATCCGCCCTGCTCGGCGCCGGCGCGCTCGCCGCCTCCGCGCTGCTGCTGACCGCCTGCTCCTCCAGCGGCGGCGGCAGCAGCTCGCCGAGCGCGGACGCCGGCCAGAAGATCACCCTGACCGTGGGCGACTTCGGCACCTTCGGCTACAAGGAGGCCGGGCTGTTCGACGCCTACATGGCCGCTCACCCGAACATCACCATCAAGGAAGACACCACCACCCAGGAAGCCGACTACTGGACGGCCCTGCAGACCCACCTGGCCGCCGGCAGCGGCATGGACGACGTCCAGGCCCTGGAGGTCGGCCGCATCTCGCTGGCCACCTCGGACGCGATGAACAACGACTTCGAGGACCTGTCCAAGGTCTCGGGCGTCAACCAGGGCGACTACCTGCCGTGGAAGTGGCAGCAGGCCACCGGCAACGGCCGGACCATCGCGCTGGGCACCGACGTCGGCCCGATGGCCATCTGCTACCGGCAGGACCTCTTCCAGGCCGCCGGACTGCCCACCGACCCCGCCGCCGTCAGCGCCCTGTGGGCGGGCGACTGGTCGAAGTTCGTCGACCAGGGCAAGGCCTTCCAGGCCAAGGCGCCCAAGGGCACCTTCTTCATGGACACCGCCACCGGCATGTTCAACGGTGTGGTCTCCTCCTCCACCCAGCAGTACTACAAGGGCGGCAAGCTCGACTACAAGGACTCGCCGAGCGTGAAGTCCGCCTGGGACCTGGCGATGCAGGCGGACTCCGCCGGCCTCTCCGCGGGCCTCAAGGAGTTCGACCCGCCGTGGCAGACCGCCTTCGCGAACTCCACCTTCGCCACCACGATCTGCCCGTCCTGGCAGCAGGCCAACATCCAGAAGTACTCCGGCTCCGCCAACGCCGGCAAGTGGAACGTGGCGCAGGCCCCCGCGGCCGGCAACTGGGGCGGATCCTTCCTCGCCGTGCCGTCCTCCGGCAAGCACAAGGCCGCCGCCGAGGCGCTGGTGGCCTGGCTGACCGCGGCCCCGCAGCAGGCGAAGGTGTTCCAGGCGGTCGGCAACATCCCGTCGAACCAGGGCGCCTACTCGCTCAGCGAGGTGACCGACTACAAGAACCCCTACATCGGTCCGAACGCGCCCACCGGCCAGATCTTCTCGACGGCGGCCAAGGCGATCCAGCCGGCCGAGACCGGTCCGCACGCCGGTGACCTGCAGAGCGACTTCAGCAACGGCATCCTGCTGGTCGAGCAGAACCACAAGAGCGCGACCGACGCGTGGAACGCCACCCTCCAGCAGATCGACAGCAGCATTCAGTGATCCGAACTCCCGGGGCCGGGCAGCCGCCCGCCCGGCCCCGGGTCCGACACCACGGAAGGAAACCACCCGTGGCCACCCCGATCGACGACCGGCGCCGCCAGGCCTGGCGCAGCCGGTTGTACCGCTGGGACAGCAAGGGCACGCCCTACGCGTTCGTCGCCCCCTTCTTCATCGTCTTCGCTGCCTTCGGGCTCTTCCCCCTGCTCTACACCGGCTGGCTCTCGCTGCACCAGGTCAGCCTGTACAACGTCGGCCAGGCCCGCTGGGTGGGGTTCAAGAACTACTCCGACCTGTTCACCGGCGCGCCCAGCCACTTCTTCTGGAACGCCCTGGGCAACACCTTCACGCTCGGCGCGCTCTCCACCGTTCCGCAGCTGGCGATGGCGATCGGCCTGGCTCACCTGCTCAACTACAAGCTGCGGGGCCGGGGTTTCCTGCGCACCGCGCTGCTGGCGCCGTACGCCACCTCGGTGGCCGCGGCCACCCTGGTGTTCGCCCTGATCTTCAGCCCCGAGGGCGGGATGGCCAACTGGTTCATCCACCTGTTCGGCTTCTCGCCGATCAACTGGGAAGCGGGCAAGTGGACTTCGCAGATCGCCATCTCCATCATCGTGACCTGGCGGTGGACCGGCTACAACGCGCTGATCTACCTGGCCGCGATGCAGGCGGTGCCCGGTGACCTCTACGAGGCCGCGTCGATCGACGGTGCCAACCGGCTGCGGCAGTTCTGGCACGTGACGGTGCCGGCGCTGCGCCCGACGATCCTGTTCACGGTGGTGATCTCCACCATCGGAGCCACCCAACTCTTCGGCGAGCCCTTCCTGTTCGGCGGCCAGAGCGGCCACCAGGGCGGCACCGCCAACCAGTACGAGACGCTCGGCGTGCTGATGTACGACCAGGGCTTCCACAACAGCATGCTGGGCCGGGCCTCCGCGGTGGCCTGGACGATGTTCGCGCTGCTCCTGCTGCTCGGCCTGGCCAACGCCCTGATCGCCCGCTGGCTGCGGCGATCGCAGTGAGGGGACGCGAGATGACGACCACCGAAGCGAGCGTCCCGGCGACGCCGGCGGCCCGGCGGGGCGCGGCGCCCCGGCCGGCCGCGAGGAGGAGGAGCATGTCCAGGGCAGGTCGCACGCACGACGCGGGCCCGCTCACCTACGTGGTGCTGATCGTGGTGGCACTGGTATCGCTCTTCCCGCTGTACTGGACCCTGGTGGCGGCCTCCACCGACACCCACCGGGTGGTCTCCAGCCCGCCGCCGCTGATCCCGGGTCCCAACCTGTTCAAGAACCTCTCCTACGTCTGGCACAACGCGGGCGGCCGCGGCATGGGCGTGGCACTGGTCAACTCGACGCTGGTGGCGGGGTCGGTGACGCTCGGCACGGTGGCCTTCTCGCTGCTGGCCGGCTTCGCCTTCGCCAAGCTGCGGTTCGCCGGCAGCGGCATGCTGATGGGCCTGGTGGTCGCCACCCTGGCGGTCCCGGCCCAGTTGAGCGTGGTCCCGCTCTTCATCCTGATGAAGAACCTGGGCTGGGGCAACCACCTGGAGGCACTGATCATGCCGACCCTGGTGACCGCCTTCGGCGTCTTCTTCATGCGCCAGTACCTGATCGGCGCGCTGCCCACCGAACTGCTGGAGGCGGCCCGGGTGGACGGCGCCAACTCGCTGCGGGTGGTCTGGCACGTGGTGGTGCCGATCGCCCGGCCGGCCATGGCGGTGCTGGGCATGCTCACCTTCGTGCAGTCCTGGAACGACTTCCTCTGGCCGATCATCGCGATGAACGGCTCGACCAATCCGACCGTCCAGGTCGCACTGGCCGGCCTGGGCACCGGCTGGTCCACCGACTGGTCGGTCATCATGGCCGGAGCGTTGATCGGCACACTGCCGTTGCTGCTGGTCTTCATCCTGTTCGGCCGACAGATCGTCGGCGGTATCACCCAGGGCGCCGTGAAGGGCTGACCCGCCGTTGTCTCACTACAGATTGGGAGCGCTTCACATGACGCTGGCCCCTCGCACCACCGACCTCGCCGACTCCCCCGGGCTGCGGCCCGACCGGCTCTCCTTCCCGCCCGGGTTCCTCTGGGGCGCGGCCACCGCCGCCTACCAGGTGGAGGGCGCCGCCCAGGAGGGCGGGCGCACACCCTCCATCTGGGACACCTTCAGCCACACTCCGGGCAAGGTGGTCAACGGCGACACCGGCGACGTGGCCACCGACCACTACCACCGGTTCCGCGACGACGTGGCGCTGATGGCCGAGTTGGGCATCCAGGCGTACCGGTTCTCGATCTCCTGGTCGCGGGTGCAGCCGACCGGGCGCGGTCCGGCGCTGGAAAGCGGCCTGGACTTCTACCGCCGGCTGGTGGACGAGCTGCTGGCGGCCGGCATCAAGCCGGTGGCCACCCTCTACCACTGGGACCTGCCGCAGGAGTTGGAGGACGCGGGCGGCTGGCCGGTGCGGGCCACGGCGGAGCGGTTCGGCGAGTACGCGCAGTTGGCCGCCGAGGCGCTGGGCGACCGGGTGGCGGTCTGGACCACGCTCAACGAGCCCTGGTGCTCGGCCTTCCTGGGCTACGGCTCGGGCGTGCACGCGCCGGGCCGCACCGACCCGGCGGACGCGCTGCGCGCCGCCCACCACCTGAACCTCGGCCACGGCCGGGCGGTGGCCGCGCTGCGCTCGGTGCTGCCCTCCTCCGCCCAGCTGGCGATCAGCCTCAACCTGCACCAGGTGCGTGCCCTGACGGACAGTCAGGACGATCTGGACGCGGCGCGGCGGATCGACGCGGTGGGCAACCGGGTCTTCACCGGGCCGCTGCTGCACGGCGGCTACCCGACCGACCTGCTGGCCGACACCGCGCACGTGGTGGACTGGGACGAGCTGGTGCGCCCGGGCGACGAGGCCGCGATCGGCGCCCCCTTCGACCTGCTGGGCCTCAACTACTACACCCCGACCCTGGTCTCGGCGGCGGACAGCTCGGAGGGCGGCAGCAGCGAGCACGACGCGCACGGCGCCAGCGAGCACTCGCCGTGGCCGGGCGCCGAGCACGTGGTCTTCCACCGGCCGCCGGGCGAGACCACGGCGATGGGCTGGTCGATCGACCCGTCCGGGCTCTACGACCTGATCACCGAGACCGCCCGCGCCAAGCCCGGCCTGCCGCTGCTGATCACCGAGAACGGCGCGGCCTTCGACGACCGGCTGGACGAGTCCGGCGAGGTGCACGACCCGGAGCGGGTCGCCTACCTGCACGGCCACCTGGCGGCGGTGCACCGGGCGATCGCGGACGGCGCGGACGTCCGCGGCTACTTCCTCTGGTCGCTGATGGACAACTTCGAGTGGGCCTACGGCTACCAGAAGCGGTTCGGCGCGCTCTACGTGGACTACGAGACCCAGCGCCGGATCCCGAAGTCGAGCGCCCGCTGGTACGCCCGCACGGCCCGGGCCAACGCGGTGGAGGCGCTGCCGGAGGAGTGACCCGCCCGCCGCGCCGGCGCCCCCGCCGACGCGGTTGAATGGACGGGTGTACAGCGAGTGGAGTTCGCCCCTGCTGCCGGGCGCGGTGCTCTGGACCCGGCGTCGCGCGGTCGCGGCGCCGGGTCCGGTTCGGGTGCTGCCGGACGGCTGCATGGACCTGATCTGGGACGGCCGGCAACTGCTGGTGGCCGGCCCGGACACCGCGGCCCACCTGGTGCCGGGCCGGGCCGGCGAGGAGTACACCGGCCTGCGCTTCGCACCGGGCACGGCCCCGCTGGTGCTGGGCGTGCCGGCCAGTGAGCTGACCGACCAGCGGGTGCCGCTGGACGCGCTCTGGCCCCGTTCGGCGGCCGGGATCGCCGAACGGATCGGCTCGGCGGACGATCCGGCCGCCGCCCTGGAGGCGCTGGCCGCGGCGGCGGCGCCCGGTCCGGTGCGGCGGGCGGCGGTGCCGGAGGCGCTGCTGCGCGCGGCCCGGCGCGGCCGCCCGGTGGGCGAGACCGCCGCAGGGCTGGGGCTCGGCGAGCGCCAGCTGCGCCGGCACTGCCTGGCGGCCTTCGGCTACGGCCCGAAGACCCTGGAGCGGGTGCTCCGCCTGGGCGGCGCCCTGGACCGGGCCCGGGCCGGCCGCCCGTTCGCCCTGGTCGCGGCGGAGTCCGGCTACGCGGACCAGGCCCACCTGTCCCGCGAGGTCCGGGCCCTGACCGGGGTGCCGCTGACCGAGTTGCTGGCCAGGGGTTAGGCGTTCGCCGCGAAGAGGTCCACGCCGTTGCCGTCCGGGTCGTGCACCACCGCGTAGCGCTGCCCCCAGAAGGCGTCCCAGGGCGCCAGGTGGCCGTGGTAGCCGGCCGCGGTGAGCTCGGCGTAGGCGGTGTCGACGGCCGCCGGGGTGCCGCAGTCGAAGGCGAGGCCGATCCGGTGGCCGCCGGTGCCGGGCGTCCAGCCGGGGTCGAAGCTGCGGACGGTCTGCTCGGTGTCCCAGGCCAGCCGGAGTCCGCCGGGGAGCCGGTGCTCCACGTGCGGTTCGCCGTCCGCCTCGGCCGGCAGGTCCAGGCCGAGGCGGCGGTAGAAGGCGAGCGAGGCGGCCATGTCGGCGACGACCAGGCCGACCAGGTCGAGGCGGGGCTGTGCGTTCTCAGTCATGATCGCCACGCTAGCCCGCGCCCCGGCCGCCGGTCTTGAACGAAACGGACACGGCGGCGGGGCGACCCGTCAGGAGTAGAAGTTGCGGTCCCAGGCGTGCTTGGCGAGCACCGCCAGTTGCTCCTCGGTGAGCGGCCCGGCCGCACTGACCTCGGTGTTGCGCTCCGCGTTGCGCACCGACCGCATACCGGGGATGACGGTCGAGACGGCCGGGTCGGAGAGGGTGAACCGCAGCGCGGTGGCGGCGAGTTCGTCGGTGGAGATGCCGAGGTCGGCGGTCAGCGCGGCGACCCGCCGCTCGATCTGGGCGGGCCGGTCGCCGCGGAAGTAGCGGGCCCGGAAGTCGCCCTCCGGGAACTCGGTGCCCGCGGTGATCCGCCCGGTCAGCCCGCCCTCGTCCAGCGGCACCCGGACGATCACGCCGACGCCGTGCTCCGCACAGGCGGGCAGCAACTCGGCGGCGGGGCTCTGGTCGAAGATGTTGTAGATCACCTGCACGGTGTCGACCACGCCGCTGCGCACCAGCCGCAGCGCGCTCTGCGGCTGGTGGTCGTTGATCGAGACGCCGAACAGCCGGATGGTGCCCGCCTGCTTCAGCTCGGCGACGGTCTCCAGCCAGTCGCCGCGCTCCATCCACTCGTCGCTCCAGACGTGGAACTGCAGCACGTCGAAGTGGTCGAGCCCACTGGCGCGCAGGCTGGTCTCCAGGCTCTGCCGGATGTGCGCGCCGGGAAAGGCCTCGGCCGGGTCGACACCGGCCGGCGCGGGCCAGATCCCGTTCTTCGGCGGCACCTTGGTGGCCACGTACACCTGGTCGGCGCTGCGCTCGCGGACCACCCGGCCGACGATCCGCTCGCTCTCCCCGTAGCCTCGGGCGGTGTCGATGAAGGTGACGCCGAGGTCGATGGCCCGGTGCAGGGCCCGCAGCGACTCGTCCTCGGTGGCTCCGACCCAGGAGGACTCGCCGATCCCCCACGCCCCGTACCCGATTTCCGACACCGACAGCCCACTGCGTCCCAGTTCCCGGTAGCGCACGATTCGTCCTCTCCAGTGCGGTTCTGACCCACTCGACCCTAGGTGCTGCGCGCCCGCACCGACAGCATCGTTCCCGACCGGTTTTCTGACGGGCCGTCAGGTGACCGAGAATCCGCCGTCCACGAAGATGGTCTGCCCGGTGACGTAGGCGCAGGCCTCGCTGGCGAGGAAGACGGCGATGCCGGTGAAGTCGCCCGGTCCGCCGTTGCGGCCCGCCATGGTCCGGCCGGCCATCGCCTCGCTGCGGGCCGGGTCGCGGAAGACCGCCTCGGTCAGCGGGGTGTGCACGAAGCCGGGCGCGATCGCGTTGGCGCAGACGCCGCTCGGCGACCAGGCCTCCGCCTGTGAGCGGGTGAGCGCGGAGATCGCGGCCTTGGAGACGCCGTAGGCGCCGCTGTTGCCGAAGGCCCGGATGCTCTGCTGGGAGGCCAGGTTGATGATCCGGCCCCAGCCGCGGGCGGCCATCTCGGGCCCGAACCGCTGGCCGAGCAGGAACGGCGCGTCCAGGTTGACCCGCATCGTCAGGTCCCACTCCTGCTCCGCGAGTTCACCCATCGGCGGGCGCAGGTTGATGCCCGCGGAGTTGACCAGCACGTCCACCGGCCCGTGCCGCTCGGCGGTCAGCTCGGCCAGCTCCTGCACGCCCGCCCGGCTGCTCAGGTCGGCCCCGATCCAGTCGGCGCTGCCGCCGAGGGCGCGGAACTCGGCGGCGGTGCGCGCCAGCCGCCCGGTGTCGCGGGCTGCCAGCACCACCTGCGCGCCGGCCCGGCAGAGGCCCTCGGCGATCCCCCGGCCGATGCCCGAACTGCCGCCGGTTACCAGCGCGGTGCGGCCCTTCAGCGAGAACAGGTCGGTGAGTGAGGGGTCCACGGGTGCGTTCCTCCAGCTGCGCGGCGGGCCGGCGGCCTGCCGGTCAGCTGAGACCATGTCATAGGTCGCCGCCGGCCCGCTCGGCTTTCGCAGCGATCACCCGCAGTCGCTCCACCACCCCGGCCAGCACCGGGTCGTCCTCCGAGCCGGCCCGGACCGCGGCGAAGACGGTGCGGGCGGGCCGGGCGTCGGCCGGCCGGCGCAGCACCACCCCCGGCCGGCGCAGCGGCTGCACCAGCCGCGGCACCAGCGCGACTCCGGCGCCCGCCTCCACCAGCGCGGCCAGCGCCTGCCAGTCGTTGACCTGGTGCCGGATCTCCGGGGTGAACCCGGCGGCCGCGCAGACCGACCGGGTGACGGCCCCGCAACAGCTGCTCGGATCGCCCACGATCCACGGCTCGGAGGCCAGCTGACGGAGCGTCACCTCCTCGCGCGCGGCGGCCGGGTGGCCGGCGGGCAGCGCCAGGTCGAGCACGTCGGTGAGCAGGTCGAACCGGGTGTAGCGGGCGTCGGTGTGCGGGGGCGCGGCCGCGAAGTCCACGGCGACCACCAGGTCGAACCGCCCGCCGTCCAAGGCCGTGAAGGCGTCCGGGGGTTCGGCCTCGATGACGGAGATCCGCAGCTCCGGCCGGTCCTCGGCGAGCGAGCGCACGGTGGCGGGCAGCAGGCCCAGGATGCCGCTGCCGAACGCCCCGATGGTGACGGCGCCCCGGCGGCCCTGCCGGAACTCCAGCAGGTCGGCCCGGGCCCGCTCCAGCTGGGCGGCGATCAGGTCCGCGTGCTGCAGCAGCAGCCGTGCCTGCCCGGTGAGCCGCACGCCCCGGCCCTGCCGCTCGATCAGCGGCACCCCGGCCTCCCGGGCCAGCGCGGCGAGCTGCTGGGAGACGGCCGAGGGCGTCAGGTGCAGCGCCTCGGCGGTCCTGGCCAGGCTGCCGCGGCGCTGCAGCTCGCGGAGCACGCCGAGCCGCCGCAGGTCGATCGTGAAGGTTTCGCTTACCGGATCCACTCGTAAAGATTAACTGGAGTGTGTTCCGGCGTCCGGGTGAGAATCGCCGGCATGACGATCGAGCCGAAGGCCTTCCTGCTGCTGCACGGGTACCGCAACCACCGGCCGCCCGGCCACTGGCAGCACTGGCTGGCCGGGGAGCTGTCCGCGCTGGGCCATGCGGTGGACTACCCGCAGCTGCCCGACCCGGACCGCCCCGATCCGGAGCGCTGGCTGGCCGAGCTGCGGGACCGGCCGGTGCTGCCCTGGCGGGAGCGGGTGGTGGTCTGCCACAGCCTGGGCTGCCTGCTCTGGCTGCGGGCGGCGGCGGTGCCGCACTGCCCGCCCGCGGACCGGCTGCTGCTGGTCGCCCCGCCCTCCCCCGGGGTGCTGGCCGGCATCCCGGAGATCGCCGCCTTCGCCGCGCCCCGGCCGCTGCCCGCACTGCCGCCCTCGACCCGGCTGGTGCTGGGCGAGGGCGATCCGTACGGGCTGGGCGGCGCGGAGTGGCTGGGGCCGCTGGACACCGACCTGGTGCCGGCCGGGGCCCACCTGAACCCGGATTCGGGCTACGGCCGCTGGCCGGCGGTGCTGGACTGGTGCCTGGACCCGGCCGTGCGGATCACGGCCCGCCCGGACCCGTCACCGGCCCGCCGACCAGCAGGAACGTTTCACCACGCCGGCTAGTGGTCGCCGGCCCGGAGCTTGCGCAGCGCCCGCACCGCGACCGGCGGCAGCAGGTCCTTGGCCAGCCGCCGGGCGGCCGACGGGCCGGGCCGGGGTGCCGGCGCCGGCTGCGGCGCGCGCGGCGCCGACGGCTGCTCCCCCCCGGGCTCCGACTCGGAGTCGGCCCAGGGCGCCCGCTCGGCCTCCGGCATCAGCTTGGCGACGCCGCGCCCGGAGAGCCGCACCAGCTGCCGCCCGGCCACCACGTCCACGTCCAGGTAGCAGTCCGCCACGTCCCCGCCGAGCTCGATCAGTGCGCTCTGCAGCGGCTCCGGGTCGCCCCAGACACCGTAGAGCTTCTCCGGGGTGACGCAGACCGGGCGCAGGCCGAGCCGGAAGACCGCCTCCCAGGCCGCGGCGGCCACGCCGGGCGTGTGCTGGGAGCGGAAGTCGTCCAGCACGACGATGCCGCCGGGCCCGAGCGCGGCCTTGGCGGTGCGGATGTCCACGGCGACGTGCTCATACAGGTGCGAGGCGTCGATGTGCACGAAGCGGCAGCTGCCGGGGCTGATCCGGCCGTCGCCGAGCACCGAGGTGGGGGCCTGCACGATGGTCGGCAGCTCGGAGTGGAAGGCCAGGTAGTTGCGCTCGAAGGCCGATCTGGTGAGCGTCTTGCGGTAGGACATCGCCATCTCGGCGGCGTTCTCGCCGTCCGGGGCCTCGGAGTCGAACAGGTCGCAGACCGTGAAGGACTCACCCGGGCGCAGGTGGGCGCCCATCACGATGGCGCTGCGCCCCAGGTAGCTGCCCAGCTCCAGCAGGTCGCCGCGGAGCCCGGATTCGCTCTGCTGATCCAGCAGCCAGCCGAACAGCTGCTGGTCGATCGGCCAGAACCAGCCGGGAACCTCGTCCAGGGTGCGCGGCGTGGTCGCCTGCTCCGGACGGGTTTCAGTGGTGACCACGATGGCCTCCTCGTCAGGGCGGGGACGACGCCACCGGTCCGGTGACCGGTCGGGGGAACGGCGTCGTCCCCGAGGTGGACGCGATACTAGGGCCCGTCTGCCCGGCTGAGAAGGGGCCAAGCAGGCGCTCTCCAGGTCCGGTCAGTCATTTCCGCCACCGCGGCGGCGCGCCAGGGCCTGCCAGACCCGGTCGCGCAGCAACGGCACTTCGGTGAAACGTACGCCTGTGGCGTCCCGCAGCGCATTCGCGAAGGCGGGCGCGACGGGGTTGAACGGGCTCTCGCTCATCGACTTGGCGCCGAGCGGGCCGATCGCGTCGGAGGTCTCGGTGAAGTGCACCTCGGTGCGCGGCACGTCCGCGAAGGCGGGCAGCCGGTAGCGGCGGAAGGCCGCGGTGCTGACCTGGCCGGCCTCGTCCAGCAGCACCTGTTCGAACAGGGTGGCGCCGAGGGCCTGGGCCACCCCGCCCTCGACCTGGCCGCGGCACTGCATCGGGTTCATCACCCGGCCGGCGTCGGCGGCGTGCACGCTGCGCAGGATCCGGATCTCGCCGGTGTCGGGGTCGACGGCGATCCGGAACCACTGGGCGTTGAAGGCGACCGAGCGGGGCGAGCCGCCCCAGTGGCCCTGGCCGGCCAGTTCGACGCCGCGCTCCCGGGCGGCCGCGTGCAGTTCCTTCAGCGGCACCGTCCGGTCCTCGCAGCGCACGGCCTCCCGGGTGAGCCGGCACAGGGCGCGCGGGGTGCGGGCGTACTCGGCGGCGAAGCTGAGCAGTTGCTCGGCGAGCGCGTTGGCGGCCTTCATCACGGCCTTGCCGGCGACCACGGTGCCGGCCGAGCCGAAGGCGCCGGTGTCATGGCCGACCAGGTCGGTGTCGGACTGCCGGATGGTGATCCGGTCCACCGTGGTGCCCAGTGCGCCGGCCGCGATCTGCTGGTGCACGGTGGTCGTGCCGTTGCCGAACTCGGCCGTGCCGACGTCGACCTGGTAGGTGCCGTCGTCCAGCAGCCGGACCGCGGCGTCGGCGAAGTGGCCGCCGGGCGGGCCGGTGGCGATCATCGACATGGCGCTGCCCTGGCCGACCAGCCAGCCCGCGGGCGCGTCGGCGGTGCTGGTGTCGCCGGCGATCGCCTCGCGCACCACGGCCAGGCACTGGTCCAGGCCGTAGCTGGCGATCTGCAGGTCCTCCTCCTCGCCGCCGGGGCTGAGCATCGGCTCGTCCGGGCCGATGATGTTGCGCTCGCGCAGCACCAGCGGGTCGAGGCCGAGCCGGCGGGCGAGTTCGTCCATCGCGGACTCCACGGCGAAGGTGACCTGGCCCAGGCCGTAGCCCCGGAAGGCGCCGGCCGGAACGGAGTTGGTGTAGACCGAGTAGGCGTCGACCTTCTTGTGCGGGGCCCGGTAGACGGCCATCGACTCGCCGACGCTGTGGAACATCACGGCCGGTCCGTGGTTTCCGTAGGCCCCGGTGTCGGCGACTACCCGGAGTTGAAATGCCGTCAACTCGCCGTTGGCCTTTGCCCCCAGGGTGATCCCGACGCTGAACGGGTGCCGCGTGGTGGCGCCGAGGAACTGTTCGGCGCGGGTGAACTCCAGCTTGACCGGCTGCTTCAGCCGCAGTGCGGCCAGCACCAGGATGTCCTCGACCAGCATCTCCTGCTTGCCGCCGAAGCCGCCGCCGACCCGCCCGGCCACCACCCGGACGTACTCCTCGGGCAGGTCGTAGAGGGCGCACAGGGCGCGCCGGGTGAGGAACGGCACCTGGGTGGAGGAGCGCACCACCAGCCGCTCCGCGCCCGTCTCGTCGGGTTCGAACCAGGCGACGGCGCCGTGCGTCTCCAGGCTCGCGTGCTGCACCCGCTGGGTCCGGAAGGTCTCCTGGTAGACCACCGCCGCCTCGGCCAAGCCCTTTGCCACCGAGCCGATTTCACCGTGCACCTCGCCGACCGTGTTGGCGCTGGGCCGGGCGATCCGGGATTCCGGGCCCTTGGGGTGGATGACCGGCGCGCCGGGTGCCATCGCCTGCTCCGGGTCGAGCACGTAGGGCAGCAGCTCGTAGTCGACCTCGATCCGGCGGCAGCCCTCCTCGGCGGCGGCCTCGCTGTCGGCGACGACGGCGGCGACCCGCTGGCCGGCGAATCTGACCACCTCGTCGAGCACCCGGGTGTCGTCCGGGTCCTCGGTGGGGTGCTCGTGGCGGGCCGAGGAGTAGAGCCGCTGCGGGGCGTCGTGGTGGGTGAACACCGCGCGCACGCCCGGCACCCGGAGCGCGGCGCTGGTGTCGATGGCGCGGATCCTGGCGTGCGGGTGCGGGGAGCGCAGCAGCTTCATGTGCAGCAGTCCCTCGACCTCGATGTCGAAGGTGTAGCGGGCGGTGCCGGTGACCACCTGCGGGCCGGCCGGGGCGCCCGGGCTGCGGCCCACCGCCCGGCCCTCCTCCGGGAGTTCGGTGTGGCGCACGCCGCGGATCGCGTCCTCGATCGCCCGGTAGCCGGTGCAGCGGCACAGGTTGCCCTTCAACGAGCGCGGCAGGTCCTGGAGCTGGTCCTCGGTCAGGGCGCTGGCGGTCATCAGGAAGCCGGCCGTGCAGAATCCGCACTGGAAGCCCTGGGCCTCCACGAACCGCCGCTGCATCGGGTGCAGTTCGCCGTCCGGCGCGGCCAGGCCCTCCACCGTGGTGACCGAGCGGCCGTCGGCGCGCAGCGCCGGGTAGAGGCAGCTGTGCACCGGCTCGCCGTCCACCTGCACGGTGCAGGCGCCGCAGTCGCCCGCGTCGCAGCCCTTCTTCACCCCGAACCAGCCGTGCTCGCGCAGGTAGGTGCGCAGGCACTGGCCGGGGCGCGGTTCGGTCGCGCAGTCCTGCTGGTTGACCCGGATGCGGAAGCTCATCGGGCGTCCTCCTCGGCGAGTTCGCGGCGGATCTGCTCCGCGTGGTGGAAGGTCAGGTGCCGCCGCCAGGCGGGGAGACCGTGGATGTCGTCGAAGTACTCCGCCGGCCGCACGGCGTGTTCCAGGGCCTCGCGCAGCGCCTCGGCGTTGGGCGGGAACGGGAAGCGGAGCCGGATCGGGCGGACGGTGGCGGCGGTGACCGTGAGCGTGAAGCCGCCGTCCAGCGGGTCGAGCAGGCCGATCAGCAGGGCGGCGGAGCGGCCCAGGCCGTAGAGCGAGGACTGCCGGAAGGCGGTGCGGCCGGCCAGCGCCCGGCCGGGCAGGGTGACGGCCCGCAGCAGTTCGCCGGGCCGCAGCAGGTTGCGGCCCGCGCCGGTGACGAACTCGGCCACCGGCACCTCGCGCACCGCGCCGTCCCGGCCGATCAGCCGGCAGCTGCCGTCCAGCGCGGCGGTGAGCGAGATCATCGGCCCGGCGGGCAGCGAGTTGCACAGGTTGCCGCCGACGGTGGCCATGTGCCAGATCTTCCAGGAGGCCAGGAAGGCATGGCAGCACTGCTCGAAGAGCGGGCCGGCCGGCCAGGGCCTGGGGTGCCGGAGGAGCTGGGCGACGGTGCAGGTGGCGGCGATCTCCAGGCCGCCGTCGGGGGTGGCGGTGAGCGGCGGCCAGCCGGTGCGGCTGAGGTCGAGCAGCCGGCGCAGCTGCGGCTGCGGTTCGGAGAAGAGGTAGGTGCCGCCGCCCAGCCAGGCATCGCCCGGCCGCCAGCTGCCCGCCTGCCGCGCGTCGCGCAGCTCCACCACCGTGTTGAGGTCCACGTCCGCCTGCCGTTCGTCACCGGTCGCCCGGTTCGCCGCTTGTCCGTCGCGGCGATTGAAGCAACACGGCGGGGGCGGCCACGAGTGGTGGCGGACACCGGAGGAGGGCCGGTGAGCTGGAGGATCACCCAGCGAGCAGGCGCTCCACGGCGCGCCGGGTGCGGTCCGCGGCGGTCGGGTCCCCGTGCAGCAGCACGGTGTGGTTGAGCGCGAAGTAGGCGCCGAGGAGTTCGAAGGCGATCTGCTCGGGCTCGCTCTCCGGCGGGAGCTCGCCGAGTTCGACGGCGGTGGCCAGCTCGGCGGCCAGCCGGCGGCGCCAGACGGTGTAGAGCCGGGCGACGGCGTCCCGCAGCGCGCCGGGGCGGGCGTCGAACTCCACGGCGGCGGTGGTGAAGAGGCAGCCGCCGGGGAAGGTGCCGCGCTCGCGCAGCAGGTAGTCGGACCAGGCCGCGCAGATGGCGCGCAGCCGGGTGAGTCCGGGCGCCGCGTCGGCGCAGGGCTCCCAGACCAGCCGGGCGAAGATCGCGCCGGCACCGTCCAGGGTGGCCAGTTGCAGCGCCTCCTTGGTGCCGAAGTGGCCGAGCACGCCCGCCTTGCTCATGCCGAGGTCGGTCGCCAGCCGGCCGATGGTCAGTCCTTCCAGGCCCTCGACCGAGGCGATGGTGACGCTGCGGTCGATGATGCGCTGCCGGGTCAGGCGCGCCTCGGCGGCGGATCTGCGTGGGCTCATGGGCGCCATGGTACCGAGTGCCGCACATTTAGCTTCCGACCGATCGGTTGCTATATTCCGGCTGACCGCTGTCCCTTGGAGCACCGGAGGACCCGCCGTGACCGGATCCCGCATCACCGCCCTCGGCCACCACCAGCCCGAGCGCGTCCTCACCAACGACGACCTGGCGCGGCTGGTCGACACCAGCGACGAGTGGATCCGCCGGCGCACCGGCATCGCCACCCGCCGGATCGCCGGGGCGCGGGAGAGCGTGGCCGACCTGGCCACCGCCGCCGCCGGCAAGGCGCTGGCGGCGGCCGGCCTGGTGCCCGGGGAGATCGGGCTGGTCACCGTCGCCACCTGCAGCGCGATCGACCGTTGCCCGTCCACCGCCGCCCAGGTGGCCGGCCGCCTGGGCATACCGGACGCCGTGGCCTTCGACGTCAACAACGGCTGCGCCGGATTCTGCACCGCGCTGGCCCTGGCGGACCACTCGCTGCGCGCGGGGGCGGCGCGGCACGCGCTGGTGATCGGGGCCGAGAAGATGTCCGATCTCACCGACTGGACCGACCGCTCCACCTGTGTGCTGCTCGGCGACGGCGCGGGCGCGGCGGTGCTCAGCGCCGCCGCGGAGCCGGGCATCGGCCCGGTGGTCTGGGGCTCCGACCCCACCCGCGGCCAGGCCGTCCGGCTGGTCGACGACTGGCATCCGGCCTTCTCCCAGGACGGCCAGACGGTGTTCCGCTGGGCCACCACCGAGCTGCCGGCCGTCGCGCTGGCGGCCTGCGAGCGGGCCGGGGTGGCGGTGGCCGAGCTGGGCGGGGTGGTGACGCACCAGGCCAACCTGCGGATCATCGAGGTGCTGGTGCGCCAACTCGGACTCGACCAGCGGACGGTGGTGGCGCGGGACGTGGTGGACTCCGGCAACACCTCGGCCGCCTCGGTGCCGCTGGCGCTGGCCAAGCTGGTGGAGCGCCGGGAGCTGGAGCCGGGCGCGCCGGTGCTGCTGCTGAGCTTCGGCGGCGGGCTCTCCTGGGCGGGCCAGGTGGTGCGCTGCCCGTGACCTCCGTCATCGCGTCATCGCGGACTTTGGAGCCGGTGCACTGCCCGTCAACCCCCTCTCCCCAGCGGGCTCCTGAGTGCCGGAGAGATCACGGCTCAGGAGAGCGGGAGGTTGAGCGAGCCGGAGCGGGCCGGCGAGCTGGCGCAGATCCGCCGTCCGGAGGCGGCGGGCGCCGGCCATTGCCTGCTGGTCCGCGCCGCCGACGTCTGGGCGGCACCGTCGACTTCACCCTCGCCGAGCTGACCGGCCGCCCCGCCCCGCGCCTTCCCGAGGGCGCCGGGCTGCGGACCTCGCTGCCCGTCGGCTACGCCCGCTGAGGTGGCAGGATGTGAGCCGGCGTCGGTCGGGTGCGGCAGCGGCAGAGGGGCGGAACGGGGCATGAACGGCGGCACGGCGAAGCAGGCGCGGTCCGTCACTGTGCCGGACCACGTGTACGGGTTCCCCGGGGTGGCCTTCGGCGGCTACCTCGCCGGACTACTGGCCCGGGAGGTGCCGGGCGGCTCGGCCAAGGTCTCCTTCCACCGGCCCACCCCGGTCGGCCGGCCCGTCGAACTGCGCGAGCGCGAGCGCGGCGGCCGTGAACTGGTCCACGGCGACGCCGTTCTGACCAGCGCCCGCCCCTGCGCCCCGGTCAGCGCGCCGGACCGGCTGCCGAGTTGGCGCGAGGCCGAACGCGCCGGCCGCGAACTCGCCCGCACCGGACCGCTGGACGGCGGCGACTGCTTCGCCTGCAACACCGAACGCGCCACCGGCCGCGGGCTGCGCCAGCTCTTCGCCCCGCTGCCGGAGCACTCCCGCGCCGTCGCCGTCTGGACCCCCGAGCCGGCCCTGTACCCCGGGGGCGACGCCCTGCCCGCCGAACTCGTCTGGGCCGGCCTCGACTGCCCCGGCGGCTGGGTCTCCCGCCTCTTCGGCGGCGCCCCCGCCAACACCGTGACCGCCTCACTGTCCGCCACCCTGCTGCACCCCGTCCAGGTGGGCGTGGAGCACCTGGTCCTCGGCTGGCCGATCACCCGCTCCGGCCGCAAGCACCTGGTCGGCAGCGCCATCCTGACCCGCACGGGCACCCTCTGCGCCACTGCCGAGGCCCTCTGGCTCGCCCCGGCGGCGCGGCGCTGACCGGTGGCGGCCGACCCGGGCGGCCGGTTCACGCCGGGCACCCCCGTGGTCGTCCTGCCCGACGCGCCGTCAGCATAGCAATCCGCCCGGGAGAGCTACGGCCCGACCGCGCTCCCCTGCCGCACCGCCGCCGCCAGCACCTCGGTGAGCGCCGCCAGGTCGCCCGCCTGGTCCAGCTCCGGCTCCACCAGCCACTGCAGCTGGAGGCCGTCGGCCGCCGCCAGCAGGAGCCGCGCCGCCCGGGCCGGGTCCATGGCGCCGGCCACCACGGCCCCGGCGGCGCCCTCGGCGACCAGCGCCTGGGCGCTCCGCTCCCGCCGGCGGCGGTTGCGGCCGCGCAGGAAGGCGTGCGCGGGCTGGTCGGGCTCGGCCGCGGCAGCCGCCACCTCGGCGAAGAGCCGGACCATCCCGGGCCCGGCCACCCGCCCGTCCGGCTCGCCGGCCTCCGCGTCCCGGGCCTCCAGAGCCGCCGTCAGCAGCGCCTCCCGGCTGCCGAAGTGGTGCAGCACGCCGGCGTCGGTCAGGCCGGCCCGCTGGGCGATGTCCCGGACCGAGACGGTGCGGCGGCCGGCCTCGGCGAACGCGGTCAGGGCGGCTTCGATGATCTGCCGGCGCTTCGCCAGGGAGTTCCGGTAAGGGCCGCGGGGGCGTGTCACCGCTCGATTGTAGGGTCGTCGACGCCCCCACGGGGCCCGTCATGAACGCCACCGATTCTACCCAGCAGTAGAGTTGACGGTCCGTCATCCACGCAACCATTGCTCCGAGGCCGCAACCAACCGGTCGTAGCCGTGCAGAGCCAGGCCGAAACCCTGCGTGATCGAGTTCCGGACATTGGCGAAATGACGTGGTCACAGCGGCGCGGCGCGCCGGGCGGTAGCAAAACTGGCCGGAAATGATCGTCAATGGGAGGACATCTGTCCGGATCTGCACTGTTTGCCCCGACCGCTTCGTGAAGCGGGGCAACGGATTCGACCACCGGAACCATCAGCCTTCCATGGAACGTTTGGCTGAACTTCACCGGTGGGCCGTGCCCGCGAACCGGGCGGCTCTGGTGCTCGGACCATGTTGATCAACATCATGTAGCGTGCCCGGGCCCTCCCCGTCCGGGCCCGCAGTCACTACCGCGCGTCACTGCGACGCGCACGAACCGGAGCACGAAGATCCATGTCGGACGCGAAGACCGTGAGCTGGCCGCTGACCGCCGGCCAGCACGGGATGTGGTTCGCCCAGCAGCTCGACCCCGCCAGTCCGGCCATCCAGGTCTCCGAGTGCGTGGAGATCCACGGTCCGGTCGACCCGGTCCTGTTCGAGGCCGCCTACTGGCAGCTGCTGGAGGACTGTCAGGCGTTCCGGCTCCGCTTCGACACGGTGGACGGCGAGACCACCCAGCGCCTGGTGGCGGCCGATCCCGCCCAGTACGCCTTCGTCGACCTCGGCGGCCACCCGGACCCGTGGGCCGCCGCGAAGGCGCGGATCCGCACGGAACTGGCCATCCCGCTCGACCCCCGCACCGGCCCCGGCTACCTCTCCACCCTCTACCGGGCCGCCGACGACCACTGGTTCTGGTTCCAGCGCAGCCACCACGCCGTGGTCGACGGCTACGGCGGCCCGCTGGTCGCCGCCCGGATGGCCGAGCTCTACACCGCGCTGGTGGAGGGCCGCGAGCCCGATCCGGCCGCCGCGCTGCCGGGCTTCGGCGAGCTGATCGAGCAGGAGGCCGCCTACGCGGGCTCCGAGCAGTACCGCAAGGACCGCGAGTTCTGGCTGGCCCAGCTCGCCGACCGCCCCGAGCCGACCTGGCTGGGCGGCCGCCACGCCCGCCCCTCGCACACCCACCTGCGCCACGAGCTGGCCCTCGACCCCGCCGAGGCGCAGGCACTGCACTCCGCCGCCCGCCGGCTCGGGGTCAGCCGCTCGGTGCTGGTGATGGCGGCCGCCGCCGTCTACACCGGCCGGCTGACCGGGAGCACCGAGGTGGTGCTCGGCCTGCCGGTGACCGCCCGGGTCGGCCGGGTGGCCCGCGCCGTCCCCGCGATGCTCACCAATGTGCTGCCGCTGCGGATCTCCGTGCCGCCCGCGCTCAGCCTGGCCGCGCTGGTCAAGCAGATCAGCGCCACCGCCCGCACCGCGCTGCGCCACCAGCGCTACCGCTACGAGGAGATGCGCCGCGAACTCTCCGGCGCCGGCCGCCCGCTGGTCGGCGCGACGGTCAACCTGATGTCCTTCGACTACGACCTCAGCTTCGCCGGCCAGCGCACCACCTTCCACAACTTCCTCACCGGGCCGGTGGACGACCTGGCCTTCATGTTCTTCGACCGGCAGTCCGGCGACGGCGTCAAGGTCACCGTCGACGCCAACCCGGCGGTCTACACCGCCGAGGAACTGGCCGCGCACACCCGGCGGTTCCGCGCCCTGCTGGAGGCGCTGGCGCAGGCCGACCCGGCCCGGCCGCTGGCCGCCGTCGACCTGGCCGGCGCCGCCGAGCGGATCGCCGCCGGCACCGGCCCGGCCGTCGAACCGGCCTTCCCCGGCGCGACGCTGACCGAGCTGTTCGAGCAGCGGGCCGCCCGCACGCCCGCCGAGACCGCCCTGGTCTGCCGAGACGTTCCGGTGGACTACCGGGAGCTGAACGCCCGGGCCAACCGGCTGGCCCGGCTGCTGGTGGACCGCGGCGTGGGCCCGGAGGACCTGGTGGCACTCGCCCTGCCGCGCTCCACCGAGCTGGTGGTCGCCCTGCTGGCCGTGCTCAAGTCCGGCGCGGCCTACCTCCCGGTGGACCCGACCTGGCCCGCCGAGCGGATCGGCTACATGCTGGCCGACGCCGCGCCCGCGGTGGTGCTGGCCGACGCCGGCACCGCCGGCCTGGCCACCGACCCGGACCGGCTGATCCGCCTGGACCAGGTCGAACTCCCCTCCGACACAGCAGACTTGACCCAGCAGGAGCGCCGCTCCCCGCTGCGCCCCGAGCACCCGGCCTACGTCGTCTACACCTCCGGTTCGACCGGCCGCCCGAAGGGCGTGGTCGGCGTGCACGCCGCCGAGGCCAACCACCTGTCAGCGCTCGCCCGCGCGCACCCGTTCCACCCGGACCGCCCCTCGCTGGCGAAGAGTTCGCTGAGCTTCGTGGACGGCAGCAGCGAGGTCATGGCCTCGCTGCTCTTCGGGCGCGGCATGGTGCTGGCCGACGGCGCCGAGGCCAGGGACCCGGCCGCGCTGACCGCGCTGATCGCCCGGCACCGGGTCGGCCGGATCATCATGGTGCCGAGCCTGCTCGCCGCGATGCTCGACCTGGCCGAGGCCGAGCCCGCCCGGCTGGCCTCCTGCGAGCTCTGGATCACCACCGGCGAGAACCTGCCGCCGTACCTGGCCGCCCGCTTCGCCAAGCTGCTGCCGCGCGCTCGGCTGGTCAACTTCTACGGCTGCTCGGAGATCTGCGGCGAGTCCGTGATCGGCGGGGTCGACGCCGACCGCCAGCCGATCGGCCTGCCGATCGACAACACCACGGCCTACGTGCTCGACCACGCCCTGCGCCCGGTGCCGCCGGGGGCGGTCGGCGAGCTGTACGTCGGCGGGGCCGCGCTCGCCCGCGGCTACCTGCGCCGCGCCGCGCTCAGCGCCGAGCGGTTCCCCGCCGACCCGTTCGGCGCCCCGGGTGCCCGGATGTACCGCACCGGCGATCTGGCCCGCTGGGACGGGCACGGCGAGCTGGAGCTGCTCGGCCGCGCCGACTCGCAGGTCAAGGTGCGCGGCAACCGGGTCGAACTCGGCGAGGTGGAGGCCGCGCTGAGCGACCACCCGGCGGTCCGCCGGGCCACCGTGCTGGTCCGCGAGGACCGGCCGGGCGACCAGCGGCTGATCGGCTACGCCGTCCCGGTGCAGCACGGCCCGCGGATCACCCCCGCCGAACTCCGCGCCGACCTGGGCCGCTCGCTGCCCGACTACATGGTGCCGAGCACCGTCGTGCTGCTGGACGCGATCCCGCTGACGCCCACCGGCAAGGTGGACCGGCTGGCGCTGCCCGCGCCGGAGGCGGTGGTCGGCACCGGCCGGGCCCCGCGCGACGCCCGCGAGCGGCTGCTCTGCGAGCTGGTGGGCGAGGTGCTGGGCGCGGAGTCGGTCTCGATCGACGACGACTTCTTCGCGCTCGGCGGTCACTCCCTGCTCGCCACCCGGCTGATCGGCCGGATCCGCACCGCCCTGGGCGTCGAACTCCCGCTGCGCACCGTCTTCGAGGCCCCCAGCGTCGCCGTCCTGGCCCCGCTGCTCGACCAGCACGGACCGACCCGCCCGGCGGTCCGCCCCGCCCCGCGCCCGCGCCGCCTCCCGCTCTCCTTCGCACAGCAACGCCTCTGGTTCATCGGCACCTTGGAGGGCGCGGACGCGGCGACCTACAACCTGCCACTGACCGTCCGGCTGACCGGCACGATCGACACCGACGCGCTCCAGTGGGCCCTGGTCGACGTGCTGCACCGGCACGAGGCGCTGCGCACCGTCTTCCCGCAACACCCCGACGGCACGCCCTACCAGGAGATCCGCCCCGCCGTGCTGGCCCTCGAACGGGTGGCGAGCTCGGCGGACACGATCATCGACCAGGTGGCCGCCGCCGCCCGCCGGGGCTTCGACCTGGCCCGCGAACTCCCGGTGCGGGCGACCCTGTTCAGCACCAATCCGGAGCGCCATGTGCTGCTCCTGACGGTACACCACATCGCGGCCGACGGTGCCTCGATGCGCCCGCTGGCGCAGGACCTCTCCACCGCCTACACCGCCCGGCTGGCCGGCCGCGCCCCCGGCTGGAGACCGCTGCCCGCCCAGTACGCCGACTACACCCTCTGGCAGCACGAACTGCTCGGCACCGCCGAGCAGCCGACCGAACTGATGGCCAGTCAACTCGCCTACTGGACGGAGCGGCTGGCCGGCCTGCCGGAGGAGCTGGCGCTGCCGACCGACCGGCCCCGCCCGGCGGTGGCCAGCCACCGGGGCGAGTCGGTGCCGCTGCGCACCGACGCCGCGCTGCACCGCGCCCTGGTGAAGCTGGCCGCCGACCGGCGGACCACGGTCTTCATGGTGGCCCAGGCCGCGCTCGCCGCCCTGCTCGGCCGGCTCGGCGCCGGCGAGGACATCCCCATCGGCACCCCCGTCGCCGGGCGCACCGACGAGGCCCTGCACGACCTGGTCGGATTCTTCGTCAACACACTGGTGCTGCGCACCGACCTGTCCGGTGATCCCAGCTTCACCGAACTGCTGGACCGGGTCCGGGAGTCGGCGCTCGGTGCGTTCGCCCACCAGGACCTGCCGTTCGAGCAGCTGGTGGACGCGCTGAGACCGGCCCGCACGATGGGCCGCCACCCCCTGGTGCAGACGGTGATCGCCTGGCAGAACACCGCCGCACCGACCCTGGAGCTGCCGGGCCTGCGGGCCCGCGCGGCGGAGCCCGACCTGTGGACCGCCCGCTTCGACCTCTCCCTCACGCTCGGCGAGACCACCGACGCCCAAGGGGAGCCGGCCGGACTGACCGGCACCATCGAGTACGCGACCGACCTGTTCGACCCGGAGACCGTGGCCCTGCTGGCGGAGCGGTTCCGCCTGCTGCTGGCCGCCGTGGCCGAAGCACCGGAGACCAGGCTGAGCCGGATCGACATCCTGGGCGAGGCGGAACGGTCGCGCATCCTCGAGGAGTGGAACGACACCGGCACACTGGAGGCCACTCCGGCCACCCTGCCCGCGCTCTTCGAGGCACAGGCCGCCCGTACTCCCGATCATACCGCACTGGCCTTCGAGCGCTCGGAGCTGACCTACCGTCAACTCAACGAGGAGTCCAACCGGCTGGCCCGGCACCTGCTGAGCCTGGGGATCGGCGCGGGCCGGCGGGTGGCGCTGGCGCTGCCGCGCTCGGAGACCTTCGTGGTGGCCCTGCTGGCCGTGCTGAAGGCGGGCGCCGCCTACGTCCCGGTGGACCCGGGCTACCCGGCCGAACGGATCGCCTACCTGCTGGCCGACTCCGCGCCGGCCCTGGTGCTGACCGACCGCCACACCCCGCTGCCGAACGGCAACGCCCCGCAACTCCTGCTCGACTACCTGGAGTTGAGCGGCCGGCTGACCGAGCTGCCGAGCGGGAACGTGGCCGAGGAGGAGCGCCTGGTACCGCTGCGGGCCGGCCACCCGGCCTACCTGATCTACACCTCCGGCTCCACCGGCCGCCCCAAGGGCGTGCTGGTGCCGCACCACGGGCTGGCCAGCCTGGCGGCCGCGCTGATCGAGCGGCTGGCGGTGCAGCCGGACAGCCGGGTGCTGCAGTTCGCCTCGCCCAGCTTCGACGCGGCGGTCTTCGAGCTGTTCACGGCGCTCACCGCGGGCGCCACGGTGGTGCTGGCCCCGGCCGAACGGCTGGCGCCGGGCGCGCCGTTGATCGAGCTGGCCGCCGAGCAGCGGGTCAGCCACATGCTGCTGCCGCCGGTCGCGCTGGCGGCGCTGCCGGCCGACGGACTACCCACCGTGACCTCGCTGGCCACCGGTGGCGAGGCCTGCTCGCCCGCCCTGGTGGACCGCTGGGCGGTGGGCCGCCGGATGGTCAACGCCTACGGCCCGACCGAGGCCACCGTCGCCGTCACCCTCAGCGATCCGCTGACGGCCGGCACCGGCGCCCCGCCGATCGGCCGCCCGATCCTCAACAGCCGTGTGTACGTGCTGGATCCGGCGCTCAATCCGCAGCCGATCGGGGTGCCGGGCGAGCTCTACCTGGCGGGCGACGGCATCGCGCTCGGCTACCTGGACCGCCCGGCGCTGACCGCCGAGCGCTTCCTGGCCGACCCGTTCGGCGCGCCGGGCACCCGGATGTACCGCACCGGCGACCTGGTCCGCTGGCGCTCCGACGGGCAGTTGGAGTACCTGGGCCGCACCGACGGACAGATCAAGCTGCGCGGCTTCCGGATCGAACTCGGCGAGCTGGAAGGGGTGCTGGGCGAGCACCCGGCGGTGGCGCAGGCGGCTGCGGCGGTCCGCGACAACCGGCTGGTCGGCTACGCGGTGGCGAGCGGGCCGGTACGGCCGGGCGAGCTGCGCGGCTGGCTGGAGCAGCGGCTGCCGCACCACCTGGTGCCGGCCGCCGTGCTGCTGCTGGACGCGCTGCCGGTGACGCCCAACGGCAAGCTGGACCGCAAGGCGCTGCCCGCACCGGACTTCAGCACCGCCGTGAGCAGCGGCCGGCCGCCGGAGGGCGAGCGCGAGCGGATGCTGGCCGAGCTCTTCGCCGAGCAGCTGGGGCTGCCCTCGGTCGGAGCCGACGACGGCTTCTTCGAACTCGGCGGCGACTCGATCAGCTCGATCCAACTGGTCTCCCGGGCCCGGCAGTCCGGCCTGACCCTCTCGGTCCGGGACGTCTTCACCCACCAGACGGTGGCCCGGCTGGCGACGGTGGCGAAGGGCGGTCCGGCGGTGCGGCTGCTCGAGCCGCCGCCCGCGCCGGCGCCCGCCACCGTGGCGGAGGCGTTCGGCGGCTTCGGCCCGGAGGGCGAGCCGTTCGCGCCGCTGCTGGAGCTGCGCACCGGCAACGAACTGCCGCCGCTGTTCTGCGTGCACCCCGGCTTCGGCCTCGGCTGGTCGTACCGCGGCCTCGCCGAGGAGCTGACCGACGGCCGCCCGCTCTACGCCCTGCAGGCCCGCAGCCTCAGCGAGCGCGACGGCCTGCCGGAGACGGTGGAGGCGATGGCGGCCGACTACGTGGAGCAGATCCGTGCGGTGCAGCCGGCCGGCCCGTACCACCTGCTCGGCTGGTCCTTCGGCGGCGCGGTCGCCCACGCGATGGCGGCCCAGCTGCAGGCGACCGGCGAACAGGTCGCACTGGTGGCGGTGCTGGACTGCTACCCGGGAGCCGAACCGGGCCTGCCCGGCCCGGCGGAGCTGCGCGAGGAGGTGCTGACGGCGATGCCGATGCTCTCCCCGGACGAGGCCAACGGCCTGACCGAGAGCCTGGTCCGCAGCAGCCGCCTGCTCTCCCGCTACAAGCCGGCCCGCTTCGACGGCAACCTGCTCTTCTTCACCGCCCTCGAGGAACGGGACAACGACGCCCCGACCGCAGGGAGTTGGCGCCCCTACTACACCGGCTCGATCCTCGACACGCCGATCCACACCACCCACCACACGATGACCAACACCAAGGGCCTCGCCGAACTCGGCGCAGCCCTGCGGGCCGCACTGGCCCGGCACTGACCGAAGGCGCGTCCCGGATCGGGGATCCGGGACGTGCCCGGCCGGTTCGGCCGCCACCGGGTCCCGCTGCGCTACACTGCGAGCATCGGGCCATCCGCCTGCGACGTTTCGCGCGGGGTCCCGGTGGTTTCAGCGCACCGGTCACGCGCTCACGCGCCCGCTGCCCTTCGCTCCGCCACTCCCGCCGTTGACATTCCGCCGACCCGCCGTCAGTCCGACGGCGGGCTCGCCCGGTTCTACACTCCCGAGGGGCCGTCACCTCCCATGCGCCGCTTCATCTTCACCGGCACCCCCGGCGCCGGGAAGACCACCCTGCTGCACGCCCTGGCCGCGCGCGGCCACAACGTGGTGCCGGAGGCCGCGACCGATGTGATCGCCCGGGCCCAGGCGGCGGGGGTGGACGAGCCGTGGGCCGAGCCGGAGTTCATCGAGCGGATCGCCACCGAGCAGCGCGAGCGCCAGCTCGGTGCCGTCCCGGCGGCGCTGCAGCTCTTCGACCGCTCGCCGGTCTGCACCTACGCGCTGGCCGAGTATCTGGGCCTGCCGGTGCCGGCGGCCCTGCGCGCGGAGCTGGAGCGGATCGCCACCCAGCGGGTCTACCAGCCCGCCGTCTTCTTCGTCCGCAACCTCGGCTTCTGCGTCCCGACGGCGGCCCGGCGGATCAGCTTCGCCGACTCGCTGGACTTCGAGCGGGTGCACCGGCAGAGCTACCGCTCCTTCGGCTTCGCCCTGCTGGAGATCCCGGCCGTCCCGCTGGCGGACCGGGTGGCGCTGGTGGAGTCGGCGCTCGCCGCCGAGTGACGGGACCCTGACGACATACCGCGTGGGGTATTTGCCCGACCCCGCCGGCCCGCCGTACGCTGACAGCGTCGCGGATATACCCATAGGGGTATCACCAGGAACCGGAGGAACCCATGGAGTACGGCATCAGCACCACCGTGGACGCGCCGTTCGCGCCGACCGTCGAGAAGGTCCGGGCCACGCTGGCCGAGCAGGGCTTCGGCGTGCTGACCGAGATCGACATCCAGGCGACCCTGCGGGCCAAGCTCGGCGTCGAACTGGAGGAGTACGTCATCCTCGGCGCCTGCAACCCGCCGCTCGCCCACCAGGCGCTGGAGGCGGACCGCCGGATCGGCCTGCTGCTGCCCTGCAACGTGGTGGTCCGCACGGCCGGCGGCCGCACCGTGGTCGAGGCGATGGACCCGCAGCTGCTGGTCCGCTTCACCGGCCAGCCCGAGCTGGCGGCGGTGGCCGACCAGGCGGCGGAGCGGCTGCGCACCGCGCTGGCCGGGCTGAGCGGCTGAGCTCAGCCCTCGTACCGCCCGTCCCAGGGCGCGTGGAAGCCCATCCGCTGCGGCACCAGCTCGTACCACTCCGTGCCGCCGTGCTCAGCCGCGCGGTCCAGCAGACCCCACTCGGCACCCCGCACCTCGATCCGGAACGGCTGCACCGCGATGTCGCCGGCCTCCGGCTCCGGCAGCGCCGCCAGCAGCTCGCCGAGCAGCCGGGCCGCCTCGCCCGGCCCCCCGGCCGGCTGCAGCCGGGTGCCGGTGTGCTGGCCCTCGGCGTCGAAGAGGTGCAGCATCACCAGCTCCTCCGGCCCGCCCGGCAGCGGGTGGCGGCCGGCGAGGAACTGCCCCTCCCGGTACCAGCCGACCGCCTCGGTGCGGCCACCGGGCCGGTGCCGGATCCGCACCAGCCGGGCGTCGGGCAGCAGCTCGGCGGGCTCGAGCCGGACCCAGTCCGCCGCCTCCCGCCAGCCGGGCGCCGCGCTGACCCAGCCCCAGAGCAGCTGCTCGGTGCGCCGCCGGGACTGGTGGCCGACGGCCTGGAAGTGCCGCTCCGCCGAACCGTCCCGGTACTCGACCTGCCAGCCCTCGGCCGCGTGCCGGTAGACCTGGATGTACTCCTCGGGCGCGGTGCGGAACCGGCCGATCGCCAGGAACTGGTTGCCCTCGCCCGCGAGCAGGTCCAGCGCCCGGCCCAGCGCCGCCCGGTCGGGCCCGGTCAGCACGGTGCCGTCCTCCAGCTCGACCACCAGCGGCTCGTGCGGCTCGTGCTCGGAAGCCCACGGGGCTGGCGCGGCGGACGGCGCGGACATGACGATGACTCACCTTCGGTTGAGGGCCTGGGAAGTCGGCCCGTGGCTCGCGACCAGCCGACCATAGCGCGCACCGCCGACAGCGCCCCCGGCGGCTCCGGCCCGCTTCACCGCGGGCCGGCCCGGAAATCCGGTTGACCGGCCCGCGGCCCGCCCGGTTGGCTACCGCCATGTCCGAGCTCGTGATCCACCAGGTGGACGGCGACGCACTGGCCGCCGACTGGCAGCTGGTGCACAACGCCGTCATCCCGACCGATCCGCTCAGCCTGGAGCAGGTGCGCGAGCGGTCCGGCCGCTACCACCTGGAGGTCGCCCACCTCGGCGACGCCGCCATCGGCTGCAGCACGGTCCGCCCGCCGACCGAGGAGGAGCCGGTCGCCATGGTGATCTCCCGCGTCCTCCCCGCGCACCGCCGCCGGGGCCACGGCCGCACCCTCTACCTGCGCGGACTGGCGCGGGCCCGGGCCTTCGGCGCCCCGATCGAGACCGTGGTGCTGGCGAGCAACACCGAGGGCCTGCAGTTCGCCGCGGCGCAGGGCTTCACCGAGGTCGAGCGCTACCTGCTGGACGGCGACACCGTCCCGTACGTCGCCCTGCGGCTCACCGCCGGGTAGCGGTCAGACCGCCGCCGCCAGCAGCGCCAGCCGGTCCGCCGCCGCGCTGCCCGGCGGCGGCGTGAAGAGCTCCAGCCGCTGATCGCTCTCCGGGTCGATCAGCACCTTGCAGTCCAGCTCCAGCGGCCCGATCACCGGGTGGACCAGCCGCAGCCGGCTGCGCCGCCGCACCGCCACCTCGTGCCGCTCCCAGAGCTCGGCGAACTCCGCACTGGCCCCGGTCAGCCGCGCCACCAGCCGGGCCGCCGCCGGCTCCTCGGCCCGCCGCACGCTGGCCGCCCGCAGGTCGGCGACGTGCAGCCGGCCCAGGTAGCCGTGCTCCTCCACCGGGTAGCCGGCCCGCACGGCCGGGTCGGTGAACCAGCGCCAGACCACGTTGCGCCCGTGCTCGGAGACCGTGCAGACCCCACCGAGCAGCGCCCGGGCGGTGTCGTTCTGCGCCAGCACGTCGCCCAGCTCGCTCAGCACCTGGGCGGGCGTGCCGGCCAGCTGGTCGAGCAGGTGCAGCAGGCCGGGCGCCACCTGGTCGCCGGTCGCGCGCGCGGCCGGCGGGCGGTGCCCGGCCAGCAGGTACAGGTGGTCCCGCTCGTCGTCGGTCAACCGCAGCGCCCGGGCCAGCGCGGCCAGCATCGGCGGCGAGGGCTGCGGGCCGCGGGCCTGCTCCAGCCGGACGTAGTAGTCGGCGGACATCGCCGCCAGCTGGGCCACCTCCTCGCGCCGCAGCCCGGGCGTGCGCCGGCGCGGCCCGACCGGCAGCCCGAGGTCGGCGGGCGAGACCCGCTCCCTGGCGTGGCGGAGGAAGTCGGCGAGCTCGGCGCGGTTGATGGTCATGATCACCATCCTGCCGGACCGCCCGCGCCCCATCCAGGGACTGCCGGTCCCAGGCTCCGCGATGCCCTCCCCCGCCGTTCCGGCCGGCGGCAGGGTTCAGGGCGACGGAACGACCGGCCCCCCTGAAGGAGCGTCACCATGTCCACCCTGCACACCGTCGCCGCCGGCACCGCCCTGGTCCGCTACGACCGCCACGATCCCACCGCCGGCGCCACCGGCCCCGCCCTGGTGCTGGTGCACGGCACCGGCTCCAGCGGCGCGGAGCTGACCTGGGGCGAGCTGGTCCCCCGGCTGAACGCCCACCGCACCGTGCTCACCCCGGACCTGTCCGGCACCGAGCGCACCACCGACGACGGCGGCCCGCTCAGCACCGGACTGCTTGCCGCCCAGCTGATCGCCGTGATCGAGGACGCGGGCACCGGCCCGGTGGACCTGCTCGGCTTCTCGATGGGCGCCGCCGTCGCCGCCACCACCGCGGCCCTGCGCCCCGACCTGGTCCGCCGGCTGATTCTGGCCGCCGGCTGGGCGCACACGGAGGGTGACGAATACCTGCGCAACCTCTTCACCGTGTGGCGCCGGATCGCCGACCACGACGCCGAGGCCTTCGGCCGGCTCATCACCCTGACCGGCTTCAGCCGGGGCTTCCTGAACGGCCTCGGTCCGGCCGCGGTGGAGCAGCTGGTACCCAACATGCCGCCCACCCCGGGCACCCTGCGGCACCTCGAACTGGACCTCGCGATGGACATCCGGGCGCTGCTGCCGCGGATCACGACGCCGACCCTGGTGGTCGGGTTCGGCCAGGACGCCACCGTGCCGGTGGAGCACAGCCGGGCCCTGCACGCCGCGATCGCGGGCAGCGCCTACGCCGAACTGGACGCCGGCCACGTGGGTTTCTTCGAGCGCGGCGCGGAGTTCGCCGAGCTGGTGGGCGCCTTCACCGCCGCCCGGTGAACCCGCTGGAGGCGGCCGGAAAAAATTCTTCGGAAAGGTGTGACACTTCCCGGGCCCCCGGCGCTGAAGGGAGTGGATGGAGCACCCAAGGCTCCGGACGACAGGCGGCTTCCCCGGGCACGTCGGTCGACCGGAAACGCCGGCGGATCTGACTGTGCAGAGATCGGCCGCCGGCTACCACGGGTGGGCGGGTTTCCCTGGCCTGCCGCACCCGCGACGCCCCCTGGGCCCGATCCGGCTGGGGTCGGCCGGATCGGGCCCAGGACGGGCGTGTTCGTGCTGCCCGGCCGACCCCCCGCTGCGCGATCACCCACCGGGCCAGCTAGCATGTGACGGGTTGTCACACCGTGTAGCGGCACGACCGCCGCACCCCCATCGCATGCGATCCCCCGAAGTGGAGACAGCGCCATGGCAGACGAGCCGGCGTCCTGGGCGACCTGGACGACGAAGAACGTGTGGGCCGGACCCGGCGGGGTCCGCACCGTCGAGGGGGCGCAACTCAGCGGCGACCTGAGCGTCCACACCACCTGGACCGGTACCGAGGCGATCCTGACCGTGCAGTACACGGACGCCCAGGACTGGTTCACCCTCCAGGGCAGCCCCGTCGAGGTGTCCGAGGAGCAGACCGCGCGTACCCTGCACCAGCAGGCGGTGGAGGCGGTCCGCGCGGGCAACGGGGGCGCGCTCAACCCCTGAGGCTCCGCCCCCGAGCGCCCCGTCGCCCGTCACCCGCTCGGACGTGTTCGGGTGCGGGCCGGTGGCGGGGCGCCGATCGTGGGCCCCATGACATACCCATCGGATGACTACCCGCCGACTCCGCTGGCCGCGCTCGCCAAGTTCGGCTGGCACACCGCGCTGGTGCTCGGCCTGCTGGCCGTGGCGCTCGGCGTGGTGGTGCTGGCCTGGCCGGACCGCACCCTCGAGGTGATCGGCGTGCTGTTCGGCGTCTACCTGGTGATCAGCGGGATCCTGCAGATCGTGCTGGCCTCCACCGTGCACGTCAGCACCGGCCTGCGGGTGCTCGGCTTCATCAGCGGCGCGCTCTCGCTGCTGCTGGGCCTGCTCTGCTTCCGCGGCGCCTACCAGTCGGTACTGCTGCTCTCGCTCTGGATCGGCATCGGCCTGCTCTTCCGCGGGGTGACCGGCACGGTCGCCGCGCTGGACCAACCGAGCAGCGCGCCCGGACGCGGCTGGCAGGTCTTCCTCGGCATCGTCACGGCCCTCGCCGGGACGATCCTGCTGGTCGACCCGTTCAGCTCGATCTTCGCGCTGGCCGTGATGGCCGGGATCTGGCTGGTGCTGATCGGCGTGGTGGAGATCGCCCACGCCATCACCCTGCGCTCCCGGGCCAAACGGCTGGTCTAGCTAGGGCCGCAGCGCACCGAGGAAGGCGTGCAGCAGCGGCTCCAGTTCGGCCAGGTCGGCCCGGGTGAGCTCCTCGAACGCCCCGCTGGTCCGGGCCATCAGCACCCCCGCCAGCGCGGCCGCCGCCACCTCGGCGCGCAGCTGCGCCTGCGGCACGCCCTCGGCGGTGAACCGCTCGCGCAGCGGGTCGACCATCCGGTGCCGCAGGTGCTCCCGGGCGGCCCGCTGCACCTCGGCGTTGTCGCCGGGCAGCACGGCCGCCGGGAAGGACGGGCCGCCGCCGCGCTGGTCGAAGCGGGCGAGCAGCCAGTGCAGCCGGTCCCGGTCCAGCAGGTCGGCGGGCGGCTGGTCGCCCTGCTCGGCCCGGACGGCGGCCAGGTAGAGCTGCAGCTTGCCGCCGAAGTAGCGGGCGATCAGCGCCGGGTCGACCCCGGCCCGCTCGCCGATCTCCCGGGTGGTGGTGCGCTCGTAGCCGCGGTCGGCGAACAGCTCCATGGCGGCCTGCACCAGCAGTTCGCGGCTGCGCGCGGCGTCCCGCCGGCGCGGCGGCCGGACCTCGTCGTGGTCGGTCAACGCGTCACCCGCAGCGGGACCTCGTCCTCGCCGGGTGCGATGTCCGCCATGCTCTCCTCCACCATCAGCTGCTCGTCCACCTCCGCCCGGGCGGACCGGGCCACCGCGGCGGCGCGCCTCGGCAGGACGATGGTAGCCACCCCGATGAGCACCCAGACGACACACCCGATCAGCAGCGCGGCGCGGTAGCCGTCCTCGCTCGGCAGCCGGTGCCCGGCGGCGGTGTGGGCCTGCAGCACCGCGCCGCAGAGCGCGCTGCCGGTGGAGTAGCCGACGTAGCGCAGCACCTGGTTGAAGCTGACGGCGCTGCCGATCTCCCGGGCCGGCACCGAGCCGACGATCAGTCCGGGCATCACCGCGAAGGTGCAGCCCACGCCGAGGCCGGCGATCGCCATCACCACCAGCACCTGCCAGAGGTGGTCCCGGGCGAACAGGAAGACCAGCATCGAGACCAGCGAGACGGCGCAGCCCAGCGGCAGCACGGCGGCGGTGGAGAACCGCCGGGCGATCACCGGGACCACCTTGCTGGAGAGCACGCTGAAGACCGAGAACGGCAGCAGGGTCAGGCCGGCCACCACCACGGTGGCGCCGAAGCCGTAGCCCGCGGCGGTCGGGGTCTGCACGTAGCGGGTGACCATCGACATCAGCAGGTACATCGCGACCCCGGCCACCAGGCCGGTCAGGTCGGCGGTGAGCACCACCCGGTTGCGCAGGGTGCGCAGGTCGACCAGCGGGTGCGCGGTGCGCAGCTCGTGCCGGACCCACCAGGCCAGCAGCAGCACGGCGAGCACGGCCAGGCCGAGCAGCCGCGGCGAGGCCCAGCCCCAGGACTCGCCCTCGGTGAGCACCAGCAGCAGGCCGGCCACCGAGAGGCCGAGCAGCACGGCGCCGAGCCCGTCCAGCGGGCGGGCCTCGCGGTGCGCGGTGCCGGGCAGCACCAGGATCGCCGCCAGCAGGCCGATCGCGCTGATCACGGCGCCGAACCAGAAGCCGGCGTGGATGCCGAAGGACTGGGCGATCAGCCCGGTGAGCGGGTAGCCGAGGCCGACGCCGGCCACGGTGGTGATGGAGAGCAGCGCGACGGCGGAGCGGGAGCGCTCCTCGGGCACGCCGTCCCGGGCGGTGGCGATGGCCAGCGGGGTCAGACCCAGCCCGACGCCCTGCAGCCCGCGCCCGGCGACCAGGAACCCGAAGCCGAGCGGCAGCGCGGCCAGCACGCTGCCGGCCACCACCACGGCGGCCGCGCCGATCACCACCGGCCGCCGTCGTGGCCCGTCGCCCAGCCGACCCATCACGGGCGTGGCGACGGCGCCGACCAGCATGGTGATGGTGAGCGACCACTGGGCGTCGGAGAGCGAGACGTGGTCGACGGTGGCGATGGTCGGGATCAGCGGCGCGCCGAGGCTGCTGATCACGGCCACCACCGTGCCGAGGAAGACAAGGACCGGCACCAGCGCCCGCTCGCGCAGGGTGGTTCCGGGTTCGGGCAGGGCGGTCGCCATGGGTGTCCCCTCCTGGTCGGGCAATCTGTCACCGTGCGATGTCTTCATATGATGACATCAGTCGATGACATACTACTCCCGAGCGTCAAGCGGGCGGCCTGCGGAATCAATCACCCGGTTTGCGTGTTGTCCCGTCTCGGGGTGCCACGCCCGACACCACCTCCGAACCTCCCTGGGGGCCCGCCGTGAACCTCACCGCTCTGGTGGCGGCAGCCGGCTTCTGGTCGTACGCGCTGGTCTTCGGCCTGACGGCCGGCGAGACCAGTGCGTTCATCGGCGTGGTGCTCCCGAGCGAGACGGTGGTGCTCTTCGCGGCGGCGCTCAGCAGCCGGGGCCTGCTCAACCCGTTCCTGCTCGCGCTGGCCGTGATCGTCGGCGGCATCGTGGGCGACAGCACCGGGTACTGGCTCGGGCGGCTGCTCGGCAAGCGGATCGACCGCCCGCGCGAGCGGCACCGGATCAAGCCCGGCGGCCGGGTCGACCGTGCCGCCTCCTACCTGCGCCGGCGCGGCGGGCCGGCGGTCTTCACCGGGCGGTTCATCGGCTTCGTGCGCTCCTTCGTGCCGTTCACGGCGGGCGCGGCGCGGATGCCCTACCGACCCTTCCTCGGCTACAGCGCGGCCGCCTCGGTCACCTGGGGCACGCTCAACATCGCGGCCGGCTACTTCCTCGGCGCCTCCGCCACCAATCTGCTGCACACGGTCGGCACCTGGGGCGCGGTCGCCGCGGGCGCGGCGGTGCTGGTCGCCGGGTCGGTGCTGTTCTGGCGCCGGCGGCGGCGCGGCCGGGGGCAGCCGGGCGACGAGGAGCGCGTGCCGGAGCAGCCGGGCAGGCGGGACGGCGAGTCGGGCAGCCGGGACGGCGAGTCGGGCCGGCCGCTCGCCGGGCACGGCACCCGGGAGCGCCGGGGCTGAGCGGAGCCGCCCTGGTCCGCGGTGGTCTTCGCCGGTGATCGACGCGCGGGATACGTCAGTCCGACTGACCGTCACCTGCGTGATTCGACCCGGGCGGACGCCGTCCTGTATACTTCAAGTGAGGCGTCCGCACCGCTGTCGATTGGCAGTCGAGTGTCGTGACGCTTTTTTCATGCCCTCTTCTTCCCTCCCCACCGTCCGGGGAACCCTCTTCCACACCGCCGTCCACGACCCGCGCGGGGATGCCCTGCACCCGCTCAGCGGACTGCGCGAGCGCTGGCCTGACCTGCACGAGCGGCACGGCCGCAAGTACCGGGGCCGCGAACACCGGCTGCTGGAGCGGGTGTTCCCGCTGGACTGCGCCTGGTCGGAGGTGGTCTTCCTCTCCCCGGTGGACTCCACCGTGCTCTTCGACGCGCTGCGCGAGTCCGGCCGCGAGGTGGCGCCCGTCCCGCTCTGGAGGCTGGACGCGGGGCGGCTCAACCCGGCGCGCTGCTGCATCCGCCTGATGCGCACCGAGCCCGGTGCCGCCTCGGCGGAGCCGGGCACGCCGGACGACTACCTGCCGCTCACCACGGCCGGCCTGCGCGCCGTCTCCCAGGTCACGGACCGGGCGCTGCGGCGCCTGCGCACCCTGCCGCCGGGCCACCACGCCCTGCCCTGGGGCGACGTGCCGCACGTGCTGCACCGCGGGCCGATCCCGCTGAGCCTCTTCGAGCGAGCCTGACTGTCCGTCAGACCGCTCCGCAGTGCGCGGCGATGACCCGCCAGCCGTGGTCCGCCGTGTGCACCCAGGTGCGGGTGTAGCGCACCCGGGCGGCGAACTCCTGCCCGTCCAGCGAGCCGGCCACCGTGCCGAGGAACCAGCTGACGCCGGTCGCGCCGGTGACCAGCACCGCCAGCTCCTCCTCCTCGAGCCGGGTCAGGCGCTGCCGGCCGCTGCGCTGCAGCTCCAGGTCGGCGCCCTTGCCGAACTGGCTCCCGTCCGGGCCGGTGAAGACCAGCCGGTCGTCCAGCAGCGGCTCCAGCCCCTCGGCGTCGGCGGCGAGTTGTGCGGCCTGCAGCCGGCGGTCGGCGGCGCGCAGACCCTCGGTCGTCGCGGCGGTCACAGTCGTCCCGGTCGTCTCGTCAGTCCCCATGGGCAGCACGGTACCTGGCGTGCGGCGGGTGGCGGCACCGTAAGGTACTGCTCCGTGTCCCGACTCGAGATATCCGACCTGATCACGGCGGTCGATCCGGCCGGCCGCCGGCTGCCGGTCTCCCGTGCCGAGGTGGTCGAGCGGCTGCGCGCCGCGGGCGACGTCCGGGCCGCACGGCTCGTCGCCGGCCTGCCCGCCGACCCGGACGGGGTGCTCGACCCGGCCGCCGTGGACCGGCTGCTGATCGGTGTCCACACCGAACTGCAGCGGCTGAGCGAGGAGTTGCGGATCGGCGACCGGCTGGTCCAACTGCTCGGGCCGCTCTTCGCGGCGATCCGCAGCACCGGCGCGGCCGGGCCGTACCGGCTGGTGGACGTCGGCTGCGGCCTGGGCTACCTGGTCCGCCGGCTGGCGGCCACCGGCGCGCTCGGCCCGCGGGTCGAGCTGGTCGGCGTGGACCTGGACGCGGCGCTGGTCGGCGAGGCCGACCGGCTGGCCCGGGCGGAGCGGCTGGACTGCCGCTTCGTGCACGGCGATGCCTTCGCGCTGCCGGAGGCCGCCACGGTGTACGTCTCCACCGGCGTGCTGCACCACTTCCCCGAGCCGGCGCTGGCGGCCTTCTTCCGCGCCCAGGGCGACTCCCCCGCGCTGGCCTTCTGCCACTACGACATCGCGGCCACCGGGCTGGCGCCGGTCGGCGCCTGGGTCTTCCATCGGGCCCGGATGCGCCACCCGCTGGGCCGGCACGACGGCGTGGCCTCGGCCCGTCGGGCGCACGGCGACGAGACGCTGCTGCGGGCCGCCGCGGCCTCCGGCATGCGGCCGCTGCTCTACGAGCCCCGCCGGGTCGCCAACCCGTTCTGCACCACGCTGCGGCCGGTGCTGGGGCTGCGCCCGCAGCTGGAGGCGCCGCTGCGCCGCGAGTTGGGCCGGGCCGCGCGCCGGCTGCTCGGCCCGGAGCAGTTCGCGGCGGCCGCCCGGTGACGCCCGCGCTGCCGCTGGCCGCGCTCGGCCTGGTCGACGCGGCGTTCAGCGGCTTCCGTGCCTTCGCCGGCACCGACGCCGGCATCCGCAAGGCCCGGGCCGCCGTCCGGTCGGCGCTGCGCGGGCTGGCGGTGGGTGCCGTGCTGCTGCTCGCGCCCACCCTGACCGCCGTGCTGCTGCTGGCCACCGCTGCCCACCCGGACCGGACCTATGCCGCGCTGGCCGCGGGCGGCCGCGGCGACCTGCTGCCGCTGGCCTGCTTCGCCGCGGCCGTCGCGGTCTCGCTGGCCGGCTACCTGCTGCTGCCGTTCCGGGCCGGCACGCTGGCCGTGGTGATCGGGCTCGGGCCCCTGACTTTGGTGCGGCCGCTGGTGATCGCGGCCGGCTGTCTGGGCGCGGTGCTCAACGGCGGCGGCGCGGGCTCGCTGCTGGTCGGCGTGCCGGCGGCCGCGGCGGTGCTCGCGGTCGAACCGATCGTGCACCGTCGTTGGTACGCTGCTAAGTTCACCCGGTGATCGAATTAGCGCAGGACCCGCCCGAAGCCGACCGTTCCGAGGCCGGTCCGCCCTCCCTCTGGCGCCGGCGCGACTTCCTGCTGCTGTGGAGCGGACAGGCCGTCAGCGAACTCGGCTCGGCCGTCACCCAGGTCGCGCTGCCGCTGCTCGCGGTGGTGGTGCTCAAGGCGAGCACCTTCCAGGTCGGCCTGCTGACCGCGGCGGGCACGGCGGCCTTCGCGCTGATCGCGCTGCCGGCCGGCGCGCTGGTGGACCGGCGCAACAAACGGTCCGTCATGATCGCCTGCGACCTGTTGCGCCTGCTGCTGATCGGCTCGCTCCCGCTGGCCGCCGCCCTGGGCGTCCTGACGATGGCCCAGCTGTACGCGGTGGCATTGGTCACCGGTGTCTGCACGGTCTTCTTCGACGTCTCCTACCAGAGCTACCTGCCCGTGCTGGTCGACAGCGAGCAGCTGATGGACGCCAACGGCAAGCTCGGCACCACCAGCGCCTTCTCCCAGCTCGGCGGCCCCAGTCTGGGCGGCGGGCTGGTCGCGATGGTCGGCGCGGCGGGCGCGATGACCGCCGACGCGCTCTCCTACCTGGCCTCGGTCCTGTCGATCGCGGCCATCCGCAAGCGCGAGGAACCGCCGCCGGCCCGGCAGCCGGACGAGACGCTGCGCAGCCGGATCGCCGAGGGCCTGCGCTTCGTGATCCGCCACCCGATCCTGCGCCGGATCGTGGCCTGCACCGCCACCGCCAACCTGTTCAGCAGCATGACGGCGGCACTGGCCATGGTCTACCTGATCCGGGTGCTGCAGGTGCGGCCCGCCTTCGCCGGGCTGGTGCTGGCGGGCGGCGCGATCGGCGGCATCGCCGGCGGGATGCTGGCCGGCCGGCTGGCCAAGCGGGTCGGCTCGGCCCGGATCATCTGGGTGTCGGCGCTGGTCTTCACCGTCCCGCAGACCGTCACGGCGCTGGCCTGGCCCGGCTGGGGCGTGCTGCTGGTGGCGCTGGGCTGGAGCAGCGGCTACTTCGCGATGATGGTCTACAACATCGCCCAGGTCAGCTACCGCCAGTCGGTGACGCCGCCGGAGCTGATGGGCCGGATGAACGCGGCCGTGCGGTGGGTGGTCTGGGGCACCATGCCGATCGGCGCGCTGATCGGCGGCCTGCTCGGCGCGCGGTTCGGGGTGCGGCCGGCGATGTGGGTGTCGGTGCTGGGGTTCTGGGCGGCGGGGTGGCTGGTCTTCTTCTCACCGCTGCGGCGGATGCGCGACGTGCCGTCGGAGCAGCCGGGTCACTCCTCGCCGTAGTAGCGGTCGTACCCGGCGGAGTGCTTCTCCGGCGTAAAGCCCTCGAACTCGCCCATGGCGTCGAGCTCCTGCAGGTGGGCCAGCGCCGCAGCCGCCAACGGCGAGGGGTGGGCGGCCAGTTGGGCCGTCGTGGCCTCGAAGCCCTGCCCGAGCAGGAGTTGGACGTCGATCGAGCAGGCGGCGTCGAAGCTCGCCTGCTTCGCCGCCCAGATGAGCAGCACGTCCGCCGGCTCGCCGCTGTTGAACAGTTGCACGCAGCAGAGCTTCATCAGCTCGGTGTCGCCCTCGCCCTGGGCGCGGCGCTCGCGCTCCGTCTGCTCGCGGAGCAGCGCCCGGACCTCGCCGAGCCGGGCCCGCCGGGGGCGCAGCCCGTAGCGGCGCAGGCTCTCCTCCTCGTCCATCAGGCCGCCTGCGCGCTGACGAGTTCGGCGAGGACGACGGCCTTCACCGTGGCATCCGGATCGCGGTACCGGTCCGGGTGGACGCGGTGGCTGGGGGTGTCATGGCGGTGCCTTTCAGCGAGAACGAGCATGGTGTCACCACGGGCCGTGCCGATCAAGGCGCGTCGCTATCCGCTCCGCCCCTCCCGCAGCAGCGTGTTGAGGCGCGCCGCCTGCTTCGTCAGGTGGTCCCGCTCCGCCAGGTTCGGCGCCTTCTCCGCCGCCTCCGCGTAGAGCCGTGCCGCGCGGGCCGGGTCGCCGGCGCGCTCGTGCAGGTGGGCCGCGACCGCCGCGTACCGGGGCAGGGCGTCGTCCAGCTCCCCCAGCGCCGCCAGGCCCGCGCGGGGGCCGTCGGCCTCGCCGACGGCGACGGCGCGGTTGAGCCGGGCGACCGGGTTGCCGGTCAGCTGGAGGAGTTCGTCGTACCACTCGACGATCTGCACCCAGTCGGTCTCCTCCGCCGTGGGCGCGTCCGCGTGCAGGGCGGCGATGGCGGCCTGGGCCTGGAACTCGCCCAACTGGTCGCGGGCCAGGGCGGACTGCAGGATGGCCACGCCCTCGGCGATCATGCGGGTGTCCCAGCGGCGGCGGTCCTGCTCGGCGAGCGGGACCAGGCTGCCGTCCGGCGCGGTGCGCGTGGCGCGCCGGGCGTGGTGCAGCAGCATCAGGGCGAGCAGGCCCGCCACCTCGGGGTGGTCGATGGCGGCCGCGAGCTGGCGGGTGAGCCGGATCGCCTCGGCGGCCAGGTCGACCTCGCCGGAGTAGCCCTCGTTGAAGACCAGGTAGAGCACCCGGAGCACGGTGGCGACGTCCCCCGGCCGGTCGAGCCGGGCGCCGGAGACCGTGCGCTTGGCGCGGCTGATCCGCTGGGCCATGGTGGCCTCGGGCACCAGGTAGGCCTGGGCGATCTGACGGGTCGTCAGGCCGCCGACCGCGCGCAGGGTCAGCGCCACCGCCGAGGCGGGTGTCAACGACGGGTGGGCGCAGAGGAAGTAGAGCTGCAGCGTGTCGTCCACCGGGCGGGCCGGGCCCGGCGGCGGCTCCTCCTCCACCTGGTCCTCGCGCCGGCGCCGGGCGGCGTCCGCGCGGGTGGCGTCGAGGAACCGGCGCCAGGCGACGGTCACCAGCCAGCCCTTGGGGTCGCGCGGCGGCTCGCCGGGCCAGCTGCGGAGCGCTTCGACCAGCGCGTCCTGGACGGCGTCCTCGGCCGCCGCGAAGTCGGCTCCGCGGCGGACGAGGACCCCGATCACGCCCGGGGTGAGGCTGCGGACCAGGGCCTCGTCCATGCTGCCGGTCAGTCCGTGATGGTGGGCGGCGCGGCCATGAACGGGCGCAGCTCGATCCACTCGTGGATCGGCTCGCCGCCGGCGCCCGGGGCGGCCGACAGCTCCCCGGCGAGCTGGACGGCGCGGTCGTAGCCGTCCACGTCGATCACCATCCAGCCGGCGATCAGGTCCTTGGTCTCGGCGAACGGCCCGTCGGTGACCGGCGGCCGGCCCTCCCCGTCGTACCGGACGAAGGTGCCCTCGGGCGCGAGCCCCTGGGCGTCGACGAACTCGCCGCTCTTCTCCAGCTCGGCCGCGAAGTCCTGCATGAACTTGATGTGCGCCGAGACCTCCTCGGGGGTCCACTCGCTCATCGGCACGCAGTTGGCCGGGGTCGGGGCGCCGCGGTAGTGCTTCAGCAGCAGGTACTTGGCCATGGTCTCTCTCCTCGGTGCGGTGCGACCCATTCTGGCCGCTCTCACCCCGGGGACGGAGCCGGGCGCGCGTTCTCGACATCGTGGCGCAGGATTTTCCGGGAAATCTTTTTCCGCCCGGGGGCGGGGCCGGCCCTCGGCCCGGGGCGGACGCTTGCGCCGTACCATCGAGCCATCGAGCAGCACCGGGACTGCGCTGGGAGGACCAGGTGGCGGAGAACCAGCCCGCGGCGGACGGGCCGGCCGACGAGGAGCCCGACCCGCAGGAGTTGGCGGGGATGCGCTTCGCGCTCTACGTCGAGACCCTGAAGGCCCGGATGCCCGGGCCCCAGTACGAGTTGCTGATGGAGGTGCTGCGCGGCTACCTCGCGGCCGGCGGCGGGCGGATCTCGGTGCGGATGGACGCGCACGAGCGCGAGCTCTTCGGCCCCGAGGTGCGGCGGGAGCTGCTGGTCCTGCTGGGGCTGCTGGGCGGCGTGAACCCCGAGGGCGAGGACCGGTCCGACTACGTGGTGGCCGACCTGGGCGACGGGGACGCGGCGAAGCAGGTGATGCGCCTGGTCCCGCCCGAGGTGGCCGGCGACCCGGAGCGGCTGCGGGCGATCCGCGACGAGATCGACAGCGCCGAGGCCCGCCGCCGCAGCGACCGCGACACGGTGGAGGCGATCGCCCGGGCCAGCGGGATGGCCGAGGAAAACGCGGAGGACGCGGCGGACGAGGCGGACCGGGAGGACGGGCCCTGACCGGGGGCACCCGCCGAATTCCGTTGTACGGGAGGCCCCGCCGTCCCCGATACTCCGGGCAATGGAAGAGCGCACGGACATCGACGGGCTCCGCCGCCTGCTGACCGGCCTGGTCGGCGCGCCGGTGGCGGAGGTGCACGTGCCACCCACGGGCGGCGGTGCCTTCGGCCTCCGGCTCAGGCTGCCCGCCCTGCGCTGGCTCGGCGTCAACGCGGTGGCCTGGCGCCTGGACCGGCTGCCGGCCGCGGCGGGCGACGGCCAGGGCGCCGTGCTGGCCGCCTCCGGCGACCGGGAGGGGCGGCTGGCGGCGGACCTCGCCGTACTGACCGGCCGGGAGATCACCTCGGTGGAGCTGCTCGCGCCCGGCTGGGAGGCGCACATCCGCTTCGGCGAGCTGGAGTTGACCGTCTTCCCGCTCTACCACCGCACCCCGGACGCACTCCCGGACTGGACCCTGCGGCTGCCCTCGCACCGGCTGCTGGTCGCCGGCCCGGGGCCGCGCTGGGCGGTGACGGGGTGACGGCGAGGAGCGTCGACCTCGCCCGCGCCCAGCGGCTCATCGCCCCGCTGCTCGGCGAGCCCGCCTGGCGGGTGGAGCAGGGCTACGGCAGCTACGTCACCATGGAGTTCGGCCCGCCGCTGCCGCCCGACACCGGCGGGTTCGTCCACGGCCGGTGGCACCTGTGGATCCAGATGGCCGCCTGGCGCCTGGAGACGGCCGACCGGGTCATCGCGGGCTCCGAGGACCAGGGCCTGCAGCAGGCGCTGTCCCGCCTGGAGGGCCGGCCGCTGACCGCCGTCACCATCCAGCCGCCCTCGCTGGCGGCGGTCTTCGACTTCGACGGCCTGCGGCTGGTCACCTTCCCGATCTACCGCAGCGACCCGGAGGACGGCGAGTTCGACCACTGGCTGCTCTGGCTCGGCAACGGCGAGGTGCTGGTCGCGGCCTCCGACCTGACCGTCGAGCCGTCCTCAGCCGACGGCACCGCTTCCCCGTCCGGTGATGCCCTTGCGGAAGACCTGCCGTGAACCGCCCTCCGGCCCGGGCCCGGTGGCCTCGGCCGGGCTGAACCCGAGCCGCTCGTAGAACACCCGCGCACCACTGGCCACGGCTCCCGGGTGGTCCGCCCCGAACGTGACCACCTCCAACTGCCCCACCCCGCACACGAACCGCCGCTCCGCCTCCGCCAGCAACGCCCGCCCGACCCCCTGCCCGCGCATCCGCTCGGCGACCACCAGCCAGTACACGTGGTACACCGGCGGCTTCACCCCGAACAGCAGCCCGCCGACGACTCCCCCGTCCCCCTCGACCCCGACCAGCGCCGTCCCCCGCCGGATCTGCTTGGCCACCGCCTCGTGGAACCCGGGCTCCCCGACCATCGGCCCGAACCAGTGCTCCACCTGCCCGGCGAGCGCGAGGATGCCGGGGGCGTCCGGCTCACGGGCGGTTCTGATGTCCATCGGGCCAGTCTCGCAGAGCCCGAGCACATGGGAACTCTCACCGACGCCCTCGTCGCCGGCGCCGTGGAAGGCGTTGCGAGCCTGCTCGTGGAGAGCGTGCTGGCCTGGTTCAGGTCGCGTGCGGGACGCCGGCGGGCTCTTCATGCACCGCTACTGGTTCTGGTTCGAGACCGTTCCGATCCTGCTCATGCCCACCATCGCGGCCCCATTGGTCCCGATCGGCAGAAGGGCCCGGAAGGCGTCCCCGCAGGCCGTCCCGCCCACCCGGGTAGAGATCGCCCTCCGGTTCGCGCTGGGCTCCCTACTGGCGTTCGCCGCGCTGTTCGGGGCTGCCACCACGATCGCGGGCATCCTCACCGCGGCCACCGCTCCGTTCCGTTCGGCGGACCGGGTCGCACTCGTCATCCTGTCGAGCGCGACCGCACTGGCCGCATGGTGCGCGATCCGGGTCATCCCGTGGCGGCGTCGGACCCGTGCTGCGCAGCGCGGTCCTGCGGCACCACCGCCTCGAGGAGGTGTGCCGGGACGGCTTCCCGGGCCTCCCCGCTCCGGGCCTCGGCCTCCGCTCTGCGCAGCACGGCCAGGGCCAGCACACTGCTGAGCAGGATCGCGAATCCGCCGATCAGATAGACGGTGTCGATCCGCCCGAACCGGACTCCCGCCACCTGGTGGTGGAAGTTCCGCCAAGCGGTACTGACCAGCCAGCCCACACCGATCGCCGAGGTCAGCGAGGCGAGTTGCTGGACGGGGGCGAAGGTGGATATCGCCCGGCCAAGGTACTCGCGCGGGGTGGCGCGCAGCAGGATCGGCGAGAGGGCGGAGTTGATCGCCCCAAGGGAAACGCCGATCAGGGCGATCACCGGGACGGCGATCCAGAGGCTGTCGAGCCGGGCGTACACCATCAGGCCTGCGCCGACCGCGGCGAGGCCGACGCCGAAGACCCCGCCCCAGCTCGGCCAGGTCGCCGATGATCCGGGCCGCGATCTCTGCCGCGAGGACCTCACCGTCCTCCGCACGCTCCCGGACCCACCACCGCCCGACCTCCGAGAGCCGGGCGCCATCAGCAGCGGCCAGCACCTCCTGGAGAGCAGCGGAGACCGCCAGAACCAGCGGATCATCTCCGTCCTCACTCTCCGCGACGATCTCGGGCAGATCGTCATCGCCGAGTACCCCGAAGCTCCGGCCGGTGAAGACGCTCTCCCACTCGAGCAGGGACGTGCACCTGGCAGTCTCCCCTTCACGCCGGGTGGACCCGCAGCTGGTTGGTCTCCCCGTCGAAGGTCTCGGCCAGGCGGTGGCCGTCCGGGTTCGTGCCGTCGAAGAGGCCGCGGGCGTCGACCTCGATGATCAGCTGGTCGTGGCGGTCGATCAGCTCCGAGATGCCACGGGTGTCGATGGTGTCCCACCAGGCGTCGAGGTTGCGGCCGAACCAGGTGGGGAGGCCGCAGGGGGTGGTGACCGCGTCCCAGAAGTCGTCGAGGGTTTCCAGGTCGTGGCCGCGCAGGTCGATGTGGAGTGCGTTCACGGGGACAGGGTAGGCCGTGGGGACCGGAGACCCCCACGGCCTACCCGGTCCGCGCGTCAGTTCAGCGGACGGCAGAGCAGCGCGTCCGGCACGCCGTAGTGGAGCCACTTCCAGGTGTAGGCGACGCCGGCCAGGTACTCGTTGTCGGCGCACTGGCCCTTGTAGTAGCCCGGTGCCCAGTCGCTGGCGGTGGAGCCGCCAGTCGCCGGACGGTTGTCGCCGTGGTCGAACCAGACGTCGTGGCCGCCCGTCGGCAGGGCCTTCGCCGCCGGGGTGCAGAGCAGGGCGGACATCGCGTTGCCGTTGACGCTGTAACCCGTGGCGAAGGTGTTGTCGGGGCACTGCAGCTTGTTGTAGCCGGAGGCCCAGTCGCCCTCGGTGACGTAGCGCTCGTCGGTCACCGCGGTGGGTGCCGCGCCCGAGGGTGCGGGCTGGCCGGCGTCCGTGCAGAGTCCCCGGCTGTCGCTGCGGCCGAGGCCCACCAGGCGTTCGGTGTCGGGGCAGTTGCCCTTGCGGTTGCCGTAGGACCAGTCGGGCTGGGCAAGCATGGCGGCGGAGACGTCCTGGTCGGTGTGGTCCAGGTCGAGCAGGTTCCAGTGGTTCACCGGCGCGACCGGGCCGGTCAGCGAGGGCGCGGAGACCAGCTTGTTCCAGTCGGTCGCCCGCCAGTCGCCGCCGTCCTCGACGCCCAACCGCCGGCCGGCCGAACTGTAGGAGACCATCGCCCAGTTGTCCTGCGGGTTGCCGTTGCCGTCCAGCCAGCCGATCAGCGGCCAGATGGCGAAGTCGGTGTCGTTGGCGGCCAGGATGCCGGTGAAGTTGTCGAACCAGGCCTGCTCCTTGGTGTCGCTCTCACCGCGTCCGGCCGCGCCGAACTCGCTCACCCAGACCGGCGCGGTGAAGTGCTGGCCGGACTGGGTGACGAACAGCGCCTCCTGGTTGACCACCTGCGCCAACTGGTCCGGGGTGAAGTCCTCGTAGCGCGGGTCGGAGGTGGCGCCCAGGCCGCTGCCCGCGCCGGTGTTGGCCGGGCCGGTGTAGGCGTAGAAGTGCGCCGAGTAGACCAGCTTGCCCGAGTCGATCAGGGTGTTGGAGAGCGTGGCCACCGGTGTGAGCATCGGCCGGCCGTGCGAGGTGACGGCGGTCGGGATGCCGTACCAGTTGATGCCCTCCATGACGACCAGCATGTCCGGGTCGGCCTGGAGGATCTGGTTGCCCGCCTCCTCGAACGCGCTGTACTCGTCGTGGCTGTCGCCCATGCCCCAGTTGGGGTCGTCCCAGGTGTCGCGGCGCACCTCGTTGCGCAGGTCGGCACCGACCACGCGCTTGTTGGCCTTGTAGCGGTTCACCATGAACAGCCAGTCGGCTTCCCACTGTTGGGTGCTCTGCCCGCTGTTCCAGCGCTCGTTGCCGTCCAGGCCGCAGCAGAACCGGTAGCTGGTGGTGTGGTTGTTGAGGATCACCGCGAAGCCGTCGGCGGTGAGCGCCGCCACCACGGCGTCGTAGACCTGCAGCGGGGTGTCGCCCTTGAGCTGCGGGTTGGCGGCCACCGCGGAGTCCGGCACGGTGCTGGTGTCGTGGATCAGCGCGTCGGCGAACGGCAGCCGGATCGCGTTCAGGCCAAGGCCGTGCAGGTCGGCCATGATGGTGGCCAGCGGGGCGCGGTCCAGGCCCAGCGGGATGTCGTTGGAGACCTGCCCGGCCTGGTTGTCCGCCGGGTCGGTGGTCGAACCGCTGCCCTCCCAGGTCCCTTGTGCGCCGGACCAGTTGCCGGCCTTCAGCTTGAACCGGTTGCCGTCGGCGTCGACGATGTAGCGGCCCCGGGTGCTCAACGGACCTGTCCAGGACGCGGAGAGCTGTGACCCGCTCTGCGGGGCAAGCAGCGTGGGCGAGTTGGCCGGACCGGCGGCAACCGCGGCGGCCGGCAGGCCGAGCAGGGCGGTGGCACCGGCGGCCGCGAGGGCGACCAGCCGGGCGGGTATCGGAACGCGGGCGCGGCGAAGCGCTGTCATCACGGCTCCCAGGAGGGTGGGTGAACGGGGTCGGACGGCTGGTCGGGCCCGTCGGGAACCGGCTCCCGGGGGCACGTGCAGCGGCCGTCGGAGGCGGAACGGACCGGCCGCCGCTCGCACTGCCCGGCGAACGGGCGGCCCCGTCCCGACATCCGGCGGCCCATCAGAGTGGCACCGTCCGACGCGGTGGCGAACCAAGAGTTGCATAGACATGAAGAATCAAAAAGGGTCAGCCTGAGGGAACTTGGCACTTTTCCGAACACGGCCGAACACGCTACCCTACGGTCCGGTAACCGGTTCTCAGGCAGCTTCACGCACCTTCACCCGCCCCATCGCGCGCCCGCCGTCACCCTCGGCGGGTGCCGATGCGGCCTGTCCGCGCACGTTCCGGCGGACGGGGCCGGCCGGCGGTTCCCGCACGTGAGGCGGCTCGGCGGCCGCGTCGTGGATCCCGGCACGGCCGCCGTTCCGCACCCTCCGCACCCTTCCGACCCCGAAGGCGACCCGTGTCCATCCGAAGGTTCACCCTGCCCGTCCGAAGGTTCACCCTGCCCGTCCTCGCCACCTCGGCGCTGATCACGGCCTGGGGCTGCGCCCTGCCCTCGGCCTACGCCGCCGATGCCGCGCCGCAGGCCGCTCCCGCCACCACCGCGCGGACCGCGCTGGCCGCGCCCGGCGCCACTGCGTCCGGCGTCACCGTGGCCACCCCCGCCGGCTCCGGCCCGGCCGCCAAGGCCGATGCCCCGGACCTGGCGCTCTCCTCCTACGACGCTCACAGCGGCCAGGCCGTGCTCACCGCGCACGACACCGCCTCGTCGAAGGCCGCCGCCGGGCTGCACCCCGGCCAGCTGATCGACAGCCCGCCCTCGGCCGGCGCCCCGCACGGCGCGCTGGTCAAGGTCACCGGCGTCCAGCACACGCCCGACGGGGCCAGGGTCACCACCCGCCCCGCCACGCTGCCCGAACTGCTGGGCCACACCAACGCCAGCCTCCAGGCGCCCGTCGCCCCGGCCGCCTTCTCGATCCAGCCGCAGATCCAGGGGCTGCAGGTCAGCCTCAACGCCACCGGCATCACCAGCGGCAACGGCTCGATCTCCGGCGGCCTGGGCCTGACGGCGAACGCCACCGTGCCGCTGCCGAACGGCTCCAGTGCCACCCTGGACGGCTCGGTGGAGCTGAACCCGACCATCGACTTCTCCTACCAGGGCGGCCTGGGCGCGCTGGCGCCGCAGCAGGCCCGGGTCGGCTTCACGCTGGGCGCGCACGCCGACTGGCACGTGGCCGCCGGGCTGACCGCCACCGGCACCCCGCTGAGGATCCCGATCGCCACGCTCGGCGCCAGCCCGGTGGTGATGGTCGGCGCGCTGCCCGTGGTGGTCAACCTGGACCTGGTGCTGACCGCCGACATCAGCGCCGACGGCACCGTCAGCGTGGACGCCCAGCAGAGCTACGACGGCAGTTGGGGCGTCCACTCGGACTACGCGCAGGGCAAGGGCTGGACCACCAGCACCGACCCCAGCACCTCCACCGTGACCCCGCTGAAGCTGGACCTCAGCGGCGACGGCTCGATCAGGACCGGCCTGGAGGCCGAGGCCTCGGTCTCGCTCTACGACGCGCTCGGCGTCAAGGCCTCGATCGAGCCCTACCTGCGCACCTCGCTCAAGGGCTCGGTGGTGCTGGACGGCACCGGCGCCGCGCCGGTGGTCCACGGCACGGTCGGCCTCTACGGCGGCCTGGACATCAACGGCGCGCTCTTCGCCCGGCTGGCGATCCTCGGCACCACCCTCGCGGAGCAGGACCTGCCGTTCCTGAACTTCGAGAAGGAGTGGCCGATCGACAGCTGGTCCACCCCCGCCGGCACCACGCTGCCCGGCATCAGCACACACTGACGGACCGTCAGAACGTGATCTGACGGACCGACAGTTCTACGCCGCGGCCCCGGAGTTCCACCTTGCTCGGGGCCGCGGCAGGTGACACACGCTACGCCACGAGCGCACCGGATCCACACCCGGGACCACCCCGGTCCGGACCTTTTCGCTACTTCGGGAACGGCCGAGAAAGCGCTCTCTCACCACAACTCCACGGTTTCATGCCTTGACATCAACCCGATTGGCTCCTAGAAACTTTCCTGCGAGAAAGCGCTCTCTGACCTACCCTCAGGCCGCCAGGTCCGGTCGGCGGGCGCCTTCCACCGCGCGACCCCCACCCGTACCCTCGCGCGCCCCAAGGAGCCGCACCATGACCGGGTCCCGTCGCACCACCTCGACCCCGCACCGCAGCCCGGGCCTCGCCGCCGTGCTGATCACCGCCCTGCTCGCGAGCCTGCTGCTGGTGCTCGGCCAGCAGCCGGCCCGCGCGGCCGACACCCTGCTCTCGCAGGGCAAGCCGGCCACCGCCTCCTCCACCGAGAGCGCCGCCTTCCCCGCCTCCGCGGCGGTGGACGGCAACACCGGCACCCGCTGGTCCAGCCAGTTCAACGACCCCCAGTGGCTGCAGATCGACCTCGGCAGCACCGACTCCATCACCCAGGTGCAACTCGACTGGGAGACCGCCTACGCCACCGCCTTCCAGATCCAGGCCTCCACCGACGGCTCCACCTGGACCACCCTCTACTCCACCACCACCGGCACCGGTGGCAACCAGACCCTCAACGTCTCCGGCACCGGCCGCTACGTGCGGCTGTACGGCACCCAGCGCGCCACCCAATGGGGCTACTCGCTCTGGGAGTTCCAGGTCTACGGCAGCCCGGCGGGCGGCGGCGGTTCCGACCCGTTCTGGGGCGACACCAGCACCATTCCCGCCGCCCAGAACGTCATCGAGGTGAAGATCCTCAACCGCACCAACGGCGCCTACCCCGACAGCCAGGTCTACTGGAGCTTCAACGGCCAGACCCACTCCGTCGCCGACCAGCCCTATCTGGACATGCCCGCCAACTCGGCCGGGCGGATGTACTTCTACCTCGGCGCCCCGAACGGCCCGCTCTTCGACTTCATCGAGTTCACCGTCGGCACCGGCGTGTTCAACGGCAACACGACCCGGGTGGACGCCTTCGGCCTGCCGATCGCGATGCGGCTGCACGCCAAGGACGGCTACGACGTGCAGGTCGGTGAGACCCAGTCGGTCTTCAACGAGAGCCGCACCCAGCTCTTCCAGGACTTCACCAACGCCGTGCCGCAGGAGTTCAAGGTGCTGGCCCAGACCCAGGCGCCGAACCGGATCATCGCGCCGGGCAGCGACCCCAGCTTCCAGGCCGCCGGCGTGAACGCGAACTACTTCACCGCGTACGCGAACTCGGCCGGCGTCTCGGCCGCCACCTCGGACATCTTCGGCTGCGCCGGGGCGCTGGCGAGCAACCCGAGCGAGTGCGCCGCACTCAACCGCCACGTGGCCACCCTGCCGCAGTCCACCTGGTCCGACCCCACCCAGTACTACCGGTCCGCCCCCGCCAACTACTACGCCAAGTTCTGGCACGACCACGCGATCAACAACCTGGCCTACGGCTTCCCGTACGACGACGTGGCCGGCCAGTCCTCCTTCATCTCGCACGGCAACCCGCAGTGGCTCGAGGTCGCCGTCGGCTACTGACCCGTAGGAGGACCATCCAAGCAGAACCGACGGGCCGCCGGCCCACTGGCCGGCGGCCCGTCAGCTGCTTTCACGCACCACCAACTCGGGCTGGAACACCCGGGATTGCAGCACCCGCCCGGGGTCGGCGATCTGGTCCAGCAGCAGTTCGGCCAGCTGCGCGGCCATCGCCTCCACCGGCTGGCGCACCGTGCTCAGCGGCGGGTCGCAGGTCACGGCCGCCACGCTGTCGTCGAAGCCGACCACCGCCAGCTGCCCGGGTATCCGCACCCCGGCCCGGTGCAGCGCGCCCACCGCGCCGAGCGCCATCAGGTCCGAGGCGACGAAGACGGCGTCCGCCTCCGGCGCCGCCGTCAGCAGCTCGCGCATCGCCGCCGCCCCGCCGACCTGGGTGAAGTCGCCTTCCGCCCAGCCTTCTTCGACCAGTCCGTGGTGGGCCAGCCGGTCCCGGAAGGCGGTCAGCCGCTCCCGTCCGCCAGGGGTGTCCAACGGCCCGGAGACGGTGGTGATCCGGCGCCGCCCGCGGGCCACCAGGTGGTCCACGGCGAGGAACACCCCGGCCCGCTGGTCGACTTCGACGAAGCTGATCGGCAGCGGATCGGCCGGCCGCCCGGTGAGCACCGCGGGCACCCCGGCCTCGGCCAGCGCGGCCGGCAGCGGGTCGTCGGTGTGGGTGGAGACCAGCACCACGCCGTCCACGTGGCCCTGGCGCAGGTAGTTGAGCAGTTGGCGGCGGGAGGGCTCGTCGTCGACGATCGCCAGCACCAGCTGCACTCCGCGCGGCCGGACCGTCTGGGTCACCCCGTTCACCACCCGGCCGAAGAACGGGTCGGCGAAGATCTGCCCGGCGCCCATGTCGGAGACGGCCAGCGCGATCGAGCCGCTGCTCCGGGTGACCAGCGAGCGGGCGGCCAGGTTGGGCAGGTAGCCGGTCGCCTCGATCGCCTTCTCCACCGAGCGCCGCAGCTCGGCGGCGACCGAGGAGTTCCCGTTCACCACCCGGGAGACGGTGGCCCGCGACACCCCCGCCACCCTGGCCACGTCGTTGAGCGTCACCTGTGCCCCGCTCATGGGCTTCTCGGACCTGTCGGGCTTGTCGGCCATGACAGGAGTTATACACGCCTGCGAACGGCGGTTCATCCGTCGAGGGAGACCAGTCCGCAGCGGTGGGCCAGGATGGCCAGCTGCACCCGGTCCCGGGCGCCGGTCTTGGCGAGCAGCCTGGTCACGTAGGTCTTCACCGTGCCCATGCTGATCACCAGGTCGGCGGCGATCTCGGAGTTGGACCGGCCCTGGCCGATCAGGGCCAGCAACTCCCGCTCCCGGTCGGTGAGTCCGCTGATCGCCCCGGTCTGCGGGGCGGGCCGGGCGGCCGGCTCGGGGCGGCCGGCGAACTCGGCGATCAGCCGCCGGGTGACGCTCGGCGCGAGCAGCGCCTCGCCGGCCGCGACCACTCGGATCGCGGCCAGGATGTCCGCCAGCGCCATGTCCTTGACCAGGAACCCGGAGGCGCCGGCCCGCAGCGCGGCGTAGACGTTCTCGTCCTCGTCGAAGGTGGTGAGCACCAGCACCCGCGGGGCGTCCGGGGCGGCGGTGATCAGCCGGGTGGCCGCGATGCCGTCCGGCACGGCCGGGCCCTGCGGGTCGTCCGGGCGCGGGCGCATCCGGATGTCCATCACCACCACGTCGGGGCGCAGCTCGGCGGCCAGCCGGACCGCTTCGGCCCCGCTGCCGGCCTCCCCGGCCACCTCGACGTCCTCGGTGCCGGAGATCGCCATCTCCAGCGCGGCCCGGACCAGCGGCTGGTCGTCGACCAGCAGCACCCGGGTGCTCATCGGCCTGCCAGCGGGAGCCGGGCGGCGACCCGGAAGCCGCCGCCGGTGCGCGGTCCGGCCTGGAACTCGCCCTGCAGCAGCGCGACCCGCTCGCGCAGGCCGATCAGGCCGTAGCCGCCGCCCTGGCCGGTGCCCCGGCCACGGCCGCGGTCGGTGATCTCCACGGCCAGCCGGTCCGGGTCGGCGCAGTCGACGGCGACCCGGCAGGAGCGGGCGCCGGCGTGCCGGACCACGTTGGCGACGGCCTCCTGGATGATCCGGAAGGCGGCCAGGTCGACGTCCGGCGGCAGCGGGCGCGGCTCGCCCGCCCAGTGCACCTCCACCCGGACGCCGGCGGCGGTGGTCGCGGCGGCCAGCCGGTCGAGGTCGGCGAGCCCGGCCGCCGCCTCCGTCCCGTCGGCGCGGTCGGCCGCGCGCAGGGCGCCGAGCATCCGGCGCAGCCCGGCCAGGGTCTCCCGGCCCGCCGTCTCGATTTCGGCCAGCGCGGTGCGGGCCCGGTCCGGCCGGGTGTCGAGCACCATCCGCGCCGCGCCCGCCTGGAGGGCGACGACGCCGATGCTGTGCGCGACGGTGTCGTGCATCTCCCGGGCGATCCGCAGCCGTTCGGCGGTCACGGCGCGGGCGGCGAGCTGCTCGCCCAGCGCCCGGGCGTGCTCGGCGGACTGCCGGATCGAGCGGCCGACCAGCCAGGCGATGACCGCCAGCAGCACGCCCTGGTCGGAGCTGCCGAGGTGCGGGGCGCCGCTGGTCACCTGGTAGGGGCCGAGGGCGAAGAGGGTGCCGGGCGCGGGCGCGCCGTCGAAGGTCTCGGTGGTCAGCCCGATGGCGTTGTCGCGGACCAGGCCGAGGTGGAGCAGCAGCACGGCGAGCACCAGTCCGAGCGCGGCGCGCGAGGTGCGGCGCGACTGCCGGGCCGTCACCAGGCAGAGCGCCACGTCCACCGCGAGCAGGGCGGAGGGCGGGAGTTGGGTCTGCGCGCGCCAGCCGCCGGCCACCGCGACCGAGGCCAGGGTGAGCAGGCCGAGGGCCGGCAGCGGCCACCGCCGGAGCGCGGCGGCGGCGGCGAGGACGAGCAGCGTGGCGAGGGTGAGCGTGCCCGGATCCCAGTGGCCGCCGGATGGCCGGCCGCCGACCGCGACCGCCGGGTAGAACGCCGAGATGCACCAGGCGCACCGTCCACACCGCGGGCGGTACGCGTCTGAGCAGGGGCAGCGCCGGAGTCATGTCCGCGATCCTAGCCAGTCGCATCCGAACGGCCATCCGACCGCGGGTGTACAACCGGGGTCGGACGAAGTGTCAGCCCTGCTCCGATGCCCTGCGGGTGCCGCCGCGGGCACTGTGGTGGGCATGATCGAAGTCCATGAGCTGACGAAGCGCTACGGCCGTGCCACGGCCGTTGACCGCCTGAGTTTCACCGTGCGGCCCGGCCGGGTCACCGGCTTCCTGGGGCCGAACGGCGCCGGCAAGTCCACCACCCTGCGGCTGCTGCTCGGCCTGGCCGCCCCGACCGCCGGCAGCGCGACGATCGGCGGCCGCCCGTTCCGCGGGCAGCCGCGCGGGCTGCGCCGGGTGGGCGCGCTGCTGGACGCGGGCGAGGTGCACGGCGGCCGCACCGGCCGGGCGCACCTGCGGGCGCTGGCGCTGGGCAACGGGCTGCCGCGCGAGCGGGTGGAGCAGGTGCTGGGCGAGGTCGGGCTGGCGGGCGCGGCCGACCGGCGGATCGGCGGCTACTCGCTGGGCATGAAGCAGCGGCTCGGCATCGCGGCCGCGCTGCTCGGCGACCCGCCGGTGCTGCTCTTCGACGAGCCGCTGAACGGGCTGGACCCGGAGGGCGTGCACTGGGTGCGCGGGCTGTTCCGGCGGCTGGCGGGCGAGGGGCGGACGGTCTTCGTCTCCAGCCACCTGATGAGCGAGATGGAGCACACCGCCGACGACCTGGTGGTGGTCGGCCGCGGGCGGCTGGTGGCCTGCGAACCGCTCGCCGCCTTCGCGGCCCGCGGCACCCGCTCCTCGGTGACCGTGCGGACGCCCGAACCGGAGCGGCTGGCGGGCCTGTTGGCGCGGGAGGGTGCCACGGTGGCGGCGGACGGCCCGGATGCCCTGGCCGTGACCGGCCTCGAACCGGCGGCGATCGGCGCCCTCGCCATCGAACACCGGCTGCTGCTGACCGAGCTGACCAGCCATCAATCCTCCCTGGAACAGGCCTTCCTGGAGCTGACCGCCGACCACGCCGAGCACCGCACCGGAGGCCCCCGATGACCGCCGTCCCAGCCCCCGTCCCAGCCCCCGTCTCAACCCCCGGCCACCCTGCCCGGTTCCGCGACCTGCTGGCCGCGGAGTGGCTGAAGTTCCGCTCCCTGCGCTCGACTTGTCTACTGCTGGCGCTGAGCGCGCTGGCGGTCGTCGCCGTCAGCCTGAAGGCCGCGACCTACACCTGTGCCAACTCCTCCCCCGGCGCGCCCCGGTCGGCGGTGGCGCAGGTCGCCCTGGACGACTCCTTCGGCACCCTGGCGATCACCCTGGTGATGATCACCGCCGGCAGCATCGGGGCGCTGGTGATGGCCGGCGAGTTCGCCTCGGGGTCGATCCGGGGCACCCTCGCCGCCGTGCCGGCCCGCCGGTCGGTGCTGGCGGCGAAGGCCTGCGTGCTGGCGGCGGCGATGTCCGGCTACGGCGCCTGCTGCGCCGGGGTGTCGTACGGACTGGCCCAGGCGGTGCTGTCCGGCCACCGGGCCGCGGTGGGGCTCGACTACCCCGGGGCACTGCGGTTCGTCGTGGCCGCGGCGCTCTTCGCACCGGTCTGCGCACTGGCCGGCCTCGGCCTGGGCACGCTGGTGCGGCACCCGGCGGGGGCGGTGGCCGCGACCGTGCTGGTGCTCTTCCTGCTGCCGTCGCTCTGCTCCGACCGCTACGCCTGGTCGGCGGCGCTCTCGCACCTGATGCCGCTGACCGCGCTGCACCGACTGCTCGAACTGGACCCGGCGCACTTCGCACCGTCGCCGCACCCGGCCTCGGTGGGCGGCGCCTGGCTGGCCTTCGCGCTCTGGGCGGCGGGCGGCACGGCGCTCGGCGCGGCGCTGCTGCACCGCCGGGACGTCTGACCCGGCCCGCACCGGCCGGCCCTGCCGGACCGGCGACCATCCGTACCCGGTCGGTGACTCTTTGTTGAAGAGTATACGAAGATGGCCATGCCAAAGAGGGTTGATCCGGCTCGAACCGGGCATGCGCCTGTGGAAGCGGCCGGGACTCGCTCCGGACCGCACCCCCCGAGGAGGTCGGATCGTGGATCTCGTCCAGCGCTATGCCGTCTCCCTACCCGGCCCGGTCGGCTGCCATCGGGCGGCCACCGTGGTCGTGGTGCACTGGACGCCGAGGTCGGTCGGCGGACAGACCGTCTACACGGACGACAGTGGAGACTTCCAGGTGGCGATCGACACCGACGGCGTGGCCAGCAGGTTGGACGCCGAGGACGGCCACCAGCACCAGTGCCTGTACGCGGTACCCCTGCCGCGTTCCGGTTCGTCCCTGGGGTGACCCCCCGCCCGCTGCCCGGCGACGCCCTACCCGGTCGCCGGGCAGCGGCCTGCCCGGGGACCGGACGGGACCGGCGACGGGGGCGGGACCGGGGAAGGGGAAGGCACAGGGACCGGAGACAGGGACGGGACCGGGCAGGGCGGCCGGCCACCCGGGCGGAGCATTCACCCGGGTCCGCACCGCGTCGTGCGGAACTGTTGGCTCCGGGTAGGCGATCCTCTACCTGACACCCGCCCCGCCAAACCCGCCCGCCAGGAGGACGCCGCCCGTGCCGACGACGACCCGTGCCCGCCGGATCGCCGGCTGCCTCGGACTGCTGCTGCTCGCCACCGGCTGCGGCGGCTCCCGGCCCGCCCGGCCCGCGGCCGCCGACGCCTCGCCCCTGCCTGCCGCGCCCACCTCGGCCGCCGCCCAGCTCGCCAAGCTCACCCCGGACCAGCTCGCCGGCCAGCGGGTGGTCTACTCCTACCAGGGCCCCACCCCGCCCGAGCAGCTGCTCACCGCGGTCCGCACCGGACGCGCGGCAGGCGTGATCTTCTTCGGCGGCAACACCGCCGACCCGGAGCAGTTCCACGCGGCCGTCGCCGCCCTCAAGCAGGCCCAGCAGGACAGCCCGGTGCACCAGCCGCTGCTCCTGATGACCGATCAGGAGGGCGGCCTGGTAAGGCGGTTGCCCGGCGCACCCGACCTCTCCGAGCGGGCGGTGGGCACCGCGCCGGACCCGGCGGCGGCCGCCACCTCGGCGGGCGCGCTGGCCGCGGCCAACCTCACTGCCTACGGCCTCAACGTCAACCTCGCCCCAGTGCTCGACGTCTCCCACCAGGACGGCGACTTCATCGACCAGCACCAGCGCTCCTACGGCCAGGACCCGGCGGCGGTCACCGCCCTCGGCCGGGCCTTCATCACGGCCCAGCAGCAGGGCGGCGTGGCGGCCACCGCCAAGCACTTCCCGGGCCTCGGCACCACGCCGGCGGGCGCCGACACCGACACCGGCCCGGTGACCCTGGACGTCTCCAAGGCCCGCCTGACCACGGTGGACGAGGCCCCCTACCCCGCGGCGATCGCCGCCGGGGTCGACCTGGTGATGCTCTCCTGGGCCGTCTACCCGGCCCTGGACGCCGCGCACCCGGCCGGGCTCTCCACCACCGTGGTCCGCGGCGAACTCCGCGGGCGGCTCGGCTTCAAGGGCGTCACCGTCACCGACGCCCTTGAAGCCGGCGCCCTCGCCGCCTACGGCGACCCCGGCAACCGCGCGGTCGCCGCCGCCGGCGCCGGCATGGACCTGCTGCTCTGCTCGGCCCAGGATCCGAACCAGGCCGCCGACGCCACCGCCGCCCTCGCCGACGCCCTCGCCGACGGCCGCCTGGATCACGCGGAATTCACGGCGGCGGCCGCCCGGGTGACGGCACTGCGGGCGAGCCTGGGGCGGTAGCGCCGTGCCGTGGTCCGCCGGCGGTGGAGGGCGGGCGAGCCGGCCGCACCACCAGGCCGTCCAGCCCTACCCCCGCACCCACGGGTCCGGCCCCGGGTCCCTGCCCTCCGCCAGCTCCACCACCCGATCGAGGTAGTGCGCCCACCCCACCCCGTGCGGCGCACGCGCCTCCGGCGGCAGGTCGCTGTGCACCAGCCTCAACAACGTGCCCTCGCCCTCCGCCGCCAAGGTCACCTCGACCGTGCTCGCGCCCGGCGGCACTGAGCCGGGGCCGAACGGGCCGCCGCCAAGCTCCCCCGGAGCGGCAGCAGCGCCACCACCCCCACCGCGCCCGCCGAGGTGGCCGCCGGCGCCGAGCGCGCGGTGGCCGCCTGGCTGCGGCCGGCCGCGCTGGAGGGCGAGACGGACTTCGGGCCGGGCGTCATCCCGGCCGGGATCGCCGCCGCCGTGACCCTCCAGGAGCTCGGCCTGCACGGCTGGGACCTGGCCCAGGCCACCGGGCAGCCGTTCGCCGTCGGCGCGGAGTCCGGCACGGCGCTGCTCGGCGCGGTCCGGCAGATCGCCGACCAGGCCCGCGCCAACGGCGGGTACGGGCCGGAGCTGACGGTCCCGGACGGCGCCTGCGACTTCGACCGGGCGCTCGCGCTGAGCGGCCGCAACCCGGGCTGGCAGCGCTGAAAACCTGATTGTCACCTCGCGTACCACCTCCTACGGTGGCGGGATGCGACGTGACAATCAGGTGCTGGTCTTCGATGCCGATGACACGCTCTGGGAGAACAACATTCGGTTCGAGCGGGCCATCGAGGCCTTCCTCGACCTGGTGACCGCGCCGGGCGGCGACCGTCTCGCCGCCCGGTCCGAGCTGGACCGGATCGAGGCCGCCAACGCCCGCACCCTGGGGTACGGCGCCAAGGTGTTCGGGCAGAGCCTCGCCGAGTGCTTCGCCCTCCTGCGGCAGCGCGAAGCCGAGCGGGCGGAGGCGCTGCTGCTCGCCGAACTGGCGGCCTCGATCACCAGCGCCGAGGTGGAGCTGATCCCGGACGTGGCGGAGACCCTGGCGGCGCTCGCGCCCCGGCACCGGCTACTGCTGCTCACCAAGGGCGACCTCGCCGAGCAGCAGGCGAAGGTGGACAACTCCGGCCTGGCGCACCACTTCCGCTCCGTGCACATCGTGCCGGAGAAGGACCTGGCCGCCTACCACCGGCTGATCGGCGAGCAGGAGCTGCTCCCGGAGTCCACCTGGATGATCGGCAACTCGGCGAAGTCCGACATCCTGCCCGCCCGCGGCGCCGGCCTGAACGCGGTCTTCATCCCCCACCAGCACACCTGGGTGCTGGAGGACGCGGAGCTGGACCCGGCCGACTCCGGCGTGCTCCACCTCTCCGCCTTCGCCGAGCTCGGGGAGCACTTCTGATGGCCGGTCAGACCCCGAAGCCCGCGGTCCCCTCCGTCTCCTGCGTCTTCGTCTGCCACGACGGCACCGGCCGGGTGCTGCTGGCCCGGCGCGGCGCGGCCGCCCGGGACGAGCCGGGGCGCTGGGACTGCGGCGCGGGCGCGCTGGAGTTCGGCGAGTCCTTCGAGGCGGCCGTGGCCCGCGAGGTGGCCGAGGAGTACCTGGCCGAGCCGCTGCGGATCGACGTGCTCGGCGTGCGCAACGTGCTGCGCGGCGAGCCGGTGGACTCGCACTGGGTGGCCGTGGTCTGCGCCGTGCTGGTGGACCCGGCGGCGGTGGCGATCGGCGAGCCGCACAAGTTCGACGCCCTCGACTGGTTCGCCCCCGACGCGCTGCCGGCGCCGCTGCACTCGCAGCTGGCGCCGACCCTGGAGCTGGCGCTCGACCGTCTCCAGCGCCAGGCGGGCTGATCAGCCGGTGCTGAGCGCGACCGCCGCCTCCGGCGAGTGCAGCGAGAAGGTCAGCGACTCCTGGAGGTAGAGCCGCACCGTGCCGGCGTCGTGCGAGAGGTAGCCGATCGACAGGTCCTGGCCGAGGTGCAGCTCGAAGTCGCCGCCCCGGGTGGAGAGCAGCACGGCCCCGGTGAGCGCCGGAGCCCAGATGATCTCCCCGGTGACCACCCGGGCCAGGTGCTGGCGGACCGGGTAGCCGTGGTTGGAGGTCTCGTTGACGGCGGTGTAGAGGTCGGCGCCGAGCAGCAGCGAGTACGGCCCGTCGACGCCGGCCAGCCGCAGCGTGGTGATCGCGTGGCTGACCGCGTCGGGGTAGTCGGCCACCGCCTCCGGCAGGGTGATCGGCACGCCCTCGGCGCCGCTGCGCACGCCGGTGATGCCGGCGGCCGGCCAGCCCTCGAAGATCGCGGTGTCCTCGGCCAGCGCGATGCTGCGGGCGGCGTCCTTCACGGGCTGCCAGTCGGCGTCCTTGCTGCCGCGCTCGACGGTGTCGATCTCCTCGCGGGAGAGCGTGAACGGCACCCGCAGCTCCACCACCGCCCGGGCCTCCCGGGCCCGGGCCTCGGTGCCGGGCACCACGGGGTCGATCGGGCGCTGGTGCCCGGAGCCGACCGCGGCCAGCTCCGGACCGGCCGGTCCGGCGAGGTCCACCACCCGGCGGCCGGCCAGGTGCAGGGTGAAGGTGCGGCGGGCCTCCTCCTCGATCTCCTCCCAGGCTTCACCGGAGATCGGGGCGAGGTCGCGGTGCAGGTTGTCCATCAGTACGGGTTCCTTCCGGGTCCGTCCGGCTCGGGCGGCGGGGTGCTGGTCAGGCCTTTGAGGCTGCCGATGCCGAGCGAGCCGTCGCCGTTCGGGGGGACGGCACGCGCGGCCGCCGCCGGGGGCGGGTCGGCGAGCAGGTCGGCGGGCGGCACGAAGAAGAGCCCGCCGGTGACGGCCGTGGCGAAGTCGAGCAGCCGGTCGTGCGTCGCGGCGCCCCGCCCGAGGAACATGTTGCGCAGCATCTCCTCGGTGACCGCCGGGGTGCGGCAGTAGCCGATGAAGTAGGTGCCGACGTCCTCGCCGAGGTGGGCGGCGTACGGCATGTTGTGCCGCAGGATCTCCTGCGGCTCGCCGTTCGCGTCGTCGTCCAGGCTGGTCAGCGAGACGTGCGAGTCGGGTGGCTGGGCGTCGCCGGTGAGCTCGATGTCGGTGAGCTTGGTGCGCCCGATCGCGCCTTCCTGCTGCTCGGTGGCGAGCGCCTCCCAGGCGGCGTGGTCGTGCCGGTACTTCTGCACGATCACGTAGCTGCCGCCCGCGAACGGCCCGTCGCCGATCAGCGCGGCCCGGTCGGCGGCGGCGCCCTCGGGGTTCTCGGTGCCGTCGACGAAGCCGGTCAGGTCGCGGTGGTCGAAGTACTCGAAGCCGATCGTCTCGTCGGCCGGCTCGGCCGCGCCGTCCAGCCGTTTGAGGATCTGCGAGGCCAGTTCGAAGCAGGCGTCGGCCCGCTCGGCGCGCAGGTGCAGCAGCAGGTCGCCGGGTGTGGCGGGGGCGGTGTGCCGGGGTCCGCGCAGTTCCCGGAAGGGGTGCAGCTCGGCGGGGCGCGGGCCGGCGAAGAGCCGGTCCCACAGGTCGGAGCCGATCCCGGTGACGCAGCTGAGCTCCGCCCTGGGCGCCCGGAACCCGACCGCGCGGCGCAGTCCGGCCAGGTCCGGCAGCAGCGCCCGGACGGCCGGTTCGCCGCCGGGCCGGACGGTGAGCACCAGGAACCGGGCGGCGCTGGTCAGCGGCGCGGTGACGGCCTGTGCGCGCTCGGCCGCCCGCACCGCGACGGTCGTGGTCACCGCTTCTCCTCGCTGCGGTCGCCCGCCCAGAGCGTGTGGAAGCTGCCCGTCCGGTCGGTGCGGTGGTAGGTGTGCGCGCCGAAGTAGTCGCGCTGCGCCTGGATCAGCGCGGCCGGCAGCCGCTTGGCGCGCAGCGCGTCGTAGTAGGAGAGCGCACTGGCGAAGCCGGGCACCGGGATGCCGAGCTGGGCGGCCGTGGTGACCACCCGGCGCCAGGAGGCCTGGGCGTCGCCGAGCGCCTTGCGGAAGTACTCGTCGCCGAGCAGCGTGGGCAGCGCGCGGTCGGCCCGGTAGGCCTCCTCGATCCGGCTGAGGAACCGGGCCCGGATGATGCAGCCGCCGCGCCAGATCGCGGCCATCGCGCCGGGGTCGATGTCCCAGGAGTACTCGTCGCTGCCGGCCTGGATCTGCTGGAAGCCCTGCGCGTAGGCGACGATCTTGGAGGCGTAGAGCGCCTGCTCGACGTCCTCGGCGAAGGTGTCGGCGGCGGCGCTGTCCAGCCAGGTCTCGGTGGGCCCGGGCAGGTCGGCGCAGGCCTCGCGCTGCGGCACGCTGCCGGAGAGCGAGCGGGCGAAGACGGCCTCGGCGATGCCGGGCACCGGCACCCCGAGGTCGAGCGCGATCTGCACCGTCCAGCGTCCGGTGCCCTTCTGCTCGGCGCGGTCCTGCACGATGTCCACGAACGGGTGGCCGGTCTCGGCGTCGACCTGGCCGAGCACCTCGGCGGTGATCTCGATCAGGTAGGACTCCAGCCGCCCGGCGTTCCAGTCCCGGAAGATCTCGGCGATCTCGGCGGGCTGGCGCCCGGCGCCGCGCCGCAGCAGGTCGTAGGCCTCGGCGATGAGCTGCATGTCGGCGTACTCGATGCCGTTGTGCACCATCTTGACGAAGTGTCCGGCGCCGTCCGGCCCGACGTGCACGCAGCACGGCCGGCCGTCCACCTGGGCGGCGATCGACTCCAGCAGCGGGCCCAGGCCGGCGTAGGCCTCGGTGCTGCCGCCGGGCATGATGCTGGGGCCGTTGAGCGCGCCCTCCTCGCCGCCGGAGACGCCGGTGCCGACGAAGTGCAGGCCCTGCGCGCGCAGCGCGGCCTCCCGGCGGCGGGTGTCCTCGAAGTGCGCGTTGCCGCCGTCCACCACGATGTCGCCGGGCTCCAGCAGCGGGGCCAGCTCGTCGATCACGGCGTCGGTGGGCCCGCCCGCCTTGACCATGATCACCACCCGGCGGGGCCGCTCCAGGGCGGCGACCAGTTCGGCCGGCGAGGTGGTGGGGACGAACTCGCCCTCCGCCCCGAACTCCCGGACCAGCGCCTCGGTGCGGGCGGGGGTGCGGTTGTAGAGGGCCACGCGGTGGCCGTGCCGGGCGAAGTTGCGGGCCAGGTTGCGGCCCATGACGGCCAGTCCGATCACGCCGATGTCGGCGGAGGTCCGCGCGCTCATTCAGGGGGCTCCTCGGGTTCGGGGTTGCCACTCGTGGCCCCACCCACCCTGCCGCCAGCGGCGCCGCCCCGCACGCCGAGCGGGCCTCAGGGAGTGTCAGCTGACGGTGGGTCGGCTGCCGGGGCCCTGCTATGCACACACGGTATACATCGTGTGTACAGTCACCCGCATGTCACTCGGACACACCATTCTGGGGCTCCTGGAGTCCCGGCCCCGGCACGGCTACGACCTGAAGCGTGCCTATGACGAGCAGTTCGGCCAGGCCCGCGCACTGCCCTACGGCCAGGTCTACGCGACCCTCTCCCGGCTGCTGAAGGGCGGCCTGGTCGAGGTCGAGGGCACCGAACACGGCGAGGGCCCGGAGCGCAAGCGCTACGTGATCACCGAGGCCGGGATCACCGACGTGGCCCACTGGCTGTCGGAGCCGGAGCGCCCCAGCTCCTACCTGCAGAGCACCCTCTACACCAAGGTCGTGCTGGCCCTGCTCACCGGCCGCCCGGCCGGCGAACTGCTGGAGACCCAGCGCGCCGAGCACCTGCGCGAGATGCGCGAGCTGACCCAGCGCAAGCTCACCGGCGACCTCGCCGACCAGCTGCTCTGCGACCACGCGCTCTTCCACCTGGAGGCCGACCTGCGCTGGCTGGAGCTGACCGCCGCCCGCCTGGACGAGCTGGCCCGGAAGGTGCGTGGCTGACGATGGCCGTCACCTCCGTCGAGAGCGCCCGTTCCGGCGCCACCGCCCGGCCCGGCGCGCTGCTGGCCGGCCTGGACCTGCACAGGTCCTTCGGCTCCACCCCCGCCCTGACCGGCGCCGCGCTGGACGTGCTGCCCGGCGAACTGGTCGCCGTGCTGGGCACCTCCGGCTCGGGCAAGTCCACCCTGCTGCACTGCCTGGCCGGGCTGACCCGGCCGGACGCGGGGACGGTGCACTACCGGGGCGAGGACCTGTGGGCGGGCGGCGACGCGGCCCGCAGCGCGCTGCGCCGCACCGAGTTCGGCTTCGTCTTCCAGTTCGGCCAGCTGGTGCCCGAGCTGACCCTGCTGGAGAACACCGCGCTGCCGCTGCGGCTCAACGGGCTGCGCAGGAAGGCCGCCGAACAGCGGGCGGCCGACTGGCTGGGGCGGCTCGACATCGCCGAGCTGGCCGGTAAGCGGCCCGGGGAGCTCTCCGGCGGCCAGGGGCAGCGCGGCGCGATAGCCCGGGCGCTGGTCACCGAGCCCTCGGTGCTCTTCGCCGACGAGCCGACCGGGGCGCTGGACTCGTTGCAGGGCGAGCGGGTGATGTCGCTGCTCAGCGCGGCGGCCCGGGAGAGCGGGACGGCGGTGGTGCTGGTCACCCACGAGATGCGGGTGGCGGCGTACGCGGACCGCGAGGTCGTGGTCCGCGACGGGCGCACCGACGGGGCGGGGCGGGCACGGTGACGGCTGATCAGGCACGACTGCCGCGGGTGGCGCGCTGGGGCACGGCCCTGGGGCTGGGCCTGCGGATGGCCTTCGCGGGGGGCCGGGACGCCCGGCTGCGCACCCTGCTCATCGCGACCGGTGTCGGCCTGGGCGTGGCCGCCCTGCTGCTGGCCGCCTCGGTGCCCGGCATGCGCGCCCACCGGGACGACCGGCTGCGGGCGCTGTCCGGCGTCATGTTCTCCGACAGCCTCCCGGCCAAGACCGACCGGACCCTGCTGCTGAGCGACATCAGCACCACCTACCACGGCGAGCAGGTGGTCGGCCGCGCCGTGCGCCGGGAGGGCGCCGCCGCGCCCGTGCCGCCCGGCCTGACCGCCTATCCCGCACCGGGCGCCCTGGCGGTCTCCCCCGCACTGGCCGAGCTGTTGGCCTCCCCCGACGGGCGGCTGCTGCGGCAGCGGCTGCCCGGCCCGATCACCGGCACCATCGGCGAGTCCGGCCTGGTCGGCCCCGCCGACCTGGTCTTCTACCAGGGCAGCGACCGGCTCGGCGACGGCTTCGGCCGGGTGGTACGGGCCGACCACTTCGCCGATCCGCTGCCGCCCAAGCCGACCAGCCCGGCGCTGGTGCTGCTCACCGTCGTCGGACTGGTGCTCCTGCTCTGCCCGGTCGTCGTCTTCCTGGTCGCCGCCGTCCGGTTCGGCGGCGAGGCCCGGGACCGGCGGCTCGCCGCGCTGCGGCTGACCGGTGCGGACCGGGCCACCACCGCCCGGATCGCGGCGGGCGAGGCGCTGGGCGGCGCGCTGCTGGGCCTGCTCCTCGGCGTGCTCTTCTTCCTGGTCGGCCGCGCCCAGATCGAGCGGATCTCGGTCGACGGGCTGAGCTTCTTCGCCGTCGACATCCAGCCGCAGCCGTCCCTCGCCGCGCTGGCACTGCTCGCCGTGCCGCTGCTCGCGGTGCTGGTCACGCTGGTGGCCATGCGCCGGATCGCCGCCGAGCCGCTGGGCGTGCTGCGCGGCGCCCGGACCGCCCGCCGCCGCGTCTGGTGGCGGATCGCCCTGCCCGTGCTGGGCACCGCACTGCTGGTCAGCAGGCGGAACCAGTTCGCCGGAGCGACCAGCAGCAGCCCGAGCCTGCTGGCACTGATCGCCGGACTGCTGCTGCTCCTGGTCGGCACCACGCTGCTGCTGCCGCTGCTGCTCGACCTGGCCGCCCGTGCGCTGGGCCGGATCGGCGGCCCGCCGGCCTGGCAGCTCGCGGTCGGGCGGCTGCGGTTCAGCCCGGAGACGGGCAGCCGGCCGGTGACCGGGATCGTGGTCGCGGTGGCCGGGGCGATCGCCCTGCAGTCCCTGTTCGGCGGCGTCTCCACCCGCTACACGGCGGGCTTCTCGCTCTCCGGCGACCCGACCCGGTACATCGCGGTCTTCCACGGGAACACCGGCGACCAGATCCAGCAGCTCTCCGACCGGGTCAGCGCCGGGGGGACGATCGCCGACGTGCGCGGCTACACCGAGGACTACGCGCTGCCCCTCGACGGCCCCGGACTGGTGGTGACCTTGGTGACCAGCTCCTGCCGGGTACTGCGGACCTTCGCGCAGCTGCCCGACTGCGTCGACGGCGACGTCTTCACCGTGCCCGGCAGCGCCGACAGCGGGCTGGCCGCGGGCAGCCACTCGATGTCACCCGTTCCCGGTCTCACCGGCGGCGACCTGACGGCCCCCGTGCCCGGGCTGCCCGGCTGGCGGCTGCCGGCCGCCCGGGCCGTGGTGACCGGCCTGCCCGCGCTGCCCGGGAGCCACGACGGGCAGCCGATCCACACCACCGTGCTGGCCACCACCGGAGCCGTCCCGCCCGTGGTGCTGCACGCCCAGGAGGCCACACTGCTGCTGCACCCGGTGCCCGGCCTGCGGGACGCCGAGGAGAGCCTGCGCACCACGGTCACCCTGACCGACCCGCGGAGCACGCTGCTCCGTCCCGGGTTGCAGCCCTCCGATCCCCACCTGCTCGGCGTCCGCCGGGCGCTGACCGCGGGCACGCTGGCGGTGCTGACCCTGATCGGCGCCAGCATGCTGGTCGGGCTGCTGGAGCAGCTGCGCGACCGGCGGCGGACGCTGGCCGTGCTGACCGCCTTCGGCACCCGGCGGCGCACCCTCGCCTGGTCGCTGCTGCTGCAGAGCGCGCTGCCCGTGCTGGTGGGGCTGGTGCTCGCGGTGGCCGCCGGGGTGGGGCTGGCGGCTCTGCTGCTCGGGCTGGCCGGGGTGCCGTTCGGCCTCGGCTTCTCGCTGGGCGACACCGCCGTGCTGGCGGGCGGCGGCGCGGCCGCCGTACTCGCCGTGACGCTGCTCAGCCTGCCCGCGCTCTGGCGGCGCACCCGGGCGGCGGGGCTGCGCTGGGAGTGACGGTCTCCTGGGGGTGAACCACCGGTACGGGTGACGGCGGGTCGGGGCGGTCGGGGTGGTGGCGGAGCGTCGCCTACCCCGGCCGTTCTGAGCATGCCAAGATTGACGCTCCGTCAGGACACCCACCCACCCTGTGACGGCCGCGCCGCGAGGCCCGGCCGCCGGGGTCTGTCCCGCGCACCAGGAGCCCGCCATGAGCCCCTTCACCAAGTCTCCCTTCCCCGGCCTCTACCAGCAGCCGCACCCGCACGACTACCTCGGCCGGCTCGCCCCGCTGCGCTACCGCAGCCCCGACTTCAGCCGCCCGCTGCTGCACGCCACCGTCGCCGAACTGCGCCGCCGCCTCGGCCGGCGCCGGCTCAAGGTGGTCGACCTGGCCTGCGGCTACGGCGTCCACAGCGCCCTGCTCAAGCACGGCATCGACTTCGCCGGCCTGGCCCGGCTCTACGCCCGCCCGGCCGGCCCGGAGGGCGCGGTGGCCCGCGACCGGGCCCACTTCGCGGCCCGCCCGGTGGACCGCGAGCTCACCGTGGTGGGCGTGGACACCGCGGCGCCCGCGACGGAGTACGGGCTGGCCACCGGCCTGCTGGATGCGGTGGTACGCACCGACCTGGCAGACGCCGAGCCCTCCGAGGCCGACCGCGCGGCGCTGTCCGGCGCCGACCTGGTCCTGACCGGCGGCGGCACGGCCGCCCTCTCCCGGGTCCTCGCCCTGCAGGCCTCCCCACCCGCCGTCCTCGGCTGGCCGCTCTACGGGCAGCCGACCGAGGACCTGCTGCGCTGCCTGGCCGCCCACCGCCTCACCGTCTCCCGCACCGACCCGCTCCCCCGCCACCAGCGCCACTTCACCACCCCGGCCGAGCGCGAGGCCTACCACTACGCCCTGCGCCGCCAGCGCCTGCCCGTCTCGGGTTCGGCGGCGGAGCACAGCGTGTGCGTGACACCGCTGCTGGCGCTGCCGCTGGGGTGAGGGGGGAGGCGCGCGGGTCACGCCGGGCGTCGAACGGCGGGGATCGGCGCGCCGGGAAACCGCGAGGCGCTGCGCCCGACCCGGCCAACGCCTCCGCCGCGCGCATCCGGCTCGGCGGCCGGCTCCCCTCCCGCGCCGCTCGCCCCGCCCTCCCGCGCGCCGCGCCGGGCCCGGCGCGGCCGCCACCGACCCGCCGCGCACGCGGCCGGCCTCCGCCTGCTACTCCCCCGCCCCCGCCCGGCGGCGGGGGGCCGCGTGGCGGGGGCGGCGGTAGCGGGCGGGGTCTGTGAGGGTGAGCAGCAGGGCGAGCGCCGGCGGCACGGTCAGCAGGAGCAGGGTGAGCGTCATGGCTGGCACCTCTTCCGATCGTGAGCGAACGGGGTACCCGCAGTCTCACCGCCCCCGCCCCCGCGGTAACCCGCCGTCAGCCGCCCAGGCCAACGCGATCACCCGCGCCGCCCACCGCGCCTACGGCACCCGGCCGCAGGCCGTTCCCGTCCAGGTGAGTACCCGTGACCTCCACCCCGGCGTGCCGTCGCAGGTGGGGGCGTGCGGCACGCCCTAAGCTCCCCTCCGAGCGGCGAGGACGAGCTGGGGAGGTGGCCGCGGATGCGTGCGCTGGTGCGGGGGGCATGGCGGACCATGGTGCCGGGGGCGGGCGATCCGCACGGGCCGCTGCCGCCGCTGCTGCTGGGGCTGACGGTGCTGAGCGGCATCATCGACGCGGTCAGCTATCTGATGCTGGGTCACGTCTTCGTGGCGAACATGACCGGCAACGTGGTCTTCCTGGGCTTCGCCCTCGCCGGCGCGCCCGGCTTCTCGGTGGCCTCGCAGCTGGTCGCGCTGGCCGCGTTCGCCGTCGGGGCGTTCCTGGGCGGGCGGCTGCTCGGCCCGCTGGTGCACCGCGGGCGGGCGCTGCTGCGGGCCGCGCTGGCCGAGACCGTACTGGTGGCCGCCGCCGCGCTGGTGCTGGCGGTGGACCCGGTGGTGGACACCGGCACCCCGCAGAGCTCGCGCTACCTGGTGACGGCCGTGCTCGCGCTCGCGATGGGCATCCAGAACGCGCTGGTCGCCGTGCTCGCCGTGCCGGAGCTGACCACCACCGTGCTGACCCGCACGATCACCGCCGTCTTCGCCGACTCCGGCCGCTCGGGACGGCTGGAGGAGCGCGGCGGGCGCCAGCTGCTCTCGGTCCTGACCCTGGCCGCCGGCGCCGTGATCGGCGCCTTCCTGGTGCTGCACACCGCGCAGAGCACGGCGCTCGCCGTCCCGGCCGCGCTGGCCGCGGTGGTCACCCTGGCCGCGGCCGGGCCGTCCCGCTCCGCCGGCTCCTGGACCCGGCAGGGCTGAGCCGGCCGGTCCCGGAGGCAGGGTGGCCAACGTCACGCTCCGCCACCCCGCACCTACGGTGGCGTAGGTCACTTGAGAAGGTGAACTATTCAGTCCATGGCCGATCTTCTGGAGACCCTTGACCTCAGCTCCTACGCGGCCCTCGGGGACAGCTTCACCGAGGGACTGAACGACCCCGCCCCGGAGGGCGGCTTCGCCGGGTGGGCCGACCGGCTCGCCGGGCTGCTGGCCGCGCGCCGGCCGGCGGGCGAGTTCCGCTACGCCAACCTGGCGGTGCGCGGCCGGCTGCTGGACCAGATCGTCGCCGAGCAGATCCCGCAGGTGCGGCGGCTGGCGCCGGACCTGGTGACGCTCTGCGCGGGCGGCAACGACATCCTGCGCCCGGGCAGCGACCCGGACGAGGTGGCCGAGCGCTTCGAGCGCGCGGTGCGCACCGTACGGGACCACAGCGGGCGGGTGCTGATCTGCACCGGCTTCGACACCCGCGGCGTCCCGGTGCTCAAGCACCTGCGCGGCAAGATCGCCACCTACAACATGCACCTGCGGGCGATCGCCGACCGCAACGACTGCGCGGTGGCCGACCTCTGGTCGCTGCGCCCGCTGCAGGACCGGCGGTCCTGGAGCGAGGACCGGCTGCACCTCTCCCCGGAGGGCCACCAGCGGGTGGCGCTGCTGGCCGCCCGGGCACTGGGCCTGCCGACCGAGGCCGACCCGGCAGCGGCCTGGCCCGCCGAGGCCCCGCACAGCGCCGCCGAGCTGCGGCAGGAGAACCTGCAGTGGGCGCGCGAGTACCTGCTGCCGTGGGTGGGCCGCCGGCTGCGCGGGGAGTCCTCGGGCGACCACGTCGAGGCCAAGCGCCCGGACCTGCTGCCGCTCTGACCGGACGCCGGCGGGCTCCCACCCCTGCCGGGGTGGGAGCCCGCTCGGCCGTGCGTCAGCCGATCTGCCAGAGCGCCCCGTGGCCGCCGATCAGCGCCACCGCGAGCACCACCAGGTCGGCGGCGCCCAGCGCCATCCCGAGCACCGCCCGGCCGCGTCGGCCGGTGCCGCGGCCCAGCGCCAGCGCGCCGAGCACCAGCGCGAACGGGCCGAGCACCAGGTTGAAGAGCAGCAGGCCGATCAGCCCGAGCACGAAGGACGCCACCGCCATGCCGTCCGCCTCCGCGGCCCGCTGCCGCCGCAGCGCCCCACCACCGGTTGCCATCACCAGAGCCTCCTCGTCTCGTCCGTCTCGTCAGTGCCGGCGCAGCCGGGCGACACCCTCGCGGGCGCCGAAAGCGATCAGCCAGCCGCCGATCAGGCCGGCCGCCAACAGGAACCCGGAGAACGACAGGTGCCCGGCGGCACCCACCAGCACCCCGGCCAGGAGCAGCGCGAAGAACAACATGACTACCTCTCAGCTAACAACTGTTCGCCGACTCCGCCCACTCTACGCTGGTCAAAGTCGGCAAACAGTTGTTTACTGAATGACGTGAGTCACACTCCCCCCACGCCCGCGACCCCCTCGCCCGCCACGCCCCCGACCACCCGTCAGGCGCAGAAGGAGCAGAGCCGCCGAGCCCTGCTCGACGCGGGGCTGCGCCTGCTGGAGCACCAGAACCTCAGCGGCCTCGGCCTGCGCGAGCTGACCCGGGAGGCGGGGCTCTCGCCGGCCGGCTTCTACCGGCACTTCGCCGACCTGGACGAGCTGGGCGTGGCGCTGGTCACCGAGTCGCTGGCCAGCCTGCACCTGATGATCCACCGGGTCCTGGCCGAGCAGGGCGAGCCGGCCGAGCTGATCGACCGCACCGTGGCGGTGGTGGCCCGGCACGTCCGCGAGCACCGGCCGCACATGCGCTTCCTGGCCCGCGAGCGGCACGGCGGGGTGCAGCGCGTGCGCGAGGCGATCGCCGCCGAGCTGGCCGCCTTCACCGCGGAGACCGCCGCGGCGCTCGGCGCCCTGCCGGACGCCGCCGACTGGCCCGAGCCGGAGCTGCGGATGCTGGCGGGCCTGTACGTGGAGCACCTGGTGGCCACCGCCGCCGCCTTCCTGGAGGCGCCGGCCGGCTCCCGCGCGGCCGAGCGGCGGATCGCCGCGCTGGCCCGCGACCAGCTGCGGCTGATCAGCATCGGCCGCCGCCACTGGCTGGCCGACCGCGCCTCGATTGTCAGCACGGACGGCCGCACACCATCGGACGGGTGACTTTCGACATCCGCGCAGTGTCCTCACCAGGGGGCGCGCGTTGCACACGGCGTCGGTACGTACACCGGCGGACGGTCAGTGGCAGCCGCACCGCCGGTCCTTCGAAAGGAAGATGACACATGCTCAAGAAGGTTCTGGCGGGCGCCGGTCTCGCCGTGGCGTCGGTTGCCGCGATCACCACCCCCGCACTGGCCATCGGCGACGCGGACGGCTCGGCCGCCTCGGTCTCCGGCAACGGCGGCACCAACCACACCGGCACCATCGGGGACCACAGCCCCAACTACCACGCCGCCGACAACCTGAACCTGTGCCTGCCCGAGGTGCACCACGTCCAGGTGGGCCTGATCCCGGTCCAGGTCGACGTCCCGGTTGCCAACCAGCAGCTGCACCAGATCTGCAACGTCGGCCAGACCACCCAGGCCAACGGCGACGGCGCCCTGCTGTCGCACGCGATCGGCTGACCCGGCACACCGCCGAGCCCAGCACCCGCACCCGGGGCGGGCCCCACCAGGGGCCCGCCCTGAGCCGTTCCCGTCAAGAATCCGCAGGTCATCCCGGCCCCGGCACGATCCGTGAGTTGTCCTCACGTTCACCCGGGACCACCACCCCGTCACAATTGGTCTAAACCAATCGTATAGGCTGCCCCCCGGACGCTGTTCGACACGGCTGTGGGGGCCATATGACTGTCCATCACCTTCCGACACCACCGGACGACCAGGAGTTGTACTGGTACTTCGGCCCGCAACGCCGGTGGGTCCTGATCTGCACCTCGCTCGCCTTCGTCCTGACGGCGGCGACGATGCTCACCTTCGCACTGCGCACCCCGGCACTCTGGGGTTTCCTCGCCGTCCTGGGCCTGAACGTGCTGGCCCTGCTGCTCTCCTCGGTGAACAGCCTGCGCGGCCGCCGGCTCACCCGGCAGTCGCACCAGGTGCTGTTCCAGGCCTGGCAGCCGGCCACCGCGCCGAGCGTGGACCTGTACCTGCCGACCTGCGGGGAGCCGCTGGAGATCCTCGAGAACGCCTACCGCGCGGTGGCCGCCGCCGACTGGCCCGGCCGGCTCGCCGTCTGGGTGCTCGATGACGCCGACCGCTCCGAAGTCGCCGCTCTGGCAGACGAGTTCGGATTCGAGTACGTGGTCCGCCCGGACCGTGGCGCGTTCAAGAAGGCCGGCAACCTGAACCACGCGCTGACCCTGTCCGACGGCGAGTTCGTCGCCATCCTGGACGCCGACTTCGCACCGCGCCCGGACTTCCTGCGCCACCTGGTGCCGTACTTCGCCGATCCGGCGATCGGCATCGTGCAGAGCCCGCAGTGCTTCGACACCGACGCCTCGATGAACTGGATCGAGCGGGCCGCCGGTTCGGCGCAGGAGTGGTTCTTCCGCTGGATCCAGCCCTCCCGGGACGCCAGCGACGCCGCGATCTGCTGCGGCAGCAACGCCGTCTACCGGCGCACCGCGCTGGACGCGGCCGGCGGCTTCGCCAAACTGGACCACAGCGAGGACATGTACACCGGCCTGGGGCTGTACGAGCACGGGTTCCGCACCCTCTACGTGCCGGTGCTGGTGGCCAAGGGCACCTCGCCGGACAGCCTCGCCTCCTTCGTCAACCAGCAGTACCGCTGGGCGATGGGCAACCTGCACCTGCTGACCAGCCGCGACCTGAAGCGGATCAAGGCGCCCTGGCGGATGCGGTTCTGCTTCTACGAGGGCATCGTGGGCTACCTCACGATGGCCGTGAACATCTTCGCCGCGCCGCTGCCGCCGCTGGTGATGCTCTACTGCTACCCCTCCCAGGTGCGGCCCTGGCACGTGCTGCCGCTGCTCGCGCCGCTCTGGCTCTGGCACGTGCTGCTGCCCCGGGTGAGCCGCACCCGCTGGCGGGTGGAGGTGATCCGGGCCAACGTGCTGATGAGCATCGCGGCCGGCGCCGCCTTCCTGCACACGCTGCGCGGGCGCAGCGCCGCCTGGGTGCCGACCGGCGCGGGCGGGTCCCGGCCGGGCGGGCTGGCCCGCCGGGTGGTGCTGGTCTCGCTGCTCTGGACGGCCGGCGCGCTGCTGGCCGCCGCCGCCGGCCTGGGCCTGGCGGTCGCCCGGCAGGGCTGGGCGCCCACCTGGGGCCTGGGCCTGTACCTGCTGGTGCAGCTGCAGATCGGGCTGCCGCTGGTGCGCGACCTGCTGGCCGAGCTCCGGCCGCGCCGCACCGCCGCGCCCAACCCCCGTCCTGCCGAAGGCGCCACGACCACCACCACCGCCGCCGGCGTGCTGCCGCGCCGCTGGCCCGAGGGCCTGGCGGTGACCGCCGTGCTGGCCCTGACCGCGCTGCTCGCCTCCGGCTGGGTCAGCCCGATGCTGCCCTGGCTCGGCTGAAAGGTTCCCGAACTCCCATGGCTGCCACCATGGCTCCGACCGTTCCGGCGGAGCCGATACTTCCTGCTGCCCGCGCACGGGCCCCGCACGATCCCGGGTTCCGCCCGGACATCGAGGGCCTGCGCGCCCTCGCGCTGCTGGCCGTGCTCGCCTTCCACGCCGGAATCCCGCACCTGGCGGGCGGGTTCACCGGTGTCGACGTCTTCTTCGTGATCTCCGGTTACCTGATCACCGGTCAACTGCTGCGCGAGGCAGCGGTCTCCGGGCGGATCCGGCTGGTCGAGTTCTACTCCCGCCGGGCCCGCCGGCTGCTGCCCTCGGCGGCCGTGGTGCTCTCGGTGGTGGCACTGGCCGGCGCCTGGCTGACCGCGCCGCTGCGCCGCGCCGACCTGGAGTACGACGTGCTGGCCTCCGCGCTGTCGGTGGCCGACTGGCGCTTCGTCGCCCAGCAGACCGACTACCTGGCGGCGGGCCGGGACCCGAGCCCGCTGCTGCACTTCTGGTCGCTGGCGGTGGAGGAGCAGTTCTACCTGCTCTGGGCGCCGCTGCTGGCCCTGCTGGTCTGGCTGGCCCGGCGGCACTTCCGGTCCGCCTGGGCGGTGATGACGGCGCTGGTGATGCTGGCCTCGTTCGCGCTCTCGCTGCGCTGGACGCACGGCTCGGTCTCCCTGGCGTACCTCGGCTCGCCGTCGCGTGCCTGGCAGTTCGGCGTGGGCGCGGTGGCCGCGCTGCTGCCGGCCGCGGGGCTGCGGCGGGTGCCCGCGCCGCTGCGGGCGCTGCTCGGCTGGGCGGGCCTGGCGGCCGTCGGCTGGTCGGTGGTGGAGTTCACCGCCCGGACGCCGTACCCGGGTTGGGCGGCCGTGCTGCCGACGGTGGGCGCGGCGGCGCTGATCCTGGCGGGCCCGGACCCGCGCTTCGGCCCGGGCCGGCTGCTCGGACTGCGCGCGCCGCGCGCGGTGGGCCGGCTCTCCTACACGCTCTACCTCTGGCACTGGCCGGTGCTGGTGCTGGTGCAGGCCCGGTTCGGCGCGCTGGACTGGCCGGTGCTGGCCGCGCTCACCGCGGCCTCCGCGCTGCCCGCCCTGGCCACCACCCGCTGGGTGGAGCGGCCGCTGCGGCGCAGCCCGGTGGTGGTGGAACTGCCGCGCCGCGGGCTCTCCCTGGGCCTGAGCGCGGTGATCCTGCCGGTGGTGCTGGCGCTGGTGGTGGGCAGCGGCACGCTGCGGCTGCTCGGCCCGGGCACGCCGGTGAACCTGGCCGGCCTGCCGCCGGGCGCGCCGGACGGCCCGACCCTGCTGCTGCCGTCCAGCGCCGCCCGCACCGTGCCGGCGGTGGTGCCGACGGCGGCGCAGGCCCGCAAGGACTTCCCGCCGGACGGCGCCTGCGAGGTACCGCCGACCGCCGTCAGCAGCCCGGCCTGCCTGTTCGGCGACACCTCCAGCGGCGACCGGATCGTGCTGCTCGGCGACTCGCACGCCGGCCAGTGGTTCTCCCCGCTGCTCGGCATCGCCGCCGAACGGCACTGGGCGCTGGAGGAGCTGGTGAAGCAGGGCTGCCCGCTGCCGCAGCTGACCGTGGTCAACCCGCAGTTGGGCCGGGAGTACCGGGAGTGCGACAGCTGGCGGGCGAACGCGCTGGAGCGGCTGCGGATCGAGCCGAAGCCGCGGCTGATCGTGATCGGCGCGCTCAACCGCTACACCCGGGACCAGCCGCTGCTCGCCAAGGCCTGGGAGCAGACCCTGGCCCCGCTGCGGGAGTTGGGCGTGCCGATCGTCTACCTGACGGACACCCCGATCCCGGGCCAGGACGTGCCGGCCTGCGTCTCGGGGCACCCGGAGGACCCGGGCCGCTGCGCCTTCCCACGCGCGGCGGCGAACTGGCCCGATCCGCTGGCCGAGGCGGTGGCCGCCGGCCAGGAGCCCGGGGTGCGGGCGGTCTCGGTCAACCCGGTGCTCTGCCCGGATACCGGCAGCAGCTGCCCGGCGGTGCTGGAGCACATCCTGCTCTACCGGGACGACGCGCACCTGACCAATGTCGCGGCCGTGGTGCTGGCGCCCCGGCTGGACCGGCTGCTCTCCGACACCGGAGCGCTGCCCGCGCCGGGCACCACGGAGCTGCTGCACGAGGACTTCCAGGGCCCGGCCGGCTCACCGCCGGATCCGTCGCGCTGGCAGTACGACACCGGCACCTGCTACCCGGGCTGCCCGGCCGCCCAGTGGGGCACCGGCGAGCTGGAGACCATGACGGACGCGGCGCAGAACGTCCGGCTGGACGGCCAGGGCGCGCTGGAGATCGTGCCGACCCGGGGCCCGGACGGGCAGTGGAGCTCGGGCCGGCTGGAGTCGCGCAGTGCCCGACTGGCGGCGCCGGCCGGCGGGGTGCTGCGGATCGAGGCCTCGATCCAGCTTCCGGAGGCCACCGGCGCGGCGGCGGGCGGCATCTGGCCGGCCTTCTGGACGCTGGGCGGCGCGCTGCGCGACGGCTACACGGGCTGGCCGGGGATCGGCGAGCTGGACGTGATGGAGTCGGTGAACGGGCGCGGCTCGGTCTTCGGCACCATGCACTGCGGCTCCGCCCCGGGCGGGCCCTGCCACGAGCCGCAGGGCCTGGGCTCCGGCGAGCACCCCTGCCCGGACTGCCGGTCGGGGTTCCACAGCTACGCGGTGGAGGTGGACCGCTCGACCGCTCCGGAGCAGGTCCGCTGGTACCTGGACGGCACCGAGTACCACCGGGTGACGGCCGATCAGGTCGACCCGGCCGCCTGGGACCGGGCGGTGCACCACGGGATGTTCCTGGTGCTGGACGTGGCGGTGGGCGGCGGACTGCCCGCGGCCTTCGGCGGCACGGTCACGGCGGCCACCGAGCCCGGGCACCCGATGCGGGTGCGCGAGGTCTCGGTGACCGCGAGGCCGGCCGGCCACTGACCCCGGTCGGGTCCGCCCCCGCCTGGGCGGGCCCGACCGGCCTTACTGACCGGTCAGAAGTTGATCATGTGGCCGGAGAGGCCGTGGATGGCCTCCTTGACCGCCTCGCCCAGGGTCGGGTGGGCGTGCACGTTGCGGGCCACCTCGTGCACCGTCAGGTCCCACTGCTGGGCCAGGGTCAGCTCGGGCAGCAGCTCGGTGACCTCGGGGCCGATCAGGTGGGCGCCCAGCAGCTCGCCGTGGGTGTTGTCGCTGATCACCTTGACGAAGCCCACCGGGTGGCCGAGGCCGTGCGCCTTGCCGTTCGCGGTGAACGGGAACTTGCTGACCTTGACGTCGAAGCCCTGCTCCCGGGCCTGCGCCTCGGTGTAGCCGAAGCTGGCCACCTGCGGCTGGCAGTAGGTGGCGCGCGGGACCATGACGAAGTCGATCTCCATGGTCTCGGCACCGGCGATGGTCTCGGCGGCGATCACGGCCATCGCCTCGGCGGCGTGCGCGAGCATCAGCTTGGCGGTGACGTCGCCGATCGCGAAGATGTGCGGCACATTGGTGCGGCCGCGGCCGTCCACCGCGATCGCCCGGCGCTCGGTCAGCGCCACCCCGGTGGCCTCGAGGCCGTAGCCGTCCACCCGCGGGGCGAAGCCGATGGCCTGCAGCACCTTGTCGGCCTCCAGCACCTCCTGCTGGCCGTTGCGGGTGACGGTGACCTTGACCTTGCCGTGCGGGTCGGTGTCGTCGATCGCGTCGACCCGGGTGGAGGTGAGGATCTGGATGCCGAGCTTCTTGTACTGCTTGCCCAGCTCGGTGGAGACCTCGACGTCCTCCAGCGGGACCACCCGGTCGAGGAACTCGACGATGGTGACCTTCACGCCGTAGCTGTTCAGCACGTAGGCGAACTCGACGCCGATCGCGCCGGCGCCCGCGATGATGATCGACTCGGGCAGGCTGTCGCTGAGGATCTGCTCCTCGTAGGTCACCACCCGGTCGGAGAGCGAGGTGCCGGGCAGCAGGCGGGTGGTGGCGCCGGCGGCGATGATGCAGTGGTCGAAGGTGACGGTGGAGACCCCGCCGCCGTTCAGCGCGACCTGGATGGTGTGGTCGTCAACGAAGGTGCCGCGGCCGTCGATCTCGTCGATCTTGTTCTTCTTCATCAGGTAGTGGATGCCGGCCACCCGGCCGTCCGCCACCTTGCGGCTGCGCTTGAACGCCTCGTTGTAGTCGAAGGTCACCTGGCCCTCGACCTTGATCCCGTAGACATTGGCCTCGCGGGTGAAGATGGTGGCCAGCTCGGCGTTGCGGAGCAGGGCCTTCGAGGGGATACAGCCGACGTTCAGGCAGACCCCGCCCCAGTACTTCTCCTCGATGACCGCGGTCTTCAGGCCCAGCTGGGCCGAACGGACAGCGGCGGTGTAACCGCCCGGACCCGCTCCCAGGACAACGACGTCGTAGTGCGTGGTGCTCATGATCCTCGTTCCGGCGTATCGGTGAGACGCTGACGTCGACGACTGTATTCCCACCGCTCGCCAGGCGCGTGCCTGGCCCTGGCCCCGGGGAGCCCGGACAGCCCTGTGCCCCGGCCCGCGTGCTGCGGGCCGGGGCACAGGGGTGCTACCGGGTACGGCTCAGAGGGTCCGTCAGATGCTCAGGACCTGGCCCGGGAAGATGACGTCCGGGTTGGCGCCGATCACCGAGGCGTTCTTGGCGTACAGCGACTGGACGCTGGTGCCGTTGGCGGCGGCGATCTCGCCCAGGGTGTCACCGCTCTTCACGGTGTAGCCGCCGGTCGAGCCCTGCTGCTTGGCCTGGTGGTGGCCGCTGCCGTTGCGGTGGTTCTGCTTGGCCGGTGCGTCCTGGGTCTGCGGGGCGGCGGCCTGGGCCTGCGGCGCGGCCTGCTGGGCCGGCGCGGACTGCTGCGCCGGGGCGCTGGTGTTGGTGCTGGTGCTCTTGGAGCTGGTGGTGCTGGTGGTGCCGGTGCTGGAGGACGAGGTGTCCACCTGCGCCGGGGCGCCGCCCGCGGTCAGACCCGCCTGCACGGAGCAGACCGGCCAGGCGCCCGGGCCCTGGTCCGCCAGGACCTTCTCGGCGACGGCGATCTGCTGCGCCTGGGTGGCCTGGTCGGCGGAGGCCGCGTACGCGGTGCCGCCGTAGGCGGCCCAGGTGGACGGGGTGAACTGCAGACCGCCGGAGAAACCGTTGCCGGTGTTGATGCTCCAGTTGCCGGTGCTCTCGCACTGGGCGACCGAGTTCCAGGTCGCGGTGGAGGCGGCGGAGGCCGTGGTGGCCGCGACGAGGCCCGCCACCGGAAGGGCGGCGACGGCGCCACCCATGACCGCCATCCGGACCCAGTTGCGCTTCTTCGGCGCCTCGGCGGTGGCAGCGGCGGTGGCGGTGTTCTCGTTACGGAAAGTCAATGGTGTCCCTCTCGACAGAGCCCCGGGGCCGCACGGAACCAGGGCAGGTGAGTGTCCTGGTGTGCTGGGCCGCGTCCGGTGGACGGAGCGTGACGCGGGAGCGTCCCGTTCTGTCCCCGTGCACCCGCTCCGCACCGCGCTGGGGCGGTGGGATTCTCGGGTGATCCCGGGTGGCGCTCGCTGCGCCGAGATTCAAGTTAGGCAACCGGATGTCCGGAATCAACCATTTCGGGATCACCCCAGGTCAGCTACTGTTACCCGCGGAAACCTGGCGGCCAAATCGGACTAAAACCACCGAAAACTCGGCAAATCCTTCGGGCCGCCTGGGCTTCGATGTGACGCAGCCCACCGGCCGCGGGCCCCGTTCGGTCGACGCAGCGTCACCGCGGCGGGGCCCGGTGTCATATTTCGACCCGTCAGTGGCCCGGGCCACACGCCGCGGGCCGCCGGGCCGCGGCGGCTCGGCATCGGCCCGGCCCGGCCCGGCTCGGCGACGGCTCACGGCTCACGGCTCACGGCTCACGGCTCACGGCCAGAGCAGCTCCCGGTGCCACCCCTCGCCGTCCCGCCGGTAGAGCAGCCGCACGTGCTTGCGGTCGAAGGAGCCCTGCCAGAACTCCACGGTCCCGGCCCGCACCCCGTACTGCCGGTACCCGGGCGGCTCCGCCCCGGGCTGCTCGGCCAGCAGCCGGTCGGCGGCTGCCCAGGCCGCCCGGAACTCGGCCTCGCCGGCCAGCGGCTCGCTCTGCCGCCCGACCAGCGCGGCCACCCTGCTGCGCGGGCTCAGCTCCCGCACGGCGGCCGCCGTCCGCTCGGCCGGCGCCGTCTCCACCGCGCCGCGCACCCGCACCTGCCGCCCCAGCGCCGGCCAGTACCAGGTGAGCGAGGCCCGCGGGTCGGCGGCCAGCTGCCGGCCCTTGGGGCTCTGCGCGTCGCCGTGGAACCACCAGACCTGCTGCTCGGGCTCCAGCTCGCGCAGCCCGACCACCCGCCCGTCCGGCGCCCCGTCCAGCCCGGTGGTCCCCAGCACCGCGACCTGCGGGTCCGGCACCCCGGCCCGCAGCGCGCCGATCAGCCAGTCGGCGAACAGCTGCGCCGGCGCCTCCGGCACCTCCTGCGGGTCGAAGCCGGGCAGCTCGCGGGCCATCGCCGGGTGGGCGAAGAGCAGCTCGCGCAGTTCGGCGAACCGGGGGTCCGGGGCTTCGGTCATCTCTTCTCACGCCTCCCAGGCGCCGAGGGTGCGGCGCGAGCGCAGCCGCAGCTCGGCGCCGGTGATCGGGTCGGTGAACTCCAGGGTGCTCGCCAGCAGCTGCAGCGGCCGGGAGAAGTCGTCCGGCGCGGCGGCCGGCAGCACCTCGGGATAGACGGGGTCGTTGGCGATCGGGATGCCGAGCGAGCACATGTGCAGCCGCAGCTGGTGGGTCCGGCCGGTCAGCGGCTCCAGCCGGTAGCGGGCCAGCCCGCCGCGCCGCTCCAGCAGCTCGACCCGGCTGACCGCGTTCACCTCCCCCGGCTCCTCGCGGGCCGCCAGCACGCCGCGCTCCTTGACCATCCGGCTGCGCACCGTGACCGGAAGCTCCAGGCCGGCCCGGTAGGGGGCGACGGCCTGGTACTCCTTGCGGACCAGCCGGTCCCGGAAGAGCGTCTGGTAGGCGCCACGGGCCCGCGGGTCGGCCACGAACATCACCAGCCCGGCGGTCAGCCGGTCCAGCCGGTGCGCGGGCACCAGCTGGGGCAGCCCCAGCTCGTCGCGCAGCCGGGAGAGCGCCGTCTGCACCACGTGGCTGCCGCGCGGGGTGGTGGCCAGGAAGTGCGGCTTGTCCAGCACCACCAGCCGCTCGTCGCGGTGCACCAGCTCCAGCGGGAACGGCACCGGCACCTCGGGCGGCAGGTCGCGGTGGAACCAGACCTCGGTGCCGGGGGAATAAGGGGTGCGGTCGTCGATCGGGCCGTCGGCGGCGTGGATCTCGCCGCCGCGGACCATCTCGGCCAGCCGCTCGGCCAGCTGGTCCGGCAGCCGGTGCGCGAGGTAGGCGGCGACGGTGGGCCAGTCGCCCTCCAGCGGCAGCCGGACCCGGACCGGGTCGACCCCGCGCCGCTGCGGCAGGGGGGCGGTGGCGGGCGTGCTGCGGCGTCTCATGGCGCCGACCTTAGCCACGCGCACGCCCCCGGCGCACACCAGGAGGAGCGGAGGATTCAGGCCTTGCGGCCGACGCCCGCGTACATCCAGCGGGTGCTGCCCTCGGTCGGCCCCTCCGGCCGCCAGAGCGGCACGAACTCCACGCCCGGCTCCAGCAGCTCCCAGCCGTCGAAGAACTCCGCCACCTCGGCCCGGGTGCGCAGCCGGATGCCGGTCTCGGTCTTGTCCCAGGTCTTGGCGGCCTCGGCGGCCCGCTCCGGGTTGCCCTCGTGGGTGCTGTTGGAGAGCAGCAGCAGGCTGCCGGGCGCGACCCGGTCCAGCACCTGCCGCACGGCCTTGTGCGCCTGCTCGTCGGCGACGAAGTGCAGCACCGCGACCAGCAGCACGGCCACCGGCTGCTCGAAGTCGATCAGGTCCAGCAGCTCCGGCCGCTCGAAGAGCCGGTCCAGCTCCCGCACGTCGCCGCGCAGCACCGTGGTGGTGCGGTTCTCGGCCAGCAGGGCGCGGCCGTGGGTGAGCACGATCGGGTCGTTGTCCGCGTAGACCACCCGGGCCTGCGGGTCGATCTCCTGGGCGACCTGGTGCACGTTGCCCGCCGAGGGCAGCCCGGCGCCGACGTCGACGAACTGCCGGATGCCGGAACGGGCGGCCAGCCGCACGGCGCGCTGCAGGAAGGCGCGGTTCTCCCGGGCGGCGGCGGGGATGTCGGCGGAGACGCTGATCGCGTGCTCGGCGGCGGCCCGGTCCGGCGGGAAGTTGTCCTTGCCGCCCAGCCAGTAGTCGTAGATCCGCGCGGGGTGCGGGCGGTCCGTCTGAAGCTTCGTCAGGTCGAACTCGTCACCGGTCTGCTGCACTGCTCCCCCTGGGTTCCCCGTGTGTGCCCCGTCTGCGCGCGCGGCCGTGCCCGGTCGGCCGGGCCGGTCGCGCCGCCCGCTCCCCGCGGGCCGGGTCAGCATAGCGAGCGCGGTATTGCCGGGCCATCGGGGCCCGGGCCCGGTAAGGTCGAACGTCGGCCACCCCCACATCCCTGAATGCGAGGTCAGATGCCGGACGTGTCGGATGAGTTGCCGTCCCTGGAACTGCTGCCCGAGACCCGCCGGGCGCTGCTGCACCGGGTGGCGGTGGGTCAGGCCGAGGGCCGGACGCCGTCCATGCTGGCCGCCGTGCTGCGCGGCGGCCAGCCGGTCTGGACCGGGGCGCGCAGCATGATCGACGGCCACGCGCCCGGTACCGACGTGCAGTTCCGGATCGGCTCGGTCACCAAGCCGCTCACCGCCGTGCTGGTGCTGCGGCTGCGCGACGAGGGGCTGCTCGACCTGGCCGACCCGCTGGAGCAGCACCTGCCCGGCACCGCGGCCGGCGGGGCGACGGTGCGCGAGCTGCTCAGCCACACCGCCGGGCTGGCCACCGAGCCGCCCGGCCCCTGGTGGGAGCGGACCGACGGCTCGCTCCGGCCCGGTCTGGCCGACCTGCTGGAGGAGCAGCCGTTCCGGCACCCGGCGGGCGAGCGGTTCCACTACTCCAACGCGGGCTTCGCGCTGCTCGGCGCGCTGGTGGAGCGGCTGCGCGGGCAGCCCTGGGCGGAGGCGCTGCGCCAGGAGGTGCTGGAGCCGCTGGGCATGACCCGCACCACCCCGCTGCCGCAGGCCCCGCACGCGGGCGGCTTCGCGGTGCACCCGTGGGCGGACGTGATGACGGCCGAGCCGCTGACCGACACCGGGCGGATGGCGCCGGCCGGCCAGCTCTGGTCCACCGCCGCCGACCTGGGCCGGCTCGCCGCCTTCCTCTCCTGCGGGACCACCTTCGGCAACGACAAGGTGCTCTCGGCGCAGACCCTGGCCGAGATGCGCCGTCCGGCCGCGGCCCCGGACGGCGACTGGACCGAGGGCTACGGACTGGGCCTGCAACTGCGCCGCGAGCACGGCCGGCTGCTCTTCGGGCACACCGGTTCGGTGCCGGGCTTCCGGGCCGCGCTCTGGGCCTGCGAGGAGGAGGACGTGGCGGCGGTGGTGCTGGCCAACGCCACGTCAGGTGCCGCGCCCGGCCGGGTCGCTGCCGATCTGCTGCGGATCGTGGCGGACCGCGAGCCGCGCTTCCCCGAGCCCTGGCGCCCGGCGATCGAGGTGGACCCGGAGCTGCTGGCGCTGACCGGCCACTGGTTCTGGGGCCCGGCACCGCTCACCCTGGTGCTGATGACCAAGCGCGGCCTGACGCTGCGCGAGGCGGACGGCGACTGCACGCACTTCCGGGCCGACCCGGACGGCAGCTGGACGGCGCAGGACGGCTACCACGCGGGCGAGCAGCTGCGGGTGGTGCACCGGGCGGACGGCTCGGTCTCGCACCTGGACCTCGGCGGCACGGTGCTCACCCGGCAGCCGTACGGCCCGGCGGACGCCGTCCCGGGCGGGGTCTCGCCGACGCTCTGGCAGGAGGGCTGAGGCCGGCGGCAAGACCCTGGCGCCTTCCCCTCGAGGCCCCGGTCCGAACATGAGACACCTCACATCCGCTTGTGATAGGACCGTCGGCCTGTTTACGGTGCATCTCGTTCGTCTCCACACGAACCTCGCTCTCCGGAACGCCGAGCCCTGCCACCGGACCGAGCGAGCACGTGCACCAGCACCGCGGCAGGGGCGGGGGAACCACAGGTAAGTCGCCCCACCCGGACTCGTCCGGGCGGGGCTTGGGGTGAAGCCGTGCTCAGCGCGGCCGGGCAACTCCAGCCCGAATCCGACAGCTCACCTCGTAGGCGTGGGAGAGGAATCGCACGTCATGATGTCCGTCAACGGTCGTCCCAGCCTGCCCAGCCGCGCCGCCGTCAAGCGCACCGTCGCCATCGCCGTGATCGCCGGTGTCGGCGCCGGCCTTCCGCTGATCGCCGCCGGTGGCGCCAGCGCCGCCCCGGAGCACCACGCCCCGGAGCACCACGCCGCGCAGCAGCACCACCGCTACACCGCCCCGGCCCAGCAGCAGGCCGCCCCGGCCGCCGCGAAGCCGGCCGCCCAGGTGCAGTCGGCCCCGCAGGCCGCCGCCCCGGCGCAGACCCAGGCCGCCGCTCCGGCGGGCTACACCGTCCGCGGTGGCGACACCCTGTTCAAGATCGCCAACGCGCACAACGTGCAGGGCGGCTGGCAGGGCCTGTACCAGCTGAACAAGTCCGTGCTGACCCACGGTCCCGACACGATCTTCCCGGGCCAGCACCTGTCGCTCGGCGGCCAGCAGCAGGCCGCGGCCGCTCCGGCCCAGGCGCAGACCCAGGCTCCGGCCCGGACCCAGGCCCCGGCGCAGCAGCAGAGCGCCCCGGCCAAGTCCGCGCCGGCCGCCGCGACCACCACCCAGACCGCCGTCACCGCCCCGGCCGACACCTCCGCGGGCTCGCTGCAGGCGCTGGCCGCCTCCATCGTCCCGGCCGGCCAGCTGGCCGCGTTCGACCAGATCATCACCCACGAGTCCGGCTGGAACATCACCGCGACCAACCCCAGCTCGGGTGCCTACGGCCTGCCGCAGGCCCTGCCCGGCAACAAGATGGCCTCCGCGGGCGCCGACTGGCAGACCAACCCGGCCACCCAGATCAAGTGGGCGCTGCAGTACATGAACGAGACCTACGGCAGCCCGAACGCCGCTTGGGCCTTCTGGCAGACCCACTCGGCGTACTGATCCCGAGCTCCACTGCCCCTCGTGGCCGGCCGCTCCGACGATTCCGTCGGGCGGCCGGCCACGGCGCGTTGTGCCGGCGCCGCGGCGGCTCAGTCGGCTTCGCCGTAGCGCACCAGGTGGCGGGCCAGGTCGGCCAGGTCCTCGTCGCTCCAGCCGGTGAACCGCTCGGTGAAGGAGCGCCGCCGCATCTCGTAGGCCTCCCGGAGCAGCAGCAGCCCGGCCTCGCTGGGCCGCAGGATCTGCCCGCGGTGGTCCTCCGGGTCGGTCTCCCGGTCGACCAGCCCCAGCTTCTCCAGCGCGCCGACCTGCCGGCTGACCGTCGACTTGTCGAGCAGGAAGTGCGCGGCCAGGTCGGCCGCCCGGCAGCCGCCGCGCTCGTACATCAGGTCGAGCATGCTGTAGGTCACCAGGGAGAGCTCGGGGTGCAGTTGCGAGGCCTTGTGCCGGGCCCGGCGGGCGAAGGCGGTCAGCTCGCGCTGGATGGTGTCGATCGAGGCGTCCCGGGCGGCCAACGACGTGCTCCTTGCTGCTGTGGCTGCGATGGTAGTTGCAGAATACAACGTGGGATGGGCTGACGCCGCGTCAGCCGCGGTCTAGGGTGGGTCGCGAACCCCCGGATTCCTGGAAGGCGGCACCGCACGATGCAACTGGGCGTATCCCTGGAGCCGCCGCGCTGGCCGGCCGGCGCGGGCGGGACGGTGCTGCAGACGGCAGTGCGGGCGGAGCAGCTGCGCTTCGACTACCTGCTGATGTCCGACCACGTGCTGGCGAGCGAGGGCGGCGCCACCCTGGACCCGCTGGTGGTGCTCTCGGCGGTGGCCGGCGCGACGGGGCGGATCCGGCTGGCCACCAGCATCCTGGCGCTCCCCTACCGCCACCCGCTGATCGTGGCCCAGCAGGCCGCCAGCCTGGACGTGATCTCCGGCGGACGCTTCGCGCTCGGCGTCGGCACCGGCTGGAACCCCGAGGAGTTCGCCGCCCTGGGCCTCGAACCCCGCCACCGCGGCGCCCGCACCGACGAGGCGCTGACCGTGCTGCGGGCGCTCTGGTCCGGCGAGCCGGTGCACCACCGCGGCCGGTTCACCACCCTGGACGGTGTGCGCCCCGCCACCACCCCGCGTGCCAAGGGCGGGCCGGAGGTCTGGATCGGCGGCCAGAGCGACGCCGCCCTGCGCCGGGCGCTGCGGTTCGGCGACGGCTGGCACGGCGGGGTCTCCACGGCGGCGCAGGTGCACGAGGCGCGTGGACGGCTCGCCGCGCTCGGTGAGGAGGTCGGCCGCGATGCCGGGGAGCTGAAGCTGTCCAGCGTCTGCTTCCTGGTGCCGCCGGGCTTCGAGCCCGAGGTGCCGCTGCCGGGCGCACCGCTGGGCGGGCCGGGCGCGAGCCGGGCGCAGCTGCTGGACGCGCTCGGGGAGTTGGGGGCGGCAGGGCTGTCGATGGTCTCCCTCTGGATGCCGTTCGGGGCGCTGCGGTTGGTCGAGGCGATGGAGTGGGTGGCGGCGGAACTGCTGGAGCCGCTGCGGCCGGTGAAGGTGATCGAGGGGTAGGCGCCCTCGGTGGCGTCCCACCGCCCCACGTCTCCGCCCGAATTCATGCGACAGATCAGCCTCCGTCCGGCAGCATGAGCCGTTCGGCCCACGGACGGGGGATGTGGTCTTGGCGATGGACCTGGCGGCGCTCGCCGCCGTGCCCTGGGAGCGGCTGGCGACGGCGAACCCGGCCTTCCCGCCCACGGAGGTCCCCGTCGTCCTGCGCCGGCTGGCCGCCGCAGGCCCGTCGGCCGTCGAGGAGGACTGCCACGAGCTCTGGCACCCGCTCGTCCCCGCCGAGGGCCGGCCCGTCCCCGAGGCCGCCGTGGCCGCCCGGCCCTTCCTCCGCGGGCTCCTCGCCGACCCCGGGTTCGGCGCCCGCACCGCGCTGGTCGAGCTGCTGACGCGGATCGCCACCCCCGACGACCGCGACTGGGTCCCGGCCCTGCTCGCCGACCCGGCCCCCGCCGTGCGGCGGGAGGCGATCCCGCTCGCCGACGGCGCCCAGCTGCTGCACCGCTGGCAGGCCGAGTCGGACCCCACCGTCCGCATCCCCCTGCTGCTCGCCTTCGGCGAGGTCGCGGCCTCCGCCGACCCGGCGGCCGCCGAACTCCGGGCCCTCCTCGCCCGCCTGCTGACCGGCGACGACCCGGTGTTCCGCCTCGCCGCCCTGGACGCCTCCTCGGACGTCGACCCCGAGCTGCCGGTCCGTCAGCTCGACCTCCTGGTCGAGCTGTTCGCCGACCGGACCGCCCGTCCCCGGTTCGAGCAGGAGTGGTTCCTCCCGGGCTTCGAGACCTCCTTCGGCCACGACGTCCTGGTGCACCGCACGGCGGCCCTCCTCCGCCCGTACCCGGACGCAGAACTCGCCTTCCCCCTCCGCCTCCTCGAGACGGGCCGGCGGACCGGTGACGCCCCGCTGCGCCGGGTCGCGATGGAGCTCGCCTGGGAGCTGCTGGTCCAGCGGCGCTCCCCCGCCGCCCCGCTGCTGCCGCTGGCCGGCGAGCTGCTGGACGACCCCGACGGCGCCGTCCGCTTGCGCGCCGTCAACATCCTCGCCGCCCTCGGCCCGGCGGCCGCCCGGTACGCCGACCGCCTCGCCGACCTGCTCGAGGACGAGGCCGAGGACGACTACTACGACGCCAGGGTCTGCGACTTCGCCCGCTGGGCGCTCACCCGGATCGGCGACCCGCGCGGCCTGCCCGGCCTGGTCGAGCGGGCGTACGCGCCCTACCGCTCCCCGGAGGGCTGGGGTTACGTGGCCTCCGACCCGCGCGTGCCGGAGCTCACCGACCTGCTCGCCCCGCTGCGCGCCCACGCGGCCGCCCTGCTCCCCGAGCTGCGCGAGCTGCTGCGCGACGGCGCGGCGAACCGCGAGGTGCTGGCCGTGCTCGCCGCCTGGGGTGAGGACGCCCTGCCTGCACTGCCCGAGGTGCTGCCGCTGCTCGCCCACAGCTGGACGGCGAGTCACGCCGTCCAGGTCCTGTCCGCGATCGGCCCGGCCGCCGCCGACGCGGAGGCGGCCCTGCGCGCGGCCAAGGTGCTCGACCACCCCGGCAACCACGCCTTCGTCGCCTCCACCGCCCTCCGGATCCGGGGGGACCGCGCGGCAGCGCTGCGCTACTACACGGACGCGGTGCTGACCGCGACCGACCCCGACCACGGTCCATACCCGGCCCTCGCCGAGTTCGGCCGCGACGCCGCCGCCTGCGCCGACCGGGTCCGCCATGCGCTGGCGTACACCACCGGCTGGTCCCGCGTCGAGGCCGCCCGCGTGCTGCTCGCGATCGACCCGGACGGCCCGGTCGACGAGGCCGTCGGAGCCCTGGAGGAGGAACTGCTGTCCGCCGCCGCCGAGGAGGTCGACCTGCCCCGCTCCTTCCGCCCCGCGCTGGAGGCCCTGGTCGGCCTGGGCGCGGTCCGCCCGGCCGTGCGGACCGCGCTCCGCACGCTGCGCCGCTCGGACCGCCGCTTCGCGGCGGGCTGGGGCTACCAGCGGGTCCTTGCCGACCAGGAGCTGTGCGAGCTGATCGACCGGGCGCTCGGCACCGTCTAGTCAGCCGCGGAGCAGCGCGCCTTCCCGGCCGAGCAGGTACTCCTTGCGCTCCAGCCCGCCCGCGTACCCGGTCAGCGCGCCGTCGGCGCCGACGATCCGGTGGCACGGGCGGACGATCAGCGCCGGGTTCGCCCCGATCGCCGCGCCGACCGCCCGGACGGCCGCGCGCGGCGCGCCGATCTGCTCGGCCAGCCGCCCGTAGCTGGTCGTCTCGCCGTACGGGATGGCGTCGATCGCCGCCCAGACGCGCTGCTGGAACTCGGTGCCGGCGGTCTGCAGCCCGACCTCGAAGCCCTCGCGCTCCCCGGCGAAGTATCCGGTCAGCTGCTCGGCGAGGTCGGCGAAGGCGTCCGCGTCCGCGCTCCAGTCGGGCCCGACGGTGACGGCGCGCTTCTGGCCGGTCATCGAGAGCGAGTGCAGCAGCAGGCCGCCGGCGGCGGTCGCGGAGCGCTCGCCGACCAGCAGCAGCGGGCCGAGCGGGCTGTCGACGGTGGTGTGAACGGTGCTGGTCACGGTGGTGCGCCTCTCTGCGGCCGGTCTCTTCGTCCCCTCTACTCTGCCTGGTCGGCTCGGGCGGGACTGGCGGATTTCGGACCTGGCGATACGGCGCGGCCTGGCTCACATTCATCCGCATCCTTCGCGGTCCGTCCGTTTCGCGCGGTACGTTCGAATTCGGGTTCAAATTCGAACCAGAACCGGACCCGGAACCCCACCCCTGCCGAAGCCCGCCGACGAACAGGATCGACATGGCCAAGCACCCCGACAACCGCAAGCAGCCCACCGAGCGGATCGCCGACCGCCGCGCCCGGGCGGCCGCCGCCCGCCAGGCCGAGCTGCGCGCCGAGCGGCGCCGCCGCCTGCTGGTCCGCGGCGCCATCGGCGCGCTCGGCCTGGCGCTGGTCGGGGGCGTCTCCGCCGTCGCCGTCACCCAGCACAGCGGCTCCGGCGCGAGCTCGGGCACGGCCGCCGCGATGCCCGCCCACCCGCGCACCACCGCCGACGGCCGGACCACCGCCGGCCCCTGGGACGCGCCGTCCGACCCAGCCGCCGCCGTCGCCGCGGCCGGGCTGCCGATGCTGGACTCCGAGGGCACCGTCGAGCACATCCACGCCCACCTGGACGTCTACGTCGACGGCAAGCAGGTCGCCGTACCGCCGCTGATCGGCATCGACGAGGGCGCGCAGCGGATCAGCCCGCTGCACACCCACGACACCAGCGGCGTTATCCACATCGAGTCACCGCTCAAGACCGACTTCACGCTCGGCCAGTTCATGACCGAGTGGCAGGTCTCGCTCGCCGCCGACCACCTGGGCGGCAACACCGCCGACGGCACCCACACGCTGACCGCGTACGTCAACGGCAAGCCGGCGAGCGGCGACCCCGCCGCGATCCCGCTGAGCGCCCACGACGAGATCGCCCTGGTCTACGGCACCGCCGCGGAGAACGGCCAGGTCTCCGTGCCGTCCTCGTACGCCTTCGCCGAGGGGCTGTAACGGTTCGCTGACGGTCCGCCGTTCGGCTGACATCGCGTCAACACCTTCCTGTCACACCCGTCCCCTACGGTTTCACCGTGCTCACCACGACCGCGACCCTGCTGCCGCTGGCCCTGCCCGACGACCTGATCGCCCTCCAGCACCGCGTGCTGGCGGCCGACCGGGCGGTCGGCGACTTCGCGCTGGCCGTGCGGGACCACCGCCGGGCGGCCTACCCGGCCCCGCACCAGGCGGTCCAGCGGTGCACCTGGGCGGCGGCGGAGCAGGACGAGTTCGACCGGCGCTGGGCCGCCTACGAGCAGGCCGGCGCGGCACTGCGGGCCCACCCGGTGCTGGTCCGCGCCCGGGTGCTGGGCATCGAGCCGCAGGTGCTGCGGGAGCTGCGCCGGGCGGCGCTCAGCTCGCCGGCCGCGGCGGCGTCCCCCGGCCCAGCGTGCGGGTGACGGCGATCTCGATCACCACGCGCTCCGGGTTCGCCCGCGGCGCCCGGTACCGCTCGGTGTACCGCCGCTCGGCGTCCGCCACCTGCTCCGGCTCCTCCCGCAGCACGGCGACCCCCTCCAGCGTCGCCCACCGCCCGCCGTCCACCTGACAGAGCGCCACCCGCGCCCCCGCCGCACCCGCCGCCGCCACATTGCGCGCCTTGCGGCTCTCCCGGCTGGTGATCACCCGCGCGATCCCGGTCCCGGGATCGAAGGTCACCCCGACCGGCACCACGTGCGGCGTGCCGTTCGGCCGCATCGTGGTGAGCGTGCAGATGTGCCGCTCGGTCCAGAAGGCGATGAATTCGGGGGTGAGACCGGGGAGGGTGGTAGCGGGGGCGTCCATGGGGTCACCCTACGGCGCGCGCCAGGGGCCGGGCCGCCGGACTGTCGGCGTGCTCAGCGCACAGGTCTCGGCGACGGGTCGATCTCCGCCGGCGTTCCCCCGCGTCCGCCCCGTCCCGGTGGTCACTCCCCCACCCCCACCCCCGCCCCCAGCCGCTCGGAGGCCGCCGGCCACCGGCCGGGCTCGCCGACGCCCGCCCACCACCCGGTGCCGTCCAACCAGGACACCAGCCACCGCGTGAGCGACGAGGAATCCAGGAACCACGCGTCCGCCCAGTCCGCCGGCCCGCCGTTCGGCTCGAAGAGCAGCACCGGTGCGGCGGGGTCTAGGCAGTCCACGCCGGCGTACCTGCCGCAGCCCCGGTCGAGGATGGGCAGCACCCCGCGGGGCCAGAACTCCCGGCCCGCGGTGCGCAGGTGGCCGTACTCCGAGAGCACCGTGCGGCCGTCGCCGGCCAGTGGCAGCAGCAGGTGGCCGGGGCCGAAGCCGCCGTTGGCGACCCGGCTGTAGAGCAGGCGCAGCACCGGGGGCAGCGCGAAGCCGAGCACGTGCTCCGCCGCCGTGAGCGCCTGTTCGCTGATCCGCGCGGGCAGTTGCCCGCGCTCCCGCTGGGCCCGGTCGTCGACCCGCCGCACGAGGTCCGAGATGCCGTTCACGCTCCTGCTCCCTTCCGCCGATCAGCGCGGTTGCGGTCTGAAGACGGTCGTCACCGGATCGATCCGCAGGTTCCATCCGGACGAGGAACCGGACGAGGAGCCTGACGAAGAGCCGCCCGAGCCGCCGCCCGCCGTGGCCGGCAGGCTCAGCCGCAGGCTGCCGTCCGGCTGGAGCTCGACCTTCAGCCGGTCCTGGAAGCGCAGCAGCAGGTCCGCCGCCTCCGGCCGGGTGAGCCGCGTGGCGCGGACCCGGTCCCAGGCCCTGAGCCAGCGCTCGACCTCGTCGTTTCCGCGCCCCCGGAAGCAGGCGCGGACGAACTGCTCCAGCAGCGCGCGGCTGGGCATCGCCTGCCCCCGCAGCACCGCGTTGAGGCTGCTGCGCGGCAGCTGCCCGTAGCCGCCGGCCCGCCGTTCGAGTGCGCGCAGCGAGGGGCGGCCGACCCGCAGGTGCAGGGCGAGCATCGCGGCGCACAGTTCGTCGGGCTGCTGGATCAGCTCCAGCCGGACCGCGCGCGGCGCCGTCCGCCCGGCGCGCCGGGCCGCCTGCCAGAGGCCGTGCAGCGCCCGCTGCTCGGTCTCGCTGGCACCGCACCGCTCGCCGTAGACCGCCAGCACCTCCTCCGAGGGCACCGTCGAACCGCTGGCGGCGCGCGAGAAGGTCGAGGCGTTGTACCGAGTGGTCTCGGCCAGCTGACGGTAGGACAGGCCCGCGCGCTCGCGCAGCGACCGGAGCCGCTGCGCGAGCGCGTTGACCTGCATCACTCCGCCGAGCGGCCGTTCCGGCCGTCCCATCGGATCCGGGTCACCTCTGCACTGCGGCGGCGATGCCCGCGGTGCGGGCGGTGACCACGAGCTTCGCGGCCACGTAGGCCAGACCGCCGAGCAGTTCGATGACCATCGCGGTGGACTCGCCGAGGATGGTCATCACGATGCCGGTGAGGATCACCACGACGATCAGGATGCCCTCGATGCCGGACGGCGCGGGGCGGGAGGGCAGCGGGGGCACGGTCTCCACGCGGGAGACGGCTGAGCCGGCCGCGCCGGTGGCGGCGCTCCGGCCGTCTGAGGGATGGGGGTGGTGCATGATCGGGGGACTCCCAACGTAGGTGTGCTCGGACCCGGGTCCTGGACCGGGTCACCGACGGACTCCGAACCGGGCGTCACGAGTGAACTGCGGCTTGCCGACCGCGTTCTGACGCCGTTTCACGATTAAATCACCGTGCACCCGAGGGCCCTACCGGTGACAGAGCGTGAGACCGGATTGATGCACAGGCGTCCTGCCGCGGAAATCCCCGATCCCGCGGTCATCAGCGGGCCGTTTCCCGCGAACTACTCAGCGTGACCACCCCCCGCGAGGTGACACTCCGTCACTCCCCGTCCACGACACCGCCGCTGACCTGGTCTTTCCCGTCCCGGGCCCGCTCCGGCGGCCGCGAGGGCGGGCAAAGCTACCACCACGGCGCCCCGATGGCGAGCCCCGGGCGTTTTGATGCGCAGCCGTCCGCCTTGCGATTGCCCTGGGCCCCGCCCGCGTGTGAGGGTGGTCCACGAATCGGGAACTTCCGTCATGGAAGGACCCCAGCCCCTAGGTGTGACGGACTCCACCACGACCCAGGGCTTCGAAGGAAAGGCGTTGCCGCGCCCGCACCTTCGACATCGGGCGTCGGGTCTTCGGACCCGGCGCCCGCCGTCGTTCCGGCCCGGCGCCCCGCGTCGCCCGGTGTGCCGGATACCGCCCGGGGACCTGACGGGGCGTTAGGTTGGCCGGATGGAGACGATCAAGGGTTTCGCGGAGCTGTCCCCGACCACGCTGGCGGATGTGGTGGGCGCGGCGCAGGTGATGGACCTCGGCATCCGGCCGGTGTACGCGCCGATGATGCGGCTGGCGGGGCCGGCCTTCACGGTGAGCTGCCCGGCGGGCGACAACCTGATGCTGCACGCGGCGATCCACCGGGCCGAGCCGGGCTCGGTGGTGGTGGTCTCCTCCGGCGGGGACCTGCGGTACGCCCTCGCCGGGGGCAACGTCTGCGCCGTGGCGCAGCGGCGCGGGATCGCCGGGTTCGTGCTGGACGGGGTGCTCCGCGACCTGGCGGAGATCCGGGCGATGGGGTTCCCGGTGCTGGCCCGCGGCGTGGTGCCGGTGCCCGGCGGCAAGGCGGCGGCGCGGCCGCTGGGCGAGCCGGTGGTCTGCGGGGGCGTGACGGTGCGGCAGGGCGACCTGGTGGTCGGCGACGAGGAGGGCGTGGTGGTGACGCCGCGCGAGCGCGCGGCCGAGGTGCTGGCGGCGGCGAAGGCCCGGCTGGCCGAGGAGGCCGCGCAGACCCTGGACGCGTGGCAGGCCGAGCACCGGGCCCGGATCGACGTGCTGCTGGCCGAGGCGGGCTTCACCGGCTGACTGATCGTCCGTCAGCCCGCCGTGTTCTACTGGGCGGCGTGACCAGCATCCAGCTCCGGCCCCCGGTACCGGTCCTGATCGTGGATCCGGCGGGCTCGCCGGGCGAGCGGGTGGCCGCCCGGCTCTGGGAGTACTGCTACGAGGGCGACGAGGCCTTCTATCTGGCGCGCACCGACGGCTGGGCCGAGCGGCGGGTCAGCGGGGACTCGCTCTGGATCGGCCTGGCCGTCTACCCGGCCGTGCTCCGCGCGCTGGAAGTCGACCCGGCCGACTTCCGGCACCGGTCCGCCCTTGACGAGAACGCGGTGCTGCTGCTGGAGGCGCAGACGCCCGTCGACAGCGGTCTGACGGACCGCCTGGAGCCGGTCACCCTGCTGCTCAGCAGCGCGGGCGCCCAGGCGGAGGAGGACTGGCCGGTGGTCCTGGCACCGCCCCGCTAGCGCCGACCACCCGCCATCGCCCCCTACCCCTGCAGCAGCGCGCAGACGAAGTCCTCCTCCACCCCGCGCAGCTGCTCCAGCAGCTCCGGCGCGAGCCGCTGGTTCACCTGCCTGGTCAGCGAGACGGTCACGCTGCGCCGCCCGTCCGCCGTGCCCGCGCCGAACTGGGTGTACCCGGCGGTGTTGCCGGTGTGCCCGAAGACCGTGCCGCAGCGGGTGCGGTACTCGAAGATCGCCAGGCCCGCCCGGTTCTCCCCCGGCCCGGCCGGCTCGGAGGCACCGGGGACGAAGGCCCGCTGCTGGGCCCGGGTGGTCTCGCTGATCAGCGGGCCGCCCGCGTAGCCGGCCGCGAAGGCGCTGAAGTCCGAGGGCGTGGAGACGATGCCGCCCGAGGCCCAGGAACCCGAGGCGCCGAACTGGGTGCTGACGTCCTCCGGCGGCGCGCCCGGGTCCTGCGGGTCGTAGGCGTAGCCGTGCAGGTACGGCTCGGGCAGCTGGTAGCCGCTCGGCAGGCTGGTGCGGGTGAGCCCCAGCGGCCGGTAGACCTGGTCGGCGAGCAGGTCCTCGTACCGCTGCCCGGTGGCGGCCTCGGCCATCAGGGCTACGGCGATGTTGTCGGAGTTGGAGTACTGGTAGCGGCTGCCGGGCGGGAACTCCAGGCGCGCGCCCGCGACGTAGTCCAGCAGGTGGCGGGAGTCGAAGACCCGGTGCGGATCGGCGAGGAGCTGCTCGACGAAGAGCGGATCCCTGCTGTAGTCCGGCAGCCCGCTGGTGTGCTGGAGCAGTTGGCGCAGCGTCACCGCGCCCCAGGCGGCGGGCAGGGCGGGCAGCCGCTCGGCGAGGGTGTCGTCCAGTCCGAGCGCTCCCTGGTCCACCAGCCGCAGCGCCACCGCACCGCTGAGCGCCTTGGCGGCGCTGGCCAGCCGCATGTGGTCCGCCGGTGGCGGCGGCTGCCCGGTGCCGAGTTCGGCGGTCCCGGCGCGGTAGACCCGCACCCGGTCGCCGTCCCGCAGCACGGCGATGACGCCGGGCGGCCCGTCCGGCCGGTCGACCAGCTGCTGCAGCCGGGCCCGCAGCTCCGCACCGCCGCAGGGCCGGCCCGCGGCGGCGGGTCCCGCCGAGAGCAGTGTCAGCGCGGCGGCGAGCAGCGCGGTGACCGCGCGCCCGTGACGGCCGGTCAGCGGCGGGCGGCAGGTGAGCGGCACGGGCGGGACCTCCGGGGAGCAGTGGGCGGACGCGCCAACCCATCACCGGCGGGCGCGCCGGGGAAACCCCCGGGCGCCCGCCGTGACCCGCCCGGCCCAGTGCGGGTCACTCCCGCGCGGCCTCCAGGGTTCCTGACGGGTGGTCGGCCACCGGCACCGCCGGCCGGGCCGGCCGCCGCCGGTCCATCTCCCGCCACTCCGGCCGCAGCCCGGTGCAGTTGGTGGTGGCGAAGTACAGCCCGCCGGCCAGCAGCAGCACCGGCACCAGCCCGAGCGTCCCGACCGCGACCCCGGCCAGCAGCCCGCCGAGCGGGACCCCGGCCCAGCCGAGCGCGTCCCCGATGGCGCCGACCCGCCCGAGCAGGTGGCGCGGAATCCGTTCGAAGTCGATGGCGCCGAGGATCGGGTTGAGGAACCCGGCGGTGAAGCCCGAGAGCGCGAACACCCCGACGATCCCGGGCAGCGGCAGGTGGAAGGCGAGCGCGAGGTAGCGGGGCGCGCCGGCGAAGAGGAAGGCGGTGAAGAAGACCACCCGCCGCGGCATCCGGTGCGCGATCGCGGCGGCGATCGCGCTGCCGCCGACCCCGGCCAGCCCGGAGGAGGCGTAGAGCAGGCCCAGCACATCGGCGCCGTGCCCGTTGCGCTGGGTCCAGACCGGCAGCAGCACGGCGCTGAAGGCGGCGTCCAGCAGGTTGGTCACCGTGATCATGACGGTCAGCCAGAACAGCAGCCGGTCCGCCCGCAGGAAGGCCAGCCCCTCCCCGAACTCCCGCCAGTACCCGCCACCGGACGGCTCCGACGGCTCCGACGGCTCCGAGCGCGACGGACGGGCGGCGCCGAGCGCGCGCGGCAGCCCGAGGCCGACCACCGCGGCGACCACCGCGAACGAGCCGGCGTTCACCAGCATCGCCGCCAGCGGCCCGAAGGCCGTGACCAGCACGCCGCCGACCGCCGGGCCGAGCGTGCCCTGGGCCAGCCGTTCGGCCACCGAGACCAGTCCGCTGGCCCGTTCCAGCGGCTGGCCGGTCTGCTCGGCCAGCTCCGGGATCATCACGTACTTGGCCAGGTCGCCCGGTCCGCGCAGGGCGCCGAGCAGCGCGGCGCAGCACAGCAGCGCGGGAAGCGAGAGCAGGCCGGTGGCGTGCAGCAGCGGGACCAGGGCGGCGGCGCCCGCGCTCAGCAGGTCGGCGGTGACCGCGACCCGGCGGCTGCCGAGCCGGTCGACCAGCGGCCCGCAGGCCGCCTTGGCCAGCACGTAGGGCAGCAGTTCGCCGGCGGCCACCAGGCCGGTGCGGGCCGCGCTGCCGGTGCTGACCAGCACGAACCAGGGCAGCGCGATGGCGGCGGCCCGGGTGCCGAGCAGCGAGACGCCGTTCGCGAGCAGCAGCCTGACCAGCGGGGACGGGGTGCGCACCAAGGACCTCACTCCTCCTCGGCCTCCGGTTCCGGCTCCGGCTCCGGCAGCTGGTGCAGGATCAGGGTCACCCGCTCGGCGCCGGCCGGCGCCTGCGACCGCAGTTCGGGGACGTCGCTCCGGTAGCGGCCGACCACCGCGGCCAGCTCCTCGTTCAGCCGGACCGCCTCCTCGGGCGTCAGCCGCAGCCCCCAGTTGCTGAGGTCGAAGGCCTCCCGCCAGGGCCCCCGCAGGGCGGGCAGGTTGTTGACGGTGCGTTGGGCGAGCAGCGCCTGGCTGGCGAGCACCGACTGCAGGTAGGCCTGTCCGGCGTCGGAGTCGGCGAGCTCGTTGTCGTCCAGGCTGCTGGACCGGTGCACCGCCCGCCACCAGCGGTCGCGGGCGTTGCCGCGCTCGGTGTCCTCCTCGACCAGCCCGGCAGCGGCGAGCTGGCGCAGGTGGTAGCTGGTGGCGCCGGAGTTGAGGTCCAGCTGCCCGGCCAGCCGGGTGGCGGTGGAGGGCCCGTTGCGGCGGAGCAGGCCGAGCACCCGCACTCTCAGCGGGTGGGAGAGGGCGCGCAGCGCCCTGGCGTCGAGGACGATCCGGCTCGGGCCGGGATCGCCGGTGGGGTCGGTCATGGCAACGACCATAGACCGCAAAGAAATGTTTGCAAAGACTATTTTGCGATCGGCTCGCTCGCCGCTACTGGTTCACCAGCACGCTGAAGTGCGCCACCTCGGGCGGATGCTCCAGGTAGCCGAGCTCGCTCTCCGACCAGACCGGCCGCACCGCCCACATCGGCCCGGCGTAGCCGCGCAGCGCCTCCTCGTCGCGCCAGCGGGTGATCACCAGCACGCGGTGCGTGCTGTCCGGCAGCGAGCGCAGCAGCTCCCCGCCGAGGTATCCCTCCAGGCCGACCAGCTGCGGCATCACCTGTGACTCGAGCACGGCGCAGAACTCGGCGACCATCTTCGGCGCGACCTGCGCCTCCCAGATCCGCACGATCATCGCTGCCCCCTTCCGGAGACGGGGCGTCCACTCCCCATTGTCGGCCCGCCCTCGACCGCCGGCCGCCAGAGCGGGTAGCGGATCCCCGCCAGCCGGTTGACCAGCACCCCCTGCAGCACCAGCACCAGCACCGCGAGCATCACCACGGACAGCTGCCGCGGGGTGCGCAGCAGCCCGAGCGCGACGATCAGCGTGGTGGCACCGGCCGGCGGGTGGGCCACCCCGAGCAGCGGCATCAGCCCGCAGGTGGCGCCGAGCGCGATGGCGGCGGCCGCCACCCGGCTCCAGCCGATGTCGTCGAGGTTGGGACCGGTGTGCAGCAGCCCGGTCGCGGCCAGCGCCAGGTAGCCGGCGAGCACGCCGATCAGGTGCCCGCAGACGGTGTTGCGCGGCGAGGCCGGCGCCGTCATCGGCGTGTAGAAGAGCAGGAAGGCGGTCGGTCCCAGCGACGGGAAGAGGAACGGCTCGTTCGAGTAGTGCGCGATCAGCGCCATCACGGCGACCGAGACGAAGGCGTTGACGGCCGAGTAGAGCGCCTTGACCCCGCTCGGGTCGTGGTGCTCGATCAGCGCCGGCAGCTGCCACCGCGCCAGCAGGGCTCTCATGCGGCCCATCCAAACCGTCCGGCGGCCACCGACACGCGCGACCTGCCGCGGAGGCGCTCCGCTGTCCCCGAACCGGAGGTACGCTGGCCGCCAAGTTCCGGCCCGGACCAAGGGGGTGCGGCGGGCCCACACACGACCTACCTGGGTGATTCCGAGTGGCGGTCTTCCTGCTGGCGGTCGGCGCGGCATGCTGCCTCGGCCTCGGCTTCGTCCTGCAGCAGCACGCGGCGCAGCGCGCGCCCGGTGCCGATCTGCTGCGCTGGCGGCTGCTGCTGGACCTGTGCCGGATGCCGGAGTGGGTGGTCGGCCTGCTGGTGATGGTGGTCGGCCTGGTGCTCAGCGCGCTGGCCCTGGACCACGGCGAGGTGTCGCTGGTCGAGCCGCTGCTGACCAGCAACCTGGTCTTCGCGATGGCGCTGGCCAGCCTGATCTCGCGGCAGCGGCTGGGCCGCTCGGGCTGGGGCGGGGTGCTGCTGCTGGGGGCCGGGGTGACCGCCTTCATCCTGGCCGGGAACCCGCAGGGCGGCGGGGCGGTCGCCTCGGAGCTACGGCACTGGCTGGTCTTCGGGATCGTGGCGGGCCTGGCGCTGCTGCTGGTGTCGATGGCCAAGCGGCTGCCGCTGTTCGAGGAGGCCACCCTGCTGGCGCTGGCCGCGGGCCTGCTCTACGGGCTGCAGGACGCGCTGACCCGGGCCTCGGAGATCCTGATCGACCACGAGGGCGTGGCCGCCACCCTGCACCACTGGGAGCCGTACGCCGTGATCGGGCTGGGCGCGGTGGGGCTGCTGCTGGTGCAGAGCGCCTTCGAGGCGGCGCCGCTGCGGATGTCGCTGCCCGCGCTGACCGCCGCCCAGCCGCTGGCCGGGATCGTCTGCGCGGTGGGGTTCCTCGGCGACCGGCTGGAGGTCACCCCCGCCGCGCTGACCTGGGAGGTGCTGGGGCTGCTGGCGATGGTGGCGGGCGTGGTGGTGATCGGGCGCCACCCCGCGATGCCGGCCGCCTGCGAGGGCGCGGCGAACCCCGACGGACCGGGGCCGGACGGGCCGGGGTCGGACGTGCCCGGATCGGACGTGCCGGGATCGGACGTGCCGGGGTCGGACGCCTCCGGGACGGAAACGCCCGACCCCGGGGAGCGGCGGCCGACCGCCCGCCACCGCGGCACCACCCGCTGAGGCCTCACGGCACCCGGCTGAGCACCTCCGCCGCCTCGTCCGCGTGAGCCCCCTTGCTCACCCGGCGCCGCCACGCGAGCGGCGGAGTGTCATCGCTTCCGCCGTCAGCGGGCTTTCGGCTGACACACTGTCGGGGTTCGGTGGCCCGCCGCGCGGGGAGCAATCGAGACACCTGCCAACCATTCCGGCGAGGAGCGGTGCCCATGTCGCAGTCGCAGATCGTCCGAGCCGCCTTGGTCCAGACCCGCTGGACCGGCGACCAGACCTCGATGATCGACCTCCACGAGCGGTACGCCCGGGAGGCCGCCGCCCAGGGGGCCGGGATCATCGGCTTCCAGGAGGTCTTCAACTCCCCGTACTTCTGCCAGGTGCAGGACCCCGAGCACTACCGCTGGGCCGAGCCGGTGCCGGACGGCCCGACCGTGCGGCGGATGTCCGCGCTCGCCCGCGAGCTGGGCCTGGTGATGGTCGTCCCGGTCTACGAGGTGGAGCAGAGCGGGGTCTACTACAACACCGCCGCGGTGATCGACGCCGACGGCAGCTACCTCGGCAAGTACCGCAAGCACCACATCCCGCAGGTCAAGGGCTTCTGGGAGAAGTACTACTTCAAGCCCGGCAACCTGGGCTGGCCGGTCTTCGACACCGCGGTCGGCAAGGTCGGCGTCTACATCTGCTACGACCGGCACTTCCCGGAGGGCTGGCGGGCGCTCGGCCTGGCCGGCGCGCAGATCGTCTACAACCCCTCCGCCACCAGCCGCGGCCTCTCCGCCTACCTCTGGCAGCTGGAGCAGCCGGCCGCCGCGGTGGCCAACGAGTACTTCGTCGCCGCGATCAACCGGGTCGGCACCGAGGAGTACGGCGACAACGACTTCTACGGCACCTCCTACTTCGTCGACCCGCGCGGGCAGCTGGTCGGCGAGCCCGCCTCGGACAAGGCGGAGGAGCTGCTGGTCCGCGACCTGGACCTGGGGCTGATCGAGCAGGTGCGGCAGCAGTGGGCGTTCTACCGCGACCGCCGCCCCGAGGCCTACGGCCCGCTCACCGAGGCCTGACCCCCGAACACCCGGTTCCGAGGAGGCATCAGATGACCGACCGTCAGCCCTTCCCCGACGCCGCGGCGCTGCGCGCCCGCCACCGCGAGGTGCTGCCCGCCTGGCTGGCCACCTACTACCGCGACCCGATCGAGCTGACCCACGGCGAGGGTCGGCACGTCTACGACAGCGCGGGCAACCGCTACCTGGACTTCTTCGGCGGCATCCTCACCACGATGACCGCGCACGCCCTGCCCGAGGTGGCCAAGGCGGTGGCCGAGCAGGCCGGCCGCATCCTGCACACCTCCACCCTCTACCTCTCCACCCCGATGGTGGAGCTGGCCGAGCAGATCGCCGGCCTCTCCGGCATCCCGGACGCAAAGGTCTTCTTCACCACCTCCGGCACCGAGGCCAACGAGCTGGCGCTGATGCTCGCCACCACCTACCGGCGCTCCAACCAGGTGCTGGCGCTGCGCAACAGCTACCACGGCCGGTCCTTCGCCACCATCGGCGTGACCGGCAACTCCGCCTGGTCGCCGACCGCGCTCTCCCCGCTGCAGACCCTCTACGTGCACGGCGGGGTGCGGGCCGGCGGCCCGTTCGCCCGGCTCACCGACGAGCAGTTCACCGCCGCCTGCGTGGCCGACCTGGAGGACCTGCTCGGCCAGGCCGAGGGCACGGTGGCCGCGCTGATCGCCGAGCCGATCCAGGGCGTCGGCGGCTTCACCAGCGGGCCGGACGGGCTGCTGGCGGCGTTCAAGGAGGTGTTGGACCGGCACGGGGTGCTCTGGATCAGCGACGAGGTGCAGACCGGCTGGGGCCGCACCGGCGACCACTTCTGGGGCTGGCAGGCGCACGGCCAGGCCGGTCCGCCGGACGTTCTGACCTTCGCCAAGGGCATCGCCAACGGCATGTCGATGGGCGGCGTGGTGGCCCGGCCCGAGGTGATGGACTGCCTGAGCGCCAACTCGATCTCCACCTTCGGCGGCAGCCCGATCACCTGCGTGGCCGCCCTGGCCAACCTGCGCCACCTGCTGGAGCACGACCTCCAGGGCAACGCCAAGCGGGTCGGCGCGGTGCTGCGCGAGGAGCTGGCGGCGGGCGTCGGCCCGACGGTGGAGCTGCGCGGCCGCGGACTGATGCTCGGCCTCGGCCTGCGGGACGCCCAGACCGCCACCGACACCCTGGAACACGCCCGGGCGCTGGGCCTGCTGATCGGCAAGGGCGGCCGGCGCGGCGACGCGCTGCGGATCGCCCCGCCGCTCAGCCTGACCGCCACCGAGGCCCGCGAGGGCGCCGGGCTGCTCGTCGAGGCACTGCGGAGGGCGGGCGCCTGAGCCGCACCGGGAACACCGGCGGCCCGGTCGGGCGGTCCGGAAGGATTACCGAAGGCTGACGCCGCGTCGGATCGCCCGGGTGAGCGCGGTGGTCGGCGGTAGCGTCGCGGGATGGAGATTCTGGTCACCGGCGGTGCCGGGTTCATCGGGTCGGCCGTGGTGCGCGAGTTGGTGGCGGCCGGGCACGGGGTGCGGGTGCTGGACGCGCTGCTGCCGGCGGTGCACCCCTCGGGGCGGGCGCCGGACCTGCCCGAGGGGTGTGAGCTGGTGCACGGCGACGTGCGGGACGCCGGGGTGGTGGAGCGGGTGCTGGCCGGGGTGGACGCGGTCTGCCACCAGGCCGCGATGGTCGGCCTGGGGCTGGACCTGGACGACGCGCCGCAGTACGTGGGCTGCAACGACCTGGGCACCTCGGTGCTGCTCGCGGCGATGGCCCGCCAAGGGGTGCGGCAGCTGGTGCTGGCCGGTTCGATGGTGGTCTACGGCGAGGGCCGGTACCGGTGTCCGGAGCATGGCCCGGTCGCCCCCGGGCCGCGCCGGCCGGCCGATCTGGACGCCGGGCGGTTCGAGCCGCCCTGCCCCTGCTGTGGCGGCGAGCTGCTGCCGGGCCTGGTGGACGAGGAGGCGCCCGGCGACCCGCGCAACGTCTACGCGGTGACGAAGCTGGCCCAGGAGCAGCTGGCCTCGGCCTGGGCCCGGGCCTGCCAGGGCAAGGTGCTGACCCTGCGCTACCACAACGTGTACGGGCCGGGGATGCCGCGCAACACCCCGTACGCCGGGGTGGCCTCGCTCTTCCGGTCCGCGCTGGCCCGCGGTGAGGCGCCGCGGGTGTTCGAGGACGGCCGCCAGCGGCGGGACTTCGTCCACGTGGCGGACGTCGCCTCGGCGAACCTGGCGGCGCTGGCCGCGGTGGGGGCCCGGGCCCCGGGCAGCAGCCGGGTGTACAACGTCGGCAGCGGCAGCGTCCGCACGGTCGGTGAGATGGCGTCGGCCCTCGCCGCGGGCTACGGCGGTCCGGAGCCGGTGGTGACGGGCGAGTACCGGCTGGGCGACGTCCGGCACATCACCGCGGACTCCGGCCGGCTGCGAGCGGAGCTGGGCTGGCGGCCGCGGGTGCCGTTCGAGGCGGGGATGGCCGAGTTCGCGCTCGCCGCGCTGCGCTGCTGACCCGGCGTCAGATCCCCTCGCCGTACAGGTGGTCGAACGGGCCGGCCGCCGCCGTGACGTCGTACTTTCGTAAGGCGTCGTTGCGGCCGGTCGCGGCGTCGGCGACCTTAGCGTGGTCGCTGTGACCTCATCTTCCTCAGAGTCCGTCGATGTCGTGCTGCCCTGCCTCGACGAGGCCGCCGCGCTGCCCTGGGTGCTGGAGCGGATCCCGGCCGGCTGGCGGGCGATCGTCGTGGACAACGGCTCGAGCGACGGATCCGCCGAGCTGGCCCGCTCCCTGGGCGCCACCGTGGTCGAGGAGTCCCGGCGCGGGTTCGGCGCCGCCTGCCACGCCGGCCTGCTCGCGGCCACCGCCGAGCTGGTCTGCTTCCTGGACTGCGACGGCTCCCTGGACCCGGCGCAACTGCCGCGCGTCACCGGCCCGGTGGCCGACGGTTCGGCCGACCTGGTGCTGGCCCGCCGACGGCCCGTCACCGCGCGGGCCTGGCCCGCCCACGCGCGGCTGGCCAACGCCGTGCTGGCCCGCCGGCTGCGCGCCCGGACCGGGGCACCGCTGCACGACCTCGGCCCGATGCGGGCGGCGCGCCGCGAGCGCCTGCTCGCGCTGGGGCTGGGCGACCGGCGGTCGGGCTACCCGCTGGAAATGGTGCTGTCCGCCTCGGCGGCGGGCATGCGGATCGCCGAGACCTCCGTCGACTACCTGCCCCGGGCCGGCCGTTCCAAGGTGACCGGCACCCTGCGCGGCACCCGGCAGGCGGTGCGGGACATGCGGGCCGTCCTGGCCGCTCCGCCGCCGACCCTGCTGGTGATCGCCAAGGAGCCGCTGCCGGGGCGGGTGAAGACCCGGCTGACCCCGCCCTGCACGCCCGAGCAGGCCGCCGCACTGGCCGAGGCGGCGCTCGCCGACACCCTGCACACCCTCGGCACCGTGCCGGCCGGGCGGCGCCTGCTGGTCCTGGCCGGCCGGCCCGGCCGCTGGCTGCCACCCGGCTGGCAGGTCGTGCCGCAGGTCGGCGGCGGACTGGACCGGCGCCTGGCGGCCGCGTTCGCGCATGCCGCCGCCTGCGCGCCCGGCGCGCCGGCGCTGCTGGTCGGCATGGACACCCCGCAGCTGACCGCGCCGATGCTGGCCGAACCGCTCTCCCCCGCGGCCCGGACCGGGTTCGACGCCTGGTACGGGCCGGCGACCGACGGCGGCTTCTGGGCCCTGGGTCTGGCCCGGCCCACCGCCCGGCTGGCCGAGCAGCTCCTGGCGGGCCTGCCGATGTCCGTTCCCGGCACCGGCGCGGCACTGCTCGACCGCCTCGCCGCGGCCGGGCTCACGGTCGGCCGGCTTCCCGAACTCACCGATGTGGACGGTCCGGCCGACGCCCGTCTGGTCGCGGCCGCGGCGCCGGGCACCCGGTTCGCCGGCCGGCTGCGCTCGCTCGACCTCGCCCCGGAGGCGACGCAGTGACGCTGACGGCGGCCTGGGTCGACGACCCGTTCGTCGACGCCGTGGTCAGCGGGCGCGGGCCGCTCTGGCTGCGCCGGGCGGACGGCGGCCGGATCCCGTTGGACATCGAGCGCTGGTGCGGGCCCGCCGCCGGGGCGGACCACGGGCTGCTGCGGCGCTGCGCCGGGCTGGCCGAGCCGGTGCTGGACCTGGGCTGCGGCCCCGGGCGCCTGGTGACCGCGCTGCTCGCGCTCGGCGTGCCCGCCCTGGGTGTGGACCTCACCGGCGCCGCGGTGGAGCGCACCCGCGGCCTGGGCGGGGTGGCGATCTGCCGCTCGGTCTTCGACCGGCTGCCCGCCGAGGGCCGATGGGGCGCTGCGCTGCTGGCCGACGGGAACCTGGGGATCGGCGGGGATCCGGCCGCGCTGCTGCGGCGCTGCGCCGAACTGCTCGCCCCGGGCGGACTGCTGCTGGTGGAGGTGGAGGCCGGCGAGCTGGACGAGCGGGTGCTGGTCCGGGTCGAGGGGCCGGACGGGCGGTGCGGGCCGGAGTTCGCCTGGGCCCGGCTGGGCGCCGACGCCGCGGTCCGGCACGCCCGCCGGTCCGGGCTGGCCGAGGCGGACCGCTGGACGGCGCTGGGCCGCCGGTTCGTCGCGCTGCGGAAGACGGCCGGCCCGCACCGGATCTGACCGGGGGTCAGTGGCCGGCCACGGCGCCGCGGGCGGTGACCGCCGCACCGGCGCGCCGCCACCGCAGCAGCGCGCCGGCGAGCACGCAGGCCAGCGCCGCCCCGTAGGCGGCCTGCTGCACCTGAAGCGCGCCGCCGGCCAGGTAGAGGGCCTGGCCGGCGGCCGGCACCGCCAGCCACTCCCAGCGTCCGTCGAGCGCCACCAGGGCCACCACGAGCAGGCCGTACCAGGGGTAGTCCGGCTCGACCAGCAGCAGCGCCGACCCGGTCACCAGCAGCGCCCCGCGCCACGGACGCCCCGGATCGCCGAATCGCAGCACCCCGAGCAGCACCGCGCCCAGCACCAGCACGGCGGCCGCCGGCACCAGGCGGTCGGGCAGCACCAGCCGCAGCAGGCCGAACCGCTGGATGCCGTCCGCCTCGTAGCCCTCCTCCCGGAGGTAGCCCGGCAGGTAGCCGAGCACCCCGCGCCCCGAGACCGCCAGGTAGGGCAGGTAGGAGAGCGCGAAGACGCCGAGCGCCGCCACGGGCGCCAGCAGGTCGCGCCGGGTGGGCCGGCGGGCCAGCACGCCGGAGAGCGCACCGGGCAGCGCCAGCACCGGCAGCAGCTTGGTCGCGACGGCGCCGCCGAGCAGCGCACCGCCCGTCCAGGCCCGCCGCCGCTCCCTCGGCCCGGGCCGCCCGGGCCGCCGGGCCAGGCAGCCGAGCCCCGCCACCATCAGCAGGGCGCCGAGGGTGTCGATGTGCGCGTCGTTGACCGACCACACGGTGAGGCCGGGGCACCAGCCCCAGAGTGCCGCCCGCCACCGCTCGGCGCCGCCGACCAGCAGCAGCGCCCCGGTGGTGGCGACCGCCAGCAGCGCGCCGGCGGCCTGCACCGCCCGCACCCCGCCGCCGAACGGGTGCAGGGCGAGGAACCAGGCCTCCGCCACCGGCGGGTAGATGGTGTGCACGGCGGGCCGGTTGATCCGGGTGCAGGCGCCGTCCGCCGTGCGCCGCTCGTCCCAGCCCGTGCAGCCGCCGGTCACCGGGAAGAGCCCGGGCTCCCGCAGCCGGGCCAGCTCGGGCGCCTGCGGCGGGTAGGCGTAGGGCGAGAGGCCGGCCGCCTGCACCCGGCCGTCCCAGACGTACCGGTAGGCGTCGTCGCTGGTGCGTGGCGGCGCCAGCAGGCCCACCGCGGCGACGGCGGCGCTGCCGGCCAGCACCAGTGCGGCGACCTGATGGCGCGGCACCCGGCGCAGCAGGAGCAGGCTGACCGCGAACAGGGCGGCGTCCAGGGCGTACCAGCGGTCCAGCGGACCGCGGTGGGCCAGCGTGCCGCCCACCGCGACGGTCGCCGCCGAGGCGGTGACCAGGGCGGCGAGGGCGAGCAGAGCGGCCATCAGCTGACGGTTCGGCATCCGCCCACCCTGTCACCCGGCCGCGCTCGCGCCCCGCAGCGACCGTGGGACGTTCGTTTTCCGTAAGGACGTCGCTGCCCCGTTTCGCGGTCGCCGCGCGCTCTCATGGAGAGGTGCGAGACGACACTTCTCACCGCAGCCCCTTCGACATCCCGCTGCCGCCCCCGCCGGACGCCCTGCGCGTCGGGCCGCTGCGGGAGGGCACCTTCCGGTCCGCGCTGCACGAGCCGCGCACCGCCGTGGTGATCGGCCGCCTGCTCGGCGCGGCGCTGCTCACCTGCTTCGTGACCGGCCTGCTCAGCCACGTGCTGCAGCAGCCGCCCGACTGGCTGCGCGACCACCTGCCCAGCCGGCCGGTCGCCGGCTACCGGGTCACCCAGGGCCTGCACGTGATCAGCGGGATCGCCGCGATCCCGCTGCTCGGCGCGAAGCTGTGGACGGTCTACCCGAAGCTGTTCGAGTGGCCGCCCGCCCGCAGCGTGGCGCACGCGCTGGAGCGGCTGGGCATCGCGCTGCTGGTGGCGGCGATGCTGCTGGAGCTGTTCACCGGGCTGCTCAACAACGTGCAGTGGTACCCGTGGCCGTTCCCGTTCCGCCAGACGCACTTCTGGCTGGGCTGGCTGGCCACCGGCGGGCTGCTGCTGCACGTCAGCGCCAAGGCCCCGCTGATCGGGGCGCACTGGCGGCGGGTGCGGCCGGGGTCGGCCCAGCGGCGGGCCTTCCTCGGCACGGTCGGCGCCGCGGTCGGCCTGGTCACGGTGACCACGGCCGGCCAGACCGTCCGCTGGCTGCGGCCGCTGACCCTGTTCGCGCCGCGGCGCCCCGACGTGGGCCCGCAGGGCCTGCCGATCAACCGCACCGCCGCCCAGGCGGGGGCGACCACCCCGCCGCCCGGCTGGCGGCTGACCGTCACCGGGCCCAGGCCCTACCAGCTCTCGCTGGCCGAGCTGACGGCGATGGAGCAGAGCGAGTCGGAACTGCCGATCGCCTGTGTGGAGGGCTGGAGCGCCGGCGCCCGCTGGAGCGGGGTGCGGCTGCGCGACCTGCTGGACCGGGCGGGGGCGCCGGCCTCCGCCCGGGTGCGGGTCACCTCCTTCGAGGCGGCCGGCCCGTACGCGGTGAGCGAGATGTCCGCCTCCTACGCCCGCGATCCGCTGACGCTGCTCGCGCTGCGGGTCAACGGCGAGGTGCTGCCCCCGGACCACGGCTACCCGGCGCGGATCATCGCGCCCAACCGGCCCGGTGTGCTGCAGACCAAGTGGGTCTCCCGGCTGGAGGTCATCTGATGCCCGGGCGCGGGACGCCGACCGCGGCGCGGGTGCGCACCGCGGCGCGGGTGGCGACGGCCGTGGCCGGGTTGGCGCTGATCGGCTTCGGGCTGCAGGGGATGCTGCGCGATCCGTACATCACCGACCCGGCGGACGTGCTCTGGTGGGCGGCGGGCGCGGTGGTCCTCCACGACGGGCTGTGGTTGCCGCTCGTCTGCCTGGCCGGGGCCGCGCTGGTGCGCAACCCGCCGGTCCGGGTCGGGCTGGTGCTGATGGCGGCGGTGACGGCGGTCGCGCTTCCCGTGGTCCTGCGGGAGCACCAGGACCACGGGAACCCGAGCCTGCTGCCGCTGCCGTACCTGCGGAACTGGCTGCTGACGCTGGCCGCCATCGCCGTGCTGACGGTCGCCTGGCTGCTGCTGCGCCGGCGGCGCGCCAGGCGGGCGCGGCCGGGGAAGCCCTGACGGCCGGGCCCGACCGGGCGTCAGGAGGGTCCGGGAACGCCCGGCAGGCCGGTGTGGAGGCCGTCCAGGGCGTGCGAGCAGAGGCAGTCGCGGGTGGCGGGCAGCGCCTCGACGGCCTTGAAGAGCACGCCGCGCAGCCGGTCGACGTTGCGCGCGAAGACCTCCAGCACCTCCTGGTGGGTGACCCCCTCGCCCTCCTCCACCCCGGCGTCCAGGTCGGTGACCAGGGCCAGCGAGGTGTAGCAGAGGCCGAGTTCGCGGGCGAGCACGGCCTCCGGGTGGCCGGTCATGCCGACCACCGACCAGCCGTTGTCGGTGTACCAGCGCGACTCGGCCCGGGTGGAGAACCGCGGGCCCTCGATCACCACCAGCGTCCCGCCGTCCACCGGCTCCCAGGCCTGGGCGCGGGCGGCGGCCAGCGCGGCGGAGCGGCCGGCCGGACAGTACGGATCCGCCATCGGCACGTGGACGACCTCCGGCTCCGTCCCGTCCGGCAGCGGCAGGCCGTCGTAGAAGGTCTGGACCCGGCCGGAGGTGCGGTCCACGAACTGGTCGGGCACCACCAGCGTGCCGGGCCCGAACTCGGGCCGCAGCCCGCCGACCGCACACGGACCGACCACCTGGCGCACCCCGAGCGAGTGCAGCGCCCACAGGTTGGCCCGGTAGTTGATCCGGTGCGGCGGCAGCCGGTGGTCGCGGCCGTGCCGGGGCAGGAAGGCCACCGTGCGCCCGGCGATCTCGCCGAGGAAGACCGAGTCGCTGGGTGCCCCGTAGGGCGTGCCGACCCGGACCTCGGTCACCTCGTCGAGCAGCGCGTAGAGACCGGAACCGCCGATCACCCCGATCTCCGCCCGGGCGATCCCGTTCGACTGCTGACTCGTCGTCATGCCATGGCCCCTTCGCCGGAAATGTCCCCCACAGCTTAGGACCGGCCCGGCCCGCGACCGCGCTCCGCGGACCTTACGGTTCCTTGACATCGGCCATCGGCCGCATGACCGCCGAGGCGCGGACCCGGCCTGCGGAAGGTGCGGGGCGGGCGCGGCTCAGCTCCCGGTGCGCAGGCGCTTCGCTTCGACCTCGGCCCAGATCGTCTTGCCCGTCGGCTGCGGCTGCGCGCCCCAGCGGTCGGCGGCCCGCTCCACGATGTACAGCCCGTGCCCGCCGGGAAGCGCCGGGTGGTGGGGGCGATGCGGAGTGGGCAGGGTGCTGGTGCGGTCGCTGACCTCGATGCGCAGCCGGTCCGCGGTGGCGTCCAGGACGAGTTCCACCGGTCCACCGCCGTGCAGGAGGGCGTTCGAGACGAGTTCGGCGACGAGAAGAACAACGTCTCCGGCGATGCCGGGCTCGCCCTGGGGGCCGTCCGCGAGGCCGTACCAGTCGGCGAGGGCCTGGGAGGTGAGCGCCCTGGCACGGGCTACGGGCTTGGGCAGGCCGGCCAGGGGCAGCCTTCGACGCTGGCCGGTGGGCGGCAGCCCGCCGCTGCCCACAGCGGCCCGGCTGGACGTCATGCGCGGGGGTCCCTTCGGGTCGACGGAGCCTTCGGCCGGTCGGCTTCCGGCATCCGGGCCGGCCATGCGGGGCTCGACCGCGGGCGTGACCGGTGACCGGCTTCTACGACAGCGGTGCGGCTAGGGCCTCGCGGACGGAGGAGTGCAGTGAGAATACGGCCTGCGCACCCGTCAGTTCCAGGACGCGCATGACGGTGGCCGGCGCCGCGGCCAGACGGAAGTCGACCACGGCGGCAGCGGCCTCCCGCCGCGACTTCAGCAGCAGGTTGAGGCCGGAGGAGTCGCAGAAGCCGACGCCGCGCAGGTCGACCACGACCTTGCTCGGACGCCGTTCGAGCAGCGTCCGAAGAGCCTGGGCGGCGGGCTGGAGCGTCTCCACGTCGAGGTCCCCCGCCAGGGCGCACACCCACGCGCGCTCGCCTTCCTGGCGGATCTCCACGGCGAGTCCCGCCTCGGGCAGGGGGGTTGGCACCGGGCTGTCCGGTTCGCGCTCGGCCACCATCGTCATCGTCCCCTCCACTGAAGTGCCCACTGACTGTACGAAACACCCGTCCCCCCGCCAAACCGACCGGCCGCTCGGCACGTTCGGTGATGAGTGCGCCCGGCACGGGGCCTCAGGTCTGCGTCAGCCCTTCGCGCAGTTGCCGCAAGGTCCGGCTGAGCAGCCGGGAGACGTGCATCTGGGACAGACCCAGCCGCTCGCCGATCTGGGACTGCGTCATGTCCTCGATGAAGCGCATGGAGAGGATCAGCCGGTCCCGCTCGGGAAGCGCTGCGATCAAGGGCTTGAGCGCGACCAGGTTCTCGACCAGCTCGAAGGATCCGTCGTCGTGGGTGATCCGGTCGGCCAGCGGCGAGGCGGTCTCGTCACCCGTGTCGCCGCCGAGGTCGAGCGATCCGGCGGTATGGCCGTTGGCGGCGGTGAGGCCCTCCACGATCTCCTCGGCCGGCAGGCCGAGGTGCTCGGCGAGTTCGGTGACGGTGGGCGCGCGGTCCAGCCGCTGCGACAGATCGTCCTGGGCCTTGGCCAGCGTGAGGCGCAGTTCCTGCAGCCGCCGGGGGACGTGGACGGCCCAGGCGGTGTCACGGAAGTGGCGCCGGATCTCGCCGAGGATGGTCGGTATCGCGAAGGTGGTGAACTCCACGCCGTGGTCGAGGTCGAAACGGTCGATCGCCTTGATCAGGCCGACCGCCCCGACCTGCAGCAGGTCCTCCTGGGACTCCCGGCGCGTGTCGAAGCGGCGGAGCACGTACCGGACCAGGGACAGGTTCACCTCGACCAGGGTCGACCGCACGTAGGAGTACTCCCTGGTGCCCTCCTCCAGCGAGGCCAGTCGGCGCAGCAGGACGCGGGTCATCTCGCGTGCGTCGGCGGGTGCGACCCGGGCCGGGTCGTCGACCCCGGCCAGCTCCGGCACGAGTGCGTCGGCCGGACGCGCAGGCGGCAGGCCCGGGTCCGTCGGGTCGAGGAGCCGGGGACGTGCATCACGGGTCGCCGCCATGGGGGTCCTTTCGCCGATCTGGATAGGTCGTTGCCCGGCTACCCCCGATCAACCCACCGATGCCCCCGCGCAGGGTGAAGGTTTCGTGAAGGCCGGCGGCCGGGCCGCAGGCGGGCGCTCCTAGTGCACGCGGATGCCGACCAGGCAGGTGTCGTCGTCGGTGTCGGCGTCGCTGAAGCGCAGCAGGTGGTCCAGGTGGGCTTCGAGTCCGAGGGGGCCCTGTTCGCCGGTCGCCCCCTCGGACAGGGCGAGGAGGCTGTCGAGGCAGGCCTGGAGGGAGTCGTCGCGGCGTTCGATCAGGCCGTCGGTGTACATCACGAGGGTGTCTCCGGGGCGCAGGTGCGTTTCGCCTTCCTCGTAGTCGGCCTGGTCGACGGCGCCCAGGAGGACCCCGCCGAGCTGCGGGAGCATCTCCGCGCGGCCTCCGCGCAGCAGGACCGGCGGCAGGTGGCCGGCCCGGGCCCAGCGCAGCCGCCGCGTCCCGGGCTGGTAGAGGGCGCAGACGGCGGTGGCGGTGACGCTGTCGGTGAGGTGGTGGGTGACGCTGTTGAGCCAGGTCAGCAGCTGGGCGGGGCCGGCACCGGTGGCGGCCAGGCCGCGCAGGGCGTTGCGCAGGGCGACCATGCCGGTGGCGGCCTCGATGCCGTGGCCGGCGACGTCACCGACGCACAGCAGGATCTCGCCGGTGGGAAGGGTGAGGGCGTCGTACCAGTCGCCGCCGATGAGGTGGTCCTTCTCGGCCGGGCGGTAGCGGACCGCGGCCTGGAGGCCGGAGAGGTCGAGCGGCCCGCGGCTGGGCGGCATGATGGCGTGCTGGAGCTGGAGGGCCAGGCGGGCGCGTTCGGCGGCCTGCTGCTCGCTCTGGGCGAGTTGGTCGCGGGTGGCCGCGAGGGCGACCTCGGTCCAGTGCTGGGCGGAGACGTCCTGGTAGGCACCGCGCACCATGTCCGGCTGCGTGTCGGAGCCGACCACGGGTTCGGCGACCACTCGGATGTGGCGGGCGACCCCGTCGGGGCGTTGCAGACGGAACGCGCCGGAGGCGGGGCGCCGGTGGTGGAGCAGGGTGCGCAGGAAGCGTTCGATGGCCTGGCGGTCGTCGGGGTGCACGTGGTCGGCGAGTTGGCTCAGTGCGATCGGGCGGGCGGTCGGCGGGAGGCCGTGCAGGTCGAACAGGGTTTCGTTCCAGGCGATCTGGCCGGTCGTCAGGTTCTCCTCGAAGCCGCCGATCCGTCCGAGGCGTTGGGCGTGGTGGAGCAGGCGGGCCACCCGGGGGGCACCGTCGTCGAGCCGCCAGACCACGGCCAGGCGCCGGCCGTGGCGGCTGATCGCCACCTGGGCGTGCGTACTGAGGGGGACCCCGTCCACGTGGGCGGAGAGCCGCATGCTCCCGGTCCTGAAGGGCTCACCGGTCGCGAAGGTGTGCTCCACCGCGCCGAGGAGCCCGCCGGGCTCCGCCGCGAGCGGGTAGGCCTCCAGCAGCCGTGCTCCGGCGATCGCGTTGCGGGGCCGGCCGGCGAAGTCGACGAAAGCCGGGTTGACGTGGTCGATCGAGAACTGGAGGGGGCCTTCGTCGCTGCCTGGTGTCAGGCTCAGGATCAGGCAAGGGTCGAGCAGGCCGTCGGTGAGCTGTCGCAGTTCCTCGAAGGCCGAGTCGGTGGGGCCGAAGGGGCCCTGCGCGTCGGCGTCCCACGTCTCCAGGGTGGCGGCGGCCAGCTCCGCAAGGGCCTCGAACTGCCGGTGCAGGGACTGGGTCCGTTCCGGAAGCGGGCCGGGCCAGCAGATCTCGAGCGCGCCGATGAGCCTGCCCCCGCTGCCGGTGGGCACGGCCAGCCGCCCGCCGGGCGCCTCCAGGCTGCCGATCGAGGGAAGGCCGGCGTCGGCGATCGCCGCGTGGCCGACCGCCTCGCGCCGGTCGAGCGCCTGCCGTGCGGGAGTGGGCACACCGGGCGGTACGTAGCGCCAGCGGTGGGTCTCGGCCTCGCTGAAACCCGCCCCGCCCGCGAGCGAGAGGGACTGGTCCGGATGGGCCGCCCAGATGGCGACGGCGGTGGCGCCCAGGGGACGCAGGGCGTGCTCGAGCATCGACTGCGCCACGGAGTGGGCGTCACTGCGCGACAGGGTGTCCGCCTGGGTGCGGCGCAGCCGCAGGGCCGCTGCCGCCGGCTTGCCGGACGCGGCGACGAAGTCGCCCGCCAGGGCGGAGATCCGGTCGGTGGACGCCTGGTTGACCAGGTCGGCGGCCAGCTCGAGTGGGGAGGTGCCTGCCTTGGCGGCCAGGTCGTCGAGTTGGGCCGCGGCCTCGCTGGGCCCGCACCGAAGGCGTTCGACCAGTACCCCGACGGCCATCTCGATCAGAGCCCGCCCCGCACTGTCGGCCTGCGCCTGCTGGAGCTCGCGCCGCAGCCCCTCCACCGTCGAGGCGAGCCGGCCGATCGCGAGGGCGTCACGCTCGGCCGGGTGGCCCGCGGAGAGCGCCTGGGGGGCTTCCCGCTGGGCTCCCACCCGGGCTCCTCCAGGGCCGGGCGGCGTTGCCCCGGGACTGTTCACGGGTTGCTGTTCCTGCTGATGGTGCACGGCTTCGGCTCCTTGGTGTCCTGCGGGGGCGTGCTCAGGACGCGAGCTGGGTCTTGATCCGGTTGATCAGTTCTCCGGCGTCGACCGGCTTGGTGATGTAGTCGCTCGCGCCGGAGGCCAGGCTCTTCTCCCGGTCGCCGATCATGGCCTTGGCGGTGACGGCGATGATCGGCAGACTCGCGTGCTCGGGCCGCGAGCGGATGGCCGCGGTGGCGGTGTAGCCGTCCATCTCCGGCATCATCACGTCCATCAGAATCACGTCGAGGTCCGGGTGCTGGGCCAGCACGTCGAGGGCCGTGCGGCCGTTCTCGGCCTGCAGGACGCGCATGCCGTGCAGTTCGAGGATGCCGGTGATCGCGTAGAGGTTGCGGTCGTCGTCGTCCACGACGAGGGCGGTCCGCCCGGCCAGGATGCCGTCCGCGTCGGGGGCCTGCCAGGACCGCTGGACGCCCGCCGCGCGCAGGGGCGTGACGTCGCCGGGGCGGTCGGCGCTCATGTGGAGCGCGATGCGTTCGCGCAGCTCGTCGAGGCTGGAGATGAACTCGATCGGGCGGGTCCCGTCGCCGAGGGCCGTCGCCTCCTCGTCGGCGGCGAGGCCCCGGCTGGTGTGTGCCAGGACCGGCACGCCGTTCAGGGCGGGATCGCGGCCCATGTCGGCGAGGAGGCCGGCGGCCGCGTCGTTCGGAAGGTCGAGTTCCAGGACGACGCAGTGGCAGTGGCCGGTGGCCAGCGTCGCGGCCACTTCCTGGGCGCCGACCGCGGTGACGATGTCCACCTCCCGTCCGGTCTCGGCCTCGGCATAGCGGGTCACGTCGGCCACCGCGCTCTGCGCGACGAGTGACAGCAGGCCGTTGGGGCGGCTTTCGACGACGAGCAGGCGCCGGGGCAGGACCGGGCCGCCGGCCTTCGCACCGGCCCGGCCGAGGGGCGACTGCTGCCGCTCCGGGCCATCGGGGCCGGCTGCCTGCACCGCCGCGGCGGGCTGCGGGAGCGCGGTGTCGGCATCGGGTTGGCGCACCGGCAGGTAGAAGGTGAAGGTGCTGCCCTGCCCCAGGGCGCTGCGGGCGGTGATCGCCCCGCCCAGCAGGTGGGCGATCTCGCGGCTGATCGACAGGCCCAGGCCGGTGCCACCGTAGCGGCGGCTGGTGGTTCCGTCCGCCTGCTGGAAAGCCCCGAAGACGGTCTCCAGGTGCTGGGGGGCGATCCCGATGCCCGTGTCGGTGACCCGCAGGGCCAGGACCGGCCCGTCCTGGCGCACCGTGTCCGGAACCTCCTCGTCCTCGGCGCGTTCGATGCGCAGCTCGACCCGGCCCTTCTCGGTGAACTTCAGGGCGTTGGAGAGCAGGTTGCGCAGCACCTGGCGCAGCCGGGTGTCGTCGGTGACCAGTTCGCCGGGCACACCGTCCCCGGTCCGTACGGTGAAGGCGAGGCTCTTCTGCGTGGTCATCGGCCGGAACGTGGCCTCCACGTAGTCGAGGAGCGTGCGCAGGGGGACCGTCTCGATGGTCAGGTCCATCTTGCCGGCCTCGACCTTCGACAGGTCGAGGATGTCGTTGATGAGCTGGAGCAGGTCGGAGCCGGCCGAGTGGATGATGCCCGCGTACTCGACCTGCTTGGCATTCAGGTTGCGGGTGGGGTTCTGGGCGAGCAGCTGGGCCAGGATCAGCAGGCTGTTGAGCGGGGTGCGCAGTTCGTGGCTCATGTTGGCCAGGAACTCCGACTTGTACTTGGAGGCCAGCGACAGCTGGTGGGCACGGTCCTCCAGTTCCTGGCGGGCCTGCTCGATCTCCAGGTTCTTGGTCTCGATGTCGCGGTTCTGCGCGGCGAGGAGTTCCGCCTTCTCCTCGAGCTCGGCGTTGGAGGCCTGCAGCTCCTCCTGACGGGCCTGCAGTTCCGCCGAGCGGGCCTGGAGCTCGCCGGTCAGGCGCTGCGACTCCCCCAGCAGCTCGTCGGTGCGGGCGTTGGCGATGATGGTGTTGAGGTTGACGCCGATGGTCTCCATCAGCTGGTCGAGGAAGTCCCGGTGCACCGCGGTGAAGGGGCGTACCGACGCCAGCTCGATCACCCCGAGGACGGTGTCCTCCACGACGATGGGCAGCACCACCAGGAACAGCTCCTCCGTGCGGCCGAGGCCGGAGGACGCGGCCAGGTACCCGGCCGGCAGGCCCTCGACGGCGATGGTCCGCCGGCTGCGGGCCGCCTGGCCGACGAAGGACTCGCCGAGGCCGAAGCGGGTGGGCCGGTCGCCGTCCGGGAAGGCGAAGGAGGCGACGAGGCGGAGCACGGCCTTCGCTTCTCCGTCCTCCTCGGTGAGATAGAAGGCGCCGCACTGCGAGCCGACCAGCGGGGTGAGCTCGTCCATGATCGACTCGGCGACGGCCGCCAGGTCGCGCCTGCCCTGCATGAGCGCGGAGAAACGGGCCAGGTTCGTCTTGAGCCAGTCCTGGTCCTTGCCCGCCCGGGTGGTCTCGCGCAGCGACTCCACCATGAAGTTGATGTTGTCCTTGAGGTCGGCGACTTCGCCGGAGGCGTCGACGGTGATCGACCGGGTGAGGTCTCCCGCCGCCACGGCACTGGTGACCTCGGCGATCGCCCGGACCTGGCGGGTCAGGTTGCCGGCCAGTTCGTTGACGTTCTCGGTCAGGCGCTTCCACGTGCCGGAGACGCCCTCGACCTCGGCCTGGCCGCCCAGGCGCCCTTCGCTGCCGACCTCCCGGGCGACACGCGTGACCTCTGCGGCGAAGGAGGACAGCTGGTCGACCATCGTGTTGATCGTGGTCTTCAGCTCCAGGATCTCGCCGCGGGCGTCGACGTCGATCTTGCGGGTGAGGTCTCCCTTGGCGACCGCCGTCGTCACCTGGGCGATGTTGCGGACCTGGCTGGTCAGGTTGTGCGCCATGAAGTTGACGTTCTCGGTGAGGTCCTTCCACGTCCCCGCGACGTTGGGCACCCGGGCCTGCCCGCCGAGCGTTCCCTCCGTGCCGACCTCACGGGCCACCCGGGTGACCTCGTCCGCGAAGGCGGACAGCGTGTCGACCATGGTGTTGATCACCCCGGCGAGCGCCGCGACCTCGCCCTTGGCCTCCACGGTGATCTTCTGGGACAGGTCGCCCTTGGCCACCGCGGTCGCCACCTGGGCGATGGAGCGGACCTGGCCGGTCAGGTTGGACGCCATGACGTTGACGTTGTCCGTCAGGTCCTTCCAGGTGCCCGAGACGCCCCGCACCGTCGCCTGGCCACCCAGGTTGCCCTCGGTGCCGACCTCACGGGCCACCCGGGTGACCTCGTCGGCGAACGCCCCCAACTGGTCGACCATCGTGTTGATGGTCTCCTTGAGCTCCTGGATCTCCCCGCGGGCGTCGACCCGGATCTTCTGGGTGAGGTCGCCCTGCGCGACGGCGGTGGTCACCGAGGCGATGGCCCGGACCTGCGCGGTGAGGTTGTCCGCCATGACGTTGACGGACTCGGTCAGGTCGCGCCAGGTGCCCGAGACGTCGCGCACGTCGGCCTGACCGCCGAGGCGGCCCTCGGTGCCGACCTCGCGGGCCACCCGGGTGACCTCACCGGCGAAGGAGGAGAGCTGGTCGACCATCGTGTTGACGGTGTTCTTCAGCTCCAGGATCTCCCCGCGCGCATCCACGGTGATCTTCTGCGACAGATCGCCCTTGGCCACCGCAGTCGCCACCTGGGCGATGTTGCGGACCTGGCCGGTCAGGTTGCCGGCCATGAAGTTCACCGAGTCGGTCAGGTCGCGCCAGGTGCCCGAAACGCCCTTCACGTCGGCCTGACCGCCGAGCCGCCCTTCGGTGCCGACCTCGCGGGCCACCCGGGTGACCTCGCCGGCGAAGGAGGAGAGCTGGTCGACCATCGTGTTGACGGTGTTCTTCAGCTCCAGGATCTCCCCGCGCGCATCCACGGTGATCTTCTGCGACAGATCGCCCTTGGCCACCGCAGTCGCCACCTGGGCGATGTCGCGGACCTGGGTGGTCAGGTTGCCCGCCATCGCGTTGACCGAGTCGGTCAGGTCCTCCCAGGTGCCCGACACCCCCGGCACCCGGGCCTGGCCGCCGAGCCGGCCCTCGGTGCCGACCTCCCGGGCCACCCGGGTGACCTCCGAGGTGAAGTGCGACAGCTGGTCGACCATGCCGTTGAAGACCTCGGCGATCTCACCCAGCAGGCCGTCCGCGTCCGCGGGCAGCCGGGTCCCGAAGTCACCGTCGCGCACCGCCGTCAGTCCGGCCAGCAGCAGCCGCAGTTCCGGCTCCCCGACCTGCGCAGCACCCGTTCCGGAGGTGCCGCGCCCTCGTGAAGCGATGGGCGGTGTCGATCCAGCCATTGAACGTCGCCTCCAGACCACACCGGCCCACATGTCCGGTATCCGAGCGCGCGCGCCGCCGCGAACGGGGCGCGGGCAGGTGCCGCCCTGGAGGCTACCCCAGCCCTTCCCGTCAGGAGAAAGGGACGAAGAACCGCCATCGGCCGGGCCGAGAACGTTCGCACCGAACACACGGCGTCCACCCGGGTCCGCCGGGGCGCTCACCGGGGCGCTGTGGACCGGCGTCACCGGCCCGGATGTGGTGGTGGGGCAGGTGTCCTTCCGCGACTCCCGCGGCCCGAACGCACTGCTCACCGTGCGGTTGCCTGCCGAGGACACCGGTAAGAGCCTTGTCCTGGCAGCTGCCTCGCCGCGAGTGCGACGACTGCAGCCATCACTACGAGCCGCCGGCCCCGCGGCGGGCCGGTGTGCCGACGACCCGGCCTTCGGGCCCGGACCGATGAAAGGACGACTGCGATGAGCACACCCCAGGAGAACGACACCCCGCAGCCGGACGAGGAGACCCGGGAACGCTCGGCGGAGCAGCGCAACATCACCGCGCCCACCCCGCCGGACGTCGAGGCGAAGGCCGACGACGAGGAGGAGGACCAGGAGCCGCCTGCGTGACGGGCCTGGACCGGGGCCCGGTTGCCGACCGGGGCGGCGACCGGGCCCGCCCGGGTTTCGACCTGAAGGGGCGCCTGCGCGGGCGGGCGGTGCGGACCGTAACCTGACGGGCATGACCGACGCCACGCCTCCCACGCCCCAGGACGCCTTCGACATGCTGCTGGCCGGCAACCGGCGGTTCGTCGCCGGGGCCCCGGAACACCCGAACCAGGACGCCGCCCGCCGCACCGAGACCGCACCGGCCCAGAACCCGTTCGCCGTCCTGTTCGGCTGCTCCGACTCCCGCCTCGCCGCCGAGATCATCTTCGACCGCGGCCTGGGCGACCTGTTCGTGGTCCGCACCGCGGGCCACGTCGCAGGACCCGAGGTCCTCGGCAGCATCGAGTACGGGGTGGCGGTGCTGGGCTGCCCCCTCGTCGTGGTCCTCGGGCACGACGCCTGTGGCGCGGTCGCGGCCACCCGCTCCGCCGTCGAGGACGGCGCCACCGCCGGCGGCTACGTACGCGACGTCATCGAGAAGGTGACACCGAGCGTGTTGGCCGCCCGCGCCGCCGGACGCACCGAGGACCAGGACTTCATCGCCGCGCACATAGAGCACACGGTCGACCTGCTGCTGGACCGCTCCCGCACGCTTTCCGAGGCGGTGGAGGCGGGCCGGGCCGCGGTGGTGGGTCTGTCGTACCGCCTGGCGGACGGCACCGCCCGCCTGGTCACCGCGCGCGGCGTCGACGTGCCGGCCACCGCGACGGCGTGAGACCGGGCGGTCGGCGCTCCTTCAGACCGGGCACCTCTCCGGTGAGGTCACGGGCGACCCGCAGCGGCCGCCCGTGACCCGGGAGCGGATCCGTCACGAGGGGACATCGCCGGTCGCGGGGTGCCATTCGGCCAGGACGATGGTGGCGTCGTCCTGGAGCCTGCCGTGGTGGTGGTCGAGGATGGCGTGGATGAGGCGGCGCAGGGCCTCGGGGGCGGGCTCGCCCGCGGCCAGCGCGCGGGTGACGAAGTCGACGAGCTGGACCTCGCCGAACTGGCGGCCGGTGGCCGAGCGGGCCTCGGTGACCCCGTCGGTGTGGATCAGGACCCGGTCGCCGGGTTCCAGCTGGGCCTCGTGGACGGTGCGGGTGGCCGCGTAGCCCGGGCCCAGCCCGAGCGGCAGCTCGCCGCTGACCTCCAGCGCCCCCGGCACGACATGGTGCGCGCGGATCAGCAGCGGCGGCGGGTGCCCCGCGTTCACCCACGACAGCCGCCCGGTGTCCAGGTCCAGACGGGCGAAGACGCCGGTGAGCAGGCCGCCGGGCCGCCAGCGGTTCAGGTCCTCGTCGATCCGCGCCGTGATGTCGGTCAGGGACCCGCCCGCGCGGCGGGTGGAGCGGCAACCGGCCAGCGCGACGGCGGAGGCCAGCCCCGCCGCCAGGTCGTGCCCCATCGCATCGACCACAGTCATGTGCAGGCGCCCGTCGTCCAGGCCGTGATCGAAGGCGTCCCCGCCGATCTCGTAGGCCGGCTCCACCACCGCCGTGGAGGTGACGCGGTCGGTGCCGAGCGTGAGCGGCGGCAGGAACGCCCACACCATCTCCGCCGCGGTGGTCATCGGGCGCCGGCGGGCGGTTCGGCTGAACAGGTCGCTGAACCCGCTCTTGGACACGACGATCAGCGCGGTCACCGCCGCCAGCTGCACGGCGCCGTCCAGCATCGCGGGCGTGACCTGCTCGGCGACCACCTGCAGCACGCCGATCCTCGTGATGCCGTCGACCAGCGGCAGCCACACCGACAGCGGCCGGCGGTGCGACAGCCGCAGCGACATCGTCCGGTACGCCCACCCGGCCACCGTGCCCTCGATCGCCAGCGCCGTGCCGCCGCCACCGTCGCCGGCCCCGCCCGGGCGGGGCAGGGGCACCAGCTCGTCCTCCTGCACGTCCGCCAGGTAGACGGTCGCCGACGCCATCCCCATCCGGCGTGCCGCCTCGTCGACCAGCTCCGGCACCCGCAGCGGAGCCGCGGTGTGCGACTGCTCCAGAAACAGGGCCAACGCGACCCCCGGTTCCTCCGCCATCGCGCACCAGTCCCTTCCGCGCCACTCAGCCCCACCTCCGAGTCTGGGACCGGCCGCGCCTCGGTGCGCGGTACCGGCCCAGGGCCGCGTGGCGGCGCCGGCGCCCGGCGCCACCAGATCGATCCCGGCACCGCCGCTCGCGGGCGGGGACCGCCTCGCCGGACAACGGCCCACCTGAGCCCCGTCCCCGCCCGCGACGCCGCGGTGTCGTGCCGGACGACGCCGACGGCCCGTTCCGGTTGCCTGACCTGTTGCGTCAGGTGAGCCGGTGGTGCTCGGTGACCTGGCCGCCGCGGACGGTGCAGGCCGCCTCGGGGCTGTCGGCGGTGCGCCAGATCGTGTAGTCGCCCTCGGGCAGCGGCGAGATGACGGCGCAGTAGGTGGTGCGGTCGGCGAGGTGGCGGGGCCGGACGGCGGCGTGGGTGCGGAGGGTGTCGTCACCGGTGGGGCTGACCTCGATCTCCAAGCCGTCGTCCGTCGGGCCGGCGTGGATGATCAGGGCGCCGAGGGTGCCGCCGATCTCCAGGACGACGCTGCCTTCGCGGGAGGGGTCCGGAAGCGGCGCGTGGGTGTGGGGGTGCGGGTGGGTGTGCTGCTGGGTCATGGGCTTGCTCTCGCTCGTCTGTCCGGGCTGTCGGTCGTCCCGGGGTGGCGGGGGGGGGGGGGGGGGGCGCCCCCCCCCCCCCCCCCGGGGGGGGGGGGGGGGGGGGGGGGGGGTGGGGGGGGGGGGGGCGGGGGGGGGGGGGGCCCACCCCCCCCCCCGCGGCACGGGAGTGGGTCAGTTGGACGGGTTGTGGTAGCCGTCGTACGGCACACCGAGGTAGGGGAAGGTGTCGAGGTAGGGGTTCTTGACGTCGGCGGGGGTGAGGCCGTCGGTGATCGCGCTGGTGGCCGCGTCCGGGGTGAAGGACGGGTCGACCAGCGGGAGGGTCAGGCCCGCGACGGCGCGCAGCTCGACGGTGACGACGTCGTCGAAGACGCGGCGCCCGTTCGGGAAGCCGGCCGCATCCCCTGCGACCAGGCCCAGGATGTTGGGCTTGGCGGTCGGGGGGACGGCGACGTTCAGGCGCAGCATGTCGGCCTGGGTGTCGCCGGTGTAGTTCTGGAAGCCGGGCACCACCCCGGAGGGGATGCCGGTGAGCAGGATGGCGAGCAGGTCGGCGCGGGGCTTGGTGTAGGCGGCCAGGTGGGGGAAGACGCCCGGGTACAGCGCCGGGAGGAGCTTGGCGAGCTCGGGAGTGGCGACGTACTGGGCGAAGTTCTTGTCGTCGGCCGGGGGCTGGGTGTTCCACAGGTCCTTCTTCCCCATGGGGATGATGACCTCGTTGACCAGCGGGTTGCCCAGGCGGGAGACCTGGACGAAGGGGCCGGATTCGGTGTCGCGCCCGGTGGTGTTGATGATGCGGGCCTGGCGGCGGGAGGCGGTGGTGTACACGCCGATGGTGGCGTGCGGGTCCATCACGTCGCCGGGCTTGCGCCCGCCGGAGGTCAGGTCGGTGATGGGGACCTGGAGGGCGATGCTGTGGACGTTGAGCGCCTTGGTGGTGTTCACCCCGGGCGCGGGCTGGGTGAAGGCGGGCATGACGTGCAGCTGCTGGAAGGGGCGCAGGGTGCCGAGGTCGAAGATCGAGCCGAGGTCGACGTAGAAGCCCTCGGCGCGCTGGCCGGCGAAGACCTTGCGGCCGCCGTCGAGCCGGTGCACCGCCCTGTTCGCCAGCGAGGTGTAGTCGGGGGTGGAGAGCGGGCCGATGTTGCAGGGCGGGCAGGCCAGGTGCTCGCCCAGCACCGTGCGGCGGCCGCCGGCCTCGACGCGGGTGACGGTGTAGGTCTGGCGGCGGTTCCAGTTCGGGTCGTCCAGGGAGGTGATCGGCCCGGTGTTGTAGAGGAACGAGTCGGGGTTGCGGACCTCGACCTGGAAGCGGAACTCGTAGGTGACGTCGGGTCGGCCGTCGTTGTCGTTGTCGATGTGGACGGCGTAGAGGACGTCGTCGCCGAACTCGTAGAAGTTGGGGCCGCCGGCGGGTCCCTGGAGCGGGATGTAGTTGGCGATGAGGGTGACGGTGTCGCAGTCGTCGGGGCTGACGAAGGCGTAGACGTCGGTGCTGTCGGCGACCGGGTCCTTGGAGATCTCGGGGGCTTCGCGGTGGGAGGACATATCAACCTCACGGGGGGTGTGCGGGCAGGGAGGGGTGGCCGGCCGGCACCCGGTGGAGCTGCCGGGAGCCGGCCGGTGTCCGGGGGCGGGTCAGGCCAGGGCGCGGGCGAGGGCCGCGGCCAGGGCCGGGTCCTGGACGCGGTGGTGGCGTTCGCCGCTGAACAGGTCGAGGGAGCCGGAGCGCAGGTCGCGCACGTGCACGATCACCGGCTCGTCGTGGGCGGGCACCGGCGCGTGGTGCGGGTCGGTGGCCGGGGCGGTGTCAGCCGTGACGGCCGTGGCGGGGCCCGCGCCGGTGATCACGGTCGCTGCCAGGCCGGCGGCGCCGACGGCCGCGGCCTGGCGCATCAGGCGCCGGCGCGACAGGCCGTCTGTCGGGGTGTCGGCGGCAGGGGTGTCCGGGGACATGGATATCTCCTTCACATCGGTGTGGAGTGACTGGACGCGCCGCCGGCTCGGCCTGATCGGCGCCCGCAACGGTGGACGATCCCGCCGCGTCGACTGCGGAGCGGGAAAGGCAATTGACGATGACGGCCATGGCCCCAGGCGCCGGGCGGTCACCGGCAGTGAAGTGCCGGCGCGACACCCGGGTCAAGGCGACGCGCAACCGGCCGCGGCCGTTCTTCACCTGACCGGACCAGGAGCGCCGCAGCTCACCGCCCCGGTGCTCACCCGAGCGGGTGAAAGCGGAAGTTGAGCCCTCCGGGACCCGTCCTCGGCCAGGCGGGGCACGAAGAGGATGCGACAGGACGTTGCCCGCCGCTCTCCCAGGAACCGGCGGGAATCGTCGATGCGGCCATGGGCCATGCACAGAAGACGTGAGGTGCCGGAATGTTCCAGACGCGCGGCTTGGAGATCGTCATCATCGGCTTGGTGGTCCTCGTGCTGTTCGGGGCCAAGCGGCTTCCCGACTCGGCACGGGCGCTGGGCAAGTCGCTGCGCATCCTCAAGGCCGAGACGAACGCGCTGAAGTACGACGGCGCCCACCCGGGTGAGGGCGCCTCCGGCTCCGGCTCCGGCCCGCGGGTGGAGGCAGCGGCGTTGGAGGGCGACATCGTCGAGCCGGTGCCCGCATCCGCCGGCCAGCCGTCGCACTCCGCGCACTGAACCCCGGCCTGTGGACGCGGAAGGCTCAGCGTGAAAGCCCGAGGAACTCCCGGCCGAGAGGCGGACAACCCGCACGGTGCCGTCATGCCGCTCCGCGGCCACCTGCGGGAACTGCGCTCCCGGTTGACCAAGGTGGCGCTCTCCCTGCTGGCGGGTTCGGCGGTGGGCTGGCTCGTCCACGAGCGGGTCGTGGACGCCCTGACCGGCCCGGCCTGCCGGATCACCCACGTACACGGCGTCGGCGCCGCCACCGCGGCCTGCCCGAACGGGCTGCTCGTCCTGCAGGGAGCACTGAGCCCGCTCAGCTTCTCCTTCAAGGTCGCCCTCGTGGTCGGAGTGCTGCTGGCCAGCCCCGTCTGGTCCTACCAGGTGTGGGCGTTCATCGCACCGGGCCTGTACCGCCGGGAGCGCCGCTACGGCCTCGGGTTCGCCGCCGCGGCCGTGCCGCTGTTCACCGCCGGCGCGGCCCTGGCCTACGGCGTCTTCCCGAAGACGATCGAGCTGCTGGCCTCCTTCACGCCGGCCTCGTTCGGCCTGGTGCTGCCCGGGGACGAGTTCCTCGACTTCTTCCTGCGGATGGTCGTCGTCTTCGGCCTGTCCTTCCAGTTCCCGCTGCTGCTGGTCGTCCTGAACCTGGTGGGCGTGGTCAGCGCCGCCCGGCTGCGCGGCTGGTGGCGGATCATCATCTTCCTGATCTTCGTGTTCGCGGCCGTCGTCGTGCCCACCGGCGACCCGCTGACGATGCTGGTCCTGGCCGTCCCGATCTGCCTGCTCTTCCTCGCGGCCCTCGGCATCTGCTCACTGCACGACCACCGCAGGAGCCGTGGGCCCGACGGCCTCCTGGACGACGACCAGGCCTCGCCCTCCCCCACCGCCCAACCGGTCGAGGCGGGCGAACTCGCCGACGCCGCCCGGTGACCACCGCAGGACCAGTGGCCCGACCGGTCATCCCGCGGGTCCGGCGCATCCGCCGCACCCGCCTCCACCATCAAGGGGCGTTCACGTGCTCGACCTGAGCCTGGTCAAGATCGCAGTCCTCATGGCGCTGGCCGTCATGATCTTCGGACCGGAGAAGGTCCCCGCCCTGATCGCCGACGCCATGCGGCTGCTGCGCGCCCTTCAGGCCTTCGCCCGCACCGGCACCGACGAGCTCAAGCAGAGCCTCGGCCCGGAGTTCGCCGACCTGCGCCCCCAGGACCTGCGCCCCAAAGCCCTGGTGGCCCGCGCGCTCACCACCGCTGCCCCGGAGCTGTCCGGCCTCACCCACGAGATCCGCGAGAGCCTGCAACCGCTCGACGAGCAACTGCGCCACGGCCTGGACGTCCAGGCCCGCCCGGCCGCCTCCGGCCCGCCGCCGGTCCTTCCCGAGAACTGACCGCTTCGGGCGGCCGTCGCCGCCGTCGGCGGATCACCTGTCATCGGCCAGATGCATGCGCAGCCGCAGCAGGGCGTCGCGGACGCGGGTCTTGGCGGTGCTCAGCGGCACCTGGAGGAGGTCGGCCATCTCCTGGTGGGAGCAGTCGTGGTAGAAGGCCAGGATGACCGCCTGGCGTTGGAGCGCGGTGAGGGCGTCCAAGCCCTCTCGCACCCGGTGTCGGGTGAGGAGGCGCTCGAGGTGTTCGCCGATCTGGTCGACGGGCACGGGGTGTTCGAGCAGGGCCGCGCGTAGGTCGCGCTCGTGAGCGGCGCGCTCGGTGCGCACGCGGTCGACGGCGCGGCGGTGGGCGATGGTGGCGATCCAGGCCATGGCGGCGCCGCGTGCCGGCTGGAAGCGCGGGGCCTTGTGCCAGATCTCCAGGAGGACCTCCTGGACGACGTCCTGGGTGTGGCCGCGGTCGCGCACCACGCGCAGCACGATCAGGAACAGGGCGGCGCCGATGGCGTCGTGGAGCTGCTCGAAGGCCTGCGGGTCACGGTCGGCGACCCGCAGCAGCAGCCGCTCGACGGAGGGATCCCCGGGCTGGGGTGCGCGAGGCGTCATCGGACAGGGCGGATCACCAGGACCGGCCGAACCAGCAGGGGCGGCAGGGCGGTGCCCTGGGGGAAGGCGGCGACCGGGCGCAGCGGGGCATGCGTGAGCGGCCGGTCGGAGTGCCGGCCGCTCATGCGGACCTCCTGGCCCGAGCCCTCGTCACGCCGGGTCAACTGACGGCGAGGGTGGCGTGCATGTACTGGTGGATGCTGCAGATGTAGGGGTGGCTGCCCGGTGTGGACGGGGCGGTGAAGGTGGCCGACGCTCCGCCCTCGATGGCCTTGGTGTCGAAGGACTTGTCGTCGGCGCTGACGGTGTGCGCGGTGGGGTCCTCGTTCACCACCGTCACGCTCTGGCCGGGGTGGACGGTGAGGGTGGCCGGCTGGAACTGGAAGTCCTTGATGGTGATCCGACCGGCGGACGCGGCGCCGCTGGGGCTGTCCGTGGCGGTGGCCGGGGAGTGGCTGGACGAGCAGGCGCCCAGGCTGAGGGTCAGCAGGGCGCAGGCCAGGGCGGAGCGCAGGCGTACGGCGGTCACGGCGGTCACGGCGGTCACGGCGGGAGGTCCATTCGGGAAGCGGGTGGGGGTGCGTGCCCGGGCACGGAGGAGTCGACGTTTCGCGCCCGGGCACGCACCGGTCAGGGGGTCGTTCAGACAGTCAGCAGGGTGGGGCTGGCGGCCTTGTCGGTGGGCAGGAAGTCGTCCGGGACCGGGTACTGGCCGAGCACGTAGTTGAGGATCGCCGCGTGCATCGCCTCGACGGGGGCGATGGTGGCGGCGGTGGCGATGCCGCCGGGGCTGGTGACGTTGTAGGTCGCGAACAGGTAGGTCTGCGCGGCCTGGTCCTCCAGCGACAGGGCGAGCTTGGCGACCGTGCCCACGTCGGTGGCGGCGCTCAGCGCCTGGAGGGTGGCCGGCTGGTTGGACAGCGGCACGTCCGTGATCGCCGGCTTGCCCGCGCCGGTCAGGACCGCGTTCCAGGCCTTGGCGTGGTCGGCGTGCTGGGCCTGCGCGGTGGTGATGAAGGTGGCGACCGCCGGCGGGACGGTGCCGAGCTTTCCGGCCTTCGCCGCGTCCAGGGCGGCCTGGTAGGCGCCCACCGCCTGGTTCTCCAGCGCGGTGGCCAGCGCCACGACCTTCAGGTCGCCCGTGTACGTCCCGGACGCCGAGCCGGACGCCGAGCCGGAGGCCGGCATCGACGCGCCGGCGGAGGAACCGGTGGAGGCCGGCTTGCTGCTGGAGCAGGCCGCGAGGACCAGGGCGGCGCCGAGGCCGCCCGCCCCGAGCAGGAACCGCCGCCGACCGGCATCGCGCGGCCCACCGGCCTGGCGGGCGCGGATCTCCTCGGTCAGGTCCAGCGCGCTGGCCCGCATGGCGGGCAGCGTCTCCTGGTGCGCCGCGTGCATCTCGCGGGTGAGGCCGGTCAGTTCGCGCTCGCTGATCGGCAGCTCCCAGCCGCCCTTGGTACCGGTCGTCACTTGACGGCCCCTTCGCTGATCGGGGAAGCGTTGTCGGTCTTGTAGAAGGCGTCGGGGAAGCCGACGCTGCCCGCGGCGGCGGGCAGCTTGGCCGGGTCGACCGGGATGGTGATCAGGTCGGCCGCGTTGCCGGCCAGCAGCGCCTGCACGGCCAGCAGGGTGGCGCGGTGCTGCGCCTCGACCGGGGCGACGGAGGCGAAGAGCTTGCGCAGCTGCGCGTCGGAGACCTGGGAGACGTTCTTGGTGTACGTCTGCGCGGCCACGTCCTCCAGGGTGATGGCCAGCTTCACCACGTCCGCCGGTCCCTGGATGGTCGGCAGCGCCTGGTCGACGACGGCCTTGTACTTCGGGTCGGGGTTGTTCTGCGCCTGCCCGCCGGCCTGGGTGGCCGCGGCGTTGAACGCCTGCGCGTGCGCCTGGTGCTGCTGGGTGGTCTTGGCGATGAACGCGGCCACCGTCTTGTTGCCGTCCTTGATGAACGGCAGCCCGGCGGCGGTCTGGTAGACCGACACGGCCAGGTTCTCGATGGAGGCGGCGGTCTGCAGCGCCATGATGTCGTCCGCCATGGACCCGGAGGGCGAGGGGCTGCTGTCGGCGAACGCCCGGCTGCCGCCGAGGAGGGCGGCCGTGCCGGCCACCCCGGCGATCAGGCCGCCGCGCTGCCACCAGCGGCGCTGCACGGGCTCCAGCTCCTGTCCGAAGTCGGTCAGCGCACCGCGGGTGATTCGCAACGCGTCGCTGTTCAGGTCCTGCGACTGCTCGGTCAGGTCTTCGAGCAGCCGGGTGTCGATGTGCTCAGTGGCCATCATGCTCCCGTCTCAGGCCGGAGCCCGCAGTCCGCGGGCTCGTACGTGATGCCTTCGGGGCGGCGGGGCCACCGGCTTGCCGGGCTTCCCCACGAAGTCCTGGATTCACCCGCCCGGGTGACGGGGCATCAGTATCGATGCCGCGTACGGACCTGGACGTCGGTTCCGGCTCCGGCGGCCACGGGCCGGGTCCACTGGGTCTGCGCGCTCCCAGAGGCGGGAGCGGGGGCTGTTCACGGGGCGCCTTCCGCACGGTCGGCGGGGTTGGGCCCGGCCGGCGCGCTCACCGGGTCTCCGTGCCGGCGATCGGGGTGCACGACGGCGGCGCCGTGGCGCAGGCCGTCGAGGACCGCCGCGACCCACGGTCCCATCTCGGCCCCCGGGGGCAGGGGCGGTGGCGTCCCGGTGAGGGAGCGCCCGGCGAACCCGGTGTCCAGGTGCGGCAGGCGCGCGTCCAGCACGGTGAGACCGTGCCGGCGGTGCTCGGCGCGCACCGAGTCGAGCCAGGCGGCCAGGGCGGCCTTGGACGCGCGGTAGGCGGCGGTGCCGGGCACCGGGCGGTCCACGATGACCCCGGTCAGCGCCCCGATCGCACCTGGCGGCGAGAGGACGCCCAAGGCGCCTTCGAGGACCGCCATCGGCGCCGACGCGTTCACCGCCATCAGATGTTCCTGGACCGCGAGGGGAACCTCCCGGGCCCGGCCGAAGGCGACCGCGCCGAAGGTGACCAGCACCGCGTCCAGGCCGCCCAAGGCCTGGGCGGCCCCCGCGGCGAGCTCACCGCAGCGCTCCAGGTCGTAGGCGTCGAACACCTCCTGCCGCACGGCGCCCACCCGGCGTGCCACCACATCCAGGCGGGCCCGGTCCCGTCCGGCCACGGCCACCCGGGCCCCTCGCGCGGCTGCGGCGCCAGCCACCTCGCCGCCGATCACCCCGGTGGCTCCCGCCACCAGAAGTCGCCATCCGTCGAACTCCACAGCCGCCTCCCGCAGCGTCTCGAAGAAGGACCGCCCAGGCGGATCCGCGCCCGATCCCCGCAGGGGCGGGTCAGTGTGCTGCCAGCACCCGGGGAAGCCGCTCGGCGACGGCGTCCGCGAGGCGTTCGAACTCGCCCGTCAGGAACGGCGCCGCAAGGCGCGCCAGGCCGTGGAAGCGCAGCGAAGCGCGGTAGACCACGAGCGTGCGGTCCCCGGAGGCGCGGAGCGTGATGTCGTCGGTGGCCGTGACGGTGGAGTTGTGGCCGACGAACACCAGCCGGTCGCTCCGGTACTCCTCCAGCCGGTATTCCAGATCGGTCCGGCGACCCCTGAACCGCGAGGTGTTGCGCCAGCGCGACCCGGTCGCCACCGGACCGGGGTCCAGACGCACGCAGGCCTCGGTGCCCGGATCCCACTCCACCGTGTGCCCGAAGTCCGCCAGGTACCTCAGCACCTCCTCGGCGGGACGTTCGAGCGCCATGCTGCGTTCCACGCTGATCATCCTGTCCACCTCTCGGGTCGTGGCCGCCTGCGCGCGGGCCGCCATGTCGTGTTCGGCGCGGACGCGTTCCCGGATGGCGGCTCGGACCGGCCTCGCAGAACCCGATGACGCCACTGCGGCGACCCGCAGGCGGGTCGCCGCAGAGAGTCCCGGGCGGCGTGGTGCCTTCAGCGGGGCCCTACGCACGGCCGGGCGTTCACCCGGCCCGGTCGCCCGGGTCGCCGGGCCACGCGGCACCCGGGACCTTGGCGGCTGCGGGTTCCTGCCGCTCGTAGCCGGCCAGCGCCAGCCCGAGCGCGAAGAACGTGGGGGCCCACTCGCCCACGAAGATGCCCCACCGGTCGGCACGTTCGACCCCGGCCTGTTCGGCCTTCATCGACGCGACCCAACTCAGCAGGGACAGTCCGACGGACCCGAACGCCGCCGCGTAGGCGTGTTCGCTGGTGATTCCGGCTTCGTGGAGCCGACGCACGATGGTCATGACGCCTCCGACTGTCTGTGATGCGGATCCCCCGTCTCCTCCCACCCTCGAGCCGACTCCCCGGACCGTGGCAGTCGCATCGTTGGTGCATCGCCCGCTGTGCCGTGCCGCCTCCGGCCGGTCCCGGGTGGCGGGCCCGCCTCAGGCCAGCCGCATCCGGGCAAGGTGCCGGAACACGAGGGTGAACAGCAGCGCCGAGGCTCCCGATCCGACGGCCGCGACGGGCGCGGCCGCCGCGTCCGCGCCCGCGTACAGCGCTCCGCCCGCGGTCAGGGCGGCCAGGGCGGAGTCCAGGACCGCGAGGAACCGGGGCCGGTGCCACAGGCGCGTCCACAGCGCCGGGCGGGCGGCGAGCAGGCGATCCAGTGCCGGATCGTCCTGCCGCAGGTGGGCTTCGATGCCGTCGAGTGCCCGCTGCTCGCGGGCGGTCAGGGATGTGGTCACGGTGCTGCCGCCTCTCGCTCCTCGCCGTTGCCTGACAGCGTCCCGGCGCTGGGGCGCCGCGCCAGTCGCAGCGTTTCCGCGCCCCGGCCAGGTCTCGCGGTGAGGTCGTCAGGGGCGGGTGGGCATGGCCTGCACGAGCGCGGAGGCGGCCCAGGCCGGGCCGTGCGGGCGCTGGCGGGCGCTGAGCCCGGTGAGGCGGTGGCCCGGCCCGGCGAGGAGCGCGGCGACGGCCTGTCCGGCGGCGTCGGGGGTGAGGGTGTTGGGGTCCAGGCACCGGCCGGCACCGGCGCGTTCGGCGTCGTGGGCGATGGCGAACTGGTCGCTGGAGAACGGCAGGACCAGCGCGGGCACGGCGGCGTGCAGGCATTCGGTGAAGGAGTTGTTGCCGCCGTGGTGGACCATCGCGCTCGCGTGCTGGAGGAGTTCCTGCTGCGGGACCATCGGGGCGACGTGCAGCCGTTCCGGAGTGGCGTCGCGCAGCAGTGGATGGGCCGTGACGGCGGCGACGCGCTCACCGGCGGCAACGATCACCGATGCCGGGGTGTGCCGGAGAATCCCTGCTGAGGCGGTGGCCAGCACGTCGTCGCGGGCGGACAGGAACGTGCCCAACGCGACCAGCACCACCGGGCGGTCACCACTCGTCAGGCGGGTGCGGACGGCCTGCCAGCGCTCGTCCAGCGGTTCGGGGCCGCCCTCGGGCAGCAGGTGCCCGGCGTACAGGGCCCGGGGGCCGGCCGGAGCGGGCGGCAGCCAGGGCAGGCGGGGGTAGTTGAAGACGACGGCGTGCGGGGAGCACAGGGCGAAGGCCCGCTCGGGTACCGGTCGGCCGGGCGCGTGTCGCCGGGTGAGCGCCTGGAACGCGGCGGTGAACGCGGCGTCGTTCGCCGCCGCCGCGCCGCGCAGCCGCCCGAGCTCCTCCGCCGAGGGGTGCAGGGTGTGCGGCCAGGCGTAGGGGAGGCCGAAGTAGCCGTGCGGGGTGGTCGGGAGGTAGCTGGGGTGGCCGGGGCAGAAGGTGGCGAAGGGCAGGGCGAGGCAGTGCAGGGCGAGGGTCGCGGAGTAGGAGAGCTGGTCGACGAGGTACCAGTCGGGGTGCAGCCGCCGGTCGAGGTCGGCGAGTTCGTGCAGGACCTGCTCGGGGTCGGCGAGCATGTCGTCGGCGCGGTGGCGGGCCTGGGTGAGGAGGGTCGCGGTCGGCCCGTGGTGCGTCGCGTCGAGAAACTCCCGCAGGCGGTCGGCTTCGGCGCGGTTCTGCCGGGTGGCTTCGGCCGTGCCGTGGTTGGCGTTGCGTGTGACGGCCAGCTCGGTGAAGCCGAGACCGTGGCGGCCCGCGAGCTCGGCGAAGGCCGGGGTGCAGGCGAAGTCGACGCGGGCGCCGTGACGGGTCAGCGCGCCGCCGAGGGTGGCCAGCGGCCGGGCGTGTGAGTGGAAGGGTGGGCTGATCACGACCACACGGGTCATGCTGTCCTCCGTCGAGGTCACGCTGCTCGTAGGGCCTTCGATGATGCCAGGCGCGAACCGGCGCTCTCCTTCCCGCGCGCTGCGACGCCGGTCCAATCCGCTCCACCTCCGCCTTCCGAAGACGCCGGCGACCGGACGGCTGCACGGGAGGATGCGCGATGACCCACCACCTGACACCGGCCGAGGCGGCGGCGCCCCCGCGAAGCGGCCCCGCGGACGCCGGCGTTCTCGCGGCATGGCGCAGGTTCCACTGGGCCCAGGACCTCAGCGCGGTGCCCGGCGGTGATCTGCTCGGCCGACTCGCCCAGGCCGAGTACGGCGGGTCCTGGGGCCGCTTCGATGCGGTGCTGTCCGTCGCCGACCGGCGCACCGCGGGCCTTCGCCAGCTCGCCCGGCGCGAACGCGCCGTCCCGGCGCGGGTGCTGGCCGCCGCGGGTGCGGCCACCGACCTGCAGTCGTGGGAGCGGACCGCCCTCGCGGAGGCCTGGGAACGCAGCGCACGCCTGGATGCAGGGGCGAGCGCGACCGCCGAGATCCGGCGCAGGCTGCTCGCGGATCCCGGCCCCGCGCAGACCGCGTTCCTGCTGGACGTGGCGGACGCGCACGGCCTGCGGCCGCTCTCACCGGCGGAAGCGGTCGGACGGGCGCCCGCCGGCCGTCGGGCGGCCCACGCGCTGTGGCGCTACCTGTCGGGTCTGCCGGGGGGCGTTGCCCTGCTGCCTGACCCGGACCGGCGCAGCGACGGCTACGAGCAGTTGCTGCTCTCCGCCTGCGCCCACCGGTCCGACCCGGGCGCGCCGTCCGGCCGGCGGTTCAGGACCGCGTTCGCCGCCTTGGCCGCGCCCCGGCCGCGGCCCCTGGTGGTCGCGCAGTCGATGCTGCTGGGCCGCATCGAGGAACCGGGCGCCGGACTCAGCGGCGGTATGAGCGTGCTCCTCACCGGGCTGGGAGAGGCCCTGACCGCCGACGCACGTATCGCACGGGTCCTCACTCTCACCACCGCCCGGCCCGACGAGGTGGAACACCACGCGCTGGCCCAGCCGACCGGCAGGTCCCAGCTGCTGGTAGGACTGCCCGTGGACACGCCGCGCCCGCTCGACCCGCACACCGCCGCCGAACACCAGGCGGCGCTGGCCTGGTGGACCGCACGGGTCTTCGAACTCCCAGGCGCCCGCCCGGACATCGTGCACGTCAGGTTCGCCGACGACTCCTCGCTCGCCGTCGCCCGCGCCGCACGCGCCCACGGCGCCAAGCTCGCGTTCACCGTCACCCCCGACCCCCACCGCACGATCGACGAACGGCACGCCGGCCTGCCACCGGAGCAGACCGGCGACGCGGCCCGCGCGCTGCGCCTGGACCTGCACCGGGTCTTCGTCGCCGACCGCCTCGTGGCCCGCGCCGATCTGCTGGTGGCCATGCCGGCGAGGCCGGGAACGGGGGAGCTCGCGGCGCACTTCCCCCAGCTGGCGGACCGACCCGTCCATGTCCAGCCCGAGGGCATCGCCCCCTTCCGGCCCGCCGCGGGCGACGGCGCGACGACGCTCGACCTGCTCGCACGCCTGTACGGCGGCACGGGCGCGGGCGGTCTGGAGGCCGCCGACCGCGGGCTGCCGCTGCTGCTGTGCGTGGGACGGCTCCACCCCGTCAAGCAGCAGGAGCACCTGGTGCGCGCCTGGATGCTCGCGGGCCTCCACCACCGCACCACCCTGCTGCTGATCGGCGGATCCCCTGCGGACCCCACCGCTGTCGAAACGGACGTCCGCAGCCGGATCGCCGAACTCCTCGCGACCGACCCGGTCGCCGGGCGCCGCGCCGCCCTGTGGCCCGCGCTGCCCAACCGGCAGGTCCGGCTGCTGGAACGAGCGCTGGCACAGGCCGGGCCAGGAGCCGCCCTGTACGTGTGCCCCAGCGCCAAGGAGGAGTTCGGCCTGGCCGTGCTGGAGGCCATGGAAGCAGGCCTTGCGGCGGCCGCCCCGCGGCGCGGCGGCGCCTCCCACTACCTGCGCGACGGCGTCAACGGACGCCTGCTGGCCACCGAGTCGGTCGAGGGCTTGGCCGAGGGCCTGTCCTCCCTGCTCGCCACCCCCACGCCGGACCTGGTGGCGATGGCGCGGGCCGGGGCCGCGACAGTACGCGAGAGGTTCGGCATCGACACCGTGGCCGCGTCCCTGACGCGGGCGTACCAGGCCGCTCTCGAACCCGTCCACCGTGATGGGTGCCCGGACCAGGAGGGCGGAGGGGCGGGTGCCCCGCCTCGCGGCTGAGGCCGTTCAAGTCCGGAACCGCCCGGCCGGGCCCGCCGGTGCGCGCGGCCTCGCGGCCACCGGCCGGCCGGGCCGGGAATGTCCAAAACGCTGCACAAACGGTCCGACTGGGCCTGCCGAGGTGAATCGCTGCACGTTGAGTGCGTGAACGTGTCGAGGAGGGCCGACTGCCGTGCAGCGGCTGGTGATGACCTGACCCGCCTGCTCCGACGGGTCGCGAACGGTGACGAGGCGGCTTTCGAGACGCTGTACCGCGCGGTTGCCGGGCCGGTGTACGGCGTGGCGCTGCGGACGGTGCGCAGCCCGGCGCACGCCGAGGAGGTGGCGCAGGAGGTGCTGCTCGAGCTGTGGCGCACCGCCGCCGCGTACCGCCCCGAGCGCGGGTCGGTGCTCACCTGGGTGCTGACCATCGCCCACCGCCGGGCGGTCGACCGGGTGCGGTCCGCGCAGGCGTCGGCGGATCGTGACCGGCGGGTGGGCTGCTGGGAGACGGCGTCGAGCGATCCGCTGGAGGAGCAGGCGGTCCGTGCACTCGACCGCCAGTGGGTCCGGTCGGCGCTCGGGCAGCTGAGTCCGGTGCAGCGGGAGGCTGTGGTGCTGGCCTACTACGGCGGGTACACCCAGCGGGAGATCGCGCAGCGGGTCGGGGTGCCGCTGGGCACCGTCAAGACCCGGATCCGGGACGGGCTGATCCGGTTGCGGGCGGTGATAGCGCCCGACGGAGAGCTGACGAGGCCGGGAGGTCCGGCTGCCGGCCCGGCCTTCGTCCCGGGACGGATGGCAGGGGCTGGGCGATGACGGCGGCGGGTCCGGCGCCGGATCGGTGTGGGAGGACCCGCGTCCGCCTGCCGCCCGTCGGTCACCGGCGGGATCACGGGCCCGTTCAGAGGCGCGGCGGGGACCGCACGACGGTGAGCGCCTCGCACCGCGTACGCGGTCACCTCGGCTTCGCGCCGGTCCCGGCCGATGCGCAGACGGTGCGACTGGGCGCCCGAGCCAGGCCGGACAACCATGGTCCCGGAGGATCCCGGCCTGCCCGGTCGCCGAGCGGCCGGAGCCCGGCGCACCCGATCTCCCACGAGTACCGAAGACCCCAGCAGCGGGAGGATGCCATGACCCCCGAAGAGCAGAGAAGCGTTCGCGAGCGCGTCGTGCCCGCGAGTCCTCCGACCGAGACGCCGGAATGCGAGGCGTCGACGTGCGCGGGCATCTCGACCCCGGAGTCGGTCGAGCTGCACACCGCCTGGCCCTCCTGGATTCCGCTGCTCGTGATCGCCGTCATGGTCGTGTGCTGCGTGGGCTTCGCCGTGGGGAGGATCGCGGGATGGTGACCTCCTCCGCCGCTCACGGCACCCGAGCACACGGCGGTGCCCCCGGTGCCTCTGAGCTCCCGGACGGGGTGGGGCTGCCGACCGGGGGCGTGGCTCAGCGGCTCGGCGTCTCCCCCACCACGGTCCGGTCCTGGGAACGGCGTTACGGGATCGGTCCCGCTCACCGCGAGGCCGGCCACCACCGCCGCTGGAGCCCGCAGGACATCGCCGTCCTGGAGGCCATGTGCCACCTGACGGCCCGCGGGGTGCCACCCGGCGAGGCCGCCCGCGCGGCCCTCGCCGAGCGCCTGCCTGACGACGACCCCGGCACGACGAGTCCCGTCCCCGGCGAAACGGACGCCGGCGTCCCGGAAGGTGACCGACCAGGCCGCGGCCCTGCGGGAAGCCGGGCACTTCGGGTCGGAGCGGTGCGCCCCGAATGCCGCGGCCTGGCCCGCGCGGCGGTGCGCCTCGACGCACCGGCGATCGTCGGCATCCTGCGCGAAGCGGTCGAGGAGCTCGGGGTCGTCGACGCGTGGACCGAGGTGATGATGCCAGCTCTGCGCGCCGCCGGCCGCAAGTGGGCCGGCGACGGCGAACAGTACGTGGAGGTGGAGCACCTGTTGTCCTGGCACGTCTCCTGTGTGCTGCGGGGTGTGGCGGTGGGGACGGTCCCGCTCCGGCCGGTGCCGCCGGTCCTGCTGGCCGCGGCGCCCGCCGAACTGCACACTCTCCCGCTGGAAGCCACGGCCGCGGCGCTGGCCGAGCGCGGCCTGCCCTTTCGGATGCTGGGCGCGGCCGTGCCGCCGCGGGCGCTGCTCGACGCCGTCCAGCGGCTGGGCCCCAGGGCCGTGATGCTCTGGTCCCAGGACCGGCGCAGCGCCGACCACGAGCTCCTCGGCCGGGTCGGGTCGAGCCTGTGGGGCGGGCGGGGCTCCCGCGGTGGCGCGGTGGTCGTCGGCGCCGGTCCCGGGTGGGCTCGCGGCACACTGCCGCGGGGCGCGGCCAGTCCTCGCACCCTGGAGGACGCGGTCGACCTGCTCGAGCAGGCGATGACGGACTGACCCCCGCCCCGCCGGACCCGGGTGTCCGCCTTCTCCTCAGCGGGTGTCGCGAGCGGAGTGTTCGGCTTTCTCCGGCCCGGGGCCCCAGGTCAGGATCGCGGCCGTGTAGTCGGCGGCCAGGCGGTGCCACCGGCGGGCACCGCGGAGCATGGCGTGGCCACCGGTGGGCATGGCCACGGTCTGTACGTCGGCTCCGGCGGCTCGGGCTCTGCGGGCGAAGGCCCAGGTCTGCTGTGCGGAGGTGACAGTGTCGTCCTCGTCGTGCAGGAACACCGCCGCCTTGCCGCGCAGGTGGGCGACGGGTTCGCCGGGCGGGCACCAGGGTGCCAGCGCGACGACGCCGCGCACCGTCGTGCCACCGGCGGCGGCCAGGGCCGCTCGCCCGCCCATCGAGTGGCCGATCAGGACCACCGGCACGTGCGGTGCCAGGCGGGACAGCGCGTCAAGGGCGCTGGCGGTGTCGTGGACGGGGTCGGCGCGGTGCCTGTTCCATCCGCGGCAGCGGTAGCCGACCTGCGCGAGGAGCACGTCCCGGCCCCAGGGGCGGCGGCCGATCTCGGCCCCGAAGAAGCCCATCCGCAGTGCGGGCAGGCTGAGCCGGGGCACCGGCTGGAGACTGTCCGCCTTGCCGCCGGGCAACAGGAGCACGGCGGCGGCGGGCCGTTCGGGCAGATGGCGCAGGAGCAGCCGGCCCGCACCCCCGGTGTCCGTGCCGGGGCCGGCAGGGTGTGCCGGCGGTGACGGCTGCGGTGTCGGGGCGCGTCGTGTCCCCCATGGCGGGCTCATCGGCGCGGAGGGCGGGGCAGGAAGCCGCTGGTGCGGGCGAGGTAGGCGTCCCAGCCCGGTTTGCTGGAGCCGAGCCGGCGTTCCAGCAGGGGCTTGCCGCTGCCGAAGGCGAGCAGGTAGGTCATCAGGACGGGGCTGAGCACGAAGGCCCAGCCGATCGGCTCGGCGGCGCCGAGCAGGAACAGGCCCCACCAGACGCAGGCGTCGCCGAAGTAGTTCGGGTGCCGCGTCCAGGCCCACAGGCCGCGGTCCATCACCTGGCCGCGGTTGGCGGGGTCGGCCTTGAACCGGGCCAGCTGCCAGTCGCCGACCGTCTCGAAGAACATGCCGACCGTCCACAGGGCGATCGCGGCGACGGTGAGCGGGCCCAGCGGGCGGTCGAGGTACTGGGCGGCCTGCACGGGCAGGGACACGAACCAGACGATCGCCGCCTGCAGCAGGTAGACCATGCGCAGGGCGTAGAGGTTGCGGCGCCCGCCCGGGGCCTTGGCGAGCATCCGGTCGTAGCGGGGGTCCTCGCCGTGGCCGCGCGAACGCGACCGGATGTGGGCCGACAGCCGCAGCCCCCACACCGTCACCAGCGCGGTGACGAGCAGACGGCGTCCGGGATCACCGTGCCCGGCGGAGAGGGCGTACCCGGTCCAGGCGACGGCGGTGAACGCCAGGCCCCAGGCGACGTCGACCCCCCGATGACGGCCGGTGCGCACGCCGACGGCGAAGGCGAGCAGCAGGACGACGAGGGCGGCGCCGGCGGTGGCGGCGAGGTTGGTCGCGAAGGCGGCGGCGTTCACGAGGACCGCTCCTGGGCCTGGTACCAGTCCAGCGGGGTGGCGGGGGCTCCGCTGGTGCCGGTGGTGGTGGGGCGGACGGCGAGGATCTGGTCCACACCCATCCGCCGTTCGGCGAACGCCAGCGAGCTGCCGGCCAGGTAGAGCCGCCACAGGCGCACCGTCGGCTCGCCGACCAGGGCGGTGAACTCGGCGCGGTGCTCGTCGAGGCGCTCGTGCCAGGCGTCGATGGTGCGGGCGTAGTGCTCGCGCAGCGCTTCGACGTTGCGCACCTCCAGTCCCGCGCGCTCCAGCAGGGCGACGGTGTCGCCGACCGGGCGCATGTGCATGTCGGGGGCGATGTACGTCTCGATGAACGCCCCGCCGCCGGGCGCCACCGTGGAGCGGGACATCTGCTGGACCAGCAGGCGGCCCTCGGGCCGCAGCAGGCTGTGCAGGCGGCGGGCGAAGGCGGGGTACTCCTGGTCGCCGACGTGCTCGCCCATCTCGATGCAGCTGATCGCGTCGAAGGGGCCGGCGGCGATCTCGCGGTAGTCACACAGCAGCACCTCCACCCGGTCGGTGAGGCCGGCGGCTTCGACGGCGGCGGTGGCGAAGGCGTGCTGGCGCTGGGAGAGGGTGACGGCGGTGACCCGGGCGCCGAAGTGGCGGGCGGCGTGCACGGCCAGCGCGCCCCAGCCGCAGCCGATGTCCAGCAGGCGGCTGCCGGGGTTCAGGGCGAGTTTGCGGCAGACCAGGTCGAACTTGGCTTCCTGTGCGGTCTGCAGGCTGTCGCTCTTGGGGGTCCAGTAGGCGCATGAGTAGGCCATCGCCTCCCCCAGGAGCAGGGCGTAGAACTCGTTGGAGAGGTCGTAGTGGTGGCTGATCACCGCGCGGTCGCGGGCGCGGCTGTGCAGCGAGCCGCGCACCCGGGCGCGGCCGCCGGGCGGTTGGGGGCGCGGGCCGAGGACGCCGAGGCGGGCCGCGGTCCCCAGCAGCGCCGGCCACTCGCGCAGACCCGGGCGGACGGGGCCGCGGCCGGCGAGCGCCGCCCGTACCCGGGACAGGGCCGGGGCGAGGTCGCCTTCGATGTCGAGGTCACCGCTGATCCAGGCGTCGGCCAGGCCCAGTTCGCCGGGCTGCCAGAGCAGGCGGCGCAGCGCGCGCCGGTTGCGCAACGTCACCGTCGGCGCGTCCGCCGGGCCGGCGGTCGAGCCGTCCCAGGCCTTGATGCGCAGCGGGAGGGGCCTGCCGATGAGGTGGGTGAGCTGGTCGGTGAGCAGCTGGGCGGTGGTCATCGAGTGGGCTCCGGGCGGGTGAGGAGGATCTGCTGGACGTCGAGGTAGCCGGCGGCGAACCCGGCCTCGGAGTAGGCCAGGTACAGCTCCCACATGCGGCGGAAGACCTGGTCGAAGCCGAGGGCGTCGACCTCGTCGGCGCGTTCCGTGAAGCGTTCGCGCCACAGTCGCAGAGTCTGCGCGTAGTGGGGGCCGAAGGAGTCGCAGTCGGCCACGCGCAGGTCGGTGTGCTGTGCGGTGGCCTGCCGGATCGCCTCGGTGGAGGGGATCTGACCGCCGGGGAAGATGTACTTGAGGATCCAGGTGTAGGTGCCGCTGCTGGCGAGCATCCGCTCGTGCGGCATGGTGATCGCCTGCAGCGCCACCCGCCCGCCGGGGGCCAGGACCCGGTCGATGGTGGCGAAGTAGACGGGCCAGAACGGCCGGCCGACCGCCTCGACCATCTCCACGCTCACCACCGCGTCGAACTCGCCTTCGACGGCGCGGTAGTCGCACAGCCGCACCTCGACCCGGTCCGCGAGGCCGGCGTCCGCGATCCGGCGCCGGGCGAGGGCCTGTTGCTCCTCGGAGAGCGTGAGGCTGATGACCGTGGCGCCGCGGGCGGCGGCACGGATCGCGAGTTCGCCCCAGCCGGTGCCGATCTCCAGCACCCGGCTGCCCGAGCGGACGTGGGCCAGGTCCAGGAGACGGTCGATCTTGCGGTGCTGGGCCTCGGCCAGGCCCTCCCAGGAAGCGAGCGGCGTGCCGTCCTGCGCGGTGGGGAAGATCGCCGAGGAGTAGGACAGGGTGCGGTCGAGGAAGAGCTCGAACAGGTCGTTGGACAGGTCGTAGTGCCGGTGGATGTTGGTGCGGGCGTTGTCCGGGGTGCTCAGCTCGGCGGCGGGCGGGCGCTGGACGTACAGGCGGCGCAGCCACTGCGCGCCGGTGGGCACCAGCGTTTCGGGGGCGGTCGCCAGTTCGGTGAGCAGCGCGACCAGGTCGGGCGAGTCCCAGTCGCCGGCCTGGTAGGACTCTCCGAAGCCGATCAGGCCGCTCTGGCCGATGCGGTGGAAGAACGCGTCGGGGCGGTGCAGGCGCAGGGCGGGGGCCGTGGCGGGTGCGGGGGCCAGCAGGCGCTCGCCGGGCAGTTCGACGCGCAGGCCGCGGCGGCGGGCGATGCGGACGAGCAGCCGCCGCGCCACGGCGGCGCGGACGGGTACGTACGGGGTCCGGGCCACGTCCGGCCAGTGGCGCGCGTCCACCAGGGCCGGTGCGGCGGGTGCGAGGGGTTCGGCGGACCAGGTCATGACGCGGAGACCTTCTGCTGGGACGCGTGGGCGCGGCGGGCGGCCGTCGTAGCAGCGACCCCCGCCCCGATCACGGCAGCCGTCCCGCCGCCACCCTCGCCACCGGGACGCCGCGCGACCGCACCAGCCGACCGCTCCTGCACCGGAAACACCATCGTGCCCTCCCTCACGGGCGGCCCCTCCTCAGGGCTCGCCCACCGTCGTGCTCACTGCTCCTTCGGAGCACGCAGCGGTGAGGATTGCTCCGAACGTGAGCGCGGGCCCGCACGCCGCGCGCGGCCGCGGTGCGGCGTCCTCACTCGCAGGAACCGGCCCCGGTTCAGCTGAACGGCAGGAGCAGCAGAGGCCGGCCGCTCGGATGCTGCGAGCCGCCCGCGGGTTCGACGGTCACGCCGATGCCGGCCGCGTCCTTGATCTTCCCGTCGAGCAGCACGGTCCCCGAGGAGGCCGCCAGCAGCCCGCCCGGGCGCATGGTCCCGGCGTCGTCGAACCACAGCTCGTACGTCGTGCCGGACGCCAGCGCGGGCAGCCCGTCGGCCAGGAATCCGGCCTGGCCCAGGTGCTGCGACCACACCACCGTGCCGGTGCCCGCGCCGGTGCGCGCCGTCGCGGTCCGCGCGTCGGGGGCGGCCAGCAGCGCGGTCAGCTGCGCCTGCTGCGTCTGCAGCTGCTCTGCCCGCACGCTCGCGTGCTCGGCCCGCTGGTACTGCTGGACCGCGATCCCGCCCAGACCGGTGGCCGCCGCCACGCACGCGGCGAGGGCCAGCCGCGACCACGCCCGCCGCCGCCCGCCGCCGCGCCCGGCGATCGCCTCGCCGGGTGTGCTCAGCGGCGGAAGCTGACGTGTCGTGGCCGCCTGTGCCAGGACCCGCGCCTTGAGCGCGGTCGGCGGTACCACCGTCTCGGCCGCGCCCAGGCGCGCGAGCGTGTCCTGGAACTCCGCCACCTCCACCGCACACGCCTCGCACAGCAGCAGATGGCGCTCGAACGCCTCCCGCTCCGGCTCGTCGAGCGCATGGGCGGCGTACGCCCCGGTCATGGTGTGCAGATCCGCGGAGATCGTCACGACGCCACCCCCAGGCAGTCGCGCAGCCGGATCAGCCCGTCGCGCATCCGTGTCTTGATGGTGCCCAGCGGCACCCCGAGCATGTCGGCGACTTCCCGGTAGGAGAAGCCCCGGTAGTACGCCATGGAGACCGACTCGCGCTGAAGGTCCGTCAGGCTTCTCAGGCAGCGCCGCACCTGCTCGCGCTCCAGCCTGCCCTCGACCTGCTCGGCCACCTCGTCGAACGCCGGCACGTGGGAGCGGGCCGCCGCCCGCTGCTCGCGCTCGGTGGCCGCCTGCGCCGAGCGCACCCGGTCCACGGCCCGGCGGTGCGCGATGGTCAGCACCCAGGACATCACCTCGCCGCGCTCGGGCTGGTAACGCGCCGCGCTGCGCCACACCTCCAGCATCACCTCCTGCGTCACCTCCTCCGACTGGGCCGGGTCACGCAGCACCCGCCGCACCAGGCCGAACACCGGCCCGGCGACCGCGTCGTACAGCTGCCCGAACGCCGTCTGGTCGCCGAACGCCACCTGCGCGAGCAGTTCCTTCAGATCCGGACCCCGGCGCTGGGGGGCTGAGAGGTGGACAACGGTGTTCACCGGCACTCCCCGGTCCCGCGCGAAGGCCGGGCCGGCGGTGCGGCGGGGCGGCATGGGCCGCCGGCGGGCCGGCAGTGGGGCATGAGGACCTCCGAGAACACGTAGGAGCGCGTCTGACCGAATCGCGCACCCCTCGTTCGGATCCGCGCCCCGGGCGGATTGGTGGCCGCGCCCGGGAATCTCGGCGCTCGACCACCGTGTGCTCCGGATGGGCGGGCTGCAACGGCACCCCCGGCGGGCCGGCCGCCAGCGCACCGCATGGCCGCACACCCGAGGGAGCGGGAGCTGTCCGGCCTCATCGCCGCATTCGTCGGAAAGGCCGTTCCCGCCGGGCGGCGGGAACGGCCTTCGGAGTGCGTCGACGCGGTCCGGGACGACGGGAGGTGAACCCGCGGCCCGTCGATCCCGGTGGTTACAGGGGCGGGATGTGGTAGATCGTCGACAGGTCCTGGGTGGACCAGGCGTCGCCTATCGCGGGCAGATAGGTCTCCTGCAGGTCCATGCTGCCCGCGTCGACCGTGAAGAGGCTGGTCCAGGTCAGGCCGCCGTTGGCGGCGTAGTGGACCAGCGGCGACGGCGGCACCACCGAGGAGCTCGGCGTGTGGTAGTTCGCCGACAGGTCCTGGGTGGACCAGGCGTCGCCCATCGCGGGCAGATAGGTCTCCCGCAGGTCGTGGCTGCCCGCGTCGACCGTGTAGACGCTGACGTAGCCCGAGTGGTAGAGCGCGACCGGAGGCATGTCCGGACTCACTGCCTGCGTGTGGTAGTTCGCCGACAGGTCCTGGGCGGACCAGGCGTCACCCATGGCCGGCAGGTAGGCCTCCCACAGGTGTCCGTCCGACATGTCCACGGTGTAGACGCTGACGTAGCCGTCGTGGGCGATGGCGGTCGGCGACGCGTGCGTCCTGGGCGTGTGGTAGTTCGCCGACAGGTCCTGGGTGGACCAGGCGTCGCCCATCGCCGGCAGGTAGGTCTCCCGCAGGTCGTTGGTGGCCGCGTCGACCGTGTAGACGCTGACGTAGCCGCCGTGGAGAAGGGCCACCGGGGACGTCATGGGCAGGACCTGCTGGGCGCCGTAGTTCTTGGACAGGTCCTGGGTCTGCCACCGGTCGCCCGGGAAGCCGGCGGCGGGCAGGAAGGTCTCCTGGAGGTCGCCCGCGTCCCCCTTGTCCGCGTCGACCGTGTAGACGCTGACGTACCCGTCGTGGAAGACGACGGTCGGGGAGGTGCCGGCCGCGACCGACGGGACTTGGTAGGTCGCGGAGAGGTCCTGGCTGAGCCACTTCCCGCCCATCGCCGGCAGGTAGGTCTCCCGCAGGTGCTGGTCGGAGCCGTCGACCGTGAAGACGCTGGTGAAGCCGTCGTGGACCAGCGCCACGGGTGTGGTGAAGTCCTCCACGCCCTGGGCCCCGTAGTTCGACAGGTTCTGGGTCTGCCAGGCACCGCCCATGGCGGGCAGGTAGTTCTCCTCGAGGCTGTGGTCGGGGTTGACCGTGAACGTACTGGTGTAGCCGTCGTGGTCGACCGACCAGCCCGACTGGGAGGACTGCGGCACGGCGACGGGCGGGGTGCCGTAGTTGGCGGAGATGTCCTGGGACTTCCACGCCGAGCCCGGGAACCCGACGTTGGTCAGATAGGTCTCCTGCAGGTCGTTGTCGAACTGGTTGACCGTGAAGACGCTGGTCCAGTCGAGGTTCCCGCTCGCGTCCGGGTGAACCAGCACGATCGGGGTCTGGTAGGTCGGCGGCGTGCCGTAGTTCGCCGACAGGTCCTGGGTGAGCCAGTTCTGCCCGACGGCGGGCAGGTAGGTCTCCTGGAGGTGGAGGCTGCCCTGGTCGACCGTGTAGACGCTGGTGAAGTCCATGTGGACCAGCGCCACCGGGGCTGTGCCCGGGGCTGCGGCCGGGGTGCCGTACTTCGCCGACAGGTCCTGGGTCTGCCACGGGTTGCCGGGGAAGCCGGCGTTGGGCAGGTAGGTCTCCTGCAGGTGCCGGTCCCGCTCGTTCACCGAGTAGACGCTGGTGAAGCCGCAGCTCGGCGACGCGCCGCCCGCCCCGGCGGTGTGCATCACGGCGGTCGGTGTCGTGTCCGTCTTCGGGGTGCCGTACTTCGCCGACAGGTCCTGGCTGGACCAGGAGCCGCCGATGGCCGGCAGGAAGGTCTCCTGCAGGTCGTGGTCGCCGTCGACGGTGTAGACGCTGGTGTAGCCGCAGTGGACGAGGGCGACCGGGGACGTCCCGGACTCGACCTTCGGGGTGCCGTAGTTCGCCGACAGGTCCTGGGTGGCCCAGCTCTGGCTGATCAGGGTCAGATAGGTCTCCTGCAGATCACCGTTCCGGTCGACGGTGTAGACGCTGGTGAAGCCGCAGGCCGAGGCCGAGCCGGTCGCCCCGGCGTAGTGCACGACGGCGGTCGGTGTCGTGTCGGTCGGCGGGGTGCCGTACTTGGCGGTCAGGTCCTGGGTGGTCCAACTGCCGCCGATGGCGGGCAGGTAGGTCTCCTGCAGGTCGCCGTTGGCCGCGTCGACCGTGTAGACGCTGGTGAAGCCGCAGTGCACCACCGACACCGGCTGGGTGCCCGGCATGACGGCCGGGGTGCCGTACTTGGCGGACAGGTCCTGATTGCTCCAGCTGTCGCCCATGGCGGGCAGGTAGCTCTCCCGCAGGTGACCGTCGGAGGAGTCCACCGTGTACACGCTGGAGTAGCCGGCGGCGTCCTTGCCGGTCGCGCCCGCGGTGTGGACCACCGCCTGCCCGGCCGCGCTCGGGGCCGCTCCCTGGGTGGCGCCGCCCGTACCGGCGGAGTCGCCCTGGTAGTCGGCGGAGACGATGTCGGCCTGGACGGCGGCGTCGGCGACGTCGGACGGGTAGCCGGCGGTCATGACGCCCTCGAAGAACGAGCCGACCGCCCAGTTGCTGTTGTCACCTCCGGTGCCCAGGACGATCGCGCCCTCCTGCTGCATCGGCTTGTAGCCGCCGATGGTCGGCAGCCCTCCGTCGTACCAGGTGGTCAGACCGCCGGAGTTCGCGTCACCGCCGCGGAGCGAGTAGGTCGTCTGCCCGTTGTTCTTCAACATGGCGGTGACGTAGTTCTTGCCGATCAGCCCGGTGTTGGCGGTGTTCGAACCGTCTCCGCCCTGGAACAGGCCGTTCTCCAGGTCGGCCTCGACCCAGGGGCCGGTGCCGGTGCACGGCGCGAAGTAGCACGTCGTACTGAAGTTGACGGAGTCCATGTGCCCGTTGCCGGTGTCGAGGTTGTTCGCCTCGGCGTTGCCGAAGTCGAAGCAGCAGCCGTCGTTGACCCGCGTGCCACTGGCCACCATGTACATGCCCTCGGCGGCGCCGTTGGTCGCGATGCCGGTCGTGGCATCGTCCCGGTAGCCGGTGTGCCCCGGGAAGCTGATGCCGTACGCCTTGTGACCGGCCACGGTGATGGGCAGCGCGGTCGCGCTGGCCGGACCGTCCGCCGAGGCGGCACCGCCGGTGCCCTCGATGGTCAGGTCGTTCTGCTGGGGCGACTGGTCATAGATCTCGGAGATGGTGCAGGAGGTGTCGGCGCAGAAGGAGTCCTGCGTCGCGGCGTTGACGTAGCCGCCGACCGACAGCAGTCCGATGTCGGCCGTCGTGTTGTCGGAGGCACGCTGCACCTGGTAGAGCGGGCCGCCGTAGGAGGAGAACAGTGCGCGGGTCGTGCTGTAGGCGGCTGTGCAGGGGGCACCCGCGGTGTCTTCGCCGTAGATGTCGCAGGGCAGGCTTCCTGGCGCCGACGGGTTGGCGTTGGCCTCGTTCACCGCCACCACCACCAATGCCCCCAGCGCGACCAGTGACTCACCGACGCCGGCCACGACGGTGGGTGCCTTGTCCCACAGCACCTGGAACCTTTGCGCCATCGCTTGCAGGTGGTCACCGATGAACGTCAACGTATCCGGGAGGGTGGTCTTGGCGAACGGGCCGACCCACTTCTCCCAGACGAAGCCGAGGGACGCCGCGATCAGCGTCTTGACGAGGATGTCCGCCCAGGCCTTCGGCGTCTTGACGTCGCCGTCGATAATGTGCTGCATCAGCGATGTGGCGAACGCGGAGAAGCCACTGGCGACGGGGGTGCAGATGACCGGAACCAGCGCGGCGCCGAATCCTGAAAACGTCAGCCAGGTGACGCACGCTGCTCTGCCCACGAGCCAGATCATGCCGACCACCACGAGTGTGATCGTCGATTGCCAGAACGTCTGGCTGGTCTGCACCTCCGAGGCCGGGATGCTGAAGGTCACGGCCGAGCCGTCGGGGCTCAGGTCCAGCCTGAGGTCGGTGTCCACCAGTCCCGAGATGTCACCGCCGTACTCCGCGACGTTCCGCTTGAGCTGGCCGGCCAGGCTGACGTGCTCCCTGATGTCCTCGGTGGTGACCGTGTTCGTCGCCTCCTGCAAGGCGGCCGGGGTGATACCGAGGTCCGACGCGCTCACGGTGATCGAGAAGTCCCCGTTGGAGGCGAACACCGAGGAGGTGTCCGCCCGCGCGGGCGTCGAGGAGAGGACCCCGACCAACCCGACTAACAGGGTCAGGGCTGTCAAGATCGGAAGCCACCCGAAGGGTTTTCCGAGAAACAGTCGTATTCCATGACTTTTTTGCAACAGTGATTCCCTATGCTCGCGCCCCGGCGGCGATGGCTTGTCCGGGGCGGCTGTCGACAGGAGAAGAGCTCCAGCGCTTTCTGTGTGACCGACCATGAGGGCCCGCCAGCAGCTGGGGCGGCACGGCGCCATGAGAGCGCTCCCATCCCCGGCCCCGTGCGGAACCAGTCTGTCGGAGTGTTCGTCGGGTCCGAAGTGAGCACGACAAGGAGCACCATACTGGCCTTCCTGTGCATGCCAGGATCGCCACTGTGAGCAGAAGGTGAACGAGCGTCCGTGTACACCGGGTCTGTCACAGCCCGCGGCTCGAGGAGAGTGCCCTCTCATGGCGTCCGTCCGGCCATCGACTCCTCGCGCGGCGTGGGAACGGGACGGTCGTGGCTCTGGGGCGTTCGCCCGCCGGCGGCCAGGGCGAGGGCTGCGCCGAGGACGGCGGGTATGGCGAAGACGACGAAGTTCCACCGAGGTGCCAGGCCGGCCGCGAGGATCCAGCCGCCGAGCGTGGGACCGGCGATCGCGCCGATGCGGCCGACGCCGAGCGTGACGCCCACCGCGCTGGCCCTCGCGGTCACCGGGTAGCTGCGGGAGATGTACACGTTGATCAGCCCCTGGACCCCGACCGCGCCGCAGCCGGCGATGAACGCGATGCCGTAGAGCACGGCGAGCGGCAGTCTGGCGCTCATGGCGATGATCGCGGCGGCTCCGAGGGCGAAACTGGCCGTGACCGGTCCCTTCGATCCGCCACGGTCGGCCAGCAGGGCCATGGAGAGCCCGCCGACGGTGGCGCCGAGGTTCAGCAGCATGAGGAAGGTCTGCGAGGAGCCCAGCGGGTAGTCCGCCGCCTGCATCAGCTGCGGCAGCCAGGTGTTCATGCCGAAGATGAGCAGGAACGACACGGCCGCCATGGCGCAGAACAGCAGTGTGGTGCCGCGGTAGGGCGGCTTCAGCACCAGACGCACACCACGGCTGCCGAGAGCGGGGAGCGGTGTGCTCATCGCCTGGTGATATTCCGTCGACTCGGGCAACCAGGCGTAGGCCGCGGGCAGCAGGAGCAGACCGGCGATGCCGCCGACCAGGTACTCCGGCTGGAAGCCGTGCCCGCCCAGCAAGGTGTTGGCGGCCAGGGCCGCGAACGCACCGCCGATGGCGGTCCCGCACTGCACGATCCCCGAATACAGGTTCTTCCGTCTGTCGGGGGCGAGTTCGAAGATGAGCGGGGTCATCGCCGGATAGATCGCACCGACCCCGAACCCGACGACGAACCGGCCCGCGCCGAACAGGGACGGGAGGGGTGCCGCGGCGCAGGCGAACATCCCGGCGCTGACGATCGCGATGCTGACCAGGGTGGTCCGGCGGCGGCCGAACCGGTCGGTGAACTGGCCGACCAGCAGGGAGCCGACGAGCATGCCGACGGGGGTGAGGCTGCCGAGCAGGCCGACCAGGGCAGCGGTGAGGTGCCAGGGGCGGTAGTGCAGCAGCAGTGGCGTGGTCGCGCCGAAGGCGACGAGGTCGAAGCCTTCCAGTGTCATCACCGCCAGGCCGACGACGAGTACGGTGCCTACCGACGCCGAAGGGCTTCGGGACGGCCTGCCGCCCGCGGGGGCGAACGCTGGTGTGCTCAATGGTCTGACTCCGTTCTCACCGGCGTCCGCCGGCCTTCTACGGTGTGGCCTCCGCCTCGGCGGGGCGGTCGGCATCGGAGCGAAGGTCTGCGGTGGCGTCGGTTCCGCGCACCGTCAGCAGTCCGAGCAGCGTGACGATGGCGATCGTCGCGACAAGGCTGATCCAGCCGGTACCCAGCTTCAGGCCGTCCTGCCGGGACGAGGACAGCCAGTCGGTGATCGAGGCGCCGAGCGGACGGGTGATGACGTAGGCGGACCAGAACGTGGCGACGGCGCCCAGACCCGCCCAGCGTCGCGCGGCGGCCGGGACGGCAATGGCGACGGCGAACAGCACGATCGAACCCAGGTACCCCAGGTGCAGCAGGCTGGCCGTCAGATCGCCGGCTTCGGTGCCGAGCGCGAACGTGGTCATCACCATCGCCCAGTAGAAGCGTTCCCGGCGCGGAGTGGTGATGCTGTGCACGGCCAGGGTCTTCTCCCGGGCGTTCCACCAGGCGAAGATCACGGCCAGCACGACCGAGAGCCCCACCGTGGTCACCAGGTACGGAAGACCGACCAGGAAGGTGAGGGCATCGGCGAGCATGGTGCCGAAGACGGCCACCATGGTCACGGCCGACCAGTAGATCCAGAGGCGGTAGCGGTCGCTGCGGAATTGGGCGACCAGTGCGACCGTCAACGCGATCGCGCCGCTCCCCAGGGCGATTCCCGGGTTCGTGTGGCTGACGAGGAAGTCCGAGAAGGTCTCGCCCATCCCGGTGGTGAGGATCTTGACGATCCAGAACAGTGCGGTGATTTCGGGGACTTTGACGGCGAGCCGCCGCGCGGATGCGGCGGCAGGTGTCGGGGCGTCGAGTAGGCCGGACGTACCCGCCGGGCGTGAGTGATCGGCCGCGACGCCCCTCATGCCCGGGCCACCTGACCGGTGTCGGGCATGACCGGTTCGATATCCGCGAGGTACCGGTCGAGCAGGGCGGCGGGCAGGGGCTGATCCGAGGTGCCCCTCGTCGTGTGGTTGATCATGCGTCAATTCTTGGTGCCCGCCGCGGCTGGTGTCCAAGAGCGGTTCGGCCTTCAGCGATAACCTGGAGGCATGGCCGAACTAGAGACGCGCGAGCTCGAGTACTTCCTCGCAGTCGCCGACGAACTGCACTTCGGCCGGGCCGCCGTCCGGCTCTCGATCGCCCAGCCCGCGCTGTCGAAGGCCGTCCGGCGGATCGAGACCCGGCTCGGCGTCGCGCTCTTCGTCCGCTCCAGCCGGCACGTCGAACTCACCCCGGCGGGAGAGGCGTTGCAGGAACACGGTCGGCACGTGCTCAACTCGGTCAGCGCCGCCGTCCGGCACGCCCAGCGCGCCGGCGACACCCAGGCCCATCTGCGGCTCGTGCTCAAGCCCGGCGGTGACGCCGGCCTGCTGTCCGGGATCCTGGCCGAATACGCACACCAGCCCGACGCCCGCCAGGTGGACATCCTGTTCAGCGGCCCCGCCGACCGCGCCGACATCCTGCGCGACGGCCGGGCCGACGTCGGCCTGCTCTACGTGCCGCTCGACGACCTCGCCGGCTTGGCCCACGAGACGCTGTACATCGAGGACCGCGTGGTCATCGTCCCGGCCGGGCACCGGCTGGCGGGGCACACTTCGGCGTGCCTGGCCGATCTGGAGGGCGAGACGCTGCCGCGCTGGAAGGGAATCCCCGGGGGCGACGGCACCGGCCCCGAGGTCGCCGACGTGGTCCAGTTGTTCGACATGATCAAGATGCACCGGATGATCGGCGTGCTGCCCCGCTCGCTGGTCGAACCGGTCCCGGCCGGCCTGGTCTGCCTCCCGGTGTCCGACGCGCCGCCCAGCCGCCTCGTGCTCGCCTGGAACGACCAGGACCGCCGACCGCTGGTCGCGTCCTTCGTGGCCGCCGCGCTCAGGCCGCGCCGGCCCGAAACCCGGTTGAACCTCGACCATCCGGGCGTCCCCTCGGAACAGGCTGCGTTGAAGGTGCGCTAGGACTGTCCGATGGTCCGGGCCGGCCGAGGACCGGGCCGAGCAGGGCAAACCGATTTCGTGGGAAGGCCACGGTCCGCTGATCGGGTATGCAACCGGCCCGGCTGGGCAGACGATCTACCAACCCGGCACGAAGGAGGCACACCGTGGTCCCGCGCTTCTTGTCCGCTGGTCGGTGGCGATCTTCGTCCTCCTCGTGTGGCTGATCGGCTCATCGCCCGGGGCACCGACCGCGGCCGGCAGCGGGTTCACCACGGCTCGCCGCTGACCAAGGAGGTATCGGCTCGATGACCGCGCATCATCCGGACACGCCGCGCCCGGGCCTGTCGAAGCGTCACCCCCGGCATGAGCGGCGGGGCGAGGCCCGGCTGCCCGGGGTGATCGCCACCCTCGTCGCCGTGCTGCTGTACCTCGCGCTGCCCGAGCGCCTGGTCGTCGGACCGCGCTACGTTCTGCCCGCGCTGGAAGTCCTGCTGCTGATCCCGCTGATCGCCGTCAACCCGCGCCGCCTCACCCGGCAGAACCGCTTCTCCCGGACCGTGTCGCTGGTGCTGGTCGCCGTCATCGGCATCAGCAACCTCGTCGTGCTCGGGCTGCTGGTGAGGGCGCTCGTGTCCAGCGACGTCAAGAACGGCGGCGCGCTGCTGCTGGCGGCCCTGCAGGTGTGGGCGACCGACATCATCGTCTTCGGCCTCGCCTTCTGGGAACTCGACCGCGGAGGCCCGGTCGTGCGGACCCAGGCACCGCGCTCCCAGCTGCCGGCCGCGGACTTCCGGTTCTCCCAGGACGAGAACCACGACGCCGTCGAGGAGGTCGCCGACGGCTCGAGCCGCTCCAGCGACTGGACGCCCGCGCTGGTCGACTACCTGTACGTGTCGGTGACCAACTCCACCGCGTTCAGCCCGACCGACACGATGCCGCTCACCACCCGCGCCAAACTCCTGATGAGCATCGAGAGCATCGCCGCGCTGATCACCTCGCTGCTCGTCATCGCCCGTGCCGTCAGCGCCCTGCAGTAGGCCCCCGGCTCACTGCGAACGCGCCTGCGCGGGGTGCCGGCCCGGGCCGGCACCCCGCCGAAGCTCAGGGGACCGCGGGGTGAAGGGGCCGGTAGACGGTCAGAGCGGCTGAAGCCTTGGTTAGGCGCAGTCGGGTGGGAGCGGGCAGGGCCTCGCCGTCGACAGCGAACTGTTCGACCTCCTGCAGCCCCGTGATGTCGAGGGCGCTCAAGCGGGCCTCGTGGTAGACGGGAGAGCTGCCGAGGGTGCCGGTGAGGAAGGCGAGCAGGAGGCGGGTGCGGGCGAAGGGGTGGCTGCCGTCGATCGCGCGGATGTCGAGCAGTCCGCCGTCCAGTTCGCTGCGGTGGGTGGGGGCGAATCCGGGCGGGTCGTAGGCGCCGTTGCCGGCGAAGAGCATCCACACGCTCCGGGGTGTCCCGGAGACGGTCAGCTGTACGGGTTGGGCCTTGGGTAGGACGCGGGCGAGGGCGACGACCAGGGCGGGCCACTTGCCCAGGCGCTTCTCCAGGCTTTCGCGGACGCGGACGAGCTCCGGGTAGACGCCGATGCTGAAGGTGTTGAGAAACGGGTGCGGGTCACCGTCGTCGCCGATGGCCAGGCCGAGGTCGACGGCGCGGGCGCTGCCGGCCCTGACCGCTTCGGCGGTGGAGCGCACCGTGTGGGTACCCAGGTCGACGGCGAAGTGGTTGAGGGTGCCGCCGGGGAACACCGCCAGCGGCAGGCCATGGCCGGCGGCGACGGTCGCGGCCAGGTTGACGCTGCCGTCCCCGCCGCAGATGCCGAGCGCCCCGTTCGCCTTGAGGGCCGCGGCGGCCGCCTGGTCCAGCAGGACGGCGAGGTCGTCGCCCTCGACGCACAGCCGGACGTCGGCGTCGGGCAGTTCACGGCGCAGTTCCTCGACGATCTGCTCGTGGGTGCCGGTCCCCGGAACGGCGCCGGAGCCCGCGCTGCCGTTGACCACGATGTGGAGGCCTTCGCCGGTGGGCAGTGCTGGTGCGTCCACGGCGGGGGCCGCGGTGCTGGCCGGGCGCTGGTTGCGGCGGGGCCACCAACGCAGAGTGAGGGCGGCCGTTCCGGCGCCGAGGGCGGCTCCGGCCAGGACGTCGCCGGGGTAGTGGACACCGGTATAGACGCGTGAGGCCATGACGGCGGCGGCCACGGGCGCGGCTGCGGCGCCCAGGAGCGGGGACTCGATGGCCAGGGCGGTGGCGAAGGCCGCGGCCGAGGCCGAGTGCCCGGAGGGGAACGAACTGGTGACGGGCTGCTTGAGCAGGCGCCGCACCACGGGTACGGGGTCGAGCAGGGGGCGGGGGCGGCGGGTGAGCCCCTTGGCGGCGACGTTGGCCAGGGCGGAGGCGAGCAGCAGGGAGCCCGCGCCGCGCAGTGCGGCTCGCCGCGCGGTGCGGTTGCCGGTGACGCCCAGCAGCGCGGCGCCACCCATCCACAGCTTCCCGTGATCGGCGAGGCGCGTCAGGTGGGAGAGCCACGGGTCGGCCCCGCGAAGGCGACGGGAAGCAACCTGGACGAACAGGCGGGCGTCGAGATCGTTCAGGGCTTTCCTCATACGGGTTTTCTCTTTCTCGTCCGGGCGGGTATCGAGGGAGGCTTCCAGGAGCGCCGACCCGGAATTCGGCCGTCGCCGCCGGTGCGATGACACCTCAGTGGATGGGGGCCGGCGTGCAGTCGGCCACTACCGGGCTGCGGGCCGTAAAACCGTCGGGAAGGCGCCCCAGCGTTGCGTCACGGCTCGCGTCTGGGGCGCATCCAGGAAGGATGCGCCCCAGACGCGAGCCGTCGAGATGCGCGAAAACGGCTACCAGCGGTACCAGCGGCCGCGACTGCCGGAGGCGCCGGTGCCGCGGGCGACGAATCCCAGCAGCCAGACGACGAACACGACGACGGCAATCCACCACAGGGCCTTGAGGGCGAAACCGGCGCCGAAAAGGATCAGGGCCAACAGAAGAACCAGAAGCAGCGGAACCATGGCGAGAAACCTCCCAGTCGGTGATGGCACTCGGATGCCCCGACCTGGCACAGATATTCTTCCCCGCTTTTCTGCGCGCCGGTGGAGGCGTTCCCGTAGCCCGTGCTGCACGATCGGTGGCCCGGCGGATCGCCTTTCCCGGACCGAGGGTGTCCTGATCTCCTGCGATTCCGCATCGCGCCGTGGTCTTCAGGCTGCCAGGATCTCCACGCCGTGTGCGGCGAGCCGGCCGAGGACCGCATGGGAGGGGTCCGCGTCGGTGATCAGTCCGCTGACCTCCTCCCAGGGCAGGACGCGGAACCGGGAGGCGGTACCGATCTTCTCGGAGGAGGCGAGGATGTAGGTGTCCGCGGCCCGTGCGGCCAGGGCCCGTTTCATCGCGGCCTCCTCGGCGTCGCCGGTGGTGAGGCCCGCCTCGTGGTGGACACCGGTGACGCCGAGCAGGCACAGGTCGGCTGAGACGTTCTGGGCGGCCTCGACCGCTGCCGCGCCGCAGGTGACCGCCGAGTGCTTGTACAGCCGGCCGCCGAGCAGGAAGACCTCGGCCCGGGGGTGGTCGAGCAGTGCGGCCGCGATCGTCGGGCTGTGGGTGATCACGGTGCAGGCCAGGTCCGGCGGGAGGGCGTGGGCGACGGCGAGGGCGGTGGTGCCGCCGTCCAGGATCAGCGCGCTGTCGGGCCGTACGAGCGCGGCAGCGCGCACGGCGACCCGCCGTTTGCCGTCGGGGGTGACGGATTGCCGGACGGAGTAGTCCGCGATGGCCGGTGAGACGGGCAGCGCCCCGCCGTAGACGCGCTGGCACAGTCCCTCGGCGGCGAGGTCGCGCAGATCGCGGCGCACGCTGTCCTCGGAGATGCCCAGGTCGGCGGCGACCTCCTTGGCGACGATCTTGCCCTCGCGGGCGAGCAGGTCGAGCAGGTGGTCGCGTCTCTCGGCAGCCAGCATCCGTACTTCCTCATGTTCTTGCACGTTTCTGCATGTATCGTAGCGCACCATGACCGACAAGCCCATGCTCATCCTCATCGCCGGCCCGTACCGCTCCGGAACCGACGGCGACCCGCAGGCCATGGCCGCGAACCTCGCCCGCCTCGAAGCGGCGGCCTGGCCCGTCTTCGCCGCCGGCCACGTCCCCGTGATCGGGGAATGGATCGCACTGCCCGTCCTGCGCTCGGCGGGCGCGGGCCCCACCTCCCCGCTCGCCGACCAGGTCCTCTACCCGACCGCCGAACGGCTGCTCGCCCACTGCGACGCGGTGCTCCGGCTTCCCGGCGAATCCACCGGGGCCGACCAGGACGTCGCCACCGCCCGCCGCCGCGGCCTGCCCGTCTACCACGACGTGGACGAAATCCCCCGCCACACCCCGCAGTTGAGCGTGTGAAGACCCGCCCCGGCATCGACACCCCCGACCACCGCGGCGGCGGGGGCTGATCACACAGGCCCGCGGTCCGCAAGAGCGCTGCCGCCCAGGCCCGCGCCCAGCAGCGTCATACGCGCCCTCACCGCCCAGCTCGCCGAACTCAAGCGGCGGCTTCCCGGGTGGCGGCCCAGGTGGCGAGCAGGCGCAGGCCCTGTTCGTCGGGGCTGCCGGGCTGGGCGGTGTAGACGGTGAGGGTCAGGCCGGGGGCGGCGGCCATGTGCATGCCTTCGTAGGCGAGGGTGAGGTCGCCGACGGCCGCGTGGTGGAAGCGCTTGGTGCCGGTGCCGTGGTGGCGGACGTTGTGGGCGCCCCAGCGGGTGCGGAAGTCGTCGCTGCGAGTGGAGAGTTCGCCGACGAGGTCGTGGAGGTCCTTGTCGTGGGGGTCGCGGCCGGCCTCGGTGCGCAGGATGGCGACGGTGATGTCGGCGGCCTGGTCCCAGTCGGGGTAGAAGCGGCGGGCGGCGGGGTCGAGGAACTGGTAGCGGGCCAGGTTGCCCTGGTTGGCGGGAGTGTCGTAGACCTCGGTGTAGAAGGCGCGGGCGAGCTGGTTGGCGGCGAGCAGGTCCATGCGGCCGTTGCGGACGAACGCCGGGCCGCCGGTGATCGCGTCGAGCATCCACTGGAGCCCAGGGTGCGCGGTCCACTGCCGGGTAGTGCGGCGGCGGGGGCGGGCGAGGGTGTCGGAGCCGTCGGCGGCCTGGGCGAGGTGCAGCAGGTGGGCTCGTTCGGCGTCGTCGAGTTGCAGGGCGCGGGCGACGGCCTCCAGGACGGCCGGGGAGGCGCCGGCGAGACTGCCGCGTTCCAGCTTGGCGTAGTACTCGACGCTCAGGTCGGCGAGGGCGGCGACCTCGCTGCGGCGCAGACCGGGCACGCGTCGGCGGGGGCCCGAGGGCATGCCGGCCTGCTCGGGGGTGATCTTCGCGCGCCGCGAGGTGAGGAACTCGCGGACTTCTCGGCTGTTGTCCACGCCTTCGACGGTACGGCGCGCCGGGTCCGCGAGGGGTGCACTGCCGGTACACCCTTCACCGGTGACTCGCTGCGGACGCCGGTAGGGGGTTGTCTGGAAGGCGTGGCGCTCCCCCGGACCGGCCCCGGCCGGTCGGCGAGGACGCGCCCGCATCCCCGCGGTGGCCCGTACGACGGGCCGCCGCACCCCGGAACGCGAAGGAAGACCCCATGCGCGGCGCAGTGATCCACGCCCCCGGCGACGTCCGCTTCGAGACCGTGGACGACGCGAAGATCCTCAAGCCCACCGACGCAGTCATCCGGACGGCCGTCACCTGCGTGTGCGGCTCCGACCTGTGGCCCTACCGCGGCGCGGAGCCGATCGGCGACCCGCACCCGATGGGCCACGAGTATGTCGGCTTCGTGGAGGAGGTCGGCTCGGAGGTGACCGGCCTGCGCCCGGGCCAGTTCGTCGTGGGCTCGTTCGCGACCTCGGACAACACCTGCCCGAACTGCCGAAACGGCTTCCAGTCGAACTGCCTGCACCGGGAGTTCATGTCCACCTGCCAGGCCGAGTACGTGCGCATCCCCAACGCCGCCGGCACCCTGGTCGCCCTCGACGAGGTCCCGGACGAGAGCTTGTGGCCGGGCCTGCTGGCGAACTCCGACGTGATGGGCACCGGCTGGTGGGCCGCCGACGCCGCCCGGGTGCGCCCCGGCGCGACCGCGGTGGTCGTCGGCGACGGCGCGGTCGGCCTGTGCGCGGTGATCGCCGCCAAGGAGATGGGCGCCGAGCGGATCATCGTCATGTCCCGCCACAAGTCCCGGCAGGAGCTCGCCCTGGAGTTCGGCGCCACCGACATCGTCACCGAGCGCGGCGAGGACGGCATCGCCGGAATCAGGGAACTGACCGGCGGCATCGGCGCCGACAGCGTCCTGGAGTGCGTCGGCACCGCCCAGGCCATGCAGCAGGCCCTGCACTCGGCCCGCCCCGGCGGCAGCGTCGGCTTCGTCGGCGTCCCCCACGAGGTCGCCGTCGACGGGCAGGAGCTGTTCTTCTCCCACGTCGGCCTGCGTGGCGGACCGGCCCCCGTGCGCCGCTACCTGCCCGACCTGAACGAGCGCGTGCTGACCGGCCGGATCGTCCCGGGCCGGGTCTTCGACCTGACCCTCCCCCTCGACCGGGTCGCCGAGGGCTACCAGGCCATGGACGAGCGCCGCGCCATCAAGACCCTCCTCACGCCCTGACCTGCCTGAACCGGACAAGGAGCACTCCGTGCAGATCACCCGCAGCTCGATCGACACCGCCAAGGGCCCGGCCGGCTGGTTCACCGGCGACGTCCACATCGACGCCGTCGCCGCCGCCCCTGCCCCGTCCCGGGTCAGCGCCAACCTCGTGCACTTCATGCCCGGCGCCCGCACCCACTGGCACCGCCACCCGCTGGGCCAGACCGTGTTCGTCACCGAAGGGGTCGGCCTGTGCCAGCGCCGCGGCGGCCCCATCGAGGTCATCCGGCCCGGCGACCGCGTGCTCTTCGAGGCCGACGAGGAGCACTGGCACGGCGCCGCCCCCAACCGGCTCATGGTCCACCTGGCCATCAACGAGGGCGACGACGACCACGACGTCGTGCACTGGCTGAGCCCCGTCACCGAGGACGAGTACACCGCCGCCCCCGCCATCGGCTGACACCAGGGCCCGCCACCGCCTCGCCGCCCGCTACCGGGCCGCGTCACCGCCGTCAACCTCCGCGGCGTCTGGGCCGCCATGAAGCACGGTGTTTCCGGTCAGTTGCCGGCCGTCAGTGCCTCGCGTGCGGTGGCGAGGATCTCCTCGGAGAGCGGGGAGCCTTTGGTGGCCCGGGACAGGACGAGGGCGCCGAGCATGGTGCACAGCCGGGTGATGCCGTCCTGGTCCTTGGTGGCGAGCCAGTCGGCGAAGTCGCCCACTCCCTGGGTGTAGACGCGGCGGGCCTCGCTCTGTCCGCCGTCGCGGGCCATGTCGGTGACGAGTGCGGCGGCGGGGCACCCGTCCGCCGCGCCGTCGCGGTGCTCGGCGGAGAGGTAGGCGTCGATCAGCGCCCGCTGGGCGGCGTCGCGCTGCCCGGCGTACTGATCGAGCCCGTCCTTGTGGTGCTGGGCGAGTTCGCCGAACGCGTGGGCGGTGGCTTCGTCGATGAGCGCCTCCTTGGAGGCGAACTGCTTGTAGAAGCCGCCGTGGGTCAGACCGGCCGCCTTCATGAGGTCGGCGACGCTGACGTGGGTCCCCTGTTCCCGGAACAGGCGGGAGGCGGTTTCCACGACCCGCCGGCGGTTCTCCTCCGCCTGCGCCTGTGATACGCGGCCCATCGGCCACCTCCCGATTGGATGTCGACTGGCATCTATCTTAGACCAGTGGTTAGATTGCAGTCGTAATCTAATTGGCGCGGTCGCCTGAAGGCGGCCGAGGCACTGGGAGTGGGCATGGAACTGAAGGACGCGGTAGCAGTGGTCACCGGCGCCAACCGGGGGCTCGGGCGGCACCTGGCCGCCCAGCTCGTGGAACGCGGGGCCAAGGTGTACGCGGCGGCCCGCCGCCCCGAAACGGTGGACCTTCCGGGTGTCATCCCGCTGCGGCTCGACGTGACGGACGCGGAGTCGATCCGGGCGGCGGCTCGCACCGCTTCCGACGCGACGCTGCTGGTCAACAACGCGGGCGTCTCCACCGGAACGCCCCTGATGACGGGCAGCCCGGACCTGGTGCGCCTGGAGATGGAGGTGAACTTCTTCGGCCCGCTCGCCGTGACGCGGGCTTTCGCCCCGGTCATCGAGTCCAACGGCGGCGGCGCCGTGCTCAACGTGCTGTCGGTCCTGTCCTGGCTGCACCCGGCCGGCCTCGGCGCCTACGCCGCGGCGAAGGCCGCGGCATGGGCGCTGACCGGCGCGGTCCGGGAGGAGCTGGCGCCCCGGAACATCGCCGTCTCCGCGCTGCACGTCGGATACATGGACACGGACATGGCCGCGAGCGTTCCCGCCGACCAGAAGACCGACCCCGCCGAGGTCGCCGCCCAGGCGCTGGCCGGCATTGAGCGGGCACTGCCCGAGATCCTCGCCGACGAGACCACCCGGCACGTGAAGCGGAGCCTGGCCGCATCGCCGCACGCAGCGTGAGGCGCGCCCGCCGCATCGGCGCGGGGCGTGATGGACCAGCAGGGAATACCAGAAATCAGCTCGTACCGGGGCAGCCCGAAGCGGAGATCCCCGTCCCTGTGCGGACGGGACAGGGAGACAGCGATGAAGGCCTACGTGATCGAGAAGTACGGTGACCAGTCCGCGGTGCGCGCCGCCGAGTTGCCCGATCCGGTGCCGGGCGCCGACGACGTGCTGGTCAAGATCCATGCGGCGAGCGTCAACCCGCTGGACTTCAAGATCCGCGACGGTGCCTTCAAGCGGATCCTCCCGTACCGCCTCCCTCTCGTGCTGGGCAACGACTTCGCCGGAGTGGTGGTCCAGGTCGGCTCGGCCGTCACCCGGTTCGCGGTGGGTGACCAGGTCTACGCCCGGCCCGACAAGGACCGCATCGGCACCTTCGCCGAACTCATCGCCGTCCACCAGAACGACCTGGCCCCCAAGCCGGCCACCCTCACCATGGCGGAGGCCGCCGCCCTTCCCCTGGTAGCCCTCACCTCATGGCAGGCGCTGGTCGAGAGGGCCCAGGTCCAGCCGGGCCAGAAGGTCCTGATCCACGCAGGCTCCGGCGGAGTGGGCACCGTCGCCCTCCAACTGGCCAGGCACTTGGGCGCACACGTGGCCACCACCGCGAGCGCGGCCAACGCCGCCCTGGTCAAGGAACTCGGTGCGGACGTCGTCATCGACTACCGCGCCCAGGACTTCGAGGAGGTCCTGGACGGCTACGACGTCGTCCTGGACACCCTCGGCGGCGAGACCCTGGAGAAGTCGCTGCGGGTCCTCAAGCCGGGCGGCAAGGTCATCAGCATCGCCGGGCCGCCCGACGCGGACTTCGCCCGCGAACTCGGCGCGAACCCGGTCCTGCGGCAGGCGATGAACGCGCTGAGCTTCAGGACCCGGCGCCACGCCAAGCGCCAGGGCGTGACCTACTCCTTCCTGTTCATGAAGGCCGGCGGCGACCAGCTGCGCGAACTCACCCGGCTCATCGACGCCGGAGAGATCCGCCCCGTCGTCGACCGTGTCTTCCCCTTCGAGCAGACCCTCGAGGCCATGGAGTACGCCGAGAAGGGCCGCGCCAAGGCCGGCAAGGTCGTCATCGCTATGGCGTGAGGGCCGGCCCCCGCCACACCCACCGACAGGCCCCGCCTTCCATACCCCCAGGAACCGATCATGAGCGCACCGCGACACGCCGCCCGGCGCCGGGTGATCGCCTTCGACAACCGCGGCGTCGGCGCGTCGGGCGGATCCACCCCCGACACCATCGAAACGATGGCCCGCGACGCGGTGCTGTTCATCCGACGGCTGGTGCGCAAGGTCATCCTCGCGGGCACCGGCCCCGCCGGAGGCCCCGGCATCGACAAGGTCACCGCACTCACCCTCCGGGACATCCTCAAGGGCTTCCTGACCCGCAAGGACCCCAAGCAGTTCCTCTTCTTCACCGACACCGAACACGGCCGACGCGAAGCACACGCCTTCCTGGAACGGCTGAAGGAGCGCACGGACCGCCGCGACAAGGCCATCTCGCTGAGGTCGTTCCGCGCCCAACCGAAAGCCATCCACCGATGGGGCCTCCAGCCGCCGGCCGACCTGTCCCGCATCCGCCAGCCAGTCCTGGTGGCCAACGGCGAGAGCGACCGGACGGTGCCGAGCGAGAACACCCTCGACCTCGCCGCACGGCTGCCCCAGGGTGAACTCGTCCCCCTCTACCCGGACGCCGGACACGGCGGAATCTTCCAGTTCCACGACGAGTTCGTGGCCAGGGCCCTCGCATTCCTCGAAGCACGGCCCGACGCCTGACCGCCGATGCCGCATCCCCCGCCGTCCCGGGCGCGGGCCGGGACAGGGCGGGCTCGGGGCGACGGGCAGCAAGACAGAGGTCCGGCGCCCGAGCAGGACGACGACCTGCGGTGCGGACCGCCCGGTCGGTGAGTCGACAGGTCTGCGGAAGCCGGACCAGCGTGGAAAGGATCAGGCGACGGCGATGCGGATGAGGGTGTCGCGCAACTGGCGGACGGCCACCTCGGCATCGGTGAACTGGCCGGGGGTGGGGACGACGGTGCCGAAGGCATGCCGGGGGTCGGCGGGCAGGGAGCGCCAGTGCAGGACGGGGGAGAGTGCGGTGCCGGCGTTGCCGAGAAACCAGGCGAGGTGGCCGTGGGTGCGGGCGAGGGTGATCGCCACGACGGCGAGGGCCTCGCGCAGAGCCTCCAAGCGCACAGTCTCCGGGAGGCCCTGACGATCGGTCGGCACATCGACGGCTTCGGTGAGGCCGTCGGCGACCTTGCGGGCGAGCAGCCGCTCCCCCTCCGCGACCTCCCACACCCCGTCGTGGATCTCGCGCTCAGCTTCCTCGGCCAGTTGGGCGATGCTCGTCTGGATGTCCACGGTCTGAGCCTAACTCTTGGCCCTGGTGCCCGGGGAGGGTGGTGGACGCCCCAGCCCGGCCGCCGCTTCGGCCGGCTACCCAGAGAGCACTGGCGGCCCGGCTTCGCGGGGCCCGCCCTCCGCTGGAACGATGCGGGCGGCTGCGGCCAGCGCTCCCGGTGTCGCTGCGGCCCCATGACGAACGAACGACCAGCAGAGGCCGTCCAGTTGAGCGACTCCTCCTCGTGCCGGTCTCCGGAAACCGGCTGCACATCGGCGACTTCTTCGGCAACGCCTACGCCCTCGACACCGCCACCGGCCGGCAGGAGTGGATCGCCAACACGGACGACCTGATCAACGCCATACCCGTGGTGACCGGCGACACGGTCTACCCGGGCTCCGCGGACCGCAGGGTCGACGCGCTGGACGCAGCCTCCGGCCAGGCCGGTTGGTCACATGCCACCGGTGACTTCATGGGCGCCACCTCAGTTCCGCTCTCCGTCCGCCGGTCGTCGACGCAAAGCGGCCGGGCGCGACCGCCCTCCTGCAACGACAGCCCCCGGCGGAAGGTCCGGAGCCAAGCGAGTAGCGCACTTCCCGCCACTACAGGACCGCAGCACACCGCCGGCCTTGACCCGATCCCCGCCATGCGGCGCCTCCTACCGACCACAGCCCAGGTCCGCCGGCTGCGGAATCCGCATCGCGACCCTTCGCGTGTCTGCGGGTTGCCGAGTGCCGGGAGCGGGAACCTATAAAGGTCCCGTGCCCGAGAGGAGCCAGCGAGTGACGCGGACCCTGATCAAGGGCGGCCTGGTGATCACCGCCGCCGACGAGATTCACGCTGACGTGCTGATCGAAGGCGACCGGATCGTGGCCCTCGCAGCCACCGGCAGCGACGCCGCCGAAGCCTGGACGGCCGAGACCGTCATCGACGCCACCGACCAGTACGTGATCCCGGGCGGGGTGGACGCGCACACCCACATGGAGCTGCCGTTCGGCGGCACCGCCGCCTCGGACACCTTCGAGACCGGCACCCGGGCCGCCGCCTGGGGCGGCACCACCACGATCGTCGACTTCGCGGTGCAGCCCCGGGGCGGCAGTCTGCGGGCCGGGCTGGATGCCTGGCATGCCAAGGCGGAGGGCAACTGCGCGATCGACTACGGCTTCCACACCATCGTCTCGGACGTCACCGAGCCGGTGCTGAAGGAGATGGACCTGCTCACCGACTCCGGCGAGTCCACCTCCTTCAAACTCTTCATGGCATACCCCGGCGTCTTCTACAGCGACGACGGGCGGATCCTGCGGGCCATGCAGCGGGCCGCCGGCAACGGTGCGCTGACGATGATCCACGCCGAGAACGGCCTGGCGATCGACGTGCTGGTGGAACAGGCGCTGGCGGCCGGGCGGACCGACCCGCGCTACCACGGCGAGGTGCGGCGCGAGCTGCTGGAGGCGGAGGCGGTGCACCGGGCCGTCAAGCTGGCCCAGGTGGCGGGCGCGCCGCTCTACGTGGTGCACGTGTCGGCCGGCTCGGCGCTGGCCGAGCTGGCCGCCGCCCGGGACCAGGGGCTGCCGGTGTTCGGCGAGACCTGCCCGCAGTACCTCTTCCTGGACGTGGACAAGCTGGCCGAGCCCGGTTTCGAGGGCGCCAAGTACGTCTGCTCCACCCCGCTGCGGCCGCGCGAGCACCAGGCCGAGCTGTGGAAGGGGCTGCGCACCGACGACCTCCAGGTGGTCTCCACCGACCACTGCCCGTTCTGCTTCACCGGGCAGAAGGAGCTCGGCCGCGGCGACTTCTCCAAGATCCCCAACGGGCTGCCGGGGGTGGAGGACCGGATGGACCTGCTGCACCAGGCGGTGCTGGACGGGCGGATCTCGCGGCGCCGCTGGATCGACCTGGCCTGCGCGGCGCCGGCCCGGATGTTCGGCCTCTACCCGCGCAAGGGCACCATCGCGCCCGGGGCCGACGCCGACGTGGTGGTCTACGACCCGGCCGCCGCGCACACCCTGTCCGCCGCCACCCACCACATGAACGTGGACTACTCGGCCTACGAGGGCACCCGGGTCGGCGGCGGGGTGCGGACGGTGCTCTCCCGGGGCACCGTCGTGCTGGACCGCGGCGAGTGGCGGGGGCGCGCCGGACACGGGCGGTTCCTGCGCCGGGGGACCTGTCAGTACGTCAACTGATGTTGGGAAAGGGTGGTGCGCCGATGGACGTCGGACTCGTCCTGCAGACCGATCCGCCGGGCAGTCTGGTGGTGGAGCGGATGTGCCGTGCGGAGGCCGCCGGGTTCAGCCACGGCTGGACCTTCGACTCCTGCGTGCTCTGGCAGGAACCGTTCGTCATCTACAGCCAGATCCTGGCGCGGACCAGCCGGCTGACGGTGGGTCCGATGGTGACCAACCCGGCCACCCGCAGCTGGGAGGTGACCGCCTCGCTCTTCGCCACGCTGAACGAGATGTTCGGCAACCGGACGGTCTGCGGGATCGGGCGCGGCGACTCGGCCCAGCGGGTGGCGGGGCGCAAGCCGGCCACCCTGGCCAGGCTGGGCGAGGCGATGCACGTGATCAAGGAGCTGGCGGAGGGCCGCAGCGTCGAGCTGGACGGCACCGAGCTGCACCTGCCCTGGGTGCGGGACGGCCGGCTGCCGGTCTGGATGGCCGCCTACGGCCCCCGGGCGCTGGAGCTGACGGGGCGCCAGGCCGACGGCTTCATCCTGCAGCTGGCCGATCCGTACCTGACCGAGTACATGGTGAAGGCGGTCCGGGCGGCGGCCGCGGCGGCCGGGCGGGATCCGGCCTCGGTGCGGATCTGCGTGGCCGCGCCGGCGTACGTCACGGCCGACGACTCGCCCGCCGCGCTGGCGCACGCCCGCGAGCAGTGCCGCTGGTTCGGCGGGATGGTCGGCAACCACGTGGCGGACCTGGTGCGGCACTACGGCGAGCACTCCGACCTGGTGCCGGAGGAGCTGACCGAGTACATCAAGGGCCGGCAGGGCTACGACTACGCGCACCACGGGCGGGCCGGGAACCCGGACACCGCCTTCGTGCCGGACGCGATCGTGGACCGGTTCTGCCTGATCGGCCCGGTCGCGGCGCAGCTGGCCCGGCTGGAGCGGCTGCGGGAGCTGGGTGTGGACCAGTTCGCCGTGTACGCGATGCACGACGCGATCGAGGCCACCATCGACGCCTACGGCGCGGAGGTGATCCCCCGGCTCTAGGGAGTGTCTTCGGCGGCGGCGGGTTGACGGGGCGTCGCCTCCGGGGCGGTCGGCTCGTTGCACCCGCCGTGGACTACCGAAACACCGCCGCGGCGCTGGCCGGGCTGGCCCTGGCGGCGGGCCTGGCGCTGACCGGCTGTGCCGAGCAACTGCCGCCCGCCGGGCCGATGGTCAGCCTGGTCAGCCCGAGCCCGTCGCTCTCCCCCGGCGCGCCCACGCCCGGCGCGCCGGGGCGGGCGGCCGTGCAGCAGGGCACGGCGCCGCTGCCGCCGCCGTCCGGGGCCGTGCCGGAGCACGGCTCGGCGGAGGTGGAGGCGGCCGAGGTGCCGGCCGGGCCCTCGGCGGCGGCCGGCTCGCCCGCCGGGCCCGTCCGGCCCTCCGCCCGCCCGCATCCGGCGCCGCCACCGCGGCAGCCCGCGCCCGCGGCGCCGGTCCCGGGGCAGCCGGCCGCTCCGCAGCAGGTGCCCCGGCGGCCCTCCCCCGCGCCCGGGCCGGCCGAGGGCTCCGGCATGTGCGCGCTGGCCGAGCAGTACGGGCAGCTGACGCCGGGGTCCGAGCAGGAGCGGCTCTGCCGGGGTGTCTACGGCGGCTGACGGGCTGACGGGCCAACAGGCTGACGGGCTGACGGGCCGTGGCTCAGCCGGTCTGCCGGGATTGACGGCGCGTCGGGCGGGCCTGTGGCAGCATGGCGCGCAGGAGTCCGGCCGCCGAGGGAGAGCCGCTCATGATCGCCGCGTTCAGCGTCACCCCGATCGGGATCGGCGAGGAGGTCGCCGAGGCCGTGGCCGCCGCCGTGAAGGTGGTCCGGGCCAGCGGCCTGCCGCACCGGACCGATGCGATGTTCACCTCGGTCGAGGGCGACTGGGACGAGGTGATGGCGGTGATCAAGGAGGCGGTGGAGGCCGTCAAGCCGTTCGCCAACCGGGTCAGCACGGTGATCAAGATCGACGACCGGGGCGGGGTCACCGACGGCCTGACCCGCAAGATGGCCTCGCTGGAGCGCCGTCTGACCGACTGACCGTCCACCCACTATTGTCGGGTCCCCACAACTCCAGCGCCGGGAAATCGACCGGGCCAAGCATGACGATCACCCCAACTCGCTTGTCACAGTGGTCGCACGAACAGACGCCCGGCAGCACGCCGTGGCGTCCGGTAGTGAACCGCGGACAACGAGGTGGGGCTGGATGAGGTTCTCTGGGGTGGCGGCGACGGTGACCGGGCTCGGTGCCACCACGCCGCTGGGCGGCGATGTGCCCAGCACCTGGGCGGCGATGCTGGCCGGGGAGTCCGGTGCGAGCGTGGCGCAGGACGAGTGGGCGCAGGGGCTGCCCGCCAGAGTGGTGTCGCGGGCCAAGGTGGACCCGTCCGAGGTGCTGGACCGGATCCGGGCCCGCAAGCTGGACCGCTGCCAGCAGTTGGCGCTGATCGCCGCCCGGGAGGCCTGGGCCGACGCGGGCTCGCCCGAGGTGGCGCCGGAGCGGCTGGCCGTGGTGATCGGCACCGGGACGGGCGGAGCGCTCACCCTGCTCGGCCAGGACGACGTGCTGGAGGCCTCCGGGCCGCGCAAGGTCTCCCCGCACACCGTGCCGATGCTGATGGCGAACGGCTCGGCCGCCCAGGTCAGCATCGAGTTCGGCGCCAGGGCCGGGGCGTTCACCCCGGTCAGCGCCTGCGCCTCCGGGGCCGAAGCGCTCTCGATGGCGCTCGACCTGATCCGGCTCGGCCGGGCCGACGTGGTGATCGCGGGCGGCACCGAGGCGCTGATCCACCCACTGCCGCTGGCCGCCTTCGGCCAGGCCAAGGCGCTGACCACCCGCAACGAGGACCCGAAGCGGGCCTCCCGGCCCTTCGACACCGACCGGGACGGCTTCGTCTTCGCCGAGGGCTCGGCGCTGCTGGTGCTGGAGAGCCCGGAGTTCGCGGCGGCCCGGGGCGCCCGGGTGCACGCCCGGCTGGCCGGCTCGGGGATAAGCTCCGACGCCTACCACATCACGGCGGGCAGCCGGGAGGGGCAGGTCCGGGCGATCCGGCTGGCGCTGGAGTCGGCCGGGCTGTCGCCGCAGGAGATCGACCTGGTGCACGCGCACGCCACCTCCACCGACCTGGGCGACCTGGCGGAGGCCGAGTCGGTCACCGAGGCGATCGGCAGCCACCCGGCGGTGACGGCCACCAAGTCGATGACCGGTCACCTGATGGGCGGGGCCGGGTCGCTGGGCGCGCTGGCCACGGTGCTGGCGCTGCGCGAGCAGGTGGTGCCGGCCACCATCAACCTGGAGCGGCAGGACCCGCGGGTGAAGCTGGACATCGTGACCGGCGGCCCGCGCCGGGGCAGTTACCGGGCGGCGCTGGCGAACTCCTTCGGGTTCGGCGGGCACAACGTGTCGCTGGTCTTCACCACGGCGGGCTGAGGCGGCGTCAGGCGGTCGGCCCCGCTGCGGCGGCGGGGCCGACGGCGTTCCGGCGGGGCCGGCGGCCGGCGGCGTTCCGGCGCGCGCTACGCGCGTCACCGACTGTTAACCGGCTGCCCCCTTCAGCCGTGGGTGCCGCACTGATGTCATGGACGCATCGAACCCGGCTTCCCGAGACCGGGCCCCACTCCTGGAGCTCCCATGCCTTCGATGAACCGCCGTCTCAGCGCGGCCGGCACCGCCCTCACCGCGGCGCTGGCGCTCGGCGCCCTCGCGCCCGTCGCGCACGCCGCCCCGGCCCTCGCCACCCCGGCCGCCACCGCCGCGGCCACCTGCTCGCAGGACTACCTGCCGCTGCCCGACCCGTCCTGCACCCCGGGCGCGCTCAACCCCTCCGTCACCCAGGCCACCATAGGCTCCACCATCTGCGTCTCCGGCTGGACCGCCACCATCCGCCCCTCGACCACCTACACCAACAGGCTGAAGGCGCAGGGGATCATCGCCTACGGCTACTCCGACACCTTGATGTCGGACTACGAGGAGGACCACTTCATCCCGCTGGAGCTGGGCGGTTCGCCGACCTCTCCGCTCAACCTGTGGCCGGAGCCGCGCTACACGACCGACAGCTCGGGCGGCACCTCGTACACCAAGGACGGCGTCGAGAACAAGCTGAAGACCGCGGTCTGCAACGGCACCGTCGCCCTGGCGGACGCGCAGAACGCCATCGCCAGCGACTGGACCACCGCGCTCTCGAGCCTCGGCCTGGGCTGACCAGGTGTCAGATCCCGGTCCGCGCGGCGGTGCGCCCGCGGACCGGGCCCGCACCGGGCGACGCTGGACGGCATGCGAGCGGACGGCGGCGGGGCAGCGCCGAGGAAAGCGGTGCCGAGGAGTGCGCTGCCACGGAGAGCGGTGCTCTCGGTTGTGATCGGCGCTCTCGCCGGCTGCGAGTCCGGCGCGCCGAAGCCCGCAGGCTCGGCGGCGACCGCCGCCTCGGCTTCTCCCTCGCCGTCTCCCTCGCCGTCTCCCTCCTCACCGTCTCTCTCGGCTTCTCCCTCGCCCTCTGGCTCCCCTCCTGCTTCGCCTGCTCCGTCGGCGACGCTGCCCGCCACCACCGCCTGGTCCCCCGGCCCCGGTGAGCTCCAACCCGACGTCAAGCTGCGGGCCGCGCAGGTGGTCGAGGCGATCGGCGCCTGGCCGCCGGGGCAGTCCGGCAGCGCCGCGGCCCGGTCCCGGGTGGCCGCCCTCGGCGGCGTGGACCCGGCGCTGGTCGGTCAGGCCGGCCCGCTGCTGCCGGACGCCGCGCAGGCCGCGCTGCAGGTGGTCTACGCCCAGTACGGCGGCATCCTCGCCGACTCGGCCAGCGTGCTGGTGGTCTGCGAGCAGTGGACCCCGCAGGGCGCCGGCGGCACCACCGTGGACGTCCGGCTGAGCAGCGCCGCCCCGCGCTGGACCGTCACCGCCCTGCACCCCGCCGAACCCGGCCCGCCCGCCGCCGCCCTCAGCGACCCCGCCCGCCAAGTGCTCGCCTCCGACCGCATCCACCTGCCGCCCGCCGCCCACGCCGACGTGGCGAGCGGTCGGATCCACGACACCGCGCTCCAGGCGATGCTGACGCTGGCCCGGCAGTACACCCTGGACATCAGCGTGGTCCGCTCCGGCCACCCGCTGGACGTCTTCGGCACCGCCCGCCCCAGCGACCACCCGCTGGGCCGCGCCTTCGACGTCTGGCGCATCAACGGCCGGCCGGTGGTCGACCCGGCCACCCCCCATGACCTGGTGGACGGCTTCATGCGCGCCGCCGCCGCGGCGGGCTCCTACAACGTGGGCGGCCCACGGCAGTTGAGCGGCGGCAGCACGCCCAACCAGTTCTTCAGCGACGACACCCACCACGACCACGTCCACGTGGGCTTCGACTCCTAGGGGCGCCGCTGGGGGTGTCCGCCAGCCGGCGCGGTCGGCGGACGCCCCCAGCGGCGCCGCCCGGTCACTCGCCCCGGCGGCGGGACTTGGCGGGCGGCTCGTCCATCACCTCGGGGTTGGCCATGAAGCTCAGCACATGCCCGCACCCCCGGCAGGCCATCGCCTCGATCCGCGACTTCCGCGCGAACAGCTTGCGCGCCACGTGCACCCGCACACTCAGACCGCTCACCTCGTGCGTCGGCCCGAGCTCCACCTGACGCAGCTCGCCCCCGCAGAGCGGACACCCGGCCGGCGGCCGGAAGGTCGTCCCGTCGTCCCGCCACTGGCTGTCGTCGTCCTGCATCCCGCACCCCCGTCGTCTCGGCCATCGATCCTGATGCAGGCTAGCCCGGCCCCGACCTCCCCGGACAGCGGGGTGCGACGAAACGTCGGCCACCGAAGGACCACCGGTGGGAGACGCCCGGGTGAACCCGATCGGACGGCCGGGCGGCGCCGGTTACGCCAGTTCCTCCGCCAGCAGATCCATCAGCAACCCGTCGTGCCACTCCCCCTCCGCGCCCCGCTCGTAGCGGCGCAGCACGCCGACCGGGCGGAAGCCGACCTTGGTGTAGCAGGCGATGGCGGGGGCGTTGTCGGCGGCCGGGTCGATGGTGAGGCGGTGGTGGCCGTGGTCGGCGATCAGGTGGCGGGCCAGGGTGCGGACCGCGTCGGTGCCCAGCCCCTGGCCGTGGACCGCCGGGTCGAGGTAGAGGTCGATGCTGGCGTGCCGGTAGTCGGGCTCGTTCTCCTGCGCCCACTGGATCGCGCCGACCACCCGGCCGTCCAGCAGCACCGCGAAGGTCTGCTCCCCCGGGTCCGACAGCTCCTCCGCCACCGTGGCCGCCAGGTCCGGGCCGCCGCGCCAGCGCCGGTAGACCTCCGGGGTGCCGCGGATCTCCGCCAGCGCGGCCACGTCCCCGGCCTCGGCCGGGCGCAGCACCACCTGTGCCCCGTGCAGTGTCGGCACGTCCATGGCGCCCGCTCCTCGCGCTCGGCTCGACTCCCGGTGGCCTCCAGTCAACCACCGCGGCGGTTCAGTCGCCCGGATCCCCCACACGCGGGTCGCGGCCACCCGCCGCCCGCAGCACCAGCAGGTCCATCCAGCTCACCGCCGGCTCGGCCGCCTCGCGGCGCCCCGCCTCCCGCAACCGGGCCAGCCCGGCGGCGTACTGCTCGGCGCTGAGCCCCCGCAGTTTGCTGTCGCTGTCCTGGCGCAGCCGGTCCGCGTACTCCGTCAGCGTCGCCGCGCTGTGCTGCGGCACGGCGGTCAGCGAGACCCGGCGGAACCCCGCGGCGGCGAAGGCCGCGCTCACCGCCTCGGGCGTCGGGTAGTGCGCGATCCCCGCCGCCGTCTCGGGGAAGAACCGCACCCGCAGGTCGCGGTCGGCGCGGCCCGGGAAGAGGTTGCGGATCAGCACGGGCGCGCCGGGGCGCAGGACCCGGCGCAGTTCGCGGGCGGTGGCGCCGAGGTCGGTGAGGTGGTGCAGCACCGAGCCGAGCCAGGCCGCGTCGGCGCAGGCGTCCGGCAGCGGCAGGGCCTCGCCGCGGCCGGCCAGGACCTCGATCCGCTCGTCGGCGGGGATCAGCGCCCGCATCGCGGCGGCGGGTTCGACGGCCAGCACCCGGACGTCGAACCAGTCGCGGAACGCGGCGGCGAAGGCGCCGGTGCCCGCGCCGAGGTCGAGCACCGTCCGCCCGGGGCGCAGCCCGTCCGCGCCGGCCGCCGCCAGCGCCTCCCGCCAGGCGGACAGGCCCGCGCGCGGCACTTCGCGCGCGGCGCGGTACTGCTCCGCGATGCGCTGGTCGTACTCGATCCCGGCCATGTCCGACTCCCCCTCAGCTGACGCCTGTTCACCCGGACGCTAGCCGCGGTTCGCCGGGCGGCGCGCGGAGCATCCACGGTGCGGACGGAATCCTCGTTGTCCCCGCACCCGCTCCGCGGCTAGCTTCGACGGATGCCCTCCCTCTTCGAGCCTGCGCTGCTCACCCGCCTGAAAGCCGCCGACCGCATCCTGATCGCGGGCGCGGGCGGCGGTTTCGACGTCTACGGCGGCCTGCCGCTGGCCCTCGCGCTGCGGGCGGCGGGCAAGGAGGTCCACTTGGCGAACCTGTCGTTCAGCCACCTCTACGGCCTGGACGCCGAGGTCTGGGAGGCGCCCGAGCTGGCCCGGATCACGCCCGAGACCCGGTCCGCCGAGCGCTACTTCCCCGAGCGGACGCTGGCCCGCTGGCTCCGGCTGCACGGGATGCCGGACACCGTCTGGGCGTTCGCCCCGGTCGGGGTGCAGCCGCTGCGTGCCGCCTACCGGGAGCTGGTCGAGCGGCTGGGGATCGACGCGATCCTGCTGGTGGACGGCGGCACGGACATCCTGATGCGCGGCGACGAGGCCGGGCTCGGCACGCCCGAGGAGGACATGGCCAGCCTCGCCGCCGTCGCCGGTCTGCCGCAGGTGCCGGAGCGCCTGGTCGCCTGCCTGGGCTTCGGCGTGGACGCCTACCACGGCGTCAACCACACCCTGGTGCTGGAGAACCTGGCCGCGCTCGACCGGGCGGGCGGCTACCTGGGCGCCTTCTCCATCCCGCGCGACTCCCGCGAGGGCGCGCTCTACCTGGACGCCGTCGCCCACGCCCGGGACGCCTGCCCGGAGCACCCGAGCATCGTGCACGGCTCGGTGGCGGCGGCGCTGGAGGGGCGGTTCGGCGACGTCCGGTTCACCGAGCGGACCAGGAACAGCGAGCTGTTCGTCAACCCGCTGATGACGCTCTACTTCTCCGTCACGGTCGAGGCGCTGGCCGCCCGCCACTGCTACCTGGAGCGGCTGGAGCGCACCCAGCTCATGCGGCAGGTCGCCACGGTGATCGCGGACTTCCGGGACGGGGCAGGCCCGCTGCGCCCGCCCCGGATGTTCCCGCACTAGCGGACGGTTCAGCCCAGCTCGTCCGCCGTCGGCACCACCACGGCGTACAGGTCGCCGATGGTGGCCAGCGCGGCGCGGTGCAGCTGGTCGGCCGTCAGCCCCTCGCCGGCCGCGCTCGCCAGCGGGCGGGTGGCGCAGGCGTCGGCGACCACGGTCGGGCGGTTGCCGCGCAGGAAGGCGCCGGCCGCCGTGAAGGCCACGCACATGTGGGTCATGAAGCCGGCGATCACCACGTCCTTGCGGCCGGCCGCGTCCAGCTGCTCGGCCAGGTCGGTGCCGTGGAAGGCGTCCGGCGCCTGCTTGACCACCACCGGCTCGCCCTCGAGCGGCGCCACGCTCGGGTGGATCGCGCCGATCTCGGCGCGGATGTCGTACGGGGTGCCCTCGCCGCCGTCGTTGACCACGTGGATCACGGCGGCGCCGGCCGCCCGGGCCCGGGCGAGCAGGTCGGCGGCGGCATCCAGCGCGGCCCGCCAGCCGTCCAGCTCCAGCACACCGGTGGTGTAGGTGTTCTGGTAGTCCACCAGGACCAGCGTGGCACCGGCCAGGGCCGCGGGTGCCTGGTCGAGGCCGCTGAGCTCGCGCAGGGTGGTCGAAGACATGGGTGTACCGCCTCGGATGTGTGTCGGGGTCCGGTCTTGCCGGCACCAGGAACGCTAGGGCCGCGGCCGAAGTGTCGGCAATGCCGTCTAACATGCAGAAACCGACATCGGAGGAGCGCGGGTGGACGAGGTCAGCAGGCTGATCGTGGTGGTGCTCTTCGAGGGCGTGGACCTGCTCGACGTGACCGGGCCACCCGAGGTGTTCTCGCTGGTCCAGCGCGAGAGCCGGGACCTGACGGGCTACCGGGTCCGGCTGGCCGCCGCCACCATGGAGCCGGTGACCACGGCGGCCGGGGTCCGGGTGCTGCCCGACACCACCTTCGCCGAGGCGGTCGCCGGGCCGATCGACACCCTGCTGGTGCCCGGTGCGGTAGTGGTGGATGAGGAGCGCCGGGTGCACCCGGTGGCCGATCCGGCGGTGGTCGACTGGGTGCGCCGGCTGGCCGGGCGCAGCCGGCGGGTCGCCTCGGTCTGCGTCGGCGCGCACCTGCTGGCCGCCGCCGGGCTGCTGGACGGCAAGCGGGCCACCACCCACTGGTCCACGGCGCAGCGGCTGGCCGCCGACTTCCCGGCCGTGGAGGTGGACGCCGATCCGATCTTCATCCGCTCCGGCGAGGTCTGGACCGGCGCCGGGATCAGCGCCTGCCTGGACCTGGCGCTCGCGCTGGTCGCCGAGGACTTCGGCGAGACGATGGCGCTGCGGGTGGCCCGGCAGCTCGTGATGTACCTCAAACGGCCGGGCGGGCAGAGCCAGTTCAGCGTGCCGCTGGAGCCGGTGTCGACCACCCGGCGGATCGAGGAGCTGCGGCTGCACATCCAGCGCAACCTCGACCAGCCGCTCACCGTGCCGGAGTTGGCCGCCCAGGCGCATGTCGGCGAGCGGCAGCTGACCCGGATCTTCAAGCAGGAGCTGGGCCTGACCCCGAGCGCCTACGTGGAGTCGGCCCGGGTCGAACGGGCCCGGCAGCAGTTGGAGTCGACCGATGCCACGCTGGAACGGATCGCCGGCAGCTGCGGGTTCGGCACCACGGACACCCTGGTCCGGGCGTTCCGCCGGGTGCTGGACAGCACGCCGACGGAGTACCGGCAGCGGTTCCGGCTCTGACGGACGAAGGCGGCGGGCGGCAGCCGGCGCCTTGATGGCGGCCGCGGAGCTGCCGGCGGGCGCGGTGCATTCCCGTGAGCCGCACGGTGCCGTAGCGTGGCGGGATGAGCGCTGAGGCGGCGGTGCGGTACGACGTGGTGATCGTCGGGGCCGGGCACAACGGGCTGGTGGCGGCGGCCTACCTGGCGCGGGCCGGGCAGCGGGTGCTGGTGCTGGAACGGCTGCCGCAGGTCGGCGGCGCGGCGGTCTCCACCCGGGCCTTTCCCGGGGTGGACGTCCGGCTCTCCCGCTACTCCTACCTGGTGAGCCTGCTCCCGCACCGGCTCGTGCGGGACCTCGGCCTCCGGCTGGAGCTGCGCCGCCGGCGGATCTCCTCCTACACGCCGACCGTCCGCGACGGCAAGCCCACCGGCCTCCTGGTGGACGCGGGCGACCCGGCCCGCACCCGCGCGTCCTTCCGCACCCTCACCGGCTCGGACCGCGAGTGGGAGGCCTGGCAGCGCTTCTACGCGATGACCGGCGAGGTGGCCCGGCGCGTCTTCCCCACCCTGACCGAACCGCTGCCCACCCGCTCCGAGCTGCGCCGCCTGGTCGCCGACGAGGCGGCCTGGGCGGCCCTGTTCGAGCGTCCGCTGGGCGAGGCGGTGGAGTCCGCCTTCGCCGACGACCTGGTGCGCGGCGTGGTGCTGACCGACGCGCTGATCGGCACCTTCAGCCACCCGCACGACCCGGCGCTGCGGCAGAACCGCTGCTTCCTCTACCACGTGATCGGCAACGGCACCGGCGACTGGGACGTCCCGGTCGGCGGCATGGGCGCGGTGACGGACGCGCTGGCCGAGGCCGCCCGGGCCGCCGGCGCCGAGCTGCGCACCGGCTGCGAGGTCACCGCGATCGCCACCGACGGCAGCACCGAGGCGGAGGTGACGTACCGTCAGGCGGACACGGAGGCGCGGGCGGCAGCCCGCCGGGTGCTGGTGAACGCCGCCCCCGCCGTGCTCTCCCGGCTGCTCGGCGAGCAGCCCGGCCCCGCCCCGGAGGGCGCCCAGCTCAAGGTCAACATGGTGCTGCGCCGCCTCCCGCGCCTGCTGGACCCGGCCGCCGATCCGCGCGAGGCCTTCGCCGGCACCTTCCACATCGCCGAGGGCTACCGGCAGTTGACCACGGCCCACCGGGAGGCCGAGTCCGGCCGGCTGCCCTCGGCGCCGCCCTCGGAGATCTACTGCCACACCCTGACCGATCCGTCGATCCTCGGCCCCGAGGCGGTCCGGCAGGGCCTGCACACCCTGACGCTCTTCGGACTCCAGCTGCCCGCCCGGCTGTTCGCCGATCCCGCCGCCAAGGAGCGGGCCCTGGCGGCGAGTCTGGCCGAGCTGGACCGGGTGCTGGCCGAGCCGATCGCCGACTGCCTCGCGCTGGACGCCGAGGGGCGGCCGTGCCTGGAGGCGAAGACCCCGCCGGAGCTGGAGCGGGAGATCGGCCTGCCGGGCGGCCACATCTTCCACCGCGACCTGGCCTTCCCGTTCCGCGAGGAGGACGGGGACGAGAACCCGGCCGCCCGCTGGGGCGTGGCCACCGGCCACCGCACCGTGCTGCTCTGCGGCGCGGGCGCGGTGCGCGGCGGCGGGGTCAGCGGCATCCCTGGGCACAACGCGGCCCGGGCGGTCCTCGAAGATCTCTGACGGCCCGTCAGACCGACTGCCGCAGGACCGGATCCCCGGCCAGGTCGGCGAGCAGTGCGTCCAGCTTGGCCCGGTCCACCGAGGGCATCACGAAGACGTGCACATAGCTGCGCCGGGTGGACTCGTCGCCGGGCACGGTGAGCACGTCCTGGCAGGAGAGCGACCACTTGGCCACCAGCTCCGCGCTGGGCTTGCGGAACCGCACGGTGACGGCGCCCGGGCTGCGGGCGGGCCAGAGCTCGGTGCCGGTGCGCAGCTCCAGCTCGCGCAGGCCGCGCTCCAAGTGGTCGGCGAGCTCCCGCGCTTCGCGGATCCGGGCGACCTGGTCGCGGTGCGAGTGGCGGGAGAGGTGGTTCCAGAGCACCAGCGGCGAGAAGCCGTTGCGGGAGCCGGCGAAGGTGGTGTCGGGCGCCCCGGTGTAGTCGGGCTGGGAGGGCGGCGAGATCTGGTACTTGACCTTGGTCATGTAGATGCCGCAGGGCCAGGGCGCGCCGGGCCACTTGTGGCCGCTCATCGCGATCGAGGAGACCATGTCGACCCCGTCCACGGTGAGTCCGAAGTCGAACTCGGGGACGGCCGGCTCCGGCGTCCAGCCGTGCGCCGGGTCCTCGGCGGCCAGCCGCAGGAACGGCGCGTAGCCGGCGCCGAGCGCGCCGTCCACGTGGATCCAGAAGCCTCGCCGCAGGTCGCCCGACCCGCCATCGCCGTGGGTGACCTGACGGCTGATCAGGCCGTGCTCCCGGAAGATCGGCAGCAGCCGCTCGCAGACCGCCCGGACGTCGTCGTGCGCGCCCTTGAAGGTGCTGCCGAGGTTGAGGTTGACGAAGACGGGGTGCCCCTTGGCGGCGAAGAACTCGACCAGCACGGCGAGCGCGTCGACGTCGATCTCGCCGGGCCCGTCCCAGGAGCGCCCGGACGGCCCGGGCTTGGAGGGCACCTCGGCGGGCCAGTCACGGCGGCCGGTGGCCGGGTCGGTGAGCGGGCACTCGTCGGGGTAGCGCTCGGTCCCGACGGTGTGGAAGTTCTCCACGCCGAGCACCCGGACCGCCTTGGCGAAGGAGTAGTGGGTGTCCTCGGAGTAGAAGGCGACCGGGTGGTAGGCGTTCGGGTTGTTCCGGTCGGGCCGGGCCCGGACCTGGCGGGGCAGGTCGTACGGCGGCGCCGAGGGCCGGATCAGCGCCTTGCCGCTGAGGTAGTCCCGGGCGTTCCAGAGCGCGTACATGTTGCCCTCCGTGGAGCCCATCGAGAGCATGTAGCCCCAGTAGGACTCGGGGTCGGCCGGGTCGTGCGGGCCGTTGGCCCGCCAGAGGTCCGCGTAGTGGTCGAGCACCGCGCGCTCGACCACCTTGGTGTTGGGCTTGTAGCCGCCGGACTGGAACGGGTCGCCGAGGTTGTTGATGTTGTTCGGCATGAACCGGGCCAGGTCCAGTGCACTGCCGTCCAGCTCCTGGGTGGCCTGGAAGCCGACCAGGTGGCGGCGCTTGCGGCTGAGGTACTCGTCCACCCGGTTGAGCACCCGCAGGCGCTGGTCCTCGGTCAGTCCGGTGCTCGGGAGTGTGAAGTCGGCGGGGTCGAGTTCCGGCTCCGGAGCGGGAGCGGTGGGCACGGCGGTGGGACTGCTGGGCACGGTGGCTCTCCGGGGCGCTCGGACGGCGGCGGGCCGGCGGAGGGTTCGCCGGCCCGCGGCCAGGATGGAACCCCGCGGCCGCTGGCGGAAGACGATCCGAATATCATTCGGCAGATCGGCGGAAGACCGTTCGATCCGACCGGAACGGCAGGGGGCGTCGGGGGCAGTGCCGAACAATCCGCAGGGCCGAGCGGCGGCCGTCGACCAGGTGGACCGGGCGATCATCCGGGCCCTGGCCGACAACGCCCGGCTGCCCAACAACGCGCTCGCCGCCGCGGTCGGGATCGCCCCGTCGACCTGCCTGGCCCGGGTCCGCTCGCTGCAGGAGCGGGGAGTGATCCGCGGCTTCCGGGCCGAGGTGGACCCGGCGGCGATCGGGCTGCCGCTGCAGGCGATGATCTCGGTGCGGCTGCGGGCCCACACCCGGGAGCAGAACGAGAGCTTCCGCTCCACCGCCCCCGACCTGCCCGGGGTGCTCGCGGTCTTCCACATGGCGGGCTCGGACGACTACCTGCTGCACGTGGGCGTGGCCGGCCCGGAGGGGCTGCGCGATTTCGTGGTGGACAACCTGACCACCCACCCGGCGGTGGCGCAGACCCGGACCAACCTCATCTTCGAGCAGATCGCCGGCCGCCACTACCTGGATCCGCCGGCCCGCTGACACCGGTACCCGGTGCACTGCCCAGCGTTCCCGGCAGCACTACGGGAGGGTTGCTACAACTCGGCGCTGGTCCCCGGGCGTTCGTCCTCCCGCCGGACGAGGCGGCCGCCCGGGCCACCGCGCAGCGCGTACGGGTCGCCGGCGGCCCCGGGGAGTCGGACGGGGTGTGGCATCGCTCGTACCGACGGATCATCAGCTCACTGCTTGTCAGGAGCGCTCGCTAGGGTTCCGCCGCTGGGGACGAGCGGTGCGGAGGAGAGACTGTGCGCAAGGGGTACGCGGCTGCCGGTGAGCCCGACGAGGACGCGTTCGCGCTGCCGGAGGCCTGGCGGGTGGCGGCGCTGCCGCGCCGCGGCGGGGCGGTCCGCCCGGTGCCGCCGCCGGACCCGACGGCACCGGAGCAGGAGCGGGAGCGGATCGAGGCCGACCGCGACTGGGTCCGCGAGCTGCTGGCCGCCGCGGACTCCGATCCAACCCTGGTGCACGCCGCCCGGGCCTACCTCGCCGGGGAGCCGGACCCGGTGGGCGCGGCCGCCGTGGCGAGCATGCTGCCGCCGCTCTGGCGGGCGGGCCGCAGCGTTGACACCCCGCTGGTCGACGCCTGGGTCACGAAGCACGGCCCGGCTTTCGCCGCCCGCGCGGCCGTGGAGGCCTACGCGGTCGAGGCCCACTACCTGCAGAGCGGCGGCCGGCGCAGCCAGTTGGCGCTGCGCCCGGTGGTACCGGCGCCGAACGGCAGCCTCGCCCCGGACTACGGCCGGACCGAGCGGCTGCGCGAACTGCTCGCCACCGCCGAGGAGTCGGCGTACCAGCAGGCGGTGGCGGCGCTCGACCGGTGCCGGACCACGCCGCTGCGCCGGGTGGTCGCCGCCTTCCTCGCCCCCGGCACGCCAGGCTGGGTGGCGGACTGCCTGGCCGACGTCCCGGGCTACGGCGTCGAGGGTCCCGAGCTGCTCCGGTTGCTGCTGCAGGCCTTGGACCACCCCTCGCAGGTCGCCGGGCTGGACCCGTCGGCCCGCCTGCCCTGGGGCGCCTGGACGGAGTCGCTGGTGGCCACCCTGGCCGACGGCGTGGGAGTCGCCTGCGTCCCGCTGCTGCGGGGCGCGGTCGAGCAGGCGTACGGCGCCGACGGGGTCCGGGAGGTCACCGCCTCGACCGTCCGGTGCACCGCCTGGTACCGGAGGAGGCCGAGGCCAACCGCCTGCTCCGGTTCGAGGGCCGTACGGTGCCGGTGGGCCGCCTGCTCGGCCTGACCAAGCGCGGCTGGGAGCGCGGTGAACCGCAGGACGCCGGGGTCGAGGCCTGGCTCTCCAAGCCGCTCGCCGACGGCTGCCACCTGGTGGTCGAACTCGCCGAGGGCATCCCGGTGGGCGCGGTGGACCTGTTCCCCGAGCAGACCCTCGAGGCGGTCTGGCTGGACACGGCGCCCGGCTCGTACTGGCCGGCCCGCGAGCACCCGCTGCTCTTCGGCGGGCTGGACCCGGTCACCGCCTCCGAGCTGCTGGCCGACCTGGCGGCGGCGACGGCGGACTGAGTCATCGTCACAGAGCTGCCACAGCCGTCCGGCCGACCGGGCACCACCTGCTGGAAGGCCTATGATGCGACCGGGTCACCCGTTCGGGGCGGTCCGGTCGCACGGGTGAACGGGACGGCTGGGGGCGGACGTTGGAGGACTGGGACGCGCTGGAACCGGCCATCGCCGCGATCTGGCCGAAAGTCGCCGCCGCGCTTCCGGAGGCCGACCGCGCGGCACTGGAGGAGCAGCTGCTGCCGGCCCTGCGTGCCGTGGACGCGGCCCGGGAGTCGGCCGCGCCGGTGGCGGCCGCCGCCCGCGAGGCGGCCGCCGCGCTGGAGGCCCGCCCGCCGTTCGGCGAGCTGCTGGCCGCCGAGTTCGACGCGCTCTCGGACGGCCGCGAACGGTTCGGACCCGATGCGCCACCGGCCTTCTGGGGCGAGTCCGTTCGCTCCCTCCAGGTCCCGGTGCTGTTCGCCACCGACCGGGCGCCGGAGGCCGACGGCTTCGGTGCCGGCCGCGGCGGGCTCTCCTACGGCGAGGCGCTGGTCTCCGTGCCGGACGACCACCGGATCGGCGCGGTGGAGAAACCCCGCTGGTGGCGGCTGCAGTTCCGCACCGACCCGGCCCGCGACACCCGGCTGACGGGCGTACACCCGCTGGCCGCCGCCGAGTTCGCCGACCTGGCCGGCCACCGCGCCGCGACCGGCGAGGCGCTGCTCTTCGTGCACGGCTTCAACGTCTCCTTCCGCGACGCCGCCGTGCGCGCCGCCCAGCTCGCCTACGACCTCAACTTCACCGGCCTGCCGGTGCTCTACAGCTGGCCGTCCAAGGGCTCGGTGGCCGACTACGCGGCCGACGGCAACGCGGCCCGCCGCGCCGTGCCGTACTTCCAGGAGTTCCTGCGGCACCTGCTGACGGCCGGCCGGGTCGCCGAACTGCACGTGGTGGCGCACAGCATGGGGAACCGGCTGGTCACCGACGCACTCGCCGACCTGGACACCACGGCGCTGCCGCCCGGTTCGGGCCGGCTGGGGCAACTGGTCTTCACCGCCCCCGATGTGGATGCCGAGGTGTTCCGGCAGCTGCTGCCGCGGATCGTCCGCCAGGCCCGGGGCTGCACCCTCTACGCCTCCTCGGCCGACCGGGCGCTCCTGGCCGCCCGGCGGTTGGCCGAGTACCCGCGGGCCGGGCAGGCGGGCGAGCGGGTGCTGGTGCTGCCCGGCCTGGACACCGTGGACGTCTCCCGGCTGGACACCGGCCTGCTGGGCCACTCCTACTTCGGCGACCACCGCTCCGTCCTCTCCGACCTGCACGGGCTGCTGCGGCACCGCCATCCGCCACAGCAGCGCTACGGATTGGTCAGGGTGCCGCACCGGGACGGGGCGTACTGGGCCTTCCAGCCGTAACGTTCGACGCAGAGCCTCCGACGAGAGCACAGGGCAGCAGCCATGACACCCACCCAGCGCGCCCCGCACCTGCTGGACACCTTCCCGTTCGACTGGACCGACCCCGGTGCGGTCGAACTGCGCGACCTGCTCGCCTCGGTGTACTTCCGGGTCGACCCGGTGGTGCGACTGGCCCGGCAGGCCGGGATCGCGCCGGCCCGCATCGGGTGGGAGAAGCCGATGGACGAGGTCTGGTTCGAGCTGATCAGCACCGCGGCCCAGCAGGACCGGCTGCGCGAGCTGTTGGAGCAGGTGGCGGCCGGACCGGACCGGGCGCTCACCGTGCGGCTGCGCGAACTGCTCGCCGAGCGGCCGGTGCTGCCCGCGCCGGTGCCCGCCGCGCCCGCCGGCACCTGGGACTCCTTCAGCGATCCCGACGCCCGGGAGCGGGTGCTCTTCCGCTCCGCGGAGTTCCAGGACGTGGCCTTCCTCCGCCGGGGCGCCGAACTGGCTACCGCGGTCTGCCGCCTGACGGTCACCCATGCCGAGGGGCGGCCCTGCCACGGCACCGCCTTCCGGATCGGCCCCGACCTGCTGCTGACCAACCATCACGTGCTCTTCCGGGACGGCAGCCGACCGATGGCGGTGGAGGCCTGGTTCGGCTACGAGCGGGAGCTGGACGGCAGCGAGCTGGTCTTCGAGGTGGTGCCCTGCGATCCGGCCTCGGTGCTCGGCGAGCCGGGCCCGGACTGGGCGGTGGTCCGGTCGGCCGGACCACTGCCCGCCGACGCCCTGGTGGTGCCGCTGCCCGAGCGGGCCGAGGTGGCGGCCGAGGACCGGGTCTGCATCATCCAGCACCCCTACGGCTCGGTGAAGAAGCTGGCCTCCCGGCACAACGTGGTCCGCCACGTGGACGAGCAGGTGGTGCAGTACTGGACCGACACCGACAGCGGCTCCTCCGGCGCGCCGGTCTTCGACGAGCGCTGGCGGCTGGTCGCGCTGCACCGGCGCTGGACCCGGATCGGGCAACGGCTCAGCGAGCCGCGCGAGTTCCGCAACGAGGGGCTGCGGGTCGAGCGGGTCGCCGAGGGCCTGGCCCGCGCGGGACTGGGGTGAACCGGTGGTACTGGACCAACCCGACTTCCCCACCGCCGACCCGCGGGCCGGGCGCCTGCTCAAGCTGCTGATGGCGGACTACGGCATGCAGACCCGGGCCCGGCAGCTCGCCACGCTGGCCGGGATCGCCAACGCCGAGGTCAGCTGGGAGCGCAGCATGGCCGAGGTCTGGCCGGACCTGCTCGAACTCGCGGCGCGCACCGGACGGCTGCGCCCCATGGTGCACGCGGCCGCCGGTGAGGTGCACCCGTCCGTCCGGCCGTTCCTGGCCGATCTGCTGGCCGAGCGGCCCGCCCCGGTCCGCCCCGGCGTGGACCCGTTCCGCTCCGGCCTGATCAACAACGGCAAGCGGGCCTTCCTCAACCAGAGTGCGCTGCGCAGCCGGTTGCGGGCGATGGTGGCCGACGGCCCGCACCGGGTGCTGCTGGTCGAGGGCGGCCCGCGCACCGGACGCACCTTCACCTGGTTCCTGATCCACCACGTGCTCGACAGCCAGGGCATCGTGCCCTGCCGGATCCGGATCGGCGAGTACACCGAGCCGGTCCGGGTCACCGAGCTGGCCGAGTTCTTCAACCAGCGGTTCCGGGACTGGCGGGTGGACATCGACCGGTACGCTTCCGAGGACCGGCAGGCCGACGGGCTGGTCCGCCAGCTCAAGGGCCGGCTGAGCGAGGAGCGGCTGGCCAGCCCCGGCCGCCCCAGGCACTGGCTGGTTTTCGACGATTCGGAGGCCGTGCGCTTCACCGAGCCCGCCCTGCGGGTACTGGTACGGCTGGTGGAGGCGGTGGTCGAGGAGGAGGCGGCCGACCGGCTGCGGATCGTGCTGCTGGCCCACGACGGCTGGCTGCCCCAGCACCTGCACTGGGACGTGGCCACCGAACGCCTGGGCTGCGTCCGGGTGGAGGACCTGCGCGACTTCTTCCTCACCCTCGCCGAGCAGGCGGGCCGACCGATCGACGCCGAGACCGCCGGGGCGCTGGTCGCCAAGGTGCTCGACGACGCCGACCACGAGAGCTGCCCGCCCGGCGGGTTGCTCCAGCTGACCGATCAACTCCAGCGCACGGCCGCAGGGCTGGGCCGCGACCTCGTCCAAGGACGGTGACGACCGTGAACGGAACCACCCCCATCCCCGCCGGAGGTCACCAACCGGACGCCGCCCGGCTCCGCTTCCGGGCCCGGACCGCCCTGCTCAACGCGTTCAGCGCCGACGAGTTGGAGCGCTGCGGCGAGCAGGACGCCGGGCCGAGCGCGGCTCTCGGCGAGTTCCTGACCCGGGACTGCGAGCGGGTCACCACCCGGGAGGGGCGGCGCTGGCGGCTCACCTCCGAGGTGCGGATCGAGACGCTGCGCTCGCTGGCCACGCCCGAGCGGCTGCTGGCCGGACTCGCCGAGCTGCCGCCCGACGACGGGCGTGATCTGGCCCGGGCCTGGGCCGAGCGCTTCCTGGCCGGCAACCCGCCGCCGCTGGAGGGGCAGGACGCCGACCAGCTGTTCGCGGCACTCACCGTGCTGGGCTGGTTCGAGAGCGCCCGGCCGATAGGCCTCGGGGTGCGGCTGCCGTCCACCGACAGCGTGCGGGGGCTGCTGCGGCGGGCCCGGCTGCTGCAGCCGCTGGCCGCGCTGGCCGACCGGGCGTTCACCGGGCGGGAGGACGAACTCGGCGCGCTGGCGGAGCATCTGGATGCCGGGCCGTCCGGGGCGGCGCCCTGGCTGGTGGTGCACGGGCCGGGCGGCGTCGGCAAGTCCACCCTGCTGGCCCGGTTCCTGCTGGCCGGCGCCCGGTCCGGCCGGGCCGTCCGGCAGTTCTACCTGACCTTCGAGCGGCCCGAGTTCACCGCCGAGGAGCCGCTCACCCTGCTGGCCGAGGCGGCCCGCCAGCTCGCCATCCTGGTCCCGGCGCTGCGGGCCCGGGCCGAGGAGTTGGAGAGCGCCGTGCGGAACACCGTCTCCGCCGACCGGCGGGAGGCGAAGGACCGGCACGCCCGCTCCGGGCGGCGGGCCGCGCGGGAGCGCGACACCGAGCTGCTGATCGGCCGGTTCGCGGATCTGCTGGACTCCCCCGGCCCCGAGCCGGCGGAGAGCTCGGTGCCGCTGGTCCTGGACACCTTCGAACTGGTGCAGCGCACCGGGCCGCTGGCCCAGGGGAGGCTGCTGGACTTCCTGGAGCAGCTGAACGAGCGCTGCCCGCGGCTGCGGATCGTCGCGGCCGGCCGGGCGCCGATCGACGACCCGCGCTGCCAGCCGCTCCCGCTGGCCGGGTTCGACCCGGCCACGGCCCGCGCCTTCTTACGCCGGCAGACCCCCGGTCTGACGCTGACGGACAGTCAGCTCGACACGGTGGCGGACACCGTGGGCCGCTATCCGCTCAACCTCAAGCTGGCCGCCGCACTGCTGCGCCGCGAGCCGGAGAGCCTGGCCGCGCCCGGCGGCCTGACCGACCCCGAACTGCGCGACCGGCTGGCCGCCGAGACGGTGCAGGGCGTGCTCTACCGTCGCATCCTCGACCACCTGGACGACCAGGACCTGCGGATGATCGCCAGCCCGGGCCTGGCCGTCCGGCGGGTGACGCCCGAGATCATCCGCCGGGTGCTCGCCGAGCCCTGCGGGCTCGGCGAGCTGGACGAGCGGGGCGCGCTCGAGCTGTTCAGGCGGTTCCGCGCCGAGGTCTCGCTGGTGGCGCAGGTGCCGGGCTGGGAGGAGGTGGTCCACCGGGCCGATGTGCGGGCGGTCATGCTGCCGCTGCTGCGCCGCGACCACGCCGCGACGGTGGACCTGATCCACCGCCGGGCCGCCGCCTACTACCGGGCGCTGCGCGAGCTGGACGTCGACCGGGTGGTCGACCGCGCCGAGGAGCTGTACCACCTGCTGGCGCTGGACCGGCCGGCCGCCGAACTGGACCTGCCCTGGTCCGAGGAGGCCGGGCGGCTGGTCGAGCCGGCCGCCGAGGAGCTGCCGCCGCGCGCCCGGGCCTACCTCGCCGAGCGGCTGCGGCACACCGCCCCGGCCGAGCTGCGGGCCGCCGCCGAGCCGGCGATCTGGCGGCCGCAGGCCCGGCGGGCCGCCACCGAGCTGTACCAGGACGGGCGGGTGGACGAGGCGCTCGCGGTGGTGCTCGAGCGGCCCGAACTGGTGCGGTCCGACCTGGAACTGACCTCGCTGACCATCAAGCTGCTCTCCGCAAAGGGCCGTTGGCGGGACTCCTGGCTGCAGGACCACGCCCGGATGGCCGACAGCCGGACCATCGACCTCTCGCCGCTGGGGCTGGAGCTGGCGATCACCCGGGCGCGGGCGGCCGAGGACGCGGGCGACTTCGAGCTCGCCCGCGGTCTGCTGGAGCAGGCCTGGCGCGACCTGCCGCACCGGGAGCGGCCCGAATCGGCGCCGCTGCTGCTCGGCCTCGGCGCGGCCCGGCTGCGGCTGTTCCGGCGCGGCGGCGCGCTCGGCGCCCCGCAGGCCCGGGAGCTGCGGGCCGAGCTGGTGGCCCGGGCGCGGGCGATGGACCTCTCCGTCCTCGCCGAACAGCCCACGCTGGCCTGGGAGCTGGCCGCCGAGATCGGCGACGAGGTGCCGGAGCTGGTCGCGCTCACGGCGGACCGGGCGGGCATCGACCTGTCCACCGGCGGGCTCGGCTCGCTGCGGAACACCCTCACCTCCGAGGCGGTGGCGGACTTCGCCCGGACCACCGGCGTCGACCCGGAGTCGGTGACGGCGGTGGGCGACCGCACCAGCACCGACATCGGCGAGTCGATCGGCCGCTACCTGGCCGCGGGCGGTGACGTCCAATCCCTGGAGCTCTGGAACACCGGGGTGGTCGCCAACTACCAGCACGCGGTGGACCTGCCCGCCTTCCCCGGCGACGGTGCGCCGGACCACGCCACCACCCAGGACGCGGTGGTCTTCCTGCCGGGGTTCCTGGGCAGCTCGCTGACCGAGGCCGAGACCGGCCGGCAGGTCTGGGGCGGGTCCAGCCTGACCGGGTCGCTGCTGGGCGTGCCCGGGCGCTACTCGGCGGTGCTGCGCGTCACCGATGCCGAACGGCTCGGCCGGACCGGCCGGTTGATCCCGACCGGCCTGCTGGACACCCCGGCCTACTTCCCGCTGCTCGGCACCGCGGAGCCCTACCGCGAGCTGGTGGACACCCTGCGCCGGAGCGTGCCGCACCCGGACGCGCTGCTGCTCTTCCCCTACGACTGGCGGCTGCCGGCCGCCAGTTCGGGCGAGTTGCTGGCCGCGGCGGCGCGCCGGCACCTGGCCGCCTGGACGGCCAGCCCGCACCGGGCGGCCCACCCCGACCGGCCGGAGCCGCGGCTGGTCTTCGTCGCGCACTCCAGCGGCGGCCTGGTGGCCCGGGCGGCGCTCGCCGCCGATCGCGAACTGGCCTCCAGCACCAGGGACCTGGTGACCATCGCGACGCCCTTCCACGGCACTCCCGCGGTGGCCAGACAACTCCCCGGCCCCCGCGGCGGGTTCACCGCGGGCGCGGCCGCCCTGGCCGCCGGCCTGCCCGGCCTCTACGACCTGCTCCCCGACTACCCCTGCGTGGAGACCCCGGAGGGGGTGCGCCACCTCCGGACCGCCGACATCCCGCTGCTCGGCGGCGACGCCGAGTTGGCGGCGGCCGCCGCGGCCGCCCGGGGCGCCCAGCTGCTGGCGCCCTTCATGCCGCGCACCCGGGCCGTGGTCGGAATCGGCCAACCCACCATCCAGAGCCTCAGACTGGAGCGGGACGGCTTCCGGCCGCTGCACACGGCCGTCCGGCTCACCCGCGACGGCGACCTCCAGCGCACCGCCTCCGGGCAGGCCGTGCGCTGGGACCGGGGCGGCGACGGCCTGGTGCCGCGCGACTGCGCCGCGCCGGAGGCCTCCAACGCCGCCCTGTACGTCTCCGGGCGGCACGGAAGCCTGCCCACCGCGCCCCAAGTGCTGGAGTTCATCCACACCTTGCTCACCGAGCAGCGCCCGACCGCCCGCCTGCAACCGCTGCCGGTGCTCGACGCGCTCGACCGCCCCGGCCTCGGCCTGGTCCTCCCCGACCGCGTCGCACCCGGCCAGACCTGGCCGCTGATGGTCGCCGGTGCCGAGGAGAGCGAGACCCCCAGCTGTGTGATCACCGATGCGATCTCGGGCTCCGTCGTCGCCACCCCGCAGCTCAGGCGGCGGGACACCACGCTGACCGCCGGGGTCACCCTGGCGCGCGCCGGGCTCTACCGGGTCACCATCAGCTGCGGGGCGGACCGGGTCAGCGAGTTGCTGCCGGTGACCCAGCTGGACGGGGGGCGGTGAAGCGGAGTCCGGATACCTCGGGCCGACCGGCCGCTCACCCCTGTCCGCCCGCCGCCAGGCGCAGTTGCTCGTCCTCCACGATCCGCACCGCCAGCGAGCGCTCCGACACGTCGACCGCCTCGGGCGTCGTCTCCGCCACCTCGCTGCGCCGCGCGTACTCGTCGAAGAGCCGCTCCTTCGCCCGCAGCGCCTCCAGCATCCGCTGGTCCACGCTCTCCGCGACCAGCAGCCGGTGCGACTGGACCTGCCGGACCTGCCCCATCCGCTGGACCCGGCCCACGGCCTGGCTCTCCATGGTCGGCTTCACCTGCGGCTCGCAGAGGACCACCACGGAGGCCGCCTGGATGTTCAGCCCCGTGCCGCCGACCTGGATCTGGCAGAGCAGCACGGCGTGACCGGGCACACTGCTGAACCGGTCTACCAGGTCCTGGCGCTGGAGCGCGGGCAGGCTGCCCTCCACGGTGCCCGCCACCGCCTCCCCCAGCGCCTCCCGCACCGCCGCCAGCACCTCCCGGAAGTACGAGAACACCACCACCTTGCGCCCGTTCGCCGCCGCCTCCGCGACCAGCTCGCGCAGCCGCAGCAGCTTCGCCGAGCCTTCGGGGTGCGCGTAGGCGGCCCGGCGCATCGCCATGAAGTTGCCATCCGTGACGGCGGATCGGTAGGCGGCGGCGTCCGAGGCCGAGAACTCCACCCACTCGTCCACCTGCACCACCTCCGGCAACTCGCCGAGCACGTCCCGCCGGTTGCGCCGCAGGTAGGCCGGGGCCACCGCCTTGCGGAACGCCGGCGGCCCGGCCGCGCCCCGGTCGCCGTTCAGGGCGGGCAGCAGCTCGGGCTGCAGGTAGTGCACCAGGTTGCGGAACTCCTCCACCCGGTTCTCCATCGGCGTACCGGTCAGGAAGAGCACCCGGTCGGTCCGCTCCGCCCAGGCGGCCACCGCCTTCGACCGCTGCGCGGCATGGTTCTTCACGTAGTGCGCCTCGTCCACCACCAGTGCGGCGACGGGCACTTCGGGTCCCGCCTCCAGCCGGCGCAGCCCGTCGAAGGTCACCACCGCCACCCCGCCCGTGCGCAGCCACTGCGCCAGCGCCGCCTCGCGCTCGGGACCGTGGATCCGGTGGGCGGGCAGCGCGCTCCGCGCCGCCACCTCCCGCACCCAGTTGACCAGCACGCTCGCCGGGCAGACCACCAGGAAGTGCGAACTCCCGCGCGCCCGCAGGTGTGCGAGCACGGCGATCGCCTGCACGGTCTTGCCGAGCCCCATCTCGTCCCCGAGGATCACCCGCTTCTGCCGCAGCGCGAACCGCGCCCCGAACGCCTGGTAGCCGCGGAGCGAGACCCTGCAGTGCTCGTCCTCCAACTCCTCGGCCCGCACCTGGTCGGACAGCTCCTCCGGCAGGAAGCCCTGCGCGGCGGCGCGCTGCATCTCGCCCAACTCGACGATCCCGCCGAGCACCCCGTAGAACTCGGCCGACCGGTGCTCGAACTCCGTCCACGCCTCGATCGAGGACACCGCCGGCCGCAGCAGATCCGCCGAGGCCTGAGCGAACAGCATCGGTGCCTCCGCCAGATCCTCCAGCAGCTCCCCCAACGCCCCGACCGCCGCCTCGGCCCGCTCCCGCCGCTCCCGCCCCGCGAACAGCCCGCGCACCACCCCCTTCGCCGGCTGCGCCTGCTCCACCAGCCCCCCGAACTCCGCCCCCACCTTCTCCGCCACCTGCCGCGCCCGCACCGCCGCCGGCCCCGCCACCACCAACCGGTGCAGCGCCACCACCACGTCCGTGCTCACCGCATCCTGCCGATCCGGATCCAGCCGCAGCGCCACCGTCTGCTCCACCGCCTCCGCCAGCTGCCCCGCCGCCGCCACCGCCTGCGCAGCCGTCTGCGCCCCCACCCCGGGCAGCAGCCGCAGGCCGTACACGGAGGCCTCGACCACCTGCCCCACCGTCGCGATCCCGGCCGCCTCCAACGCCCCGGTCCGCAGCCGCCCCTCGGTCACCTCCCGCAGCCGTGCGACGGGCATCACGGCCAGCTCCGCCTGCACCAGCCCCACGGTCGCCGAGGCCACGGCCACCTCCACCTGCCCGACGGCCGCCCTGTAGTCCGCCACCACCGCTGCCGCGGCGGCCACCACCCGCTCGGCTGCCGCCACCACGGCCTTGGCCTGCTTGCCCCGCACCGCCGACTCCCGTCCTGCTCCACCACCACACCCGGCGCACTCGCTGGGCCGACCCGCATGCTCTCACCTCGCACCGTCGCTCCCCACGACCGGTCAAGGTGAGCGCCCGCTGCGGAGGAGGGCGCAGGCCAGGAGCCGCGGTGCGCACGGAGCGCTACGAGCGTGACCGGGACGACCGGCGCGCACCGATCATCTCCCGGTACCAGGCGTACGACGCCCTCGGCGTCCGCCGCTGCGTCTCGAAGTCCACCTCCACCAGGCCGAACCGCTCCCCGTACCCCTGCGCCCACTCGAAGTTGTCCATCAGCGACCAGGTGAAGTACCCCCGCACGTCCACGCCTGCGGCGATCGCCTCCGCGACCGCGTCCAAGTGGCCGGCCAGGTAGCCGATCCGGAACTGGTCGTCGAGCCCCTCCGCCGTCGAGCAGCCGTTCTCCGTGATCGTGATCGGCGGCAGCGCGTCGCCGTACCGCTCCCGCAGGGAGACCAGCAGCTCGCGCAGGCCTTCCGGGACGACCGGCCAGCCGAAGTGGGTGCGGGGGACGCCTTCGATCTCCGCCTCCGCGAAGGGGAGGCCGGGGTCGGTCGGCGCGGCGATCCGGGTCGGGTTGTAGTAGTTGACGCCCAACCCGTCGAGCGGTGTTGCGGCGATCAGCTCCAGGTCGCCCGGGCGGACGCAGCCGCCGAGGTCCTCGGACAGCCCGTAGGAGGAGAGGTCCGGGTAGCGGCCGAGGAGCAGGGGGTCCGTGAACAGCCGGTTGTGCAGGGCGTCGTAGGCCTCGGCCGCCGCGACGTCGGCCGGGGCGTCCGAGGCGGCCCACACCGGGGTGAGGTTGTTGGCGATCAGCACCTGGTGCCCGCGGTCGCGCAGCGCCGCGGCGGCCAGGCCGTGGGCGAGGAGTTGGTGGTGGGCGGCCGGGAGGGCGTCCAGCATCAGTGTCCGGCCCGGGGCGTGGATGCCGAAGGCGTAGCCGAAGACCAGGTGGACGATGGGCTCGTTGAGGGTGATCCAGGCCGGCACCCGGTCGCCGAGCCGGTCCGCCACCAACCCGGTGTACTCGGCGAAGCGGTGCGCGGTGTCGCGGGTGAGCCAGCCGCCGGTCTCCTCCAGGGCCTGCGGCAGGTCCCAGTGGAAGAGGGTCGGCAGCGGGGTGATGCCGGCGGCGAGCAGGCGGTCCACCAGGCGGTCGTAGAAGGCGAGTCCCGGCTGGTTGGCCGGGCCGCTCCCGGTCGGCTGGATGCGCGGCCAGGCAATCGAGAAGCGGTAGCCGTCGACTCCGAGCTCCCGCATCAACTCCACGTCCTCGCCGTAGCGGTGGTAGTGGTCGCAGGCGACCCGCCCGCTCTCCCCGCCCTTCACCGCCCCCGGCCGCTCGCAGAACACGTCCCACACCGAGGGCCCGCGGCCGTCCTCCGCCACCGCCCCCTCGATCTGGTACGCGGCGGTGGAGACGCCCCAACGGAACTGTGCGGGCAGGTCGAACCGAGTCACCATGGTCAGCCCCTGTCAGATATGAGGGAACCTCATGTTAGTAGGATTCGGCGGAATCGCCAGAGTGCTCAGGAAAGTTGAGCAGCTCCCCCGGCTCGCCGGACACCTGCCGGCGGGACATCAACTACGCTGCTGACGGCCGCAGAACACGTGTCCACGATCCGAGGTGCGGCTCAGCCTCACGACTCTGCCTCACGACTCGGCCTCACGACTCTGCGCGGCGGCCCTGCGGAGTGATCGTTCGAAGGGAGCTACCGGTGGTCCAGGCGTACGGCGACCGGGCGGAGCACGGCGGCCGGGTGCCGTTCGTCGGCAGGTCTGCCGAAACCGCGCTGTTGGACTCGGTGGTGGCTCGGCTCGCGGTCGGCGGGTCGGCCGTCGTCGACGTCACGGGCGAGGCGGGGATCGGCAGGAGCCGGCTGCTGGCGCAGTTCGGCGCGCGCCTGCGCGGTCAGGGGCTGACCGTGCTCTGCGGTCAGGCCACCGAGCAGGCCCGGCACAGCCCGTTCCGGCCGTTCGCCGATGCGTTCGCCGACCTCAGCCCCGCGGTGCTGCGCCGCTTCCCCGCGCTGGCGGAGTTGTCGCCGGTCCTGCGGGGTGTCGCCGAGGCGCCGGTCGTCCCGGTCCCGGGCGACGCCGACCGGTTCGCCCTCCACCGGGCGACCGCGGCGCTGCTGGACCGGCTCGGCGCACCCGGGCTCGCCGTGCTGCTCGACGACCTGCACTGGGCGGACCCGGCCTCGCTGGAGTTGCTGGATCACCTGGTGCGCCATCCCGTGGGCGCTCCGCTGCTGCTGGTCGTCTCACGCCGGAGCCGGCAGACTCCGCCCGCGCTGGGCACCTCGCTCGCGCGCGGCACGGACTCCGGGGTCGTGCACCGGATCGCCCTGGGGCCGCTGCCCGAGCGCGACTGCGTCGAGGGCCTGGCCGCGGACCTGCCCCCGCCGAGGGCTGCGGAGCTGTACGCGGCGAGCGGCGGCAACCCCCTCTACCTCCTCGCCCTCCTCGAACCGGACGGCCTGCCGGTCGGCCTCGAACCCCGGCTGCTCGACGAGCTGGCGCCGGTGAGCCGGGTGGAGCGCCGAATCCTGGAGGCGGCCGCCGTCCTGGGAGACCACGCCACCCCGAGGATGATCTGCTCGCTGACCGGGTCCGGCTCGGAGGAGGTCGTCCACGCGCTGCGGGGCCTGATGCACCGCGACCTCCTGCGGCCGGGGCCGGGCGGCCGGCTGGCACCGCGCCATCCGCTGGTCCGGGAGCTCGTCCACCGGAACACCGACCCCTGGCAGCGGGAGGACTTCCACCGCCGGGCCGCGGCGGAGATCGCCGCCGCCGGGGCCGGCGTCGTCGAGCAGGCCCACCATGTCGAGCGGTCCGTGACCCGCTGGGATCCGCAGGCGGCCGATGTCCTCGTCGCGGCCGCCGAACAGCAGGCCACGATTGATCCGGCCGCCTCCGCGCACTGGCTCGGCGTCGCCCTGCGGCTGCTCCCGGACGGTTCGGACCACCTTTCCGCCCGCCGCGAACTGACGCTCTCCCGGGCCCGCGCGCTCGGCCTGAGCGGCGGACTCCAGGAGGGCCGGGACCTCCTGCGGCAGGTGATGGACATGCCCGCCCCGGCCCCGTACGACGACATCCGCGCCTCCGCGGCCACGCTGAGCGCCCAGTTGGAGCGCCAGCTCGGGCGCCACCGGGAGGCCGAGGCGATGCTCCGCCGTGAACTGGCCCGCCTCCCCGGGCCGTCGGCCTCCCACACGGTCCGGATCGGCCTGGAGCTGTGCTCCAGCCTGCTGTCCGCCGCCCGCTATCCGCAGGCCCGTGCCGACATCGACGGGGTACTGGCCACCGCGCGTTCGCTGGGCGACCGGATCGGCGAACTCGGTGCCCTGGCCCGGATCGCCCTGGGCGAGGCCTACGAGGGCCGGCTGGACACGGCCCGCACCGTCGCCGCTTCGGCGGCCGCGCTCGCCCGGGCCCTGGCCGACACCGACGTCGCCGAGCTGTGCGAATCGCTCTGCACCCTGGGCTGGACCGAGGCGTTCCTCGAGGACTACGCCGGTGCCGAACACCACCTGGACCGCGGGCTGGAGATCGCCCGGCGCACCGGACAGGCCTGCCTGGTCCCGCAGTTCCTGACCGCCAAGGCCTACCTCCACCTCAGCACCTGCCGGATCACCAGCGCGCTCGCACTGGCCCGGGAGGCCGAGCCGATGGCGCGCGCCGTGGGCAGTGCCGAACTGCTCGCCTTCACCCTGGCCTTCCAGTCGCAGATCCTGCAGCAGGCCGGCCGACCGACCGCTCCGACCGCACTGGCCGTCGCGGAGGAGGCCGCCGCCGCCGCGGGTGCCACCGACCACTGGTGGGCGGTCCTGGCCCAGTGCATGCTCGCCTTCGCCGCCTTCGAGGCCGGTGACCCGCACCGGGCGACCGACATCCTGCTGCGGGCCGGCGGCGGAAGCGACCTGGGCCGGCTGCAGCCCACGACGCGCCCCAACTGCCTGGAGCTGCTGAGCGGCGCCGCGCTCGCCGTCGGCGACACCGAGGCCGCCGTGCGCTGGGCGGAGCGCGCCCGCAGGGAGGCGGAACAGCTCGGTCTGCCGGGCCAGCTCGGCGCCGCGCTGCGCAGCCTCGGCCGGATCGCCGCCCACCACGGCGACTCGGCCGCGGCAGCCCGGCTGTTCACCGAGGCCGCGGCGCAGAGCGTCGGCAGCCGGGCGACGCTGCGCGAGGCGCAGTCACTGCTCCTCGCCGCTCCGCACGTGCGAGCGACCGGCGACAGCGCCCGCGCGGCCGAGCTGTGGCAGCGGGGCGCACGGCTGGCCTCGGAGGGCGGGGCAGGCCGGCTCTCCGGCCTCGCCGAGAGCATCCGGCCGACGGTCCTGGCCGAGCCGGCCGAGCCGGCGGGCGAGCTGGTCTCCCTGACCGGCCGCGAACGGGAGGTGGCCACGCTGGTCGCCGAGGGCCTGACCAGCGTGGCGATCGCGGACCGGCTCGTGCTCAGCCCGCGGACCGTCGAATCCCACATCGCCAGGATCTACCGCAAGACCGGCGTCTCAAGTCGCGCGGCGCTGGCTGTCGTCGTGAGCCGCAACACCGGGCCGGAAAGGGCGCACCCCACCTCGCGCCGGCCCGTCCCCCCGGTGCCGCGTCCCGCAGGTGGCCCCGCGGCCGGCGACCTCTCGCCTGCGACGCCGGCCGCCGTGGCCGACCCTCCCCGACTCCTCGGCCGGGACCTCGAACTCGAGCAACTGGCAAAGGCTTTGGAGGGCTTGAAGGCCGGCGTCGGCCGAGCGGTCGTGCTGGTCGGCGAGCCGGGCATCGGCAAGAGCGCCCTGCTCTGGACGGCCGCCGCGCGCGCCCGCGCGCAGGGCGTCCGGGTGCTCACCGCGCGCGGCACGCATCCGCCGCTGCCCGCCGGGCCCGAGGTGCCGGACGTCCACGAGCTCACGGCGCGCGCCGAGGACCGCTCCCCCGTCATGGTGGCGGTGGACGACCTGCATGAGCTGGCACCCGAGCGGATCGCCGACGTGGAACGGCTGATGACGGCCACCGTCACCGGTCCGGTGCTCTGCCTGCTGGCCTACCGGCAGCGCCGGCTCTCGGCCCCGCTCGCGGCGGTGCTCGCCCGGGCCTCCTCGGCCGGGCTCCTGGAGGTGTGGACCCTGGGACCGCTCTCCCGCCAGCAGACCGGCGAACTACTGGGCGACCGGCCGGACTTGGAGGAGCTGCACGGCCTGGCCGGGGGCAACCCGCAGTACCTCGGGGTGCTGGCCGCCGACGGCGGGACGGCGGCCGATGCCGGGAGCGCGATCCTCGGCGAACTCGACGGCCTGGACCCCGTGTCGCTGCTGGTGGTCCAGGCCGCGGCGGTCCTCGGTGAACCGTCCCACCCGGAACTCCTCGCCGCTGTAGCGGACTTGGAGCTGTCAGCGGTGATGGCCGCGGTGGACGGGCTGACCCGGCTCGACCTGGTCCGCCCGGAGGAGCCCGCGCCGAGGCTGGCACTGCGTCACCGGGCGGTCGCCGCCGTCGTCTACGAGCGGCTGGAGCCCAGCCGCCGCCTCGCCCTGCACCAGCGTGCCGAGGCCGAACTCGCCCGGCGGGCGGCACCGATCGCGGAGCGCGCGCACCACGTCGCGCGGGCCGCGGACCCTTGGCGGCCGGAGCACGCCACGACCCTCATCGCGGCGGCCCGCGGCATGCTCTACGCCTCGCCCGCCGAGGCGACGGGCCACCTGCGGGCCGCCCTGTCGCTGCTGCGGGAGGGCGGGGCGCACTGGCACGAGGCGAAGGTGCTGCTCGCCCGGGCCCGGCTGCTGACCGGGGACGCCTCGGAGGCCCGGGCGCTGCTGGAGGCGCTGCGTTCGGACATCTCCGGCGGGCCGGCCGGCGGAGCTCCGGCGCTCGCCGACTCCAGCCGGATCGAACGGCGGATGGGCCGCTACACCGAGGCCGGCGCCCTCGCCCGCGCCGGACTCGCCGCGCTGACCGACGACGACTCGGCCACCGCCGCGGCGCTGCACGCGGAGCTGGCCGACTACGCCTACGACGTGCAGGACTACGAGACCTCCCGGGAACACGCCGTGACCGCCGCCGGGCTCGCGCGGGCGCACCGCGACCCGGTCGGCGAGGCCAACGCACTGGGCAAGGCGGCGCTGGGCCACCTGTTCACCGGAGACCGGGCCAGTGCGCTGGCGACGCTGGCCAGGGCCACCGACATCCTGGACACCGTCCCCGACGCGATGCTCGTGGCCTACCTGGAGGCCGTGTTCCAAGTGGGCCTGGCCGAGGGCATGATGGGGCGCCTGGCCGACTCCGAGCGCCACCTCGCCCGCGGCGCGGACCTGTCCCGGCGCACCGGGCAGACCTTCATCCACCCGCAGATGCTGACCGTCCTCGGCAACGCCCAGCTGCGCACCGGGAACCTGGCCGGCACCCTGGCCACGCTGGACGAGGCCGACCAGCACGTCCGACGGATCGGCGACGCCTCGGTCGAGACGGTACTGATGATGGTGCGGGCCGAGGCACTGCTCTGGCGCGACGGCCCCGGTGACCTGGCGGAGGCGACCGCCACCGCCGAACGCGCCAGGGCGGCCGCCGGCGGCACACTGACCTCGTGGGCGGTCTCCGCCCGCTGCGCCCATGCCGAGTTCGTCCTGCACACGGGCGATCCGGCCCGCGCCGGCTGGCAGTTGCTGGACGTCGCGGGCGGGGAGGAGCTGCCGAGGCTCACCGCCTGGCGCAGGCCCCGCTGGTGCGACCTGCTGGCGCAGTCGGCGGCCGCGGACGGCGGCCCGGCCTCCGTCGAGCGCTGGGCGCGGCTCGCAGAGGAGAGCGTCGCGCAGCTCCCTTCCGTGGGCCGCCAGGGCTTCGCACTGCGCGCGCGGCTGCGTGCGCACGCGGTGCACGGGGACACCGACAGCGCCCTGCGCTGCGCCCTGGGCGCGATCGCGGACTTCGCCGAGGCCGGTGACCGCATCGAGCTGGCCCGCACGCTGCTCACGGCGGCCTCGGTGTCGCTGGACGCGGGGCGGGAGGACTCGGTGGACGGCTGGCTGCGGCGGGCCGCAGTGCTGGCCGACCAGTGCGGTTCGGCCCGCCTGGCCGCCGCTGCCGCAGGCCTGCGCGCGCGACTGGCCGCCGAGGACGGGGGCACCTCCCGGTAGCTGCGTAGGCGATTTGCGTGATCTTACGGATGCCGGCCGGCCCCCTGCCCCGGAATGATCACCGCAAGCGGAGAACTCGACCCGCCCGGGGCCCCGGCCGCACCGCAGGCTGCCGGGTGGGCGGGTCGAGAGATCCGCGCTGTGCTCCGAGGAGCAGCGCCACAACGAACGATTTTGGAGGCTTCACATGGGCCTGGCGGAACGCCGCAGCGTCGAGCGGTTCAAGAACGACGACTACCCGGGGTGGAAGTCCCGGATCGACGCGGCGGCAGGCTTCGACGTGCCGATCGAGGTGGACTGGCAGGAGCTGGCCGTCCCCGACTACGCCGACAGCTACGCCGAGTACTTCCCCCAGGTGTTCTTCCAGCCGCTGCTGGACGCGCTGAGCGCGGTCGGGGCCGACGAGATGGGCCGGGACGCGCTCCGCGAAGGCGTCACGAAGGTCATCGTCCGGAACACCGGTGAGTACTTCAGCGAGTCGGGGATCTCCTTCACCGACGGCGTGCTGACCTTCGACCACAAGTCGGACACCAACACCCACCACGTCGAGGAGCGCACGAAGCGCCTCCAGCAGGTCCTCGAAGCGGGCCTCTGACCGTCCCCGCCGTTCGATGACGGTCCGCCGGTTCGCCGGCGGACCGTTTCGGCCTGCCCGGGGACGCCGAGGAGCACCGGACTCGCGGGAGCCGGGCCGCCGGGTGGCTCAGCGGCGGTCGCCGGCCAGCACGCAGTCGCCGCAGAGTGCGCCCGAACGCCCGGGCGCGGCACGGTAGATCAGGCAGCAGCTGCGCCGCCGGAAGGCGCTGCCGTCCGGTGCGTGCGAGGCCGCGCCGAGCAGTGGCGGCCGGGTCAGCAGGGCGGTGGCCAGCGCCCGTGCGGGAGCCGCGAGTTCGGGTGCCGACCAGGCGATCGCGGCCACCGCGCCGTTGACGGCGGAGGCCGCGTTGCCGCGCAGGATCTTCGGCGAGACCGAGAACCGGCCCATCACCGCCGCGAGTTCGCGGACCGGCCCGTCGAGCAGCTGGGCCGCCAGCGCCTCGGCCGGCGAGTCGGCGGGCTCCGCGTCGCGGTCCGGCAGGGCCAGCGGGAAGGCGCCGCCGAGGGTCGGCTGCCAGTGCAGTTCGCGCAGCGAGTAGCGGAGCACGGCACCGTCGAGCACCGCGATGGCGAAGGCCGGTGAGATCAGCCGGGCGACCAGCCCGAGGTGGGCGACCGAGGCGGCCACCCGCAGTTCGACGGCCTCCGGCGGCTGCCCGCCGGCCGTCGCCAGATGGTTCCGCACGCCGTCCACCCGGTCCCGCAACACGGCCGGATCGTCCAGCAGTTCGCCCATCGACCGCCAGGGAGCGTCGCCGCCCGCCGCCGAGTAGGCGAAGAACGGCCCGAGGGCCGCGACGCGTTCACGCGTGGCGGCCCTCGGAGGGGTACGGCGGGTCATGCGGCGGCGGGCGCGGCGGCGACCGCGGGAGCGGGCGCCGTCCGGCCGTCGAGCAGCCGCTCGGCCGTCGGCCCGAAGCACAGGCCGATCACGGCCCACAGCAGCAGCTGCGCGGCGACCGAGAAGAAGCGGAAGTCGAACAGCGTGTCCGCCGGGAAGCCCGGGTAGACGATCTTGCCCTGGGGATCGGTCAGCGGCAGCGGGGTCTCCGTCGCGTGGTGCCCGAACTCGTCGACGTTGGCCTGGAGTTCACCGAGCGACGGAAGGATCGCCATGACGGTGCCGATCGCCACCGCGTAGGCCGCGGCGGCCAGCAGGGTGGCGTTCCAGTTGCCGAAGCGGGCCTGCAGGCGCTTGCCCAGCCAGACTGCCAGCACCAGGAAGAGCACCGAGCAGAGGACCATGCCCAGATAGAGGTTGCCCCGGTCCCGGATGGTCTCGGGGTGGCCGATGGCCGGCGGGTTGGCCGGGTACTTGATGAACGGCACGAAGTACATGCCGAGGAACCCGCCCAGCGCCACCAGCATCGCCAGGGTGCGCGGGCGCAGCTTGCCGGTCCGGCCGAGGCAGACGGTGTACGCGACCGAGAAGAGCGCGCCCATCGCCATGCCGAAGAAGATCATGCCGACGCCGATGCCGATGTTGGCCTGGATGGTCCGGCTGAAGATGTCCGGACCACCCATGTCCATCGGCAGGCCGGCGGCCTTGTCGAGGGTTTCCTGCGCGGCGTCGCGTCCGCTCTCGTAGGAGATCGCCGCGTCGATCTGAGGTTCGGCGAAGATCCGGGCGAAGACGAAGGCGAGCAGGCCGGCCACTGCGCCGGCGAGCACGCCGCGCAGGATCAGTCTCTTTTCCATGGTCTGGTGTTCGCTGCTTCCCTGGTCAGTGGCAGGGGAAGCCGAGGAAGTGCCGCGAGTCGTGGACGAACTCGTGGATGTGCATGTCCTTGCCGAACACCGAGTAGGCGCCCTGGTCGACGCCGATGAAGTAGTACACCATCAGCGCGATCAGCGCGGTGCCGATGAGCCAGAGGGCCGCCTTGGTGGCCGGCAGGACCACCGGCGTGGGAATGGCGGCTGGGCTGGACAGACTGCTCACGGGGAGCCTCCTTCGGGGATCGTGCGTCCCGCATCGTCAATGGAGCTTCGTGATGGCGTCGTATCTGACTTCGCGGACCACCCGGGAGGGGGACCGCTCACAGTGGCGCGACCGTGCTGGATTTCCACCAGCTTCCCCACGCCATCACTACGTTCCGTAGGGTATGGGCGCCGCTGAGCGCCGTCAATCGGCCCGGCGCCGCCTCGAGTGGACTGCGAGAAAGATCACCCGCGCCCGGCTCCGCGGTGCCCGGGGCCCGGTGCCCACCGGTTCCGGCCAGGGCCGGCCGGGCCCGGCCGGCGGGTGTGCGCGGCGGCCGATCGACGCCCGGTGGCCCGAACGGGCGCTGTGGGATGGACTCTTGGCGCGCCGCTCCCCCCGAGGATTCGCGCCCGCCCGGGTGATCGGGCAGAGTGGTAGCCCGACTTGCGAGAGGGAGGCGGCCGATGGTCGAGCGCGGGAGCGGCGCGGTGACGGCGGAGGTGACCGAGCCGGAGCTGCGGCGCCGTCCGGTGCAGCAGCGCAGCCAGCTGCGGCTGGAGCGGCTCCTGGACGCCTGCGCCGAACTGCTCGACCAGGGTGGCGCCGCCGGGCTGACCACCAAGGAGGTGGCGGCCCGCGCCGGGGTGCCGATCGGCACGCTCTACCAGTTCTTCACCGGCAAGCAGAGCCTGCTGGCCGCGCTGGCCCGGCGCAACCTGGGGAGCTACCTGGCCCGGCTGACCCGGCGGTTGGACGCGGAGAGCCCCCGGGACATCGGCGGCTTCGTCGACCTGGCGGTGGAGGAGTTCGTCGCGATGAAGCGGGCGGTGCCCGGGTTCGCCGCACTGGACTTCGGGTTGACCGGTCCGGCGCCCGCCGCGCTGGGCGACGTGGAGCACCTGCTCGACCTGACGATCGACAACAACGGCACGGTGGCCCAGCTGCTGCACCAACTCACCGCCAAGCACCTGGGCAGCGCCGGCGGCGGCCCCGGCCCGCTGGCCCTGCGGGTGGCGCTGGAGTGCGCGGACGCCGTGCTCAAGCTCGCCTTCCAGCACGACCGGGAGGGGGACCCGGCGCTGATCGCCGAATGCAAGGCGGTGCTGCGCCGCTACCTGGCGCCCGCCTCGAACTGACGAGCAGACCAAGAACGGGCGTGCGATTCCGCGCCACCCGCATGGGTCAATTCGCCTACCGGTAGCACCGTTCCATCATCGGCCCGGGGCTGGTCTGGCTACCGTCGTTGCCCATGCACGGCGACGAGGACCACAAGGAGCACCGCCCGCCGCGGCCCGGCCAGGACGACCAGGGGCACTGCCACGACGGCGATCACGACTGCCGCGACCATGACGGCCAGGGCCACGGCCACGACGGCGACGGCCACCACTGCCCGTGCCACGACGGCCCGCTGCACCTCTGCCACCCACCGACGCCGCCCCCGCCACCACCGCCGCCCAGTCCGCCGCCGCCGAGCCCGCCGCCGCCACCACCGCCGCCGCCCACTCCCCCGGCACCGACCCCGCCACCCGTGCCGACCCCGCACCCCACCCCGCACCCGACCCCTCCACCGCCTTCCCCGTCCTCCCCGCCGCCCCCGGTGCCCAAGGCGACGCACGCCGCCGTCCCGCCCCCGCGCCCCACCCCGCCACCGCCCAAGCCGACCCACCGACCCGCACCCGCCCCGACGCCGACCCCCACACCCACGCCCACGCCCACGCCCACCCACACCGTCGCGCTGCCCGCCCCGCCCCCGCCCGCCCAGCTGCGCACCGCCACCGCCGTCCCGAGCCACTACGTCGACGACAGCCTCGCCGTCCCCCCGGCGGACGCGCAGAACGCCTTCACCTTCGTCGCGGTCTCGATCCCCGCGGTCATCGCGGCCGCCGCCGTCAGCTTCTTCAACCACTCATCAGGGAGACGTCGTTGAGTCTCGGAATCGTCCTCGCCGTGCTGCTCGGCGCCGCCGTGGCCGTGGGCATCCTGGCCGCCTTCGGCCGCACCAAGCGCTCCCGCGAGGGCAACTTCTCCTCGGGCGCCCTCGGCTTCCTCGGTTCGGCCTCGCTCTCCTCCTTCATGCTGGTCGCCGCCTTCCTGATCGCCGGCTCCTGGTCCAACCTCAACACCGCGCGCGGGCACACCTGGGACGAGGCCCGTGCGCTCAACGCCGCCTACACGGACGCCGATCCGACCACCCGCCCGCTGCTGCGCTCCTACGTCACCGAGGTGATCGGCCCGGACTTCCAGGCGATGGCGCACGGCAACGCCGCCGCCAGCGCCTGGGCCGACCTGGACACGGCGCGCAAGCACGTGGAGGCGATGCCCGAATCGCCGCAGCGCACCACCATGCTCAACGACCTGGACGACGTCTACACCAAGCGCCAGGTCCGGCTCGCCGACACCGCGCTCTCGCTGCCCTCGCCGCTCTACCCGGCGCTGATCGCCACCGGCCTGCTGGTGCTGCTCTACGCGCCGATCGCCGGCCTGACCTTCCACCACCGGGAGGCGATCGCGCTCGGCCTGGTCGGCGCGGTGGTCGGCTTCGGCATCTTCCTGGTCACCCAGATGACCCACCCCTACGCCGGCCCTATGCACGTCACCCCGGTCGCCTACGAGCAGAGCCTGCAGCGCTTCAGCCAGCTCTCCCAGCAGAGCTGACGACCACCTATACGACGGGCCCGGCCCGGGCGGTGTGCGCGCACCGCCCGGGCCGGGCCATTGTTCCACCAGCTGACTGGCCGTCAGTTGGTGGTGTTCAGCGCCGCGTCGTCGATCACGAAGCTGGTCTGCAGCGAGGTGTCCTCGGTGCCGGTGAACTTCAGCGCGACGCTCTGCCCGGCGTAGGACGAGAGGTCCACGGTGCGCTGGGTGTAGCCGGCCGCGGCGTTCACGTTGGACCAGCTCTGCAGAGTGGTGCCGTTGGCGGTCAGCGCCAGCTTGTCGTAGGCGGTGCTGCCGGTCTCGGCGGTGTCGATGTGCAGCCAGAAGGTCAGCGTGGCCTTGCAGCCGGTCGGGATGGTGACGGTCTGCGCCAGGGTGTCGGTGTGGGTGGTGCCATAGCCGTTCATCCAGGCCTTCCAGCTGCCCGCGTGGGCCGGCTCGCCGGTCGAGCTGTCGACCACGCCGGAGGAGGTGGTCCAGGGCGCGGCCGAGCCGGTCTCGAAGCCGCCGTTGCCGAGCAGCTGGCCCGGCGTGCAGCTGCCGCCGCCGCCCCCGCCGACCGTCCAACTGAAGTTCACCGAACCGGACTTGCCTGCCGTGTCGGTGGCGGTGGCGGTCACCGAGTAGGTGCCCGCGGTGCTCGCGGTGCCGGTGATCAGGCCGGAGCCGCTGATCGACAGGCCGGCCGGCAGGCCGGTGGCCGACCAGCTGAGCGTGCCGGTGCCGCCGGTCGCCTTGAGCTGCAGGCTGACCGCGCTGCCCTGGGTGGTGCTCTGGTTGCCCGGGTTGGTCACGGTGACCCCGCCGGTGGGCAGCGAGCCGACGTTGACGGCGGCCCAGGCGGTGGCGACCGCGTTGTACTCGGCGCTGCCGGCCCCGTAGAGGTCGGTGGCGGCGGCCAGCGTGGCGGTGCGGGCGCCGGCGTAGTTGGTGGTCGAGGTCATGTGCGCGGTCAGCGCCTGGTACCAGATGTGCAGCGCCTTGTCCCGGCCGATCCCGCTCACCGAGATGGAGTTGACCGTCGGGCTGTTGTACGAGAAGCCGTTGATGGTCTTGGCGCCGCTGCCCTCGGAGAGCAGGTAGAAGAAGTGGTTGGCCACGCCGGAGGAGTAGTGCACGTCCAGGTTGCCGACCGTGGAGGTCCAGGAGTCGGCCGAACTGCCGTCCTTGGAGGGCTTGTCCATGTAGCGCAGCGGGGTGCCGTTGCCGTTCAGGTTGACCAGCTCGCCGATCAGGTAGTTCGGCGGGTTGCTGGGCAGGTTGGCATACCACTCGACGCCGGTGCCCAGGATGTCCGAGGTGGCCTCGTTGAGGCCGCCGGACTCGCCGGAGTAGTTCAGGGCGGCGGTGGCCGCGGTCACGCCATGGCTCATCTCATGGCCGGAGACGTCGATCTCGGTCAGCGGGTGGGTGTTGCCCGAGCCGTCGCCGTAGGTCATGCAGAAGCAGCTGTCGTCCCAGAACGCGTTGGTGTAGTTGGAGTCGTAGTGCACCCGGCTGTAGGCGCCGACGCCGTCGTTGCGGATGCCGGAGCGGCCGAAGGTGTTCTTGTAGAAGTCCCAGGTGGCGGCGGCGCCGTACTGGGCGTCCACGGCGGCGGACTGGCGGTTGGAGGCCTGGCCGTTGCCCCAGGTGTCGGTGGAGCTGGTGAAGAGGGTGCCGTTGCCGGAGGTCCCGTTGGCCATGTCGGTGGTGTACTGGCCGCCGCGGGTGCCGTCCTTCAGCTGGTAGCTGCTGCCGGACTGGGTGGTGGTGAGCGGCACCTGGCCGACGAAGACACCGGTGCCGGTGCCGGTCTCGATGGTCTCGGCCTTGCTGAGCACGGCGCCGGTGGCCGCGTCGGTGACCACCTGGAGGCGGCTGGGCGTGCCGTCGGCCTGCTTGCCGGTGACCAGGGTGCGCCAGGCCAGGCTGGGGCTGTCGCCCTGGGCCCAGACCACGAGTTGGGGCGCGGTGTCCAGCGCGGCGCCGGCCTCGGCGGCCAGCGCCTGGGCCTGCGCCTTCGGGGCGCTGACCGCGGGGGTGGTGGAGAGCCCGTTCAGCGAGGCCGATTTGGCCCGGTCCACACCCTTGGTGGCGCCGGCGGCGTCCTGGTGCACGATCAGGTCGCCGCCGAGCACCGGGAGGCCGGCGTAACTGCGGTCGTAGCGCAGGTGCTTGGTGCCGTTGGCGTCGACCACGACGTCCTTGGCGATCAGCTTCTCCTGGCTGCCGAGGCCGATCGCCTGGGCCAGCGCGGCGCTCTGCGCGGCGGCGCCGGCCAGCAGTTGGGCGTGCGCGGTGGCGGCCTGCTGGGCCGCGGCGGGCGCGGCGGCGGCGGAGCCGGGACCTGCGGCCTGTGCAGCGGCCGGGAATCCGACGGCGATCAGTGCGGTGGCCGCGGCGAGCGCGGCGAACGAGGTACGGGCGTGGTGAGGCACGTCTGGACGCTCCTTGACCGACCGGGGGCGGGGTCGCCGCCGGTGGTGGGTAGCCGGCCGCGGGGTTGCGGCGCAGCTCGGCCCTGCCGCCGGTCGGCGGTCCGGGCTGGTGGGGGCGCGGCCCCGGGGCGACCGGGGCGGCGTTGGGGGGAATCGTGGCAGCTGACACCAAGTCAATGACAGAACCATGCCAAAAGTTGGCTGATTGTCATACTTACGCAAGGGCCACTATTGACGCTCCCTTGACCCGGCCATGGTCCGTGGATGGGCATCGGGGCCCCGCGAACCGGCCTCGGGCCGCCGTCCGCTCTCGGCCATTCGACGGCATCCCGCCACGCGGCGGCCGCCCGCCCGTCACTCCCCCGCCGCCGCGCCGACATCCGGCGGCCGAGGGCCCGCGATCCGATGATCGACGGGCCGTCGGATGATCGACAATGGACCCATGAGCCTGATCTCCGCGCTGGCCGGCCTGCTGCTGCTCGCGCTCACCATCGCCAGCATCCTGCGCACCCTGGTGGTCCCGCGCGGGCTCTACTCCGCCCTGACCGACCGGCTCTGGCGCGTCGTCCGCCAGTGCCTGCGGATCGCCGCCGCGCCCTTCGGCAGCTACCGCGCCCAGGACCGGGCGCAGGCCTGGCTGGCCCCGCTGATGCTGGTCGGCATGCTCTTCTGGTGGCTGATCGAGCTGCTGGCCGCGTTCACCCTGCTGATGCACGCCAGTTCCGGGCTCTCCTGGGGCGTCTCGGTCCGCGAGGCCGGCTCCAGCCTCTTCACCCTGGGCTTCGCCAGCGGCGACCGGCTCCGCCTCTCCGCGCTGGACTTCCTGGCCGCCGCCAGCGGCCCGCTGGTGATCGCCCTGCAGATCGCCTACCTGCCCACCCTCTACGGCAGCTACAACCGGCGCGAGGTGGAGGTCACCCTGCTGCAGTCCCGGGCCGGCGAACCCGCCTGGGGGCCCGAGCTGCTGGCCCGCCAGTCCCTGGTGGACACCGAGACGGCGCTGCCGCAGCTCTACCGGGACTGGGAGCGGCTGGCCGCCGAATTGGGCGAGAGCCACTCCAACTACCCCGTGCTGCTCTCCTTCCGGTCCCCGCAGCCCTACCGCAGCTGGATCGTCGGGCTGATCGCGGTGATGGACGCGGCGGCGATCCAACTGGCCGTCAGCCCGCACAGCGCGCCGCCGGAGGCCCGGCTGGTGCTGCGGGCCGGCTTCACGGCGCTGCGCGACATCGCCCGGGTGATCCGGATCCCGTTCGACCCGGACCCGGAGCCGGACGGGCCGATCCGGATCAGCTACGCGGAGTTCGACGCGGCGGTGGCGATGATCATCGCCTCCGGCTACCGGGTGGAGCGCCCGACCATACTCGCCTGGCCGCACTTCCACGGCTGGCGGGTGAACTACGAGGCGATCGCCTACGAGCTGGCCCGCCGGGCGGACGCCGTGCCGGCGCTCTGGACCGGCCCGCGCGACTTCGCCGTCACGCCGATCCCGCCGCGCCGCCCCGCCGACCGGCGGCCGGGCGTGACGCTCTGACCCGGAGGGCCCAAGGGCGCCACCGGGCTTGGCGACCGGCAGGCGCAACGCCGCGCCGGCTCCAGGGGCTGTCCGGCAGTCCGCGTCGGACGGCCTCTAGTCCGAGCCCTCCCGGGGCTCCGTGGCGGCGGCGCGTGCCAGCGCTTCGAGCAGCACGTCGCGGAGCCTGGCGATGTCCTCCGCCATGTCGATCGACGGGTCGAGCAGCCACTGCTGCTGGAGCCCGTCGGTCGCGGCGATCAGCATCCGGGCCGCCCACTCCGGCTCCACGCCGGCGTCGGGCTCGGGTGGCCGGCCGGCCGGCGGGCCGGCCGCGAGGGCGTTCGCGTAGCGCTGCCGCAGGACCTGGTAACGCTCGGTGAAGTACTCGTGCGCCGGGTGCGCCTCCTCGGCGGCCGCGGCCGAGAGGTCCACGAAGAGCTTCACCAGGCCGGGCGTGTCGGCGTTCTCCGCCAGCATCTCGGGGCGCCAGAGCGCGGCCTCCTCGCCGTACCGCCGCGCGGCGGCGGCGTCCCGGGCCGCCAGGACGGCGGTGAGCAGTTCCTCCCGCCCGCCGAAGTGGTGCAGCACCCCGGCGTCCGTCAGCCCTACCCGCTCGGCGATGTCCCGGACCGAGACCCCGCGGCTGCCGGCCTCGGCGTAGGCGGCCAGCGCGGCCTCCAGGATCAGCTGTCGTCGTGCGGCGCTCTTCGCGTACGGGCCGCGTGGACCACGGGTGCTCACCCGAGCACTGTAGTCCGCGAGTGCTTTCGCCAAAACCTTGCACTCCTAAGTTTTGAGTTTTACCGTGGTACTGCGGGCGCACCCCCACAGCCGCCCGACCGCCCCTCTCCCGGCAGCGCGCCGACGCTCGCCGCACCCGATCGAGGCGCGCACCTCCCGCGCCGGCGCCGATCCGTGCCGGGGCGCCAGTTCCACCTCCCCGAAAGGCCCGGCCATGTTCGCCTGCGCCGAAGGCACCCCGTTCCCGGACGACTTCCTGTTCGGAGTCGCCAGCTCCGCCCACCAGACCGAGGGCGGCAACACCGCCAGCGACTGGTGGCGGCTGGAGCACCGCCCGGGCACGCCACTCGCCGAACCCAGCGGCGACGCCGCCGACAGCTACCACCGCTGGCCCGTGGACATGGATCTGCTGGCAGAACTCGGCTTCACCGACTACCGGTTCGGCATCGAGTGGGCCCGGATCGAACCCGAGCCCGGCCGCTTCTCACGGGCCGCCCTCGCCCACTACCGCCGGATGGTCGAGGGTGCCGTCGAGCGCGGGCTGCGTCCCATGGTCACGCTGCTGCACCACACCGTGCCGCGCTGGTTCGCGGAACGCGGCGGCTGGACCGCCCCGGACGCCGCCGACCGGTTCGCCCGCTACGCGACCGTGGCCGCGCCCGTCCTCGGCGACGGCGTCCGGCACGTGTGCACCATCGCCGAGGCCAATCTGCTGGCCGCCCGCAGCACCCCGGAGCCGTTTCCCCAGGGGACCGGATTCCCGCTCCCCGCCACCGGCGCGACCGAGGCGCTGATCGAGTCCCACCGGGCCGCCGTCGCCGCCGTCAAGGCGGTCTCGCCCGCCATCCGATCCGGCTGGTCGGTGGCCGTTCAGGGGTACCAGCCGGCCTCCGGCACCGGGCAGCACGCGGCCGCCTACCGCCGCCCGCGCGAGGACGTCTTCATCGAGGCCGCCCGCGCCGACGACTGGATCGGCGTGCAGGCCGGCAGCCGCACCCGGGTGGGACCGCTCGGCCCGCTGCCCGTGCCGCCGGCCGCCGAGACCACCCTCACCGGCGAGGAGTACTACCCGGCCGCCCTCGGCCGGGCGCTGCGCCACACCGCCGCGCTGGTCGACACGCCGATCATCGTGACCGGCCACGGCATCGCCACCCGGGAGGACCACCGCCGGGTCGCCTACACCCACCGCGCCCTCCAGGACCTCGCCCGGGCCCTCGCCGACGGCCTGGACATCCGCGGCTACCTGCACCGCAGCGCCCTCGACGGCTACGAGTGGGGCTCGCACCGCCCCGCCTTCGGCCTGATCGCGGTCGAGCCGCACAGCTTCCTGCGGGTGCCCAAGCCGTCCGCCCACTGGCTCGGCCGGATCGCCCGCAGCCGCAGGCTGCCGGATCCCCGCCCGCCGGCGCAGGATGATTGACCTGTTCGAGAGGAAGCCACGCCATGCCCGAGCAACCCGCCACCGCACCGGCCTCGGCGCCCCTGCTGCCGCCCGCCTTCCTGCCCCCGCCCGAGCCCGTGACCGCCGCCGACGGCACCCGCCACCACGACGGCGCGACCTACGCCCGGACCTCGGGCTACCGCCCGCGCCTGCTGGACCTGCACCGGCCCGCCACCGCCGGGGCCGCGCCCCTCGTGGTCTGGATCCACGGCGGCGGCTGGGCCGACGGCGACCGCCGCTACCCGCCGCCCACCGTCCCGGCGGAGCTCCTCTTCGGCTCGCTGCTGCGGGCCGGCCTCGCCGTCGCCACCATCGACTACCGGCACAGCCTCGAAGCCCCGTTCCCCGCCCAGTTGCACGACCTGCGCGCCGCCGTCCGCTACCTGCGCCGCTTCGCGGGCGAACTCGGGGTCGACCCGGAGCGCGTCGCGCCCTGGGGCGAGTCGGCGGGCGCGCACCTGGCCGCGCTCGCCGCGCTGGCCCCCGCGGTGACGGCCGAGGGCCTGGACCTCGAAGGGCGAGAGGGCGTCAGCGGCGGCGCCGGCAGCGGGGGGCTGCGTGCCGTGGTCGACTGGTACGGCCCCACCGACCTCGCCGCGGCGGCCGAGGCGTTTCCCGCCGAGCTGGCGGTGCCCCCGGTCGGCAACCCGGTCACCACGCTGGTCGGCGGCGGGACCGGCGAGCCCGCCGACCTGCTGCGTGCGGCCAGCCCCGTCAGCCACGTCGGCGCCGGCGCCCCGCCGTTCCTGATCGTCCACGGCACCGCCGACCAGGTCGTGCCGTACGCGCAGAGCGAGTTGCTGGCCGACCGGCTCGCCCCGTACACCGACGTCGAGCTGGTGCCCGTGCCCGGTGCCGATCACCTCTTCGCCGGCGCCGCGGACATCGAGGGGCTGGTCGCGCTGAGCGTGGCCTTCCTGGCGCGGGAGTTGACGTCGGGTCGGTGATGCCCGACCCGGCCGGGGAGCAGCAAAAGCCCCTGGAACCGCGGCTCCGCGCCGCCCGCCCGCCGGCCGGCCGGTCCGCTCAGCGCGAGGGCGGGGCGGCGGTGCTCGCCCGCACGACCAGCCGGGTGGGGACCAAGGTGGTGCCCTGCTCGGCGGTCTGGTTGCGGATCTGCTTCAGCACGCCCTCCACGCACCGCCGGCCGACCTCCGCGAAGTCCTGGTGGACGGTGGTCAGCGGGGGGATGAAGTCGCAGGACTCGGCGATGTCGTCGAAGCCCACCACACTGACGTCCTGCGGAACGCGCCTGCCGCGTTCGTGGAACGCGCGCAGCAGGCCGAGGGCCATCTGGTCGTTGGCGGCGAAGACCGCGGTGCAGTCGGGATCATCGGCCAGCAGCATCCCGGCGCGGTAGCCGGACTCCGCCGACCAGTCGCCCCGCACGACGGGCGGCACGGCGCGGCCGGCGGCCTCGAGTGCGGCTCGCCACGCGTCCGTCCGGCGCTGGGCCGCGAACGACTCGGCCGGCCCCGCTAGGTGCCGGACGGTGTCGTGGCCGAGGTCGAGCAGGTGCTGGACGGCCAGCCGGGTGCCCTCGCTCTGGTCGGTGTCGACCACGCTGTACCGCTCGCCCGCGTCGGAGTCGGCGACGACCACCTGGATGTGCGGCGGCAGTGAGATGGTGGCGGCGTCGAGGAGGTGGACCTCCATGATCACGATGATGCCGTCCACGGCGAGTTCGCCGAGCCTGGTGAAGGCCCCGCGCACGCCGGTCTGGGTGGGGACGGCCACCGGCATGAGGGTGATGGCGTAGCCCTCGCCCGCGGCGGCATGGGTGATCGCCTCCAGCGTGCGGACGTTGCCGGTGGTCGAGAGGGTGAACAGGATGACGCCCAGGGTCCGGAACTCGCCGGCCTTCAGGGCGCGCGCGGCGCTGTTGGGCCGGTAGCCCAGTGCCTTCATGGCGGCCAGGACCCGCTGGCGCGTCTCCTCGACCACCCCGGTGCTCCCGTTCGAGACCCGGGAGACGGTCTGTGAGGAGACACCGGCCAGCCGTGCGACGTCGGCCATGGAGGCGCCGCGCTGCCTCGTGCGTCCACCTGTCGCGCCCTCCGCGGCGGCCGCGACTCCTGCGGCTTCCGCTGACGGCGGCAACGCCCCTGCCCTGCCCACGTGTCCCCTTCCCGGCCCCGCCCGCCGGCACCGTGAACCGGTGAACGGCTTCCTCTTGACGCCCCTCGGGCGGCGGTGTCAACATCACGCTAATCCAATGTTTACGTAAACGTCCAGCACGCGGAGCCGCGAGTGTTTACGTAAACATCGAGCGCACGCCGGGCGCTCCGCTGCCAGGGGCACTATCCGCGAGCAGCGAGCAGCCGGCCACCACCACGGGACGGTCATGACGATCACCTCACCACCCGCCGTGCCAGCGGGTCGCGGAGCCATACCACGCAGGCGGAACCGGCGCGGACTGGTCGGCTGGGGCTTCATCGGGCCGTTCCTGGCCGTCTTCGCCCTGGTCTTCCTCGCACCGATCGGTTACTCGGTCTATCTCAGCCTGTTCCAGGACCGGCTGATCGGCGGCAACACCTTCGTCGGCCTCGACCACTACCAACAGGCCTTCCAGGACCCGGAGTTCTGGTCCGGCTTCGGGCGGGTGGCGCTGTTCCTGGCGGTCCAGGTCCCGATCATGCTCGGGATCGCGCTGCTGGCGGCGCTGGCGCTGGACAGCGGGCGGCTCTACGGGAAGAGCTTCTTCCGGATCACCGTCTTCCTCCCCTACGCCGTTCCGGCGGTCGTCGCCACCCTGATGTGGGAGTTCCTCTACGGCTCGCGCTTCGGCCTGGTCGGGGAGATCGACCGGGCCTTCGGTGTCTCCCTGCCTGACCCCCTGTCACCGGGCCTGGTGCTGGCGAGCATCGGCAACCTCGTGACCTGGGAGTTCGTGGGCTACAACATGCTCATCTTCTACTCGGCACTGCGGGTCGTCCCGCGCTCCCTCTACGAGGCGGCCGAGATCGACGGTGCCGGGCAGTGGCGGGTCATCACGGCCGTCAAGCTCCCCGCCATCCGCGGGGCCCTGGTCATCGCGACCATCTTCTCGATCATCGGCAGCTTCCAGCTGTTCAACGAGCCCGCCATCCTCAAGGTGGCGGCGCCCAACGCGATCACGACCTCCTTCACGCCGAACTACTACACCTACACGCTGTCCTTCTCTGGCCAGCAACAGAACTACGCCGCCACCGTGGCGATCATCATGGGCGTCATCACCATGGTCATCGCCTACGTCTTCCAGCTGCGCGGCATGCGAAAGGAGGCGTGACCGATGCCCGCCACAACGGACGCCCCGGCCCGGGTCCAGCGGCAGTCCACCGGCGTTCCACGGCCGCGTGGACGGGTCCACTCGGTCGACCGCCCCCGCCGCAGCATCCTGGTCACCGTCCTCGCCGCCCTGATGGTGCTCTACACCGTGGTGCCGCTGGCCTGGCTGGTGATCAGCGCGACGAAGACCCAGAACGACCTGCTCGGCTCCCCGGGCCTCTGGTTCAGCGGCCACTTCGCGCTGTGGGACAACATCCGGCAGACGCTCACCTACGACGACGGCATCTTCGGCCGCTGGCTGCTCAACACCCTGCTCTACGTGGTGGCCGGCGCGGGCGGGGCGACCTTCCTGGCCGTGCTCGGCGGATACGGGCTGGCGAAGTTCGACTTCCGGGGCAAGCGGTCCGTGTTCGCCCTCGTCATCGGTGCCGTGGCCGTGCCCACGACCGCGCTGGCCGTCCCCACCTTCCTGTTGTTCAGCAAGATGGGGCTGACCAACACTCCGTGGGCCGTCATCATCCCCTCGCTGGTCTCACCGTTCGGGCTCTACCTGATGTGGGTGTTCGCCTCCGAGGCGGTCCCCACCGAACTGCTGGAGGCCGCGCGCGTCGACGGGTCGGGCGAACTGCGCACCTTCTTTCGGATCAGCCTCCCGCTGCTCGCCCCGGGCATCGTCACCGTCCTGCTGTTCAGCGTGGTCGCGACCTGGAACAACTACTTCCTCCCGCTGATCATGATCAAGGACCCGCACTGGTACCCGCTCACGATCGGCCTCAACTCCTGGAACGACCAGGCGGCCACCGCCGGCGGCCAGCCCGTGTTCAACCTGGTGATCACCGGCTCGCTGATCACCATCCTTCCCCTGATCGCGGCGTTCCTGCTGCTCCAGCGGTACTGGCAGTCCGGCCTGTCCGCGGGAAGCGTCAAGGAGTGAGCGCCGCACCGAGCCGGTCCGCTCGCCCCTGAACCCCACCGCCATGCCCCGCCCGGCAGCACGGCACCCGCCGCCGGGCCATCCCGTCCTACCCACCCCCTGCTCCGCCCCACCCTGACATTGGAGTAACTGAGATGAGGACCAAGCCAGTTCGCCACGCTCTTCGTGGCCTCGGTCTGGTGTGCGCCGCCGCACTCGCACTCACCGCCTGCAGCAGCACCGGTTCCGGCTCCGGTGGCGGCGGCCCGGTGTCCGCCTCCAGCCTCGACGCGGCCCTCAACCAGGGCGGCACGATCACCGTCTGGGCGTGGGAGCCCACCCTCAAGCAGGTCGTCACCGACTTCGAGGCCAAGTACCCCAAGGTGCACGTCAATCTGGTGAACGCGGGCACCGGTGACAAGCAGTACACCGCGCTGCAGAACGCGGTCCAGGCCGGCAGCGGCGCCCCCGACGTCGCCCAGGTCGAGTACTACGCGCTGGGCCAGTTCGCCCTCGGCAAGTCCTTGCAGGACCTGTCCAGGTACGGCGCGTCCGACCTCGCCAAGCAGTACTCGCCCGGTCCCTGGAGCTCCGTCAGCATCAACGGCGGGGTCTACGCGCTGCCGATGGACTCCGGCCCGATGGCGCTCTTCTACAACAAGAAGGTCTTCGACAAGTACAACCTCACGGTGCCCACCACCTGGGACCAGTACGTCGACGACGCCCGCAAGCTCCACGCGGCCGACCCCAACGCCTACATCACCAACGACACCGGCGACGCCGGCTTCACCACCAGCATGATCTGGCAGGCCGGCGGCCACCCGTACAAGGTGAACGGCACCAAGATCTCCATCGACTTCACCGATCCGGGCAGCGCGAAGTACGCCGACACCTGGCAGAAGCTCGTCTCCGAGCACCTGGTGGCACCCGTCAACACCTGGACCGACCAGTGGTACAAGGGCCTTGGTGACGGCACCATCGCCACCCTCGCCATCGGCGCCTGGATGCCCGCCAGTCTCGCCTCCGGCGTGCCCACCGCCTCCGGCGACTGGCGCGTCGCCCCGCTCCCGCAGTGGCAGCAGGGCCAGACCGCCAGCTCCGAGAACGGCGGCAGCTCGCTCGCGGTCATGAAGTCCAGCTCCCACCAGGACCTCGCCTACGCCTTCCTCAAGTTCGCGAACGCCGGCGACGGAGTGCAGGACCGCATCAAGGGCGGCGCCTTCCCCGCCACCACCGCCGACCTCGACTCGCAGGCCTTCCTCGACACCGCCTTCCCCTACTTCGGCGGCCAGCAGGCCAACCAGATCTTCGCCGACTCCGCCAAGAACGTCGTGACCGGCTGGCAGTACCTCCCCTACCAGGCCTACGCCAACTCCATCTTCAACGACACCGTCGGCAAGGCCTACGTCTCCGGCACTCCCCTGGCATCCGGCCTGAAGGCCTGGCAGGACGCCTCCGCCAAGTACGGCACCGGCCAGGGCTTCTCGGTCGGCCAGTAGGACCGGTGTCCGGAGGCACGCGCACACCCACCGGGCCCCGCCCCGCGACCGGCCCGGGTGTCCCGCGTGCCTCCGGCCCCGCCCGGGGACGCGCGACCGCCGCCGGCATGCGCGCCGCCGGCGGCCCGGCACCCCGCCCCATCCGGCCCCTGGGCCGCCCGACGACATACGGAGTACCCACCACCATGCCCGTCCTGCAGATCGAGGGCGACGACTTCACCCTCGACGGCGAGCCGTTCCGGATCATCTCCGGTGGCCTGCACTACTTCCGCATCCACCCCGGCCAGTGGTCCGACCGCCTGCGCAAGGCCCGGCTGATGGGGCTCAACACGGTGGAGACCTACGTCCCGTGGAACCTCCACCAGCCGCGGCCCGGCACCTTCCGCCTCGACGCGGAACTCGACCTGCCGGCCTTTCTCACCCTCGCCGCCGCCGAGGGGCTGCACGTCCTGCTGCGCCCCGGCCCGTACATCTGCGCCGAGTGGGAGGGCGGCGGCCTGCCGTCCTGGCTGCTGGCCGACCCGGACATCCGGCTGCGCAGCCAGGACCCGGCGTACCTCGCGGCCGTGGAAGGCTACTTCAGCCGCCTGATCCCCCCGCTGCTGGACCGTCTGGCCACCCGCGGCGGTCCCGTCCTGGCCGTGCAGGTGGAGAACGAACTCGGCGCGTACTCCGAGGACACCGCGCATCTCGCCCACCTCGCGGACCTCCTGCGCCGCCTCGGCGTCGACGTCCCCCTCTTCACCTGCGACCAGCCCGCCGACCTGGCACGCGGAGCGCTGCCCGGCACGCTCGCCACCGCCAACTTCGGCAGCAACTCCCGCCGGGGCCTGGCCGGTCTGCGCACCCACCAGCCCGTCGGCCCGCTGATGTGCTCCGAGTTCTGGAACGGCTGGTTCGACCGCTGGGGCGGCCACCACATGGTGCGCGATCCCGCCCAGGCCGCACAGGAGTTGGACGACCTGCTGTCGACCGGCGCCTCGGTCAACCTGTACATGTTCCACGGCGGCACGAACTTCGGCTTCACCAACGGGGCCAACGACAAGCACACCTACCGGCCCACCATCACCTCGTACGACTACGACGCCCCCCTCGACGAGAGCGGCGACCCCACCGAGAAGTTCGAGGCCTTCCGCAGCGTCATCGCCAAGTACGCCCCCGTGCCCGCCGAGTCGGCCCCCGGGCCCGGCGCCAAGCTCGCGGTACCCGCGATCGCCCTGACCGAGAGCACCGCGCTGTTCGACAACCTGCCCGTCCTGGGCGCACCGGCGTCCTCCGAACGACCGCTGACGATGGAACAGCTCGGCCAGGACTTCGGGTTCGTCCTCTACGAGGCCGCCCTGCCCACGGCGGGTCCCGCCCTGCTGGAGGTCGAGGAGGTGCGCGACCGGGCACAGGTGTTCATCGACGGCCAACCGGTGGGCGTGCTGGAACGCGAGAACCACGAGCACGCCATCGCGCTCACCGTCCCGCGTGCGGGCAGCGTCCTGCGACTGCTGGTGGAGAACCAGGGCCGGGTCAACTACGGACCGGGCATCCACGACCGAAAGGGGCTCCTCGGCAGGGTCCGCCTCAACGGCGCCGAACTGACCGGCTGGACCAACCGGCCGCTGCCCCTCACCTCGCTCACCGGCCTCGCCTTCGGCGGCGGCGCCGAGCCGGTCGTCGGCCCGGTCTTCCACCGCGGCACCTTCGAGGTCGGGACACCGGCCGACAGCTTCGTCCACCTGCCCGGCTGGACCAAGGGCAACGTGTGGGTCAACGGGTTCCACCTCGGCCGGTTCTGGTCCCGCGGCCCGCAGTACTCGCTCTACCTGCCCTCCCCCGTCCTGCGCCCGGGGGAGAACGAGATCACCGTGCTGGAGCTGCACGCCGCCCACCAAGCCCGCACCGTCGACCTGCGCGCGACGCCCGACCTCGGGCCGACCGAGGAGTAGCCGCGGCCCGCTCCTGGTACCCCGGCTCCCACGGTGCCGGGGTACTCGCGCGCCCCACGCCAGCGGGACCCAGTTCGCACCTTGTGCTATCACATTGCCGACCGCCGATTAACACCCTCAGAGAAGTCATATTTCCTGATCATCGGTAGTTTGCGGATCTTGAACGTGTTTCCGCAGGCCGAACGGGTGGTGCGCGCCCCTAAACGGGGGCGCGCGAAATTCCTCACACCTCCCCACACGGCGTGGATACCGACGTTCTCTCCCCCATCAGGACGCGGCATACGGTGGAATCTGACGCGGCAACAGATTTCACCCGTATGCCACTGACCGTCAGAATGGGAGAGACCCGATGTCGATCGAGACCGGGCCGGCGCCGACCGATTCGCAGCAGGCGAAGACGCGGCTCAGCCTGAGCACCGTCGCCGCGCGCAACCTCGCCACCACCACCAAGTCCGAGCCGCAGATGCAGGGCATCAGCTCGCGCTGGCTGCTCCGCTCGCTCCCCTGGGTGCAGGTCTCCGGTGGCACCTACCGGGTCAACCGCCGGCTCTCCTACGCCGTCGGCCGCGGCCGGGTGAGCTTCGTCAAGACCGGCTCCGAGGTCAAGGTGGTCCCGCCCTCGCTGCGCGAGGTGCCGGTGCTGCGCGGCCTGGAGGACGAGGCGGTGCTGCAGGAGCTGGCCAACCGCTTCGGCCAGCGCGACGTGGCGGCCGGCGAGGTGCTGGTCGAGGCCGGCCAGCCGATCGACGAGATCTACCTGATCGCCCACGGCAAGATCAACAAGATCGGCACCGGCAAGTACGGCGAGACCGCGGTGCTCGGCCACCTGGCCGACGGCGACCACCTCGGCGACGAGGCGGTGCGGCAGACGGACGCGCTCTGGGAGTACACGGTGAAGGCCGCCACGGCCGGCACCGTGCTGATCCTGCCGTTCGCCGCCTTCCAGGAGCTGGCCGGCCGCTCGGAGGCGCTGCGCGAGCAGCTCGCCGCCTACCTGGCCAGCGGCGACCAGGCGCAGAACCAGCACGGCGAGGCCGAGATCGAGCTGTCGGCCGGCCACGACGGCGAGCCCGAGCTGCCCAGCACCTTCGTCGACTACGAGCTGGCCCCGCGCGAGTACGAGCTGAGCGTGGCGCAGACCGTGCTGCGGGTGCACAGCCGGGTCGCCGACCTGTTCAACGACCCGATGAACCAGGTCGAGCAGCAGTTGAAGCTGACCATCGAGGCGCTGCGCGAGCGCCAGGAGTACGAGCTGGTCAACAACGCCGAGTTCGGCCTGCTCGCCAACGCCGAGTACGACCAGCGGATCCAGACCCACTCCGGCCCGCCCACCCCGGACGACCTCGACGAGCTGCTGAGCATGCGCCGCGAGACCACCCACCTGTTCGCCCACCCGAAGGCGATCGCCGCCTTCGGCCGGGAGTGCAGCAAGCGCGGCATCTACTTCGGCAGCGTCGACATCGGCAGCCACCACATCCCCGCCTGGCGCGGGGTCCCGATCTTCCCCTGCGGCAAGATCCCGGTGGTCGACGGCCACACCTCCTCGATCATCGCGGCCCGCATGGGCGAGAACAACCAGGGCCTGGTCGGTCTGCACCAGACCGGCATCCCGGACGAGTACGAGCCCGGCCTGAACGTCCGCTTCATGGGAATCAACGAGAAGGCCGTCATCTCCTACCTGGTCAGCGCCTACTACTCCGCCGCCGTGCTGGTCCCGGACGCGCTCGGCGTGCTGGAGAACGTCGAGGTCTCGCGCCCGCGCGCCTGACCCCCCGCCGGTTCCGGCAACCCCCGAAGGAAAATTCCCCGTACCCTCCACGAGGAGTCAGCAGCAGTCATGACGACCACCACGCCCAACACCGGCTCGGTCCTGCGCACGGCCTTCCAGAAGTCGGTCGCCAACTACTGGAACACCAACCAGGTCGACCCGGTCAACCTGTGGCTGGGCCAGATCGACGACCTGTACCACCACCACTACGGGCTCGGTGAGTACGACCCGTCGGTGCTGGAGGGCCCGGAGGACACCCGCGACGACCGGATCATCAAGGAGATGCACCGCCTGGAGACCGCCCAGGCCGACGTGCTGCTGGACCACCTCGGCGACATCCGCCCCGAGGACCGCCTGCTGGACGCCGGCTCCGGCCGCGGCGGCACCAGCATCATGGCCAATGCCCGGTTCGGCTGCGAGATCGACGGCATCTCCATCTCCGAGTACCAGGTCGGCTTCGCCAACGAGCAGGCCCAGAAGCGCGGGGTGGCGGACAAGGTCCGCTTCCACTTCCGCAACATGCTGGACTCGCAGCTGGAGACCGGTTCGCGCAAGGCGATCTGGACCAACGAGACCACCATGTACGTGGACCTCAACCAGGCCTTCGCGGAGTTCTCCCGGCTGCTGGAGTTCGGCGGCCGCTATGTCTGCATCACCGGCTGCTACAACGACATCACCGGCGGCCCGTCCCGCGCGGTGAGCCAGATCGACCAGCACTACATCTGCAACATCCACCCGCGCAGCGAGTACTTCCGCGCGCTGGCGGCCAACGGCCTGGCCCCGATCAAGGTGCTGGACCTGACCCCGGACACCATCCCGTACTGGGAGCTGCGGGCCAAGTCCTCGGTGGCCACCGGCATCGAGGACCCCTTCCTGACTGCCTACAAGGAGGGCAGCTTCCACTACCTGCTGATCGTCGCGGACAAGATCTGACGACTGCTCGGCCGCCCGTCCGGAGGCCGGTCGCACCCCGCGGTGCGGCCGGCCTCCGGCGCGTCCGAGCCCACCCGGAGCATCAATCTTTTGATAAGTCATCAATATGTTGATATACATCAGCCCATGAACAACGAGACTCCACTGGACGGCCGGGTGGTCCTGGTCACCGGCACCACCCAGGGCATGGGCCGCGCCCTGGCCCTCGACCTCGCCGCCCGGGGCGCCACCGTGCTGCTGCACGGCCGGGACCCGCGGCGGCTGGCGGCGGTGCTCGCCGAGGTCCGGGCGACCGGTGCCGAGGCCCGCGGCTACCGGGCCGACCTGGGCGACCTGGCCCAGGTCCGCGCCCTGGCCGAGGAACTGCTGGGCGCCGAACCGCGGTTGGACGCCCTGGTGCACAACGCCGTGGCCGGCGGCGGCAGCGACCCGACCCGGCGCGAACTCAGCGCCCAGGGCGTGGAGTTGCGCCTGGCCGTCAACCACCTGGCGCCGCACCTGCTGACCCGGCGGCTGCTGCCGCTGCTGCGGCGCGGCGGGGGCGGGGCCCGGGTGGTCAACGTCGCCTCGATCGGCCAGTCGCCGGTGGACCTCGCCGACCCGATGCTGGAGCGCGGCTACGAGGGGCTGGAGGCCTACTGCCGCAGCAAGCTGGCGCTGATCATGGACACCTTCGCGCTGGCCGCCGAACTGCCCGCCGGCGAGGTGACGGTGAACGCGCTGCACCCGGCACACCTGATGGACACCCCGGGCGTGCGGGCCTACGGGCTGGTGCCCGAGGTCGGGGTGGAGGAGGGCGTGCGGCCGACCGTCCGGCTGCTCACCGATCCCGCGCTGGCGGGGGTGACGGGCCGCTACTTCGACCGCTTCACCGAGACCCGGGCACACGACTGGGCCTACGACCCGGCCGCCCGGGCCGGTCTGGCGGCACTCACCGAGCGGCTGGTCGCGCCGTTCGCGAACTGACGAACGGCGGGTGCCGGGGGGGGGCACCCGCCGTTCGGCGTCTCCGGGGAGGGACGGCTCAGCCGCCGACCCGGATCAGCGTGAAGCCGTCGTAGCCCTTGGCGCCGACGGTCTGCACCGCCGTCGCCTCCAGCCGCGGATCGGCGGCGACCGCCCGGTGCATCCGGCGGATGCCGACCACCGAGGGGTCATCGCTCTCCGCGTCGGCGATCTTGCCGCCGCGCACCACGTTGTCCACCACGATCAGCGAGCCCGGCCGGGTCAGCTTGACCGACCACTCCAGGTACTCGGGGATGCTCGGCTTGTCGGCGTCGATGAAGACCAGGTCGAACGGCTCGGCGCCGTCGTCCACCAGCTCCGCCAGGCTGTCCGAGGCACGGCCGGTGCGCACCTCGGCGACCCGCTCCAGGCCGGCCTCGTGCAGGTTGGCCCGGGCGACGGCGGCGTGCGCCGGGGAGAGCTCCAGCGAGATCAGCCGGCCGTCGGCGGGCAGCGCCCGGCCCATCCAGATCGCGCTGTAGCCACCGAGCGAGCCGATCTCCAGGATCCGCCGGGCGCCCACGGTCAGGGCCAGCAGCTGGAGCAGCTTGCCCTGGGTCGGCGAGACGGCGATGGCGGGCAGCCCGGCCTTCTCGCTCTGCACCAGCGCGGCGGTCAGCGCCTCGTCCTCACCGACCAGCGCCTCGGCCAGGTAGTCGTCCACCGCGGTCCACTGCTGCTCGCTCATCAGCTTCCTCCTCTGTCACACCCGCACACGTGCGAAAGTCCGCCGCCGATCCTACGTGGCGGCGGACTCCCCGGTGACAGCCCGTCAGCTGCGGCGCGCCTCGTCCAGCTCCTCCGGGCGCCCGGCGGCCTCCGGGTGCTCGGCCCGGGCCTTGGCGGCGCGCTTCTTGATCACCAGGCCGGAGACCAGGCCGCCCACCGCCGCCAGGCCCAGCGCCACGTAGGAGAAGCTCTGCAGGTACTTCTCCACGGCCTTGCCCACGTAGTAGACGGCCATCGTCGTCCCGCCGGCCCAGATCACCCCGCCGAGCACGTTGGCGATCAGGAACCGCCAGTAGGGCATCCGCAGCGCACCGGCCAGCGGCCCGGCGAAGATCCGCAGCAGCGCGATGAACCGGCCGAAGAAGACGGCCCACATGCCCCAGCGCTCGAACGACCGCTCGGCCGTCGCCACATGGTCCGGCCCGAAGTGCCGGGGGAACCTGCGCCCCAGCTTCTCGAAGAGCGGCTTGCCGCCCTTGCGCCCGATCGCGTAGCCGATCGAGTCCCCGATGATCGCCCCGGCCGTCGCGCAGATCGCGACCAGCACCGGGTTGACCGTCCCCTTCGAGGCCACCATCCCGGCGGCGACCAGCGCCAGCTCTCCGGGCAGCGGAATGCCGAGGCTCTCCAGCCCGATGATCAGGGCGACGAGTCCGTAGACCGCGCCGGGTGGCACGTGCTCGATCCAGGCATCGATGTGCAAGGCCGGTTCCTCCAGAACGCGGTCGGACGGGGGCGACAGGGCAGCCTAGCGCGCCGCCTCGCAGTCGAACGCTTTACCGACCTTTTAGGTTCCCGCGAAGTCCACCACCGTCACCGAGGGCAGCCGCCCGGCCAGCGGCGGCAGCGTGAGCGCCGCCGGCATCAGCGCCCCGAAGACCCCCCGCCCGCCGACCGGCCGGACCTCCCGCACCCCGGCCACCCCGGGCCCGGCGGTGCGCAGCTTCGCCCGCTCGCCCGCGTCCATGCCCCAGGGCATCGGCGGCACCCGGTAGCCGGGCGTGCGCATCCGGCCCTGGACGGTGAGCCGGCTGAACCAGCGCGGCACCGCGTCCAGCACCATCGACCCGCCCGGGAACCGCTCGGCGCACCCGGCGATCAGCTCCCGCACCTGTCCCGGCCGCAGGTACATCAGCAGGCCCTGGCAGGTGACCAGCACGCCGTGCGCGGGATCCACCTCCTGGGCCCACTCGAACCCGGTCGCGTCCCCCGCCAGGTACCGCTGCCGCGGCCCGGGAGGCAGCAGCCGCTCCCGCAGCGCCACCGCCTCCGGCAGGTCCACGCCGAGCCACTGCGCCCGCCCGTTGTCCACCCGCCAGTACTGCGTCTCCAGCCCCTCGCCCAGGCAGACCACCGTCCCCCGCGGCTCCCGCGCCAGGAAGTCCGCCACCTCCCGGTCGAAGCACCCCACCCGCAGCCCCTGCACCAGCGACTGCAGCCCGCTGGTCCCGAACCGCTCCGCGAACGGGTAGTCGATCCGGTCGACCAGCTCGATCGCCTTGGGGTCGCGCAGCACCCCGTCCGGCCGCCGCGCCTCGGCGGCCCGCTGGTAGAGCGTCCAGAGCGCGGTCTCGGGCACCTCGCCGAGGTCCGCCGGTACCGGTGCTGACGCGTCGTCAAGGGTCATGTGAGGCTCCTCCTCGGTCGGGTTCCAGGGCCGTCACCCAATACTGAACGCCCCCGCCGGCGGAGCGGGCGACATCCGCGCCTCGGTGTCCGGAACCGGGGCGGACCGCCCGGCGAGCGCGGCCAGGTCGGCGCCGTCCATCAGGCGGGCCGGGAACGGGTCGGCGGCCAGGCGGCGGGTCAGGGCGGCGGCGGGCAGCGGCCGGGCGGAGCCGAGCAGCAGCAGGTTGCCGTAGCGGCGGCCGCGGAGCACCGGGGGTTCGGCGATCAGGCAGGTGTGCGGGAAGACGGCGGCGACGGTGGCGGCCTGGGCGGCGGTGAAGTCCAGCGGGGCGCCGTCGGCGAGGTTGGCCGCGTAGCAGCCGTCGGCCCGCAGGACGCGGGCGGCGAGGCGGACGAACTCGACCGAGGTGAGGTGGGCCGGGGTGCGGGAGCCCTGGAAGACGTCGACCACCACCAGGTCCCAGGCCGCGGGCGCGGCGGCGGCCAGCTGCTCGCGGGCGTCGCCGACCCGCACGGTGAGGGCGTCCCGGTCCCACGGCAGCGCCTCGGCCACCAGCTCGACCAGCGGGCCGTCCGCCTCCACCGCCAGCTGGCGGGAGCCGGGGCGGGTGGCGGCCAGGTAGCGGGGCAGGGTGAGCGCGCCGCCGCCCAGGTGCAGGGTGTCCAGCGGCGCGCCCTCGGGGGCGAGCGCGTCGGCCAGGTGGCCGAGGCGGCGGGTGTACTCGAACTCCAGCCGGGTCGGGTCGGCCAGGTCGACGTAGGACTGCGGGGTGCCGTCCACGGTGAGCAGCCAGCTGCCCGGGTCGTCGATGTCCGGCATCAGCTTGGCGGTGCCGAAGGCGGTCTCCCGCAGCACCGGTATGGGATCGGTCACTGGTAGGCCTTCAGCCAGCGGTCCAGCTCCTCGAAGACCCGGGCCCTGGCCTCGGGTCCGGAGAGCACCAGGTCGTGCACCCCGCCCTCGATCCGCACCACGGTGACGGTGCGGCCCAGCCGGGGGCCGAGCGCGGCGATGTCGTCGGCCCGCAGCACGGCGTCCCGGTGGTAGAGCGCCGGGTCCCACTTGGACTTGGCGACGCTGCCGGCCGAGGCCATCAGCAGCACCGGCACCTCCAGGCCCAGCCCGCGCCGCACCTGCTGGTGGCCGCGCTGGATGGCGGCCAGCCAGCCGGCGTAGAGCGGGAAGCCCTCGGCGGGCTTGAGCGAGAGGTCGAAGTCCCAGCTGCCGCGGTGGTCGCGGTGCAGGCTGTGCACGTAGTGCGGGCTGAGGCCGCTGGGCAGCTTGCGGGTGGCGGCCAGCCGGCCCAGCGCGCCGACCGCGGGGGCGCCGAGCACCCGCACGGCCGGGGCGGTGGGCATGGCGAGGAACGGGCTGTTCAGGAAGAGCCCGTTCACCAGGCCGCGCCCGGTGCGGCGGGCGGCCCAGAGCGCGGTGACCAGGCCGCCGGTGGAGTGGCCGTTCACCAGCAGCTCGGTGTGGCCGTCCTGCTCGCGGATGATCCGGACGGCCGCGTCCAGCTCCTCGTCGTACTCGGTGAGGTCGCGGACGTAGTTGGGCGACTGGTGCGGGCGCAGCGAGCGGCCGTACTTGCGCAGGTCCAGGGCGTAGAAGGAGTAGCCGAGCTCGATGAAGTGGTCGGCCAGGTGGGTCTGGAAGAAGTAGTCGACGTACCCGTGCACGTAGAGCACCGCCCGGCGCGGGGCGGCCGGGTCGCTCGGCGGCGGGGCGAGCCGGCGGACCAGGGTGGCGCCGACCGGGCCCTCGGTGTCGGGGCGCAGTTCGAGTTCGGCGGCCTCGTAGGGCTCGCCGAGGATGTCGATTCCGAATTCCACGGCGCCGACTTTACTGGCTCGTCCCAGGTCGGCGCCCCCGGACGGCCGCCGCCGCTCCGTCATGTCCCGCTCTCCTCGGCCGGTCTGCCGTTCCGTTCCGCCTTCAGCCGGGACCGCCGGCCGGGCCGGCCGCGCAGCACGTCGACGATGCCCAGGCCGGCCGCGCAGAGCGGCACGGCGAGCAGGGCGCCGAGGATGCCGGCCACGCCGGAGCCGGCCACCACGGCGATCATGATGGTGGCCGGGTGCAGTTCGACGGTGCGGCTCTGGATCAGCGGCTGCAGGATGTTGCCCTCCACGGCCTGCACGGCGAGCACCACGCCGAGCGCCCAGATCGCCTTGCCGAGCCCGCCGTCGGCCAGCGCGACCAGCACGGCGACGGTGCCGGAGAGGAAGGCGCCGACGAACGGGATGTAGGCGCCCATGAAGACCAGCGCGCCCAGGCCGGCCGCGCCCGGCACGTCCAGGATCAGCAGGCCGATGGTGATGAAGGTGGCGTCGATCAGCGCGATCAGCGTGGTGCCGCGCATGAAGCCGGCCATCGCCTCGAAGGCCTGCCGGCCGCAGAGGACCACCAGGTCGCCCTGCTTGCCGGGGAGGAAGGAGCGGACCAGGGCCTCGCTCCGGTCGCCGTCGCGCAGGAAGAAGAAGACCAGCGCCAGGGTGAGGATCGCGCCGGTGACCACCTGGGCGGCCAGGCCGAGGCCGGAGACCACGCCGTCGGCGATCTGGGCGGCGAAGGAGGTGCCCGCGTTGGAGGTCTGCTTGAGGGTGTCCTGCAGGCTCTTGCCGAGCGGGCCGAGCCGGGCCGCCAGCTGGTCGCCGGCCTGCTGCAGCGCGTGGGTGATCTCCGGGGCGCTGTGCACCAGGGAGTTGACCAGCAGGTAGAGGGCGCCGGCCACGCCGGCGACCAGCACCACGCAGGTCAGTCCGGCGGCCGCGCCGCGCCCGAGGCCGCGGCGGACCAGCAGCGGCATCACGGGCTCCAGCAGCGAGGTGGCGAGCAGCGCGACGATCAGCGGCACGGTGGCCGCGCGCAGCTCGACCGCCGCGAAGACCACCAGGGCGCCCACGGTGATGAAGAGGATCACCGCCACGGACCAGGCGGCCGCCCGGCGCACCGCGGGCGGCAGCAGGCCGGCCGGCGGGGCGTCAGCCGGCGCCGAGGCGGACTCGGGCACCGCGGGCTCAGACAGATCGGACATAGCGCCATTAAATGTGATGAACATTTACCCGGCTGGCTGCTCCATCGGCGCGTCGTCCGGCCGCCGCCCGGCTCAGGGCTCCTCGAAGCGCACCTCGCGGGCCGCCGCCTCGGGCGCCGCGAAGTCCAGCAGCCGCTCCGCCTCCACCCCGGCCGCCGCGCGGTCCGCCCGGCCGAGCGCCGCGAACGGCCTGAGCACCGCCGCCGCCCGGTCCCGCTCGCGCACCACCTGCCAGGTGCCCGCGACGAAGCCGTCCACCAGCACCGTGCCCGCGACCAGCCCGTTCACCGTCATCACCCGGGTGCGGTGCTCCTCGGCCAGCACCCGGGAGCGGTCGGCGTGCGAGAGCAGCAGGTTGTCGAAGGGGGCGACCAGCCGCACCGGCACCGCCGTCCCCGCGTCCGGGCGCGGCGCGTCGGGCAGGTCGTGGAGCACCCGGCCCCGCTCGTCCCGGAACTCGGCCAGCCGGTCCCGCAGCCGGGTCAGCACGGGGGCCATCCGGGTGAGCCCGGACCACTTCTGCAGGTCGGCCGCGGTGGCCGGGCCGAAGGCGGCCAGGTAGCGCAGCGCCAGCTCCTCGCGCACCGCCTCCTGGTCGGCGCCGGAGTCCAGCGGCCGGCCCAGCCACTGCTCGGCGGTGGTGTGCGCGGCGGCGCCGCCGGTCCGCCAGAGCCCACGCGGCGGCACCTGGACCAGGGCCAGCCTGGCCCGCAGCACCTGGGCCAGCGCGGCCGGGTCCCGGTCCGGGTGGGCGGCGCCGAGCAGCTCGCCGAGCTCCTGGAAGGTGCGCGGCTGCTCCTCGACCAGGGCCCGGCCCCGGTCGGTCAGCGCGTCCAGGTCCAGCCCGGCGAGCAGCCGGCCGCGGCTGCCCCTGAGGTTCTGCTCCAGCACCGGCCGGAAGAGCGGGCGCAGCCGCAGGCAGTCCTCGGCGGTGACCAGGTGGATGGTGGCGCGCTGCAGCCCGAGTCGGACCGCCCGGCGCTGCTCCACCAGTGCGGTCAGCTGCTCGGGGCGGGCCTGCGGCAGCCGGGTCCAGAGGCCGTAGTAGGGCGGGTCGGTGGCCTGCGCCTGGAGGCCGATCAGATGGGTGATCAGCTCCTCGGGCGTCAGGTCGGCGGGCGCCAGCAGGTGCTGGCGGGCGAGCAGGGCGCGGTTCAGTTCGCGGCGGTCCAGCACCGGTGGGGTCACTTGCCGCCCCGGGCCCCGCGGCGGTCCAGCTCCTGGCGCAGGATGTCGATCCGGTTGGTGGTCACCGAGGCCACCCCGAGCTCGCACATCCGGCGCATGGTGCGGCGCAGGTCCACCGTCCAGGTGGCCACGCCCAGCCCGGCCTCGGCGGCCCGCTCGACCAGGCGGCGGTCCACCAGGCCGAACGGCGGGTTGAGGTAGCGCGGGCGCAGGTCGTCCAGCAGCGGCCGGACCGGCAGCTCGGGCCGCTGCCAGGTGAGCGAGATCGGGGTCCGCGGTGCGACCTCGCGCACCGCGAACATCGCGGGCGCCGGCCCGCAGAACGCCACCAGCTCCTCCGCGCCCAGCGCGGTGACGGCCTCCCAGGCGGCCCGCGCCGGTCCGGGCTCGTCCAGGTCGATCAGCAGCCGGACGCCCGGGCGCGCCCCCTCCGTCTGGCCGGCCTCGGCGAACAGCTTCAGCGCCTCGGTGAGGGTGGGCACCCGCAGGCCGCCGGCGAACTTCTGGGCGGCCAGCTGCGTGCTGGTCAGCGCGCCGATCGGCCGGTCCAGCTGCCAGAGCCGCTTGAGCGTCTGGTCGTGCAGCAGCACCGGCACCCGGTCGCGGGTGAGCTGGACGTCCACCTCGACGGCGTCCGCCCCCGCGGCCAGCGCGCCGGAGATCGCGGCGAGGGTGTTCTCGCGGTGCCGGTAGGGGTCGCCGCGGTGCGCGACGGCGAGCGGCGTGGACCCGGCGGGGGTGGTGGGCTGTGTCATCGGGAGGCCTTCCGGAGCCGAGGAGTCATCGGATCGACGTGCCCGGGGCACGGCGCTCCGCTGGGTGGGTGGGCCGGCTGATGGCGAGTCAGCTGCGTTCGATCATCACATTGGTCGACTTGATGACCGCGGTCGCGGGTGCCCCGGGCACCAGGCCCAGCTCCTCCGCCGAGTCCCGGCTGATCAGCGACACCACCCGGAAGGGGCCCGCCTGGATCTCCACCTGTGCGGCCACGTCGCCGAGCACCACCTGCGTGACGATCCCCGGGAACCGGTTGCGCGCCGAGGAGGGCCGCCCCTCCGCCTCCGCCGCGCCCGGCTTGGCCAGCTCGCGCGCGAACGCCGCGAGCGGCTCGCCCGGGATGATCCGGTGCCCGTGCTCGTCCCGCTCCGCGGCCACCCGGCCCGCGTCGACCCAGCGCCGCATGGTGTCGGCGCTGACCCCGAGCAGCGCGGCGGCCTCGCCGATGCGGTAGTGGTTGACCGACCGGCCCGGCTGGCCCATGGTGCTCGCTCCCTCGCTCGACCGTGATCCACGACGCTCCCCATCCTGCCGCATCCGCCGCGGCCGCCGGTGCCACGGCCGGTAGGTTGTCGACCAGCGGTCGACGGTCGGGGGGAGCACGGGTGAACGGGGCGACGGGTGCCGGCTGGCTGCGGGTGCCCGTGGGCCCCGAGGCCGCGCGCTGGGCCACCCGCGGGGGCTGCCGGCGGGTGCTGCTGGTGGTGCACAACGTCACCTCGGCCACCCGGCTGCTCGACGTGCTGCCGCTCTTCCGCGACGACCTGCGGGTGCAGCTGCTGGCGACCTGCACGGGCTCCTCGCCGTTCCAGGCGGGCGTGCCGGAGCTGCTGGCCGTGGTCGGCGTGCCGGTGCTGCCCTGGGAGCAGGCGCTGGCCACGCCGGTGGAGCTGGCGGTGTCGGCCAGCTTCGGGGGTGAACTGGGGGCGCTGCGGGGGAAGTTGATGGTCCTTTCGCATGGGGTTGGGTACAATAAGACGCTCCCAGCGTCGAGCGTCGAGCGTCGAGCGTCGAGCGTCGAGCGTCGAGCGTCGAGCGTCGAGCGTCGAGCGTCGAGCGTCGAGCGTCGAGCGTCGAGCGTCG